>SXIH01000037.1 GCA_005772895.1 Bacteroidota bacterium | reverse complement strand
TTTCATCTGCTTCATCTAAAATAGCAAAACGCACATTGCTGAAGTTTACTCGTCTGCGATCAATCATATCACACAAACGTCCAGGAGTTGCAACAACAATTTGTGCACCTCTCTTAATATCGCGAGATTGATTGTCGATACTTGCACCACCATAAATGGCTACAATGTTTGCACCATCAATGTATTTGGTATAACTCTGTAAATCGCGGGTAATTTGCATACACAATTCACGTGTTGGGCAAATAATCACAGCTTGCGTATCACGCGAACTGAAATCTACTAAGTGTGTTAAAGGCAAACCAAATGCTGCCGTTTTACCAGTTCCTGTTTGGGCTAGAGCCACTAAATCGGTTGTACCGGTTAATAATACAGGAATTACTTTTTCCTGAATAGGAGTTGGATTTTCAAAACCCAATTCTGTTACAGCCTTAACAATAGCCTTGTTAAAGCCTAACGCTTCAAATTTGTTCATTAATTTTTTATTAAGTTAATTTATACAGTCGTCACTTACAAGGAAGTACATGTGAGTTGAATCCGACAACTGTTTTATAAGGAGCCCACCATCATTGGTTTCTGGGCTTTTTCGGCAATGTTCTACAGTCGTAAATTCGTCTCAGCAAAAATCCTATTTTGACTAAAACTTCGGCAAAGATAGTATAATTAATTGAATTGGAGCTTTTTTATTTTTATTTTCCGTAGAAGTCGAAAAACTTTTCATTTAAAATAAAAACTATCTTGTCGTAGGAACGAGTGCTGACAAGGGCTTGGTTCTGTTTAACTAAATAAGGAAACGGTTTTGATAACTGAACATAATTTTTATCTTTTATAATAAATGCATCCAATTGTGTAGTAGCACTTTCATCAAACTCTCCAATAAGGTAGTTATTACTGTTAAAGGAGGAGTCGATTTGCATATTCACATCAAAAATTAATCCTTTGTAATTTCCTTCTTTTACAGATGTAGAATGATTTGAATAGAAAAAATAAACTTTAGAAAATTTATATTCCTTCTTAAACGCCTCTATTATTTGTTTGTTGGTAACTTCTTGTGCTAGCCGAATTTCTTCTGCTTCTTTTACCATGCCTTTACTTTTTAAAGCAGTAATTTTTAATTCAGATGTTCTTAAGCGAACAAAAAGTGCTCCCGACTTAATTGTTGTAATATGTGTACGGGCTTTATCTCTTGTCTTTTGAGAGAAAGAAGATGTTGAGATTAAGAGAAGAAGGATAATTAAAATTTGTTTTTGTAATGCCATTTTAAAATGTCATTCCGCACTATCCTTCGACTACGCTCTGGACAGGCTAGGAATCTGTTAATTGTGTTTACTGCTTCTAACAAAGAGATCCCGTGTCGTGGCACGGGATGACGGTTTGTATTTTTTGTTTCCCTCCGTAACAAACCAAAACGATTCGTAATTCGAAAATTTCGTAACCTGTCTGCCGACAGGCAGGTTCGTAGTGAGTTTATAAAAAAAGCAGGCCTATAAGCCGGGTTCTGTCGAGTACTGAAACAAGTTCAGCACAAGCTCTATCATTTATCTAGATTTTACATCGCTGTAAAACTCAAGCAACCTACCCTCCGAATAGAGCGAGCCACTCTTAAGCTTCGGTTTATTTGGTCTTTCAACTCCCAAGGTTTACCCATTACAACTATTGCTAATCATAACCGTGAGCTCTTACCTCACATTTTCACCCTTTCCTTTCTTGCGTCAGGTGGTTATTTTCTGTGGCACTTGCTATTACTTATTGCTAAGTATCTTCCTGTTAGGAAGTGGGATGCTCTGTGTTGCCCGGACTTTCCTCTTCGTATTGCTACGAAGTGATAGAACGGCCTGCAGTGCAAAGATAGGTAAATAAGTGATGGGGTAATAAAGTGATTAAGTGATAAGTTAAAATGGGAATTCAATTTACTTCTATTACTTTATTACCTTATCACTCTATCACTACAAATGAACTTCCGTAGCTCCGTAACCATATTTTGCGTACGAACCATCATAATAACGCATCTCTTCGTTGTCAAGTAGTCTGCGTACTTCGTGTTTTAGTCTTCCGTTCCCTACTCCATGAATCACAATAAGTTTTCTAAAACGACCAGTGATAGCTTTGTCTAAGGCTTTTTGAAAATGTCGTAACTGTACGTTTATAATTTCTGCATTACTCATTCCTGAATAATTATCTAATAATTCTTCAATGTGTAAATTTATTTCCATTTCCAACATGCCATTGTTTTGTGCATGGGGCTTGGATTTTTTTGGTTTATCGGAGTGATGAATTTTCTGATTGAATAATTTAGATACGTCTATTTTTTCTTCTTCTTTCTCAGGAATGGGTTCAGGTTCTCTTATAGCTGCTTCAATCATCACCAATTCGGAAACAGCATAAGGAAACACAAAACCATCGTCAATCGTTACTTCTACCATCTTTTTATTAATGACTTTAGTAACAATTCCTCCGCCTTTTTCATTTAAAAAACTTACTTTATCTCCAATTCCAAAATTCATACTGCAAAAGTAGAAAAGATTCTCCTGCTTTTTTATTATATTTGTAATGGATGAAAACTAAACTACCTTTTGCCTTACTTATCATTTCAATTCCTTTGCTATTGGTCTATTGTGGCTGCACTAAAGACGTGCCTGCTACTTTATATAAAACACAAAATGTAATTATAGTTATAGTAGATGGTCCACGTTTAACTGAAACTTGGAATCATCCTACTCGTCAGTTTATTCCTCATCGTGCTTCTATGCTTTCAGAAGGAGTTTATTGTAGCAAATTTTATAATAATGGGACAACTTCTACAAATCCTGGCCATACTGCAATATGTACAGGTGTATATGAGAGTTTAAATAATGCAGGTGCCGAATATCCTACCTACCCTTCTATTTTTCAATATTGGTTAAAAACATTTCAGCGGCCAAAATCCGAAGCTTGGGTAATAGCTACTAAAGACAAATTGGAAGTATTATCAGATTGTAAAGATGTTAATTGGAAAGGAACATTTCGCCCTTCAACAGATTGTGGTAATTTAGGTTTAGGCACAGGTTATCGAGAAGACATCACAACATTTATTAGTGCAAGTACAAAACTTACTTCAAATCATATAAGACTCGCACTTATTAATTTTAAACAACCAGATGCTGCCGGTCATGCGAATGATTCAGCTGCTTATTTACAAGGTATTTTAGATACAGATAATTATATCTATCAATTCTGGCAACAATTGCAAAATGATAATTTTTATAAAGACAGAACAACATTAATTGTAACGAATGATCACGGCCGACATACTGCAGGGTATATAGATGGTTTTATTTCACATGGTGATGGTTGTGATGGTTGCCGCCACATTGAATTCTTTGCAATAGGTCCGGATTTTAAGCAAGATTATATTTCCACAACTCCTTATGAACAAACTGATATTTCAGTAACTATTGGTGAATTGATGGGATTTAGCATTCCAACTTCTAATGGGAAAGTGATGAAGGATATTTTTAAGAAGTAAACTTAAAGACTAGTTTATATTTATCTCCAAAGCCCCTTTATCCATAGTTGAGCAATACTCCTGATTAAGCTCCTCGCACTCTGCTTTCCATTGTTTAATCCTATATTCAGAATTGGAAGAATCGAAAATAATTGTTTTCACTCTAAATATGTTTCGAATATTTTCAATGCTCATTTTTTGGTTGTTTCCAACTATTAAATAATCCAAGTTCATCTTACTTGTCGAATTAATTTGAATTGCTTTATTTAAAACAAACAAACGCTTATCAAAAAAGCGGATAAAATTGTTTCTTACATATAAATTATTGTTTATGAAGTTATCAGAAATTATTTTTGATTCATTCATTCCTAAGTCCCACCAATTATGCTTTACATGAAATAACAATCGACTATCATTTTTTGCAAAAACAGAATCTGTCAATAAAATATTTTGCTTTGAATTTACAAAATCAATAGCTGTTGTTTTTGCAATATTATACACTACTATTTTCCTTTGATTAAACTGAATCTGTTGTTCTATAACCTGACTGATTAATATAACAACACAAAAGGATAAAGAGTAAATTAAGAAACTGTATTTGCGATTACTTAGATAGAATAGAAATAATATGATTAATCCGTACAACAACCATGTTTCTAAAACGGAAATTGAAATGCCTTGTAGTAATGAAAAAGGAAGCGATTCAATCCATTTTACTGAAGCATTTAAAAACCATATCAGCCAAGTAAATATAATTGCCAGGTATTTTACAAAAAGCGGAATAGTTGAAAAGGAAAACAATGCAATTCCTAGATATATAATTAATGTTGAAACAGGAATTACAATAAGATTTGAGAGAAGAAAATAATTAGGGAATTGATGGAAATAGTGTAATCCCAATGGAAATGTAGCAATTTGTGCTGCTATTGAAACAGCTGTTATCGTCCACACTTGGTCTAATAACCAATTATCAAGTTCAAACCATTCATAAATTTTTGGTTGTATATATACAATTCCGATAACCGCTAAATAAGATAATTGAAACCCTACCTCCATTATCAAATATGGATTTATAAGTAATAAAAACAATGCTGATGCTGCAAGTGTATTATAAATATTAGTATGCTTGTTCGTTGCTTTAGCAACAATGATAAAACTAAACATGGTTGCAGCTCTTAAAACAGAAGGCGATAAACCTGTAAGTGCGGCATAAAACCAAAGAAACAAAATCAACAAAACAGCTTTTATAATTCTTCCATTTTTATGTTTATCAAGAAAAACTAGTAACCAGCTAAAAACAATGTATACAATAGCTACATGTAAACCAGAAACGGATAAAACATGTAGTGCTCCTGTGCTGGAATACGCTGAAATAATATCCGCATCTAATTTGTCGGTATAACCTAACAACAATGCTGCTCCAACCGAAAGCTCATCACCTGTTAGTTTATTTTGTTTTAATACATCCAGTAAATAATTTCTTAAACCTATAGAAGATTTTAAAATAGCGTTCCCTGAATTTTGATTCAAACTTTTGCAATCATCACTATTCAAGTAAGCCTGATGGTAGATATGATGGAAAGACAAAAATCGTTTGTAATTGAATTCACCTGGATTTTGTGGTTTTACAACTTCTTTAAATTCTACGCTCAATAACAATTCATCGCCATACTTTAAGTCCAAGGCTGAAGAATCTGTTTTAAAATACACCAAAGCCTTTCCTGAACACTTTCTCCATCCTTTCGTTTCTTTAACAGCCAGCACTTCTATAATTGCTTTTAATGACTTTTCTTTTTCGATGTAAGAATCAGCTAAGCGCGCATACAGAATAGAATTTCCTAAATCGGAATTTGAAAAATGACTAATTGAAAATTTTTGTGTTTTATATATAGTTAATTGATATGCGAAAATAAAAAGCGAAATATTAATTAACACTCCAAACCAAAAGGATTTTCGGTAAGAAATATTAAGTTTTGGAATAAGGACGATTGCTGCAATAAGACAAAATAATATGGAACAATAGAAAAGTATATTGCTAATGTAAAAGGGTAAATAAACGGCAAAGAGGATTCCTAGTAAAAAAGGGATTAACAAACGAACTAATGGAGCCTGGTTCCAGACTTTCATAAAATGAATTTAATTGTTGGCTAAAATATAAAAACAATCAACGAATAAGCAAGTATACACGCTTATGTGCGTGTTTTTGGTCTACATAAAATTCATAACAATTTCACATCAGAATTATTTCCAAAATTCAATAATTATTATATATTTGTTATTAGATAAATAAGTGTTAAACCAAAACAATATTATTATGGAAAACTTACAGTATTATTATGATATGGTGGATAAGTGCATCAGCGATTTAGGTGTAGATCCAGCATTGTGTCGCGGAGAAAAAGCCGGACAGTGGAGTTTAAAAAAAGGGTCAGCATCAGTTTGGATTGATGTATGGCACATTGAAGCTGAAAATAGAGGTTATTTTCAAGTATTAGCACCTGTTATGGAAGTTCCTCCAAGTAACCAACAAGCGTTTTTTCAAGAATTATTGGAATTGAACTATACTTTATATGGTGTTGCGTTTGTAAAATTCCAAAACTGGATTTATGTTAAATTGATTCGTGAAGTAGACGGATTAGAGCAAAAAGAAGCAGCTGCAACAATTAACCGCGTTGGTTGGTATGCAGATGAATACGATGATAAATTAAAAGTGAAGTACGGAATGGTTGTTGGAGGAAGAGGATAGTCCTTTAATTCAGTTCAAAAAAACGTTCTATAAAATGTAGAACGTTTTTTATTTTTCTATGGGCAGGTTATTGTTTTCCCATTTTATGAACCCTCCAGACAAATCAATAATATGGGTGAATCCCCTTTTCTTCATATACTTAGAAGCCAAAGGACTGCGATGTTGCGTTTGGCAATACATAAAAATCAGCTTGTCTTTTGGTAATTTTTCGATACCTGTTTTAAACTCACTTCCAAAATAGCTGATGTTTATAGCATTTGCAATATGTCCTTTTCCGTATTCTTTAGGTGTTCGAACATCTACTAAAATAAAATCTTGACTTAAACTTAACTTTTTCTCAAAATCAGATACATTGAGCTCTTCGTAAGTAAAGGCAGATGTACTCTTCCAAGCATTGCATGAAACAAAAAGCAAACATGTAAAAAGTAACAGAGTGAATTGTTCTATTTTATGGCGCAACCTTTTCAATTAGCTTAACAACAGAGTCCTTGTGTTCTTTGATTGTTTTTTCAGTTGCTTCTTCATCTTTCTGAAATTCATTTTTTAAATCATTCAGTGATTGTTTAATTGCTGCAACTTTACTTTCTGCAACATGTTCAAAGTGCTCAGCAGTTTGAATATACTGATGTAATGAATCGTGAAGCATTTTTTTCTGTTTTGCATATTCATCTTTGGCTTCCATTTTACCAAGAGAAAGCTGTAATTGAAAATGATCTAGTTTGTTTAACCAACCATTAATCTTTTCATGAATTTTGTCGTTTATTGAAGTTTCCATAGTTTTTTTATTTCAAAAATAGTTCAACTATGAAACGAAGGTTATGATTCAAATCAAAGTACAAGGTGACTTTAATCAGTTAGGAGTGAATTACTACTTCCATCTGTATTTAAAACTTTCGTATTTGCCTTTTATGGCCATTACCAATTCAAATTGGGTAGCGTTTTTTATAAAGTCGTCATTTAAATTGAGGTATTTAATGAATGCATCAAATTCTTCATTTTTCAAATCTATCACATCGTATTTCACATATAAATGAAACAAATCTTTTAAAACATCACGCTTCAAATCTTCGTTTTCCCAATCTGCTACTTTCCGTTTTGATTTTTCGAACTTACTAAAACGCTCGTATAATGCAGTAATCGGACTTTCAAAAGCATTCGCTCCTGAAGTAGAATAAGATTTATCTACTCCTAATTTGTCAATGTCTTTTTGAATTTCACTTAAGCTTCTACTGGCAAACACATTCACTTCGCTTAATTCGAAGTGTAGTTTAGAGAGTGCTATTTCAAAATTTGTAACACCATTTTTTAGGGAATCTTTAAAACAGATGCTTCTTACTTTAAAACCTATTGCAGAAAAAACTATTGTATCAGTCGGGAAAATAGAAAGCGAAAACTTTCCTTCGGAATTTGCAAAGGAACCATTATTGGTTCTTTTGTTGATAATCATTAATCGTGTTAGCGGTAATTTGCTATTCTCCTTATCGTAAACTTTTCCGGTAATTGCTACTGCTGTTTGAGAATAAGTATCTGAAGAAAAAGACAGAGTAAAAAACAGAAGGAGTATGAAGTAGAAATTGTTTTTCATTCTTTCTCAAACGAATTTTAATTCGATTTATTATCAACTGCTTCTAGATCCAATACCTGTTCAGGTTCATCCTTAGTCTTTTTTTTTATCAATTTAGCCTTGGATTCCTCCCTCCTGATAAGTCGCTCAATATTCTTTTGATGCGTAATTAAAACCATTATCGCTATTAGAATAGAAAAAATAATGAGAGAAGGAACTGTGGTTTTGAAAACAACAATCACAATAACAGGAAAACAAATAGCAGAAATCATTGAACCGAGAGAAACATATCCTGAAATAATTAAAATCACAATAAAAATTGCCATACAAATCAGTGCTCCGTAAAGATGAACACCCAAAACAATTCCAAGAAGTGTTGCTATTCCTTTCCCACCTCTGAAAGAAGCAAATAGCGGGAATATGTGTCCGACCAAAGAAGCTATTCCTAAAACCAATTCTAAATTTATAAACTGGTTTCCTCCTACTGTGTAGGGACTAAAATAAGCGAGATTTACTGCTAAAAATCCTTTTAAAACATCAATTAACAAAACGGGTATTCCAGCTTTTTTTCCAAGCACTCTGAAAGTGTTGGTGGCTCCGGCATTTCCACTACCGTATTCACGCACATCAATTTTGTAAAAAAACTTACCAATCCAAACAGCAGTTGGGATAGAACCCAAAAGGTAGCCGCCTAAAAGCAATAAGATATTTGTACTATTTATCACTTTCTTCTTTTGTTTCAGTTTTGCGCAAGAATTGTGTTTTCTTTGCGGCAGTTGTTATATTGAAATTGTAGTTAGGTTCTTTTTTCTCTTTATCACCATCTTTTTGGCGTTTCTCAGGCTTTAATTCTTTAATAGCGGTATTGAACGCTTCATTTGATGAAACAGCTAACATCGTTCCTCTTGTATAGTTGAAGTAATACCAATTGTTAGCATCTAACTCTAAATAAATATTTAAAATATCTCCTCCACGTTTTTTGATTATCTCAATTCTACCATCAACATATTTATTTATTTGTGCTTTATTGATATTACTGATTCCTATTTTTCCATAAGAAGTATAAGAACGAGTTTCTTTGTTCCATTTCATTTTGATATCTGAGATAAACAAAGTTTTCTTTAATTCATCAGGAAACTTTTTGTATGAGCCGTAAAGGTTTAATTGAGAGATTAATTTATCTGCCAATTCTTTTCCCAACATCTCTCTCATTCCTTTTTCGAATACTGGTCGGCCGAAGTCTGTAGCTGTTAATTCTGTATTAGCAACAATTGCATCGCCCATTTTATCAATTGCACCATCATCAAAAAAGAAATTGAGTGTCATAATCATATCAAAAATGGTTGAATCTGGAATCAACAGATGTACAGCACTTCAAAACGACTCCACTTTTACCTGCCCAAAGTCTCCTCCGAAATTAATTTTCCCTTCACCATACATCTTACATTGTGCAGTATTTAAGCTTAAATAGTTTCCAGGTAAGGATCTTTCAACCAATTTTTCTTTGTTTGATATTCTGTATTCTCTAGCACTCTTATCAAAAAACAAAAATCCATCTGCAGGTAAAACATAATTATCCATTGCAGATTCTTTAGGTGATAAAAACGCAGAATAAAAATGCGTGGAATCGGTAGTTACCATCATTGATGCAGCAATAGGTTTTCCGAACATATCAACGGGCTCAGCTGAGATTGGAATGTAAATGCTATTCGGATTAATTTCTGATTCAAACTTAAACCAAGTTCTAGGAATGCTAGCACAATCGTGAGAAATGCGAGCAGATCCATCAAATACTAAGAAATTTGCGGTTGCTTTTAGTTTTACTTTCCCTTTATATTCGAAGTTCGGACTCAACCTGAATTTAGATGAATCAGGAATGTTTGTTTCTGCAAATGTTTGGAAGGTTGTATCAACACTAACATTACTGAAATAAAACGTTTGTTTGGTTTTAATTTCATCTATGTAATCATAAAAACCGGAGCCTTGATACTTTTTCTTTGCAAAAACATTTACAGTACAATTGTATAGGTTGTGATATTTTGTAATGGAGTTAGCTACAATCTTAGCATTTGTAAACGCACGCATTACAGCATCTCTATCAATAATAACATCACCTTTCTCAGGATAAATCCGCGCATCGGCAACGTTTATATATTTTACTTCTTTTGCAGTAATTACATATTTTTTCAAATCGTATTTTGCAGCAGGTGATTGAAAGCGTAGGGAATCTTGACTAGGATGGACAGAAATAAACTCAGGACCAACTAAATCCAAATCTTCGTTAGCAGCTTTCTTGACAGCATTTTTACTAGAACCTAACTCAATCTGACTATCATCCATGTACCATTTAAAGTTATCCATAAAACAGATGTATTGATTTACAGGAAACTTTACAACTGAACCTTTACCATTTGATGTAAATTCACCAATACGTTTATCAAAATCTATTTTTGCATTTACGTTATCAGTAGCAAAAGCATCTAAACCATTCGACTCTTCTAAAGCTTTCAAATTAAAATTTGCAGTATCCGAAACAAAAGAATTGAATTTGAATTTCACAAGTTTTGCATCCAGTTTCGCATTTGAAAAATCTGCTCTACCACTTCCGAAAAGTTGTGCAGGTGTCATGGATAATCGTCCGTCAAATTGTGCTTGTCCGTTATAATCTTGGAATTTTTTGTCTTTCGGATTCCAAACATTCATTACATCTTTTTTCGGCAGCCATAAAATCCGCGCATCTTCTCCATGTAATTGCGGAAATTCCGGTTTCGCTTTCTGTTCAGTCACATCATAGCTTTGTGCGATGCATCGAGTGGAATCGGGAAAGAATAAAAAATCTTTCGACTTGGCTATTGATGTCACATATTTTAATGTTCCATCGCCATGTAAACCTTGGTTACTTAATTTGATTGCTGCTGTATACGTTCCTTTCCCTCCATACATTGGATAACCATCAGGTGGCGATTGTGTAATAAATCCAAGCGAATAATCCTGTTGCAAGGTCAAGGATTCCTTAAAAGTCGGAAAGATACCTGCCGTTTCCATGGTTCCTTTAAATACCAATCCTTCATTCGAAAAATTATCCAAACTATCGATCGTGAATGGATCGAGTTTAAAATAAAATTCCTTTTTATTGTATTTGCCATTTTGAATCGACTTCTTATCATAATAAGCGTAGGATTCTTTGAAACTATTAAAAATAGGATATACTGGGAAAGGTTTACGCCCCGATTTATTGGCGGGATTATCTATTTCCAAATCTCCATTAATACTCTCAACAACAGTTCTTACTTTTAAAAGTGGATATTCTCCATAAGCATCAGGCTCTCTTGATCTAACCATAATACGTAATGAATCCACATTTTTTAAATCGATTTTAAATTTATCATAATTGAATGAAAACTCTTTTCCGAAAAAGTCGAAACGACCTGCATGAACAATTCCGGCAAAAGTAAAATCGCGATTTTTCTTTAGAATAATTTTTTGTTCGAAAGGATAAATCACCACATTTTGAGAGTCGCTCATATAAATTTGGCGAACACCCATAATGGTCATGTCATAATTTAAAAGGTTTACTGAGGCATTGCTGGCTCCTCTAACGGAAGAAGGAAACTGAATTACATCATAATCAATATGTGCTGCACGTGCTGCAATATAAGTGTGTAGTTTTTCATTCACTACTACTTCATCATCTTCAGGATCATAAGTAATGAAGCCTAATGTGGATAAACGAACTAAGCCCGGACGAATATCATTCAGTGAAAATTTTAAATATTTTGCATACTGTGCTCCATAAAATTCAGGAACATCACCATTTTTTCTCACGAAATCACGGATTTGAATCAAAGGATTCATTTGATCAATTCCTTGTAAACGCTCATATCTGTCAGTTCTGAAATAGTTTGACGATTCAAACATGGCATCTTCTTGTGAGTTTCCAACTAACATTCCCAAATTAATTTTAGGGTCGTCAATTTTCCAGGTTAACTCTTCAAAATACATATCTACTTTGTGGAAGGAATTTAAAAAAGGAGATTTAGAAACGCCATCTGTTGTTCTTATAAGTGATAGTTTTCTGTCATTCACTGTGAACTTCATATTCACACTTGGGTGAGTAATGGAGTCTTTATCAAAATAAAATTTTACATTACAGGATTCGCCTGTGAGTTTATCTTTTGTAATTCCTATCAGCTTTGCACCAATAATTAAAAATACTTTTCCTTCTCTTTTAAAAATCAATTTCGCATCTTCTTCTTTACTACCAGAACCCAATACTTTTGGTCCACGCTGCGTAAATCCTCCATCGTAATCAACATCTTTCGCAATGTTGGGAATTGGCATCCGTTTATTATAAGAATCAAATCGTGGATAAGAAATGTTTCCTTCTTTTTCAGATACAATTTTTTCTGTCAACTGTCCGATCAATGGTTTTTGAAAATAATTCTTATTATAAAAAACAACTGAATCGGCAACGAAGCCACTCGTTTTTAAAACAATCTGATATTTTTTTAATTCTGCCCAAACAACATTGTCTTCAAATCCTGCACGTTTCCAATTTACCTTCCCTCCTTCTCCAACAAAAACTCCTTTGTAAGGATAATACACGCCTTTTGTATTATAAACAATGCCCGTATCATTCTGATTGTTGGCTATACGCAAATTTAAACTTGGGAAAATTACTTTTGGAACACTATCGAATTCGAAAATATATTTATTGCTGTTTGCACTATATCTGATTACGGAAGAGTTGTAAAATGAATTAGTAGAAAAAAGATTGTCACTCATTTCTAAATAGTCAGAAAAGTTTTTAATTGCCTTCCCTCCTAATATTTTATTAATACATTCTTGCCAGGTAAGAAAATTGTCTTCACTATGGGTAGAATTTATAAAATTCATTACAGATGATAAATAGCTTTTGTATTCGGGCAGAATCCGTAATTTCTTTTTTATCATCAAATTGCAGGAACCTACAATTGATTTTTTTAATTTATCGTTACATTTTGGGCTGTTCCAAGCCAATGTAAATGCTTCAAGAAACTCTTTGATTTCTTTTTTATCCATGTTTGTTGCTTCAAACATGGTTTTTATTTCTCCTAAAAAAAGTAAAGGATCTTCTGAAAATTGCTTAATCGGATTTAGTTGAGCAAGAGAGGTTTCTGATATAAAAAATACCGATATAAAAAGTAGTACAAATTTTAATGTTCTCATTCGATTAATTCTAATTTGTAAAATGAAGTGCAGCCCACTGGTTGCTAGAATAGCTATCTTCATATTTTAAGCCAAGATTTTGAGCCTTGTCTTTCAATTCTGCTATATCCGTTTCAAAAAAACCACTCAACACCAAATTTCCGCCTTTTTCCAATGATTTTTTATACACTTTCATGTCCTTCAAAAGCACATTTTTATTAATGTTAGCTAATATCGTATTAAATATTTTTCCATCCAAAATTTGAGCATCTCCTTTATTCACAATCACATTGTTGATATTATTTTTAGAGAGATTCTCTAGTGTGTTTTCAAAGCTCCAATCGTTTATATCAATAGCATTTATTGGGTTTGCACCAATCATAGAAGCCACAATAGCTAAAACGCCTGTACCGCATCCCATGTCTAAAAGTGGCCTATTTTTAACATTTAATAACATTAAAATCCGGATCATAAGCTGGGTTGTATCGTGATGGCCAGTTCCAAACGACATCTTTGGCTCTATAATTACATCTAATAAAAAGCCCTGTTTTTTCTCATGAAATGGTGCTCGGATATGACATTGATTACCAATTTCAATAGGTTGAAAGCTACTCTCCCATTCTTTGTTCCAATTTTGCTGAGGAATTACTTTGGAGGAAAATTCTATTTTAAAAATGTCATTATAGTCGCTCAATGCTAATTTGGTTTCCTCTTCACTGTATTCTTCTTCTTGGATGTATGCATTAAATCCTGTTTCGGTTTCGGTGAAACTTTCAAACGCTAATTCAGAAAGTGCTGCAATTAAAACATCCGAACCTTCTAGTTTTGGTTCTACGGTAATTGATACTTCTATGTAGTTCATTTAGTATATTATTTATCAATTCTAAACACTTCGACTCCGCTCAGTGTGACAATATAGTTGTCAGTCTGAGCGGAGTCGAAGACTATTATTAACATTACTTTTTATATTAAAAAGAATTGGTAATGGCGGAAAAATCTGCAGATTTTAATGAAGCTCCACCAATTAATCCACCATCAATATCCGCGCAAGCAAAAAGTTCTTTTGCATTTTGTGCATTACAACTTCCTCCGTAAAGAATGGAGATATTGTCAGAAATTTCTTTTCCGTATTTTTTATTTATTTCTGTACGAATAAAATCATGTACTCCTTGTGCTTGATAACTAGTAGCTGTAACTCCAGTGCCAATTGCCCAAACCGGTTCGTAGGCAATTATTGTTTTTCCGAAATCAGGAGATGATAAATGAAACAAACCATCTTTTAGTTGTGCTCTAATTGCTTCTAAATGTGTTTTTGCATTGCGCTCGTCAATACTTTCTCCAATACAAAAAATAGGAATTAATCTTGCGGATAAAGCACGATTTAATTTCTGAATTAATATATCATTTGTTTCGTTCGCGTATAATCGTCTTTCGGAATGACCAATAATTACATAATTTGCTCCAGTTGAAGCAACCATTTCGGCTGAAACTTCACCAGTGTATGCCCCATTTTGTAAGTGATGGCAATCTTGAGCAGCAACTGCAAAATCAGTTCTTGATTTTATTTTTTCTGCAATAGCCGATAAATGAGTAAAAGGTGGTGCAATAATTTTTAATACTTCTGCTGAAGTTGATGCCGACAGAATCTCATCTGCCAGTTGTAACCCTTGAATAAGGGTTTTATTCATTTTCCAGTTTCCGGCTACAATCTTTCTTCTCATTCTGATTTGATTTTTAATTGAATCAATACTCAATTTTTTCTTTTCCTAAAAGTAATAAATCTTTTTCATGGAAATGCGACTACTGAACTCTTACACGCGGATCTAAAATTCCATAAACGATATCAACACCAATATTGATAATAACAAAAATCATAGCAAATATTAATGTGGCACCCATTACAACTGGTAAATCGTTTTTATTCAATGCATCAACCACTTCATAACCGATACCTTTCCAATTGAAAATAATTTCAACAAAAACGGCTCCTGCCATCAATCCAGCAAACCAACCTGAAATAGCTGTTATAACAGGATTCAATGCATTTTTTAGAGCGTGCTTAAATACTACGCGATAAAATCCTAATCCTTTTGCTGTTGCTGTTCTGATGTAGTCCTGAGAAAGCACATCTAATAATGAACTGCGGGTTAACTGAATAATAATTGCCAACGGGCGCAATCCTAAAGTAATAGTTGGAAGAATAAGGTTTTTTAAATCCAAATGTTCGTCTCCGAAATCATCAATGGAATAAAGTGAACCCACATTGTTCAAACCGGTATAATCACGTAAAACAAATCCAAAGAACCATGCAATTAGAAGTCCCATGAAGAAGGATGGTAAAGCCATTCCAAAGATGGCAAATATCAAGGAACTCTTATCGAACCAAGAATTCTTTTTTATTGCAGAAAATATTCCAAGCAAAATTCCAAATATTGCACCGAATGTAATAGAAGCAAAAGCTAGAATGGCTGTCTCAGGAAGCGTTTCTATGACAATGTCGGATACTTTTCTTTTTGTGATGTAGGACCTTCGCAAATAAGGATACTTGAGCACCATCACCTTGCTGCCAGCTGAAAATAATTTTACATAAGAAGAATATTTTTCTCTACTTAAATACAGGTAATGCTCTTTGTTAGCCGGGTCGTGAATTGAAAGTGGAGATAGGTCGTTCAGATACATTAAAAATTGAGTAGCCATTGGCTTGTCTCTTCCCAAATCTTTATTGATGGCATCAATGGAAGCTTGATCGGCACGCTGACCAAGCATCATACGCGCAGGATCGCCCGGCAAAACATTGAATAACAAAAACACCACAGTGATAACACCCAGCAATACTAGGAATCCGTAGAATAATCGTTTAATAATAAATTTTATCACAAGCCTATTTATTAAAATATTTTGCTTTCACATCGTTGTATGATGGAAATGAATGATAATGCCACATATCTACAACTGTTCCGCCTTTCAACATCATTAATCCTGGATTAGAACGAATCATTGTTTTTAAAACTGTTCCATCCGTATTGTAAAAAACTACATTTGTTTTTGTGTCAGCTTTAAATTTATCAATTGTTTCTTTTGTTGACGATGTTAATGCAATGAATGTTACACTATCTTGCTTACAAAGCGCTTCAAAATCATTAATCTTTCCAAATGCATCTTTATCAGCTTTGTCCAAATCGTAACAAATTAACAAGAAATTATAATTCGGATTTTCTATTATGTCTTGCGTATAATCAGATCCTTCTGCATTTGAAATGCTAAAATCTTTAATCTTAGGTTCAATTCCTTTTTTGGTTACTTCTGTTCTGCTTTCTACAAAGTCGTACTGAATATCCCAACCATCTGGCCATTTGTCAAACTCTTTTGTTTCGCCTGTTTTCTTATCCTTCAGCTTGTAAAAATACTTGAGTTCATCAGGAACACCTTTTGTTTGCTCGGGAATGTTTTTTCCAATAGCGTAAGGACGGAAATCAATAACTGGTAAATAATTGTAAGTGTACAAAGGAAATGCTGTAGATGCAATCAATACAAGTATTACTAAAAACCTTTCGAAACGTTCACCAACTAATGGATTGATATGTTGTTTGCCGATAAAAAGTAAAATAATTAAAACAAGTAGAATTAAATCTTTGTAAAACGATTGCCAAGGTGTAAGCGGAATAGCATCGCCAAAACAACCGCAACTCAAAACTTTTTGGAAATAGGCTGAATAAAAAGTAAGGAAAGTAAAAAACACAATCATCAGTAAGGACAACCAAAGCGTGAGTTTCATTCGTGCTCCCAATAATAAAGTAAATCCAAGAATAATTTCGAAGATGCAAATGAACATTGCCAGAGGCAAAGCAATAGGAACTAAAAAGTGAGTTCCGAAAACTTCGAAATACTCAACCAGTTTATATCCAAAACCTACAGCATCGTTGGCTTTGATGAATCCGGAAAATATGAATAACAAGCCTACAAATACCCGTGCTATGTTTGTTATTATTTTCATTTATTTTCTTTCTTTTTATTTTTTTAGTCCCTTCTTCTCGACTCCGCTCGAAGTGACGGGAACAAAACACTTCTTCTTAATACTGTCACTTCGAGCGGAGTCGAGAAGCGGCAGTAGGTAATTCATCAATTATTACTTTTCTTCTTCTATTTTAATAAGTGCGAAAATCGCATAGTTAATCATATCATGAAAGTTGGCATCCACTCCTTCCGAAATGATTGTTTCACCTTTGTTATCTTCAATTTGTTTTATTCTCAATAGTTTCATTAAAATCAAATCAGTTAATGAACTTACTCTCATATCGCGCCAAGCTTCACCGTAATCGTGGTTTTTGTTTTCCATCAAACTTCTCGCTTCGTTTGAATGTCTATCAAACAGCTTACTCACTTCATCGGATGGCAATTCCATGCGTTGGTCGTCCTTCAGTTCCAATTGAATAAGACCAATGATTGAATAGTTAATGATACCAATGTATTCGGAGCGCACATCTTCGTTTATTTTTTGAGTACCTTTATCCTCGATATTTCGGATGCGCTGTGCTTTGATGAAAATTTGGTCGGTGATGGAGCTGGTTCGAAGGATGCGCCAAGCGGTGCCGTAATCCTTCATCTTTTTAATAAAAATATCTTTGCAAGCTGAAATTGCAGAGTTATATTGAGTAAACGTTTTAGTCATAAACAAAAAGTTAGAGAATTGGAGAGTTGGAGAAATGGAGGTTTAAAAACCCAACATTCACTAATTCACTAATTCTACAAATCACTAATTAATAATGGCACAAGATACTGATTTTTCACAAAAAATAGAGCGGATTTTCGACCAAAGGTCTATTCCCTTGATTATGGGTATTTTAAATGTGACACCCGACTCGTTTTTTGATGGTGGAAAGTACTTACAGGAGCAGGATTGGTTGACACAAACAGGTAAAATGATTCAAGAAGGTGCTGATATTATTGACATTGGCGCTTGCTCTACCCGACCAGGTTCTCCGCAACCCACGCCAGATGAAGAATCTGAGCGATTAATAAAAGTGATAAAATCTGTAAGAAAAGCTTACCCAAAACTACTAATTTCGGTGGATACATATCGTGCAAGTATTGCTGAACAAGCTGTTAATGCTGGAGCAAATATTATAAATGATATTTCTGGTGGAACGCTGGATTCACAGATGTTTGAGACCGTTGCGAAATTAAAGGTTCCTTATGTATTAATGCACATTCAAGGAAACCCGCAAACTATGCAGCAAAACCCTGTTTATGCTGATGTTGTAAAAGAAGTGCATGCATATTTTGAGGAAAAACTCAATAAACTAAAGGATTTTGGAGTAAAACAAGTGATTTTAGATCCAGGATTCGGGTTTGGAAAAACAGTTGAACACAACTCACAATTGCTTAATAATCTTGAAAAATTTCAATCTTTTAATCTGCCGGTTTTGGTTGGCATTTCCAGAAAATCATTTGTTAATAAGTTGTTGAATATCAATAATAAAGATACAATTAACGCAACTAGTATATTAAATAAAAAAGCTGTGGAAAACGGAGCGAAAATGCTAAGAGTACACGATGTGAAAGAAGCGGTTGAAGTTGTGGATTCCTTACAATCTAGTCTTCGACTCCGCTCAGACTGACGATTGATGGCGTCACACTGAGCATTGTCACTTCAAACTGTCACCCTGAGCGTAGTCGAAGGGTTACTTACAATGCTGCTTTATCGCTTCTTCAGCGTCCGGACCATCAAACTTCAGTGCTGTATAAAAATCAATACAAAAATCTTTCATGCCTAAAGCTTGTTTTGCTTGTCCTAACATCATATAGCCATATCCATACTTTGGATTCAGCTTAACGGATTTAGATGCATCATCGTAGGCTTTTTGATATTGCTGTAATTCCAAAAACAAATATGAACGGTAACCAAACGCTCTGAAAAAATCAGGTTTTATTTGTAAAGATTTATTAAAATCAATTTCGGCTTCTTTATACTTTTTCATTTTACGATAAGATAGTCCGCGGTCAATGTATGGAACATGGTTTCCGGGATTTAATTCAATTCTCTTTGTGGAATACTCAATGGCTTTCTTAAAGTTATTCTGATCAAAGTATAACAAGCTTAAATTATCGTACAGTAAATCAATAGCTTGTTTATCAAGTGTTTTCGCTGCTAAATAAGATTTTTCAGCTACTATATAATCCTTTTCTGCATTTGCATAATCTTTCAGTTTATAATAACAATATCCTCTGTTAAGAAAATAATCTGCTTTTAAAACATTATTATTAATTAACTTAGAATATGCTTCAATAGCCGATTTATGCAATCCGCTGAATGCAAAAATGTCGGATAAATACTGTATTTTTTGAGTCTCTGTTCCTTTGCAAACTGAATCAGGTAATGTAAATGTTTTTTTATATCCCATACTGTTTGCTGTATCTCTGTCAGCACAAGCAGCATCAAACCTGTATAGAAAGAAATTAATCTTGCATCTAGCAGAATATGCCTGAGGAAATTTTCTATTTAGTGCTATCGATTTGTTTACAATCTCAAGTGCTTTTTCATACTTTTCGTTTTCTGCCAGAATAATACAAAAGTTATTATACAATTCAGCATTCTCAAATTTGTTTTCTATTGCTTTTGTATAATCCACTTCAGCAGCTTGATTGTTTTTCAATTGCTGATTCACAATTCCTTTCCAAAAATAATATTCTCCTTTAGGTTCTATACTTATAGCTTTTTCTAAAGGTGCTAAAGCGCTGTCTGTCTGCCCTATTCTATTATACAAAAGTCCTTTTTCGTAATGATAGTTTGCATTGTTCGGATTCAATTTCAAGGCTCTGTTTATTCCTGCTTTCGCATCTTCATATTTATAAAAAGTGTAATTGGCTTTTGAATAGCGCAACCAGTATTCTGAATCAACAGTATCTTTTGCATAATTTTCTTTCAGCTTTTTTAATGCAGTCATCGCATCAATCATTGAATATGTATTTATCAATGTATCTATGTCCTGATACTTTTTTGCTGTTTGAGCTTTTGAAAAAGTAACAGAAAATGATAAACTAATTATTAGTAAGGAAAATGCTTTCATTGTTTAATGTATTTCTCGTTTTATTACTTTAATATGAAAATCCCGATAGCTTTCATCTTTATGCGTGATTTCATCTTTTATTAATTCATGCAATTTAGGAAGCGCATGAAAAGGAATGGCAGGATAAGCATGGTGCTCTGCATGATAAGGCATATTCCACATAAGTACTTTTACAAATTTATTCGTTTTCATACTTCGTGTTTTTTTAAAAATATCTCCTTCATGAGGTAAACCATTGTGCTCAGAAGTAAGATAGGTTGTAAGTATGCAATGGCCTATAACTTGTCCGACAAGCAATCCCCAGAACCCAGCGTGTACATATGACGCGAGAAATACAATAGTTCCATATATTAAAAGAATATACCAACTCTCTATGGCTAATTTCAATCTCACTTCGGGACGAATAAAAGAAAAAAAAATCTTTCTGATAAATTCAGGCATTCCCAATGCGCCCCATAAAAGCATCAACACTTTAAAAATAAGAAGCGGTAATCCGGATATCCAAGCTAAATAAGATGGAATATTTCTTATTACAGATGGTAAAGGTTTGTTAGCAAATGAAATTTCAGGATCCATTCCTGGCTGATGCGTATAACGATGATGCGTAAAATGTAATTCACGAAAAGCTGTACAAGCATAAATATGTGCGATTCCTACCAAGCGTGCTGCAATTTGATTTAGTTGTTTTGATTTGAATGCTGTATTGTGAACGGTTTCGTGCTCACAGGCAAATGTACTGCAACACATTATTCCAAAAGCAAACTGTGAAAGAAGTATTTGCCAAATTGAACCCGACCAAAAAAGAACCACACAAACGCCTGTTCCCAAAAACAAAACATACATGACAACGAAATGAAGAATCGCAGGATTATCGTTTTTCTGCATCAACATTTTCAGTTGATCTTTTCCAAGTGTTTTGCTGGTATGAAAGTGTTCTTCCAAGATTTTCGTTATTTCAAATTATAAAGTTCTTCATACTTGATATATTCATCTCTACTAATTGCAAATACAGGAACACCATTTCCATCTTTCATTAAAGCAACAGTTTGTTTTTTGGGAATAGGAAAAGTAATTTGAAAAGCTCTGCCATCTGATAACTGAATTCCATAAGTAGAAACACCATTACTGATATTCACAGAATTTTGAGTGTAATTAAATGTTTCAACTTTTCCTGAACTGTCAGTTACCGAAAAGTTCTTAGCATCAAAGTTTAACTCAAACTGTGAATTTTGAGAATCTGTAGCCTTCCAAGAGCCCCGATACACATCTGAGCCGCTACAACTAACTAAAATTAAAGCTATAATTCCTAATAATGTAATACTTATTTTTTTCATGGTGTTTGCTCGCAGATATTTTTCATGGTTTTGATTTTTATTTAATTTTTTTTGCTTTTTTTACTTGTCTACTGTCGATTTTTTTAAGTGTCTACTCATTTTTAATGTGCATCAACAACATTCACTTCCTCAATTTCCTTTAAATGCAACTCAATATGTTTGTCGTGTGCTTTACTCCTGTATTTGCTTATAATCTCTAAAATGTCGTAATCTATGAAATTACTTTCACTGCCGTCAATTGTCAGTAAGCTATATTCGGGAACTTCGTCTAGGGTTTTTCTGAGTTTCACTTTATTTAAGAAAGTGACATTGCTGTTTAATTTTATATAATACGTTTCAATGCCTTCCAGTTCTGTTTTTGTGATTTTGTATTCTGCTTTAAAATTATTTTGAACGATAAAATAAACAGAGATTAAAAGTCCGATACTTACACCAATCAATAAGTCGGTGCATAGGATAACAATGATTGTAATTAAAAACGGGAGGAATTGTTTCCAGCCTAAACGCCACATGTTTAAGTATAGCTTGAACTTTGTAAGGTTATAACCAACAATAAGCAGAATGGCTGCAAGTGAAGCATAGGGGATTTTGTTTAAAATAAATGGGACAAGCAGCACAGCAAGAAGTAAAAATAATCCATGAGTAAAAGCGGAAAGTTTTGTATGTGCTCCGGCATCGATATTAGCAGCACCTCTTACTACAACTGCTGTCATTGGTATTGCACCCAATAAACCGCAAGTCATATTTCCTATTCCTTGTGCAACAAGTTCACGGTTAATTGGAGTAATACGGTTGCGCTTATCTAGTTTGTCAATTGCTTCAACACAAAGCAGAGTTTCTAATGTTGCGACCAATCCTATAATTATTCCGTATTTCCAAATATCTGCTGAAGCAAACAAATTAGAAAAATCAGGAAAGGAAACTGCTGAAAAAATATTTGAAGGGATATTAACTAATTGAGCTTGCTTGAGTGAAAAATCAGAACCTGTGTTTGTGAAAAAAATATTGAGAATGATTCCCATAACAACTACTAACAAGGGAGCTGGAATTACTTTTAATTTTTTAGCGAATGGTTGTTGCAAAATAGCAAGAACAATTAATGAAACAACTGCAATGAGAATTGGGCCGATAGTAATGTGATGATAAAAGTTTTGAATATTACCAAAAAAGCTATCTGTAGAAAATAAATTTAAAAATCCGCTGGTCCAAAAGTCCGGTTGGTCGTAGCCAAGTGCAATGGGAATTTGTTTTGAAATAAGGATGATACCAATTGCTGCTAACATTCCTTTGATGACGGATGATGGAAAATAGTTGGCAATTCCTCCGAGTTTTAAAAGCCCGAGCAGAAGCTGAAACAGTCCTGCAACCATAACAGCAAGTAAAAACACTCTGTAATCACCCAATGAAATGATGGCCGCTGCAACCAAAGTTGTTAAACCGGCAGCCGGACCCGAAACAGCAAGTTGAGAACCACTGATTAATGAAACAACTAATCCGCCAATGATACCTGATAAAAGTCCTGCATAAAGCGGTGCACCCGAAGCTAAAGCAATTCCTAAACAAAGAGGGAGAGCAACAAGAAAAACAGAAAGCCCCGCAGATAAATCGTGTTTAAGCCAAATTATGCGGTAATACTTTAATGTGCGTTTCATTTAATACAAAGATAAATAATTACGCTAACTTATAGAATGCTATTAATTACAAGCGAACGCCTAAGACTAAAATATCGTCAACCTGCTCCAGATTTCCTTTCCAATTATTAATCGTGTCTTCCAAAATTTTCTTTTGTTCATTCATCGGTTTGTTATGAATTGCAATTAACAATTGCTGCATCTGCAAATACTTGAATTTTTTTCCTTTTGGTCCACCAAACTGATCGGCATAACCATCGGTGAAAAGATAAACTATATCACCTTTTTCCAGCTTTATTGTGTGATTTGTAAAGGGTTTTTGATTAGGAAAATTTCCAATGGGCTGTTTGTCGCTTTTAATTTCCAAAAAGGAGCTGTCGTTTTTTACTATCCAAAGCGGATTATAAGCTCCTGCATAGTATAGTTCGTTTGTTTTTTGATTTAGAACACAAAAAGCAATGTCCATTCCGTCACGTATCGTTTGTTCGCGGGAATGTTGTCGTAAAGCAATGTTCAAATTCTTATTTAAAAAGTCGAGCGCTTGTGCCGGATTGTTTACTTCCCTATTGCTTAAGGATTGCCGTAATATATTAACTCCCAAAATGCTCATAAACGCACCGGGTACGCCATGCCCTGTACAATCAGCTGCTGCAAACCCAATTAGTTTTTCTTTTTCATTGGTGTTGATCGATTCAATAAAATAAAAATCACCGCTTACTATGTCTTTCGGTTTATATAAAACAAAAGAGTTGGATAATATGTTTTCTATTTCATTTTCTGTTGGAAGAATAGATTCCTGTATGCCTTTCGCATAATTTATACTGTCCAGAATATCTTTTTGCTTTTCTTCAATTATCTTTTTCTGTAATTCAGTTTCCTGGTTGTGAATTTCAATGGTCTGCTTTTGTTTTCGGGTAAGATGAAGCGAACGGTAAACGAAAAATAGAAAACCCAGTACCAGCAAAGCTCCTGCCACCAACAATGCAATTATTGTTTTTTGTTTTTCGCTCTGAGCTGCTGCAATAGCATTTTTTTTCTCGAACTCATAATTCATTTCTTTACGAGTAATGTCTTTATTTTTCTCTTGATTAAAAAGTGTGTCTTTTATCACAATTGCCTTTTTGTAATGCTCAAACGCCAATTCGTAGCGACTGGTTTTTTCATAAAGTTTTGTCAGAGAATTTTCGACTGCCAATTCACTGTTCAATGCTCCTATTTCTTTATTTAATTTCAATGCGTCCAGCAAATATTTTTCTGCTTCCGAATATTTTTCCATATCTGTATAAACAGATCCTATATTATCAAGGTCAGCAGCAATGCTTCTTTTATTTCCTAGTTCTTCTGCTATTTTCAATGCTCTGAAATAAAAGTCGAGTGCTTTGTTAAGCAAACTATCTCTCCCCTCCTGTTTTATCTTTAGAAACATTCCTTGAGAATAATAAGTTGTGCCTATGTTACACAAATGTTTGCTCTCACCATTTCTATTTCCAAGCTCTTGTGCTATTTTCAATGCCTTGAAAAAATAATCCAAAGCATTGGTGTAGTCGCCTTGCTGTAAATAAACAAGTGCAATATTTCCGGAATTGGTTTCCATATTGCCTTTGTTCCCCGACTCATCATCTAACTTTATTGTTCTCAAATAATAGTTAAGTGCTTTAGGAAAATCACCTTGTTCAAAATATACAAGACCAATATTTCCCAAACATTTGGATATGCCTA
This sequence comes from Bacteroidota bacterium, assembly GCA_005772895.1. GTDB lineage: Bacteria > Bacteroidota > Bacteroidia > 2-12-FULL-35-15 > 2-12-FULL-35-15 > 2-12-FULL-35-15. The sequence goes on along the minus strand of SXIH01000037.1, from coordinate 94,991 downwards.
TTTTATTATTGAGCTCTTCTTCAATTTTTAATGCTTTCAGGTTGTACTCAAGGTCATCAGAATAATTGCCTTTTACCCAATTACAAGTACCAAGCTGTACAAGTGAATTCACAATTCCTTTTTTCCATTCTGATTTTTCAGCAATAAGTAATGCTTGTTTACTAAGAACAATTGAAGTATCAGGATTCACATACATCAACTGTGAGGAAAGCGCATTCAAATGATTTACTTTATCTGTGTCTTCTATATCGCTTTTGAGTAAAGAAAGGAGAGAATCAATTTTTTTCTGTTGACAGAACGCAGGAAAATGACAACAAAATGTTAGCCAGAGAAGAATATATTTTATTGTTTGTGTCAAACTATTCGTTATTTAGTAGCTTTGAACCGACCTCACTTGTCCAGTTGTTATCATTTAAAATATATCTTTATAATAATTGATAAAGCTTGTATTATAGCAGAACTGCCAGCAAAAGATGCCGCAATTGCGCTCAACCGACTTTGCTGTCTTATCGAATTAGCTAAATTAATTAAATCTTGGCTGTATGCTTGTCCTGCATATGTCCCGCCAACGGGATTTCCACCCATAGGTTCCATGTCAGGTTTAACAACATGAATTGAAAACGATTCGGGTGTTTTAATAACAGCACTTTTAAACCAAAGAACTGCTGCAACGATTGCTGCCAAAGCTGTTAGAATGTCTAGTATATTTCCAAGTAAATTCATTATAGTCTGTAATTGGTTGTCTATTTTATTGCGTCTAAAGGTTTTGGACTTTGTAATGGTGTGCTTAGTGGTACTCCTCTTTCAGTAACACAAATGTCTAATTGTAAGGTGTGCATATAACTTGCCCACGTGACCAGCTATTTAGCCAAACACCTGTTACAATAGGTCATTCTCTCTCATAGGATATCGTTTGCGTCAACGGAAATACCAAGAGCTTTTAATTCTTTAACTAAGTCAAACTGCCATTTACCAGTCTTATCGAAAGGAACGAACAACACTCCACTATAGTCAGAAGGAATTTCAAAGTCGTTTTCTAGCTCATGTAATGCTAGTACTCTGTCTCGTCCTAATTTTCCTATAAAATATCCTAATTCAAAAATAACATTTTGTCTTGCCCTATATTTAGCCGTTTCTGGTTTCTCGTTTTTATTGTATGAAATGTCATCTGCTGAAAGTAGTACTACCGCAAAAGAAACTTCAGAATTGTCTGTGAATTTTTCAATGATAGTTTTTCCTTTGCTAGGTTGCTCATGTAATATTATTGGATTAAGTTTCAATTTTTCAATTGTCCTTGCAACAGCTAGTTTCATTTCTTCATTATGTCCGTGAACAATAAAAATATTGTTAGAAGTTGGTGTGGATTTGTCTGCTTGTTTTTTCGGTTCATTGATAATCGTATCTATTTGAAGGTCTTCTGCTATTACGTTTAGTAGATTTAGCAATTGCTTTTTGCCACTATTAAAATTGCTTTCAAATACACTATCAGGTGTTCCAGTACTCCAAATGCTAGGTGAATATCTAATATTTTTCAAAGACTTCAAGTAATGTGTATTGTCTCCAAATATTTTTCGCAACAACATTTCCGCTCTTTTTTCAACGGCATCACGTTGTCCATTGCGATATGCAATTTGTTCAGCTTGCTTTATTAAGTCTTGAATGAGTTGTATGTTTTTACTCATGAGTCGTCTTTAAATTGCCCTAACGTTATAAATACGAAACTTTGTCGCATATGAACCCAATTAGGGAAGGCATGCGAAGCTTTGTATTGTTTATCCAAATATACTCAAAAAAAATCCAGACACATTGGTCTGGATTTTCTATAATTTAAAATTTAATTATTTTATCACAGCAACTTTCTGCACATGATCTTTTTTGCCTGTTTTTATATTCAATTGATAAATACCAGCTGCAAAAACATCCGTATCAATTTTCAATGTATGTCTTCCTAAATTATTTTCTGTCATTGATTTTGAATAGATCAATTGTCCTATGCTGTTTGTCATTTCAATCACAACATCTTCAGCATTTAATAATTCATAAGAAACATTAATTACGTTGCTTGCAGGATTAGGGAATACACTTACAAATGCTACACTTGCATTTTCGTCAATACCTACAGAAGCTTGTTCGTACAAATAATAATCATCAATTGCTCCTTCTACTAAACTACCACCATTTAAATAAGCTCCGGTAATTAAACTATCGGAAGTCATAAAACGCATTTGAACTGCTGAGCCTAAAGGAACATAATCTGTAACTCTGAATGCAAATCGTCTCCAGCTCTTATCCGAAACTTGTGTTTCTTCAATTGGAATCCAAGTAATTCCATCGTTAGTAATTTGTGTAATCCAAAAATCTTGTCCAGGATTAGCACCTGAATTATTACTCCACCAACGGTAATACGTTAAGATAGGATTTGTATAAGTAGATAAATTATAAATCGGAGATTCCAATGTTGTTATACCTGCATCCACATCGTTTGTTCCAAGACCAGATGTTGTGCTTGGAGCATTTCCTGTAATAGCACACATACTTCCACCGGCAGTATTTTGTGAGTTAGGTTGAACAATAGTAGATGGCGTTCCTGGAGTTCCGTATGAACCTACCGGAACATCTACTAACCATTGTCCTGTTGTTGCATTATCAGAAGCAATTCCTTGTCCCCAAGCACCAAAGTTCACATCAAAATCTTCTTCCTGAATTAATGAAGCGCCATTTAAAATAAAATAAGGAATGTTTGCAGGGGTATCATCAGCACCAATTGGTCTAACAACACTTAATGTTCCAGTAGTTCCCATTAGTCCTAAATAGTAACCAATAACAGTTCCGTTTGGTTGTGCAGGAATTGTTGCAGAATAATTTATTCCACCTACGTTAGGCATTGGCATATTTGTCCAAGCACCTAAACGGTTTAATTTATAATACAATTGAACAGAAGATAAAGCCCAAGGATAAACAGCACTTACAGAAGCATTGATTGGAATTCCAGCTGTTGAAACAGAAGCCATAACAGGAACGTGTGTAATAACTGCGTTCGACAATAAAGTGATTCCATGCAAATCAAATGCATCTATAATGGCATTGTCGTTTGGTGTTCCGTTAGTGATATCATTATCTCCACCGTTTGTAGGTAAATCATCAATTGTTAATGCTTCAATTAAAATGTCAACATACACTTGACCTTCTGTACCATCCGGACCTGTAATTGTTGCATAAAAAGTTTCTTTAAATAAATCCATCATTTGCTGAAGATTTCCAAAATTCAAATTGGTATCCCACCAGCATCCTGCAATAATTTCTCCGTCAGCATGTACTTCACCAACTAAATCCTGAGGATAAACTTTTTTATTGATGTCGTATCTTCTAACAACAACAGTTGGGTCGGTATCATCAAAACCAATTCCTAAAATAGGACTAGCAGTAATTCCTAATGCCCAAATATCAGCATAACCTTCTCCCATTCCACCGTTATTGAATGAAGCACCTTGGTCGGTATAAAACTTATCGTTAATTCCGTGTCCGTACTCGTGATAAACAACATCTCCAACTTGTGCTAATGAATTACATCCTCCACCGGCAGCATAAAAATTAATAGATGTTCCGTTGTAATAAGCATTACAAGTTCCAGTTTCATCTACGTTTGTAGGCAATGGATTGTCCATATCGGTAAATGCTGGGAACTTTGTTTTCATATAATCGTGCACAATGTTCACGTGATAGTATGCAGACAATTCACGGATGTTTGCATCCGCATCAAAAGAATAAATGTTTGTTCCCGGATTTGCAGTTGCAGTGAAAGAAGGCGTTACACCACCTGTTTCTACTTTTGACCACAAACCTTCTAATGAAAAAGTTACACTCACAGGAGTAACACTTGATAAACCAATATATCCTGCAGCATCGGTATTATAAGTTGATGCACCTTGAGTCATTTGCATATTTACTAAAGGCTTTACTTGACTAGGATCATAAGGATTTGTTGGATAAACGGTTCCGTTGATAGTAATGTCAGTTGCGGCAGCAGGAGTTGGTGCCAGTTTAGCTTTAGGATCGAAGTGTAATACTTGATTTGTGCGTGATAATACTTCACCAGTATTTGCATCAACTAAAGTTAAATATTTTGCTGGAACACCAACTGCATCCATTGTTTCAATAGTTGCTTCGTAAACCAAGTGATAAATATTTTTCTTGAATTCAGGAACTGGTAAAATAAATAATTCCGTTTTCACAGAAGTATTTACAACAGGATCAATGATTCCGGCTTTTGCAAAAGTGATTGCATCACTTCCAGAGATTGTCGGACTAGTTGAAATAGTAATATCGTTAAACACATCACAACCAAATGTAATAACGCTTCCCGCAGGAGTCATTTTTACATACAAATCGGCATACAATACTTTTAATCCGCCATGTATTTGATTAAAATGAACGTATTGAAAGTTTTCAGAATTACTTGTACCTCTGAAACTCAATTCAGAAACAGGAATATTGAAGCCAGTAAGTTTTGAATTAATGAAATTCATAGCTTTTGTTTGAGGATCCATTCCAAACACAGGAATAGGCTTACCAAAAGCACGATGAGGCTTTGCGTTTTCCTCATTAAAAATCACATACCATGTTCCGTTTGTAGAAACGAAATTTTGCCATTCAGCACTTTCGCGCAATGCTTGTTGAAAAGCAACATCCGGCAAACGTTTAGGATTCTTGATAAAACGAACATCATTTTTGTTAGCATTAGAAATGATTCCGCCTTCAGAAGCAAATAAGCCCAATGATATAAACATCATTAAAGCGATTGTGTAATTTTTAATTGTCATGTAGCGCTATGATTTAGTGATTTAACTATAAAGAAAGGAAAAAAAACGCTAAAAGACAAATAAATTTATGAGAAAGAATTAGGAGTCGAGAAGCTAAGGACGGCAATACAACTTTTCGTTCGTCTACCCATTCGACTCCGCTCAGGGTGACGATGTGTGAACGAAACTTCTTATAGTAAATAATGATGGATTCGAATTCGCTGAGTGTAACGTTTTAAGGAGAAAACCCTTGTCCGTCACCCTGAGCGGAGTCGAATGGGTAAGGAAGAAAATCATCTAATCAAAACAACATGCCCTGTTGTATAAATAAAACGGTCGGCATTCTTGTATTGTAGTTTGTACACGTATACATCCTGCTCTACTTTTCGGGAATGAAATGTTCCATCCCATTGTTCGTTTATGTTGTTAGCAGTAAAAATTCTTTCGCCCCATTTATTAAAAATCATTAGTTCAAAGTCGCTGATGTTTTCACCAACCGCTCCGAAAGAATCATTTTTCCCATCACCATTTGGAGTAAATGAATTTGGAATAAACAATGTTCCTTCTGTAGTCACAACAGGAGGAATAATAGGTTGTCCGTTACAATTATCATTAAAAATTTCTATTGTGTCAAATTGTGAGCACGAACCTGTCACCTGCTCTACCCAATATGTTCCTGATGTATTTATTATTATAGAAGAAGTAATTTCTCCAGTATTCCACAAATAAGAACTTGCTCCTGCATTTGCATTTAAAGTAATCGTTTCTCCTATACACAAGGGCAAATTGTTTCCTAAGTTTAAAATAGGCATTGGATAAACTTCCACAAAATCGATATACATATATACAAAACTTGGAGCACCATTGTTTTGAAAACCTCCCAATGTCATGTATTGTTCACCACCACTTGCTGTATAAGTTCCGTTTATTTTTGTCCAGATTGTTGGATCAAAAGGAACAACACCTTGCACATGTGCCGACATTCCTGTTGTATAAGGATTGGTAGTAATTTCAGAAACAGAAAAACGTGCACCCAATGAAGGAGCAATAAAAGTAGTTTGATCACAAACAGAAACATAAAAAGAAACGCAATAAGTTGTTCCTGCAATCATCGATTGAGTTAATTGTACTTGCACATATTCCGAATTCATGGGTTGGCAATCAATTCCAATATATTTTGTTCCATCAAATGCAGGAATAGATGAAGGAGGAAAAAACACAGCAGTATTAAAACAAAGGTCGGCAGTATTCAAAGCTGCATGTGTAGGACCAGAATGATCTTTCCACTCGTTTAAGCAATCAATGTTCGGCATTCCTGGAAAACAACCCAAAGTATCTTCAAAGCTTGGATTCGGAACAAGATTTTGCCCTTTCATGTTAAAAGAAACTGCAATCAGAAATATGAAAATTATTACTCTCAGAGAAGCTCTTGCAATAACTGAAATTACAACGAATGATTTTTTCATAATTATTTTTTTACAAAATGTTATGATTCAAAATTACTATCTGAAAGAGATGAAGTAAAGAGATGAAAAACGGGAGGGATGGTACTTTTAAAGGGTGTAAATGAAAAAAACTAAATGGTTGTAAGTGTTTTTTTGATGGTTTGATATGCTTACCCATTCGACTCCGCTCAGGGTGATGCTGTGGGGTACAATTAATTTCTAACCGTCACACTGAGCAGAGTCGAAGTGTAAGGAAGAGAATCTCTATTGCTTAACAAATTTCTTTGTAATTATATTTTTACCTGTTTGCATGTTTAATACATACACACCGCTTTGCAAGTCAGAAATATCAATACTTTGGCTTTGTGCAAAAGTTTCAAACGAAATGACTTTAATTAGTTTACCTGTTATGTCTATAATTTCAATTGATTCAATTTTATTGTTTAAATCCAAGGTAGTAACAGTAACTTTTTCAGATGCAGGATTAGGAAAAACCATCCAACTATTTGAATTTGTATAAGGTTCAGCAATTGAAGCTGAAAGATTTTCTTGAATTAATAAACTAGATAAAAAAACTTGGTCACCATCGTTTGTTCCACTACTATTAGCGGCAACAAATGCACCATACAAAGTTACATTTCCACTTCCAGCTATTGGAGCAATCCAGTTAAACGTCCAAGTTTTACTTCCTGCTCCTGCTGTTCCTAAAAGCTTATGTGAAATATGTTGAGGAGAAAAACCTACTAATATTGTTTGAGAAGTATCAGTAACTATTATTGTCCCGTTCTGACTCCCTGTAGAATTTCTTGTTGAAACTTCAAATCCAAATTTATTGATTCCAGTAACAGAAATTGTTGCTGTGATTGTGTAAATGGCTCCAGGAATATATCCTGTAACTGGAACATTGCTAGTTATTATACCTAGTGATGTTTGAGGAGTTGCTGTGTGACAAAAGGTGCAATTAGCTTCGCCTGGTGCGCCAGATGCAATTGGCGGTCCATCAGAAAAACTATATGCTTCAAATGTCAAATCTGTTACGCAACTCGCTATAGCAACAATTGCTAAAATAGAGAATATGACTTTTTTGCAAAGATTCATTCAAAGAAGCATTAATTTTTGATAAACTTTTTCGTAATTCTGTTTTTATCTGTTTGTATGTTCAATACATACACACCGCTTTGCAAATCAGCGATATCAATACTTTGGCTTTGAGAAATAGTTTCATAGTTAAGCGATTTAATTAATTTTCCAGTAATGTCATATACTTCAAGAGATTTCATTTCAGCGTTAGCATCCAATGATTCGATAGTAATTCTATCTGTAGATGGATTTGGGTAAACATTCCAACTATCAGCAGTATTAACTACGTCCATAATTCCTGCAGATAAGTTTTCTTGAATCAATAAGCTTGTTAAAAAAACTTGGTCACCTGAATTTGTTCCGTTTCCGTTAGCAGCTATAAAAGCTCCATACATAATTGCATTTCCTGTTCCTGCAACTGGTGCAATCCAATTGAAAGTCCATGTTCTTGATCCTATTCCAGAAGTTCCCGCTAATTTATGAGTAATGTATTTTCCTGTTGTTCCCAATAATTTTGTATTTATTGCATCGGTTGCAACTAATGTTCCTTTTTGAGCAGAAGTTGTTCCTTGAGGAGAAACCTCAAATCCAAACTTATTTATTCCAGCGGCAGTTATAGTTGCAGTAATTGTATATGTTGTTCCAGGGATATATCCTGTAACAGGAACGTTACTGGTAATTGAGCCCCCTGAAGATGCTGTTCCGGCATGACAACCAGTACAGTTGGATGCATCTCCCGGAGAACCTGTTTTTCCAGATGGCGCTCCACCTGCATTACTATGAGCAGTTGATGTAAAGTCGCTAATACAAATTGTTCCAATTGCGATTGCTAATACGGAAACGAAGGTTTTTTTATAAATGTTCATAGTATTGATTTTAATTACAAGACAAAATTATGGAATACTTATAGTATAGTAAATGGACAAAAAATGCTAATGCTGGTACTTTTCACGGATTTCTTTGCGAAAGCCTTCCGGAGAAAGGTTTGTATTGGCTTTGAAGAATCGGCTAAAGTAGGAAGGATCGTTGAAATTTAGTTCGTAAGCAAGTTCTTTTGCAGTTATAGAAGAATGTAACAATCTTCTCTTTGCTTCAAGTATCAATCGTTCATGAATAATGTCTCCCGCGGTTTTGCCTGTCACTTTTTTAATTGTTTCACTCAAATGGTTGGGAGTTACATTTAACAATTCGGCATATTCGTTTACTTTATGGAATTTAATAAAGTGCTCTTCTACCAAATTGTTGAATTTTTGCAATAGTTGCTGAGATGTACTGTCTGTCCGCTTATATTCCGATGTTTCAGTGATGATTGTTTTACTTTTCAATAAAAAAATGGATATATAAGAACCTAAAATGTTTTCTTTATAAGTATTGTTTTTTCCATACTCTCCAATCATCATTAAAAGCATGTTTTCTAAATCCGCATACATTTCCTTGTCAGGATTTAAAATAGGAGAAACACTTTTATTAAATACTGGAAAATCGTTGAATATATATTTATCAGCACTGTTCAGAATAACAATTTCTTTTGAAAATAGGATAACATAACCACTTGTACCATCAATTGAGTTAAGTGAATGTACTTGTCCTTCCGAAACAAAATGCAAACTATTATCTTCAATCGGATAATAATTAAAATCAATCATGTGTTCGCCACCACCTTTTTTAAACAAAAACACTTGAAAGCAATTATGCCTGTGAGCATCATCCATTCCATGTCCGCCAGTGAAATTAAGTCTTGCAACCTTGCAAGGCATTACATTGGCTTGAATTAATTTATGTGAAGGAATTTCGTTTGGCATGATTACAAAGTTATTTTTAATCCATCGTAAGCAATTTTAATATTTTCAGGCAATTCTTTTTGCACTTCTGCATGTAATCCTAACTGATGGCTAATATGTGTAAAATAAGCTTTTTCAGGCTTTAATTCATTAACCAAATCAATCGCTTCCTGCAATGTAAAATGAGAAATATGCGGCTCTCTTCTCAGTGCATTCAACACCAATACTTTTGAATTTTTTATTTTCTCTTTTTCTGTATCAGAAATATAATTTGCATCAGTGATATAAGAGAAATCACCAATTCTGAATCCAAATACAGGTAATTTATAATGCATCACTTCTACAGGTAAAATATCAACTCCTTCTATCGATAATTTTTTATTTTCGATTAAATGTAAATTAATTTCTGGTATTCCGGGATATTTTGAATCACTAAAAATATATGGATATTCCCTTCTAATAGCCTCTTGAACACGGGCTGAAGCATACACTTCCATCTTCTTTTTATTCACAAAATTAAAAGCTCTTATATCATCAAATCCGGCAGTATGATCTTTGTGTTCATGCGTAAAAATAATCGCATCCATTTGTTTTACATTTTCGCGAAGCATTTGTTGACGGAAATCCGGACCTGTATCAATAACAAACGTTTTATTATTTGTTTCTATCAAAATAGAAGTGCGTAAACGTTTATCGTGAGAATCAGTTGATGCACATACATTACAAGGGCATGCAATAATTGGCACACCTTGAGAAGTTCCCGTTCCTAAAAAAGTGATCTGCACTATTCTATATAATTAATAAACAAAATATGTTTTTCGAAATGCTAAGTTAATCATAAAAAAACTTATTTTTTGTAATAAATTTCTGTAAGTTTAAACCGAATTATAAATTTAATTATGGGTGTTTGGAATTTTATTTCAGAAATGGGCGTCCGTTCTGAGTATGATGACAAGTTTGTAAAGAGAATACGATTAACTAATCAATTTGGATTTGTTGGTTTTTTGATCTTCTTATTAAGCGGATTTAGCTATTATTTCATTGGTGATATTTTTTCTTTTATCATAACCGAATCGTTTGCGCTTTTTTGCCTTACCGTTTTCCCTTTTAACAAGTATGGATATCATAAATTCGCAACGTCTTTTACTTTAATTTCTTCTGGAACGGCACTCTTTTTTTTCGACTCCTATTCTGGCTTAGCGTCAGGAACGTATCTTTTTCATTTCCCTTTAGCTTTTGCAATTGCGTTTGTATTTGATTACAAAGAAAAAAAAGCAATGCTATTCCATTTTTTGCTTCCACTTATTTTATTAGGAGTAAATTTTGCAACAAACCGTGAATTGTTCGCCAGCACTTTTTTAACAAAAGAACAACAAGCAATTATTTTTATTGCCAATCTTTTTTTATGTATTACTTCAATTAGTCTTTTCATGTATTTAGCCCTATCAAATAGCAGGAAAGAAAATGAAGTATATGAAAAACGTCTAAGAGAAAGAAAAGCATCAGAAGAAGCTATTAAGTCTGCTTTACAAGAAAAAGAGCTATTGCTAGCTGAAATTCATCACAGAGTAAAAAACAATCTGGCAGTTATTGCAAGTCTATTCAATTTACAGATTTCTACTATTGTAAATGGAGAAGCTAAAGCGATATTAACTGATAGCAAAAATAGAGTTAAATCAATGGCCTTGATTCATGATAGTTTATATAGAAGTGAAAAACTATCTGAAATTGATTTTGCAAAATACACAAAAGAACTAATTAATGAAATTCATTATTCTTATCCTGTTTTAGCAAATAGCGTTAAAATCAATAGATCTATTTCAAATATCACATTAAATGTAAATAATGCGATTCCATGTGGACTGATATTAAACGAATTACTTACTAATTGTTTCAAACATGCATTTATAGGAAGAGAAAAGGGAAATATCGACATTCATTTTTCAGAAGAAAATGATATTGTTAAGTTAAAAGTGAAAGATGATGGCGTAGGATTAAAAGAGAATTACAATAAATCGGATTCATTGGGAATGGTTGTTATCAATTCACTTTGTGACCAATTGGACGCAAAATGTACATTTCAGGTAGAAAACGGAACAAGTTTTGAAATGAAATTCAAACAAACTCAACCAAAATAAAAAGTCCAAGTGATAAATACCTGGACTTCTAAATCAAATTCAATTCTATTTAATTATTTACAGGAACTTTCACTCCGTATATTTCTTTCAAAGCATTTACTGCAACATCTACTTCTGCTTTTGTATTGTTTTTACAAAAAGAAAAACGTACAGATGGACGAGTAACATCAGCTCCAATTCCACGCAATACGTGTGAACCAACATCGCTTCCGGAAGTGCAAGCACTTCCACCAGATGCAGAAATTCCTTTTATGTCTAAATCAAACAATAACATTTCGGCTTTATCTGTATGTGGTAAACGAACGTTTAAAACCGTATACAGGCAATTTTCCATACAAGACCCATTGAACTCTACTCCTGGAATACTTGCTTTTAATTGCTCAACGAAATAACTTTTCAGCTCCATAATATGTTTTTGGTGTTCATGCAAATCACGCATTGCCACTTCCATTGCTTTTCCTAAACCTATAATTCCATAAAGATTTTCTGTTCCACCACGCATATTACGTTCTTGTGCTCCTCCGTATATCAATGGATTGATCTTTATTTTGCTGTTTACATATAAAAATCCAACTCCTTTCGGTCCGTGAAACTTATGTGCAGCACATGTTATAAAATGAACATTAATTTTTTGCAAATCCATTTCATAGTGACCCATTGTTTGAACAGTATCGGAATGAAAAATGGCATCGTACTTAGCACAAATTTCCCCAACTTTTTCCAATGAAATCATATTCCCAATTTCATTATTTGCATGCATTAATGAAACCAAGGTTCTTTCATTTTCACTTAGCAATTGGTCGAGGTGATTTAAGTCTATATGTCCGTTTGGAGTAATGTTTACAAAACTCAATTTTATTTTGCCTTCGTGCTCCAATGTTTCCAATGTATGTAAAACAGCATGATGCTCAATTTTACTAGTAATTGCATGCTTAATTTCTAAATCATGAACACTGCAACGAATCGCCATATTGTCTGCTTCAGTACCTCCTGAAGTAAAAAATATTTCGGATGGTGATGCATTCAAAGTTTTTGCTACAATTTTTCTTGATCCTTCAATGGCTGCTCTTGTCTTTCTTCCATATGAATGAATAGAAGAAGGATTCCCGAAATGCTCAGTCATATATGGCAACATAGCATCCAGCACTTCTTTATCCAGAGCAGTTGTAGCAGCGTTATCTAAATAAATTTTCATCTTTAAACAATTACTTAAATTTATAAAAAACTCTTTTGGTGCGGATATCGAACCTTTACGAATTTTACGAATCTGTGTTTTCTAATTTTTTATTGCATTTCGATTCGTAATATTCGTTTTTGTTCTTTATCTATACAAAATGCTAAAGTATAATTTCGTAGGCAAATCATCAAGCAGTAATTTGCTGCATTTTTATGAATTCACGGATATCTGCCATTATTTTTTTAGCCAAATTATCCGCAGTTGTTTCACTTTCACTTTCCGAATATATTCTGATAATTGCTTCAGTATTTGATCTTCTCAAATGTACCCACTCTTTATCAAATTCTATTTTCACACCATCAATTGTATTGATAGGCTGCTTTTTATATTTTTCCTGAATGCTTTCTAAAATAGCATCGACATTAATTTCAGGAGTCAATTCAATTTTATTTTTAGAAATATGATAATTAGGATAAGTAGAACGTAACATCGAACAACTCTTTCCATATTTCGCTAAATGCGATAAAAACAAAGCAATTCCAACCAATGCATCTCTTCCGTAATGTAACTCAGGTAAAATAATTCCACCATTTCCTTCTCCTCCTATTATTGCATTTGTTTCTTTCATCATTTTTACCACATTCACTTCTCCAACTGCTGATGCGCTGTATTTCCCATTGTGTTTTTCTGTAACATCGCGCAAAGCACGTGTAGATGAAAGATTGGAAACTGTATTTCCTTTTTTGCTGGATGCTTTTTCAGAGGGACTACGTTTATTCAAAACATATTCTGCACAGGCAACCAAAGTATATTCTTCACCAAACATTTCACCATCTTCACAAACCAAAGCCAAACGATCAACATCCGGATCAACCACAATTCCTAAATCTGCTCCTTCTTTTTTAACAGCTTTTGCAATGTCTCTTAAATTTTCAGGTAGTGGTTCCGGGTTGTGAGGAAATTCACCTGTTGGGTCGCAATACAATTCAATTACTTCTTTAACTCCTAATGCACTTAACAGTTGTGGCAATACAATTCCGCCAGTTGAATTCACACAATCAATTACCACTTTAAAATCTGCTTTTTTAATTGCTTCTAGATCAACCAAAGAAAGCGCAAGAATTTTATCAATATGCTTTTTAAAATAAGTATCGTTTTTAGTTACTTTTCCTAAGGCATTTACTTCAACAAAAGTATATTTCTCTTTATCTGCAATTTCCAATACTTCTGCGCCATCCTGCTCATTAATAAATTCACCTTTTGAATTCAATAATTTAAGAGCATTCCATTGTTTTGGATTATGACTAGCAGTTAAAATAATTCCACCATCTGCATTTTCTTCCGGAACAGCAATTTCAACAGTTGGAGTGGTTGATAATCCCACATCCACCACATCCACACCCATTCCTTGCAAAGTTCCCAAAACCAAGTTGTTTACCATTTCACCCGAAATACGGGCATCACGGCCAACTACAATCTTAATTTTTTTCTTTTTTGCACTTTTGGCAATGAAAGTCGCAAATGCAGCTGTGAATTTCACAACATCAATCGGACTCAGCCCTTCGCCTGGTTTCCCCCCAATTGTCCCCCTTATTCCTGAAATCGATTTAATTAATGTCATACTATTGATTATCTAATTTTTAAGGGCACAAAGATACGGGTTTACGTATTGATTTTAAAGAATTAATTCTAAACAATCAACCGATTATGGTTGAAAACTATAGTTCATTTTTGAGCATTTTTTAGTACTTTCGCTTTAATTTTAAAAATAGTCGGAATTTCAGACTATTTAGTGCAAATATTTAAATTTCTGATTGATGAGTGAAGATTTTGGAGAAAACGAAAACAAAGGGGCTCAATATCTTTTAATATTGGTTGACCGCTTTGAGGAAATGATTAATAATAACAAGCAATACTTTTTTGATGCCGAGGAGTTAGAGGAAATTATTGATTATTATTTTGAAAAAAACAATTCTAAAAGAGCATTGTCGGCCATCGACTTTGCAATAGGTCAATATCCCTTTTCAACTGTATTTTTGTTGAGAAAAGCACAAATTTACGCTGCTACAAATCAAAGCCAAAAAGCCTTAGAAATACTTTCTTATGTAGAAAGCATGGAGCCTTCAAATACGGAATTGTATATGACTAAAGGTTCTATTTATAGCCAAATGGGCTTAACCGATCAAGCAATTGAGAATTTCAAAAAAGCAGCAGAAAATGCTGAAGATATTGATGAAATTTATTTGGCAATGGCTTTTGAATTTGAGAATACAGCCAAATTTGATGATGCCATTTTCTATTTAAAAAAGGCGATTGCTGCTAATCCGGAGAATGAAGTGGCACTTTATGAATTAGCCTTTTGTTATGAGTTAAACGGACAATCAGAAGAAAGCGTAAAATACTATTCTGATTTTGTAGATAAGCACCCATATACTTCAACAGCTTGGTTCAATCTAGGCGTTTCTTACAATCGCATGGGAATGTATGAAAAAGCGATTGATGCTTACGATTACTCCATTGCTATTCAAGATGATTTTGCTTCTGCATACTTTAATAAAGCAAATTCATTAGCAAACTTAAATCGTTTGGATGAAGCAATTGCTGTTTATAAAGACACGTTAAAGGTAGAAGATCCTGATGCAATTACTTTTTACTACATAGGCGAATGTTATGAAAAGAAAGAGGATTTTGACCATGCATTGGTTTATTACAACAAAGCTATTAAGTTAAATCCTCAGTTAGCTGATGCCTGGTTAGGAATTGCAATTGTTTTGGATGCACAAGACAAAACTAGTGAAGGTTTGCATTATGCTAAAAAAGCGGTTGAAATTGACAAAACAAATTCTGAATTCTGGTATATCTATGGCGAACTTCAACAAAAGATGCAATTTTATGAAGATGCTGAATTGTCTTTCAAAAAAGTAATTGAATTAGATCCTGACAACGCTGAAATTTGGTTAGATTATGCTAACTTGTTATTTGAACAAGAAAACAAGAATGGCTCATTGGAAGTATTAGCAGAAGGAATAAAACATCATCCACAAAATGCAGAATTGCATTACCGTATTTCTGCGTGTTTAATGAGCATTGGACAAAAACAAGAAGCATTGAGTTTTTTGCAAAGTGCATTAAAATTAAATTACGAAAAGCATAACGAACTGTTTGAGTATATTCCTCAATTGAAAGAGAATACAAGTATTACTGATTTGATTGAATCGTATAAGAAGTAGACAATTAATCAGTAGGCAGTTGGCAATTAAAAAAAAGAGGAGTCACTTCGAGCGGAGTCGAGAAGCGATAATATATGAACAGCAAGAATAAATTTATAAAAAAGTTAATATGAATTTTCATTTACCACATATACCTGAACGTCAAGCAAAACCTCGAAATAAAGGCTTAACAATGATGATGGATAAAGGCTTGAGCGTTCGTCAGGCAGAAGATTTTTTATCTGTCAGCGAAAATTTAACGGATATCATCAAACTTGGATTTGGAACCTCTTTCGTTACTCCCAATTTAGAACAAAAAATAAAATTATATCTTGAAGCTGGGATGAAAGTTTACGTTGGAGGAACTTTGTTTGAAGCGTTTATTGTGCGAAATATGTTTGATGATTACATGAAGCTGTTAGATAAACTTAAGTTGAATTGTGCTGAAGTATCCGATGGTTCAATTGTTATGCCTCATGATAAAAAATGTGAGTATATCAATAGGTTATCTAAAAACTTTACAGTTTTTTCAGAGGTTGGTTCTAAGGAGGCAGGAATAATTATTCATCCGGCTATGTGGACATCCATGATGAATAAAGAATTGCAGGCTGGTTCTTGGAAAGTAATTGCAGAAGCTCGTGAAAGCGGGAACGTTGGTATTTATCGTGCAAACGGAAGTGCTCACACCCTGTTAATCAATAAAATATTAGCTAAAGTTGATAAGGATAGCATTTTGTGGGAATCACCAATAAAGGCTCAGCAAGTATGGTTTTTAAAATTGTTGGGATCTGATGTGAACCTTGGAAATATTTCTTACGATGATGTAATTCCATTAGAAACTTTGCGTTTAGGTTTGCGTGGCGATACTTTTTTCAGCCACTTGCCAACAGAATTAAAAACTGCAAACGAATAATTAATAATTTAGCAAAATGAAAGAGATAACAGTATCCGAATTAAAAAAGCTGAAAGATAGTCAAGCTGATTTTCAATTAATCGATGTTCGTGAAGAGCATGAATTAGAAATTTGTGAAATTGGCGGAACTCATATTGCAATGGGTGAAGTAATGGAAAATTTGGATAAAATTTCTAAAGATAAACAAGTCATTATTCATTGCAGAAGTGGCGCTCGTTCCGGAGCGATATGTCAGGCATTGGAGTCCAGCGGATTTAATAATGTATACAACCTGAAAGGTGGTATCATTGCCTGGTCAACTGAAATTGACCCTTCTATTACAAAATATTAATTATGGTTGAATTATTTAAACACATCCTGCATCTTGATTTCGAATGGTTATTTCAAAATTACAGTGATGTAGTTTATATCATTTTATTTCTTGTCATTTTTATTGAAACAGGATTAGTAATTATGCCTTTTCTTCCAGGCGATTCACTTTTGTTCACTGCAGGACTGTTTGCAAGATTGGGCTATTTAAACTTATCTTATTTACTATTACTTCTATTTGCAGCAGCAGTGCTAGGAGATAATACAAATTATTGGTTAGGACGAAAAGTTGGTCTACGGGTATTACAAATGAAGTTTCGCGGTAAAAAAATAGTGAAAGAAGAATACTTGACTAAAACGCATACTTTTTTCGATAAATATGGGCCTAAAACTATTATCTTGGCTCGCTTTGTTCCTATTGTTAGAACATTTACTCCTTTTGTAGCTGGTATTGCTGAAATGAATTATAAAAAGTTTCTTTCATTTGATGTGCTTGGCGGTATCATATGGATTGGCTCATTAACCTTAGCAGGATATTTTTTAGGTGAAATACCTTGGATCAGAGAGAACATTGAAAAGGTTGCGCTTGGTATTATTTTCATATCTGTACTTCCTGTAATCATTGAAATATTAAAAGCTAAGTTCAGCAAAACAAAATCATAAAATAATTTTGTTAAATCAAAATATTTTATACCTTTGAGTATAATACCAAAAAGTATAATACCATTTAGTATAAAAATAATGAAAGACTCACCATTCACTTACGGAACCACAGTCAGTATCAATTCCTTTACAAACAGAGAGAAGGAAGCGGAAAAACTACGCAGTAATTTACTCTACGGAATAAACACTACCATCATTTCGCCCAGAAGATGGGGAAAATCCTCCTTAGTAGAAAAAGTTGTTTTTGACATTAAAAAGAAAGAGAAAAATGTCAAAACAATTATTATTGATTTATTTTCTGTTAGCTCAGAAGAAGAGTTTTTAGAATTATATGCCCGGGAAGTCATTAAAGCTTCGTCCACAAAATGGCAGGAATGGATGGGAACAGGAAAAGAATTTTTCAAAAAACTCATTCCAAAGTTTAGTATGGGCTTTGATGAAGCTGATTTTAGTTTAAGCTTTGACGTAAAAGAATTAAAAAAGCATAGCCACGAAGTATTAGACTTGCCAGAAGTTATTGCAAAAAAGAAAGGTATCAAGTTTATTATTTGTCTGGACGAATTCCAAAATCTTTCCAATTTTGAAGGATATGCAGAATTTGAAAAGAAAATGCGCGCATCGTGGCAGAGACAAAGAAATGTGACATATTGTTTGTATGGAAGCAAACGTCACATGATGAGCCATATTTTCAATAGTCCATCAAAACCTTTTTATCGTTTTGGCGACATTATGTTGCTACCAAAAATAGAAACTGCAAAATGGATAAAATTTATTTGCAAAAGCTTTGAAACATCTGGGAAACAAATCCCTGAAGCAATTGCAGCAAAAATTCCAGAGTTGATGAAAAATCATTCTTGGTATGTTCAGCAATTGGCTCACTACACTTGGAATATGACTACGAAAAAAGCTTCTGAAGTTGAAGTGAATGCCGCATTAAAAGAATTGATTCAAGCAAACAGTCCACTTTACCAAAAAGAAGTTGAAAGTATAAGCGGAACACAATTGAATCTTTTAAAAGCTGTTGCTAAAGAAGAAACTAAGTTTACAAGTACAGCAGTTATGCAAAACTACAATTTAGGAACACCGCGAAACGTAAGCAAAAATAAAGATATACTCATAAACTACGATTTGATCCATGAGCAAAACGGTGCTTATGAATTTCTGGATCCTGCTTTTGAATTGTGGTTTAAAAAACAATATTTCAATCAACCATACATAAAATAAAATGACTAAATCGTACGGATTGATTGGCTACCCACTCTCCCACTCTTTTTCTAAAAAATATTTTACCGAGAAATTTGCAAAAGAAAACATTCTTGATTCAGAGTTTCATGCATTTCCAATTGAGAACATTCAATTATTACCACAATTAATAAAAGACAATCCATCGCTGAAAGGATTAAGCGTTACTATACCATACAAAGAAAGCGTAATTCCATTTTTAAATGAACTGGATGAAACTGCAAAAAAAATCGGAGCTGTAAACTGCATAAAAATCACAAACAAATCTCCCAACTCCCAACTCCCGACTCCGTTCTTAAAAGGGTACAACACTGATGCTTTTGGTTTTCGCCAATCAATTAAACCTTTTTTAGAGTCGCATCATGAAAGAGCCTTAATTCTTGGCACTGGTGGAGCTTCAAAGGCTGTTTACCATGTCTTAAAAGAAATTGGAATTGATTGTTACTTTGTTACTAGAAATAAAACGGCAGAAAATCAATTCAACTATGACGAAGTAAATGAAAACATGTTGAATGCTTTTAAACTTATTGTAAATGCAACTCCCTTGGGAATGTTTCCTAATATTGATGATTTTCCACCAATTCCATATCAACACATTTCTTCATCACATCTTTTATACGATTTAGTATACAATCCTGCAGAAACTGAATTCCTGAAAAAAGGAAAAGCAAAAGGTGCAGCTATTGTAAATGGATTTTCCATGTTGCAGCATCAAGCCGAAGAAGCATGGAGAATCTGGAATCAATAATTTTTTAAACATGCCAAAGGCATGTCAATATAAAATCATAAACAAATCCCAAGCAACACAAATAAAAAATCATTTTTTATCATAAAAATCATAATGATCTGCGTTCCAATTGCCTAATGTGAAAGGATTATTCCGTAATTTTACACCTCTATGGAATTTAAAATTATTTCCGATTTTCAGCCAACAGGTGACCAACCTACTGCTATCAAACAATTGGTTGATGGAATAAAAAGTGATTTGCCTGCTCAAACATTATTAGGTGTGACAGGCTCCGGAAAAACATTTACGATTGCCAATGTAATTCAACAAACAGGAAAACCCACTTTAATTTTAAGTCATAACAAAACCCTAGCTGCTCAATTGTATGGTGAATTCAAACAGTTTTTTCCAAACAATGCAGTTGAATATTTTGTAAGCTATTACGATTATTATCAGCCGGAAGCATTTCTTCCAAGCAGTAATACTTATATCGAAAAAGATTTAGCCATCAACGATGAAATAGAAAAATTACGCTTGAGCACAACTTCTTCTCTCCTTTCGGGAAGACGAGATGTAATTGTTGTTTCATCTGTTTCATGTATCTATGGTATTGGTAATCCTATTGAGTTCAGAAGCAATGTCATCAATATAAAAAAAGGCGAAATTATTTCCAGGAATAAGTTTCTTCACCGGTTAGTCGAAAGTTTATATTCCAGAACAACAGAAGATTTTCTGAGAGGAAACTTTCGTGTAAAAGGAGATACAGTTGATATCAATTTAGCTTATGCTGATGTTTCTCTTCGTGTTTCTTTTTGGGATGATGAAATTGAAGAAATAGAATACTTTGAAACAAGTACTGGAAAAAGCACAGAAAAGTTAGATGCTGTTACTATTTACCCGGCAAACATTTTTGTAACGAGTCCGGAAACCATGAACAGCGCTATTCATCAAATTCAAGATGACATGGTGAAGCAAGTGGATTACTTCAAAGAAACAGGAAAACATCTGGAAGCAAAAAGACTTGAAGACAGAGTAACGTATGATTTAGAAATGATGCGTGAATTAGGTTATTGCTCCGGAATAGAAAATTATTCCCGTTATTTTGATAATCGTTCACCGGGTTCCCGTCCTTTTTGTTTGTTAGATTATTTTCCGGATGATTTTTTAATGGTAATTGATGAAAGTCACGTTACCCTACCACAAATAAGAGCAATGTATGGTGGCGATCGTTCCAGAAAAGTAAATCTGGTTGATTATGGATTTCGTTTACCTGCCGCGATGGACAATCGCCCTTTGAAATTTGAAGAGTTCGAATCATTGATTCATCAACTTATATACGTAAGTGCTACACCCGCTGAATATGAATTAACAAAGTCGGAAGGAATTGTTGCTGAACAAGTAATTCGTCCAACCGGCCTACTCGACCCGATCATTGAAGTTCGTCCGAGCATCAATCAAATTGATGATCTATTGGAAGAGATTGATAAAGTTGCAAAACGTGATGAACGCGTTTTAGTAACAACACTTACGAAACGAATGGCTGAAGAACTTCATAAATACATGTTAAACATTGGAATCCGTTGTAGGTATATTCATTCAGAAGTTGATACATTAGAGCGAGTTGAAATATTACGTGATTTACGTTTAGGTAAATTTGATGTTTTGATTGGAATAAATTTATTACGGGAAGGTTTGGATTTGCCTGAAGTTTCCTTGGTTGCAATTTTAGATGCTGATAAAGAAGGCTTTTTACGTTCAGATAGAGCTTTGACACAAACTGCGGGACGTGCTGCAAGAAATATAAACGGAAAAGTAATTATGTATGCCGACAAAATTACTGATTCAATGAAACGCACCATTGATGAAACCGAAAGAAGAAGACAAAAACAAATTGCCTATAACCTTGCAAACAATCTTGTTCCAACTTCTTTAAATAAATCAAAAGAATCGATATACGGACAAACTACTGTAATTGTAGATTCAAAAGGAAATTTAGCGAGGCCATATGTAGAAAGTGAACAAATCAATTATGCTGCCGATCCGGTTGTTCAATATATGAGCAAAGAAGAACTACAAAAAGCCATTAATCGCACTCGTAAAGCCATGGATGCTGCAGCTAAAGAGTTTGATTTTGCAGAAGCTGCACGCTTAAGAGATGAAATGTTTGCTCTTGAAAAATTATTTTCTAACAAGTAATTGTGATTAAGTTTTCCTTTTTTACTTGATAAATCTTAAAATTACTCCTAAGTTCGTCCCAGATAAGATTAAAGAATAACGCCTACTCTCTCTAGAATGACATTAAAGAATGAAGATATTGTGCAAACAATATCATTACCAAGCATGATTTTGTGCCTCGACAATCAAGGCATTGTTCATATTCGCTACCTCCAGGGGCAGATTATTGACGTAAAAGAAAAAATTGAAGAAAAACGAGCTCTCCTAGAAATTACAAAAGGTGTAAAACATCCAATCTTAATCTCCTTCGAACATTTTGTTACTATCACCAAAGAAGCTAAAGAATACAGCATTTTAGTAGAACCCGAACAACCTTTTTTAGCAGTAGCCATTTTAGTTGAAAATTTAGCCTACCAATTAATGGCTGATTTTTATTTTAAATTCTATAAGCCAAAAGTTGCTTACAAAGTTTTTAAATCTAATACAAAAGCAATTGATTGGTTGATCGAAATCCGCAAAAACCCACCACCTCCTAAACCGAAGTACAAAGGAAAGATTACTATTTGGAATTTGTAGCGGTTTTATCCGGATTGTCTATGACAATCAAAAATCCTTTCAACTAAACTATGCTATTGCTCCGTAACAGGGAGATCCCGTGTCGTGGCACGGGATGACAGTTCTAAAAAGAGGAGCAAAAAATCCGTTTTCATCCGTTTTATCAGCGTCATCAGCGTTCCATATTTTCGTAAATTCGTGTGCAAATGCAAACCACGCACGAAATATTAGAAAAATATTGGGATTATCGCTCTTTCCGACCTTCTCAGGAAGAAATTATCAATTCCGTTTTAGCCGGAAATGATACATTGGCATTATTACCAACAGGCGGAGGAAAATCTATTTGTTTTCAGGTTCCGGCAATTTGTAAAGATGGAATTTGCATAGTAGTTTCTCCACTTATTGCTTTAATGAAAGATCAGGTAGAAAACCTTGTTAAAAAAGGGATAAAAGCAATCGCCATTACGTCTGGTATGCACAAACGGGAAATTGATATTGCTCTCGACAATTGTGTGCATGGAAAAATTAAATTCCTCTATTTATCACCCGAACGATTAGAAACTGAAATTGTAAAAGTGCGTTTGCAAAAAATGAACGTTAATCTGATTGCTATTGATGAATCACATTGTATTTCTCAATGGGGTTATGATTTCCGTCCGAGTTACTTAAAGATTGAATTGCTACGTGAAATTTTACCCAAAGTACCAGTCTTAGCTTTAACTGCAACTGCAACAAAAGAAGTGGTAAAAGACATACAAGAAAAACTTCATTTCAAAAAGAGCAATGTCATTCAAAAAAGTTTCGAACGAAAAAATGTTGCCTATATTTTATTGAATGAAGAAGATAAATTAGCAAGACTAGTTAAAATCGCAAACAATGTAAAAGGGACAGGAATTGTTTATGTCCGCAACCGTAAGAAAACACAGGAAATTGCAAGCTATTTAAAAAGTCATAAAATTGAAGCCGATTTTTATCATGCCGGATTGGATACAAAGACGCGCGACATAAAGCAAAGTAAGTGGATTAATAACGAATCGAGAGTAATTGTCTGCACCAATGCCTTTGGAATGGGAATAGATAAACCTGATGTGCGTTTTGTTGTTCACATTGATTTACCAGATTCATTGGAAGCGTATTTCCAGGAAGCTGGTCGTGCAGGAAGAGATGAACGTAAAGCATTTGCTATTTTACTTTATAACAATGGTGATAAAATTGAACTGCAAAGAAATGTTGAATTGAGCTTCCCGAGTATGGATGATATTCGCCAGACTTATCAAGCTTTAGCAAACTTTTATCAAATACCTGCAGGTTCGGGATTAGGAAGCACATATAGTTTCGACATTGCAGCGTTTAGTGATAATTATAAACTTCAACCTATTACTGTTTTTAACTGTTTGAAATTTATTGAACGTGAAGGATATATTTTACTATCGGATGCATTTTTTCAACCAGCCCGCATAAAACTGGAATTAAACAGAGAAGATTTATACAAATTTCAAATCTCAAATCCAGCTTTCGATGTTTTTATAAAAATGCTCTTGCGCAGCTATGCCGGTCTGTTCGACAATTTTGAAAAAGTAAATGAATATGATTTAGCTAAAAAATTAAATGCAAAACAAGAAGAAGTTGTAAAAAAATTAAATTTCTTGCATCAGAATAAAATTATCACTTACGCACCACAAACAGAGTTGCCGCAACTTACTTTCACAATGCCCCGGTTGGATACGAAAGATCTATTTCTTTCCAAAGAAAACTTTTCGTCTTTAAAAAAACGAGCTATTGAGAGAATGGAATCTGTATTGAATTATGCTGAAAGTACTCATAAGTGTAGAAGTCAATTACTCCTAGCCTATTTCGGAGAAATTGAAACGGAAGTTTGCGGACAATGTGATGTATGCTTAGAAGAAAAAAGAAAAGTACTTCACACTGATGAGTATGAAAATATCAGCAATCAAATCAAACAATTGTTGGCTGTTCATCCGATGGAATTAAAAATGCTTATCAATTCCATCACTGATGTGCACGAAGACAAAATTATTCATACAATACAATTGATGGTTGATAATGAGCAATTAAAGTACAATGAGCAGAATTTACTTTACCTATATTTATAGCATGTCGTCCCTACGGGACTTAAATATTGGTTCATGTTTATATTCTACCGAGATATTGTCCCTTCGGGACAGATGTAATAAACTTTTTTAGTCCCAGCGGGACTAAATATTGGTAGAATGTAAGCAGCAAAAATGAACAGAGCCCCCGAGGGGCGACATATCGTAAAACAATTCGTATTTTCGCACAAACAAGCCATTTATGACCGATCAATTTATCAAAATAACATTAGCCAACGGCAAAGACCATAGTATTAAACGTTTTCATCCTTGGGTGTTTTCCGGTGCTATCAAAAAAATCAGTCTGCCATCCGATTATGAAGGCGATGATGTGAAAGAAGGTGATATTGTTACTGTTTATTCTGTTCAAGACGAATTTTTAGGAATGGGTCATTATCAAATTGGTTCTATCGCTGTCCGCATGTTTTCCTTTACAGAAGTAAATCCCAACTACGATTTCTGGAAAAGCAAAATTCAAAAAGCATATGATTTCAGAACACAATTAAATCTTACAAAGAATTCTTCTACCAATTGTTACCGCTTGTGTTTTGGCGAAGGTGATGGTTTACCTGGATTTATTATTGATTATTATAATGGAACAGCTGTTTTGCAATCTCATTCAATTGGTTTGCATCTTATTAAACATCAGTTCGTAAAAGCTTTACAAGAAATTTACGGAAACGAGTTAAATGCCGTTTATGATAAGAGCGAAGAAACCATGCCGAAAAACGCTCCCGTCAAAGCACCGAATGGATATTTGTGGAAACGCGATAATGTAACAGTTGAGACAATTGCATTGGAGAACGGACATAAATTTTCGGTTGATTGGGAAGGTGGACAAAAAACAGGATTCTTTTTAGATCAAAGAGAGAACAGAGAATTGCTTGCTCATTATTCAAAAGATAAAGTTGTTTTAAATACATTCTGTTATACAGGAGGATTCTCTATTTATGCAGCTGCTGCTGGCGCAAAAGAAGTTCATTCAACAGACATTTCTAAAAAAGCAATTGAACTTACTGATAAGAATGCTGAACTAAATAGCCTAAAAAATCATACATCCTTTGTTGCCGATACATTTGAATTTCTAAAAAACAGAGAAAACACTTACGATATTATTGTTTTGGATCCTCCGGCATTTGCCAAACATCAAAATGTAAAGCACAATGCAATTATGGGTTATAAACGTTTGAATTATGAAGCCATCAAACAAATTAAACCAGGAGGATTACTATTTACTTTCTCCTGTTCTCAAGTCGTAGATAAAAATACATTCAACAGCACAGTGATGGCAGCAGCCATTGAAGCAGGAAGAAATGTAAGAGTATTGCATCATCTATCGCAACCACCCGACCATTGTGTAAATATTTTTCATCCGGAAGGAGAATATTTAAAAGGATTGGTTGTGCATGTGGAGTAAAATAAAAAAGCCCCGAAATAATAACTCGGGGCTTTTCTTTTAAATCAAATTTTATCCTAACAACGTCTTCTCAACCGCTTTCAAAATGGCAAATGCTTTTTCAGTTGTACCTGATTCTGCATAATTACGCAAAACAGGTTCTGTTCCTGAAGCACGAATCATCATCCATTCATCGTTTGCGAAGAAATATTTCCAGCCATCAACAGTTTCTATTCTTTCAACTTTATACGGACCGAATGAAGTATATTTATTGTTTTTACAGCTTTCTACTATCCCAATTTTCACTTCTTCTTTCAAATGCATGTCGCTGCGTTCGAATTTGAATGCACCCACAATTTTATAAATCTCTTCAATTAATTGATCCAATGTTTTTCCTGATTTCACCATATATTCCCAAATGGTTAATCCCATCCAAATACCATCCCGCTCCGGAATGTGCCCTTTTATTGCAATTCCACCACTCTCTTCCCCACCAAGCAATACATCTTCAGAAACCATAATTCCTGCAATGTATTTGAATCCAATTTGTGTTACTTGATATTCCAATCCATAATGTTCACACATCTTTTTTACTCTTGGAGTTACAGAAAATGCATTCACCACTTTTCCTTTCATTTTTTTCTGAGTCACCAAATAGTTGATCAGCAAAAGAATGATATGATGAGAATCCACAAATTCACCTTTACCGTTGTACAAACCAATTCTGTCAGCATCACCGTCAGTTGCCAAACCGCAATCAATATCACCGCTTTCTGAGATCAAAGTTGAGAACGGTATTAAATTCTTATGAATAGGCTCCGGTGCTTGTCCTTCAAAACCCGGATTATGATCACAATGCAAGAAAGCAATATCCGGTAACAATCTACGCATAACATTTTGTCCCGCTCCATACATTGCATCATAAGCAAAGTTCATTTTTGTTTTACGAATCGCATCCATGTCAAAGTTCTTTTCAACATGGTTTACATACATTGTTTCTAAATCAACGTATTCAATCAATCCTGCTTTTACAAAATCTGCAATGGAAAGTTTTTCTACATCAACATTATTTGTTGCTGGAATAATATCTTCAATTTTTTGAATATCATCCGGTAATAATGGTCCGCCAAAATGACCTTTTAACTTATAACCATTGTATGATGGAGGATTGTGAGAAGCGGTGATAATAACACCCAAAGACGCACCTAATGTTTTTGCACCTAAAGAAATCATTGGAGTTGAAACAAAATCTTTTGCCAAATAAACTTTTATGCCAGCATTCGCAAACACTTTAGCTGCCGTTTCAGCAAATAACTCTCCTGCAAATCTGCAATCGTGACCAACTACCACACTCGGTTTGCCAAAATTACTTTTCATCCATTCAGCTGAAGCAATCGTTACACGAGCTACATTATCAACTGTAAAATCTTTCGCAATGATGGCTCTCCATCCGTCTGTTCCAAATTTAATTTTCGTCATGTTATTTAATTTAAAGCGCAAATATAAAATATTATCTAATGGATACCTCTACTATTTAGGGCGTCATGGTATTTTTTAGCGTAAATCTTGTGCTGTTCATAGGTTTTAGCGAAATAATGCAAGCCTTTCAAATCTTCTTTTGCGCACATATAGATGTAATCATTTTTCTCATAATTCAATACAGCATCAATGGATGATTGCTGAGCAAATCCAATTGGTCCGGGTGGCAAACCAGTAATTTTGTAAGTATTGTATGGCGAATCAATATTTTTATCGTCATACGAAACTCTTTGAATAGTAAAATCACCCAACGCAAAAATTACAGTTGGATCTGATTGCAATGGCATATTATCATTTAAACGGTTGATATATAAGCCTGCTATTATTTTCTTTTCCGCTGAATCACAGCATTGTTCTCCTTGAACGATTGATGCCAAAGTCATTACTTCTGTTTGAGAATAACCTATAGCTTTTGCTTTTCTTTTTCTCTCATCGTTCCAAAAAGCCTTGTATTCCTTTGCCATTCTATCAAAAAACTGCTCAACAGAAGTATTCCAATAAAATTCATAAGTATTTGGTATGAACAATCCTTGAACATTGTCCTGATTAAAACCATATTTACTTAAAAATCCATTGTCTCTGATGGCTTGCTGTAATGCGTTTGAGTCTGCTTCTATTCTTTTCCCCACTCGAGAAATAAATTCATCTACAGTATGTAAACCGTTAAAATTTATTTTGATAGGTTCCTGAATACCGGCACGAAGTAAATTCACAAGCGCATTGTTGCTCATGTTTGCAAGAATCCGATACTTGCCTGGTTTT
This sequence comes from Bacteroidota bacterium, assembly GCA_005772895.1. GTDB lineage: Bacteria > Bacteroidota > Bacteroidia > 2-12-FULL-35-15 > 2-12-FULL-35-15 > 2-12-FULL-35-15. The sequence goes on along the minus strand of SXIH01000037.1, from coordinate 66,970 downwards.
ACATTATTCTTATACTTTTTCTTTTCAGCTAATAATTCAAAAGTAGATTGGTTTTTTAAAATGTTATTTTCCCCTAAAATTCTGATTACATCTTCAAATCTCGAACCGGTTGGAATATAGATGATCTCAGATTTTTTACCTCCTAAATTAACATTCGACTGATATATCGTTTTATAAGCATAATATCCTCCCACACTGCCACCAACAACTATAATTAGTGTTGTTGCAATAAGTATTTTTTTCAAAAAAGAAGATTTCTTCTTGGCCATTTTGTCATTAAAATCAAGGATAACAAAGATATTAATTTAAAGTGCTCAAAATAGAATTTTAGGTAAATTTGACCCTCAGAATGCGTTACTGCTCACTTATACTATTTTTTCTAATGCCCATATTCTCTTGGTCTCAAAACCAAGAAGAAGTTAAAACCATTTGTATTTATAAAGCCATTGATAATATTGTTGTTGACGGGATTTTAAATGAAAAATCTTGGGATTCGGCACAAACTGCCGGAAACTTTAAACAAATGTTTCCTTTCGATACTTCAACAGCTAAAACGCAGACACTAGTGCGTGTTACGTTTGACGATAATAATTTATACATCTCAGCTGTCTGTTTTGATTCTATTGTTGGAAAATATGTAGTTCAATCTTTAAAACGTGATTTTTCTTATCCTGTTAACGATGCTTTTGCAGTTTATATTGATTGTATGAGCGATCAAATCAATGGCTTTTGTTTTGGCGTGAATCCTTTGGGTGTTCAGCGTGAAGGTGTATTGTCAAATGGTGGCGGGATGGGTGTTACAACTATCTGGGACAACAAATGGACTTCGGAAGTAAAACAATTTGACGATAAATGGATTGTTGAAATGGCAATTCCATTTAAAAGTTTGCGTTTCAAAAGCGGTGTTGACACCTGGAGAATTAATTTTTCACGCAATGATTTAAAACGAAACGAAAATTCGGTTTGGTCACCTGTACCAAGGAACTTTAATGTTGCTTCATTAGCCTTTACAGGGAAGATGAAATTTGATGAACCTAAAAAGAAAACATCTTCAAATATTTCCATTATCCCATATGTTACAGGCGGAGTTTCGCAAGATTATCTAACTCAAACAAAAGAGCAATATACCTACAATGGAGGATTAGATGCTAAAATTGCCCTCTCCTCCTCTTTGAATTTAGATTTAACAATCAATCCGGATTTCTCTCAAGTAGAGGTCGACAGACAAGTAACTAACTTATCCCGCTTCAGTATTTTTTTTCCGGAAAGAAGAAACTTCTTTATTGAGAACAGTGATTTATTTGAACGATTTGGATTCCGACAGATAAGGCCCTTTTTTTCAAGAAACATTGGACTTTATAAAGGACAAATTATTCCTATTCTGGGTGGATTCAGAATAAGCGGAAACATTAATAAAAAATGGCGAATTGGAGTCATGAGCATGCAAACCGAACACAAACGTGAATTAGGATTGGAGAGTCAGAATTATTCAGTTGCCGCAATCTCCCGTAATTTATTTAAACGTTCTAATATCTCTTTCATATTTGTAAACAAACAAGAAGTTACAACAAAAGGAATTTCGGATAATTTATTTAATAGAATTGCCGGAGTGGATTACAATTTACAATCGGCAAATAACAAATGGTTTGGCAAGATTTTTTATCACTATTCCTTTACCGCGCAAAACTTATCAAATGCTTCGGCCAATGCTTCATTTCTGAGCTACGCAACTCCAAAACTTTCATGGGAATGGAATCACGAATATGTAGAAAAAAATTATTTAGCAGATGTAGGATTTGTGCCTCGCATTTACTTTTACGATCCACAAACAGGAATTACAACCCGTGAAACTTATTTGAGATTAGAACCAATCATCCGCTATAAATTTTATCCGAAATCTAAAATCATCAACCATCATTATCCCGAAATTTATGTGAGTCATTATTTAGATTCAGCATTTAATTCAACCGAATACCAATATCAACTTTCTTATAATTTTAGCTTTCAAAATACAAGTCTGCTTTCCATTAAATACAGAAGAAATTTTATCAAACTCAGAATCCCTGTAGATATTACATTTACAGGCAACACTCCTATTATTGCGGACGATTATTATTTCGAAAACGTTTTAGCAACATATACTTCTAGTTCTATCAAACCACTCTTTGGAACTGCAACAATTGATTAAGGAACGTTTTATAACGGACATAAATTATCCTATTCAGGAGACCTTAATTTCAGGAAGCAACCTTGGGGAGTTTTTGGTGTGAGTTTTTCTCAAGATGAAATTATTTTGCCAGAACCATACAAAAATGCTTATATCACTTTGATAGGACCAAAAATTGAATTGAGTTTTACAAAAAACATTTTCTTCACAACCTTTGCGCAATACAACACTCAAATCAATAATGCCAACCTTAATTGCAGATTGCAGTGGAGATTTAAGCCTATGTCGGATTTGTATATTGTCTATACCGACAACTACTACTCTATACATATGACAAAGAAAAATAAAGCTTTGGTATTAAAGTTGATTTATTGGATAAGTGTGTAGTTATTTCAAGCCTTTCAACTGACTTAAAACTATTTTCGCTTGTTCTTGTTTTGGATTCTTTTTCAGAACTTGTTTTAATACTTCTTCCGCTTCTTTGTACTTCTTCTGATAAATTTTTAATCCGGCAACATTCATTAATAAAGATTCATAATCAGGATCAAGTTTTAATGCTCTGTTATAAAGCGCCTCTGCCTTCGCTTCATTTCCTGAAATTAAATTCGCATAACCTAGATTATTTATTGCCGGAACATATTTAGGATTTTCTGATAACGCTGCTTCAAATACCAAAATAGCACCTTGAATATCTTTTTTAGAAATCAATGCAGCACCTACCTTGTTTTTAAATTCAGGATTATGAGGCGCTAATTCATCTGCTTTTTTGAAAAATGAATATGAATTAGAAATATCTCCAACACTATTGTATGCCTCACCTATTCTATAAAGCGTCCAGGAATTCGAATTATCCCACGCTTTTTTATTCAAAATAGAATTCAATACTTCATCCTTCCCGATTTGATTTACATAACTCAATATTTTTGTATAATCCGTTTTAATAAAACTCAAATGAACGAGCAATTCAAAATTTCTCAGAACATCTTCTTTTGTTTTATCTGACAAATAAAATTCAGCCGAATCTAAATATTCCATTTTGTATTCAAACTTATCATACTGTTGTATGTATGCTTTTGCTTTTGTATAATTACTTGGATTTTTTTCGTTGATTGCATATAAACCAATAAACTCTTTCACTTTCTGAACTTCCTCTTTTTTCATTGGCTTACGGATGTAATGATCGTGAACACTCACGTGAGGAATATCAATAGAACCGGAATTAGGCATGTGGCAACTTACACAATTATCTTTTACTTTAGCTCTCACGGTTTCTTTTTCGGAACACAAACCGTTTTGTGTTGTTGTGCTATGACAGTTTTTGCAAGCATTGTTGAAAATTTCTTTACCTGTAGCTTTCACACTTACGTGAGGGTTGTGACAAGTTACACATGTCAATGAATTCTTATATGGACGTAAAGATGTTTTATCTGTTTCTTCTTTAAAACTATTGATAAAACATTTACTTTGTTTTAATCTGTCAGCATGTGAAGCCATAATAAATTCATCGTCTGCATTTTTATATCGCGGTAAAAAAGTCGTCATATAATCCGAAAGCTTCATTCCTGGTTTAAAATCGAAGAATGATTTGCCTTCTTTTAAAACTGTGTTCCCTTGTAAATGGCAGCGTTGACAAACATCAAACTGCAAATCAATGGATAGTTTACCTGGATTTACAATTGAGTAATCAATGTATTTAGAAGTATCAATTTTAGCTCCGGTAGAACGTTGTTGAACGTGAATACTTCCCGGTCCGTGACAACGTTCACAACTCACGCCTTCGGGTAAGGCATTAAACTTATTTTCGGAGCCTTGTTCGAAGTCGGGCAGTGAATTATGACAGCTCATACATTCCAATCCTATCTTACGCGAAAAACGGGTATTAAATCCATTTTCAAATCCTGGAGGAAAATCCCATTTTTGTTTTTGAGTATAATACGTCATCGGCATTTGATGCAAATATCCGTTCGTATTATAAATGTGAGAATTGGTATGATGTCCTGAACCAATAATATAATCAACCTTTTCAATGCGCTTGTAAATGGTATCTTTACCTTTCAAACGAAACTCTAATATTTTCAAACTATCTCCATCCCAAAACGGGTGGTAATAAAAATCCAAAAATTTGTCATAGATAACTGTGTGCTCCGAAAATTTTGCAGAACTTTTTTGTTTGCTTGCATGCTCAAAACTTTTCCCCATTCCTGTTTCTATATAGGAATTGTAAATATCCTGATGACAAAGTTTGCATTGACTCATACCAATGTATTTGGCAGAATCGTGATGATTTAAATAAACGTTTTCTGGAGTAGTTTCTTTAACAACTTCTTTCGTAGAAGTATCGCCACAATAAACAATTGTAAGAATTACAACTGAAAATAGTATCAGAGAAAGAGTATTGCGGAGAGATAATTTCATTGCTTTTATCCGCGAATCTTCTGAAGCAATAATTCATCTTTATATTTATCGCCATCGCGCACCCATTGCTTTTTCATTCCTGTAATTTGGAAACCATGCTTTTGAAACAATAATACACTTGGTTCGTTATCGATGGTAATATTACAATACAACTGGTGTAAATTCAAAACTGAGAAACAGTAATCCATCAATACAGTTAATGCATCAAAAGCATAGCCTTTTTTTCTGTCGGATTTTTCAGCAATTAATATTCCTATTCCTGCACGCAAATGCGTTGGATCAAAATCGAATAAATCAATACTTCCAATTGCTCTGCCTTCTTCATTGCAAATAATCAAACGCAATTGTCTTACAGAATAAATATCCTGGTGAGCACTGGCAATGTATTGCTCTAACACAAAACGAGAATAAGGAGTTTGAGTATTGCTGACACTCCAGGTTTCAGTATCATTCTCCCATTTATATAACACTTCAATATCGGATGGTTCTATCGCTCGCAAAGAAACATGTTGACCTTTTAACTTCATTTGAATCAGTTTTTAAATTCTTTTCTTACTTCGTTAATACCGGCATTAATTTCTTTATTCGTATAAAAAGGTAATTGATAATTTTTTTCATCTAAATTCAGAGCAGAAACAGATTCGATTAAACCTTTAGCTTCCAATAAAGGTAACAGCTCATACAAATAGTTTACTTCCTTCATGGAAATACCATAAACTTCTTCGAAAAACAGTTTAATCGGGCTCAAACAAGTAGCAACTCCAATATCCACTCTTTCAAATTGCTGAACATTTGTAATAAAATGTTCTCTCAAATAAATATCACTAAAAGTTGGATGAGATTTTATTTTTATAAATAGTGAAGGAATTTTTCTGATAGTTGAATTTTTTATCAATGCAGCAATTGGTGTATTTATGTCCTGCCCTTTAATAGAAAGTGAATGGTAAGATTTGTCTATTATCATTCCAATGTGAGGAGGAATCCGAGTAGCATGAATTACAGCAATGTATAATCCTTTAGATAAATTAGTTTCATCAAATGAATTATTAATTTTGATATTATATGTTACTTTTTCCTGAATCATTAAATATTGATTTCTCCTTTAAAAACAAAAGTAGCCGGACCTTCCAACCAAATATCCGTAAATGAATTGTCCTCGTGTTTATTGAATTTTACTTTTAAATTTCCACCTAAAGTTTTAACATCACAATAATCTAAAGCAGTAGAAACATTTTTTAATGACGCAACCAAAGCTGCTGCTGTAACACCTGTTCCGCATGAATACGTTTCATCCTCTACCCCACGCTCGTAAGTTCTTACAAATAATTCTTTTAATTCTTTTTCCACAAAATTAACGTTGGTTCCTCTCGCCATAAAACGTTCGCTGTTTCTGATTTTTTTTCCTTCTTCAAAAACCTTGTAATTTTTTACATCGTTCACAAAAGCAACATAATGAGGAGAGCCTGTGTTCAAATAAGCAAATGCTCCGTTCATTTCCACTTTGCTAACGTTATTCATCTTTAAGCTAATATAACCGGTATTCACTTGAGCTTCGTGTTCGCCATCAGATGCTAAAAAATGGGCTTTTGATTTTACCAACCCTAATGTTCTTGCAAATTCAACAATGCATCGTCCGCCATTTCCACACATACTGCTTTCGTTTCCATCAGAATTGTAATAAACCATTTCAAAATCGTATCCTATTTTAGATTGTAAAAGCATTAAACCGTCACCACCAATTCCAAACCTTCTATCACAAAGTTTTGCAACCAAAGCATTATTATCCCGATTGAATTTCATATCACGATTATCAATAATGATAAAGTCGTTTCCGGTTCCCTGATATTTAGTAAAAACAATATTCATATTACTTTAATCTGTTAATGATTGATTCATCACTAATTCGTTCGTAAGGTTTAAAGTCTCCTGATGCATCTAATCTATAAACGAAAGAAGCACTCTTCAAATACACTACGTCATCCAATTTAAATATTCTTAATCCATCCGGTGACGAAACACCGTACAAGATCAATTTGTATTTACTCATTTTGTATCCTTTGTAATTCAATGGTGAGGACCAGAATTCAATATTTATAAATTGTTTTGATGAACTTCTGTCGTCTTTTATTCCACTTACTTTTTGTAATAATGAATCTTTTCCTGTCATTTTTGCAACAGGATCCATGTTTATTACTTCCAATGTTTTTGTAGAAAGCAATTCATCCTTACGCACCACAACATCGTCTGAATCAGGATTCACTAGAGTCAATGAATCTTTAACAATTTTAGTTGTATCCGATTGTTCTACTTTTTTATCCTCTCCGTTTTCATCAACAGTTATTACTACCGCCTTTTTCTTTTTCTTAGTTTCATCCGACTTAGGAACATGCTCTTCTTTGGTATTCGAATCAGCAACTTTTTCATCTGTTGAAAAAGTATTGGATACTGATTTGTAAAAACTTAATTCTTTAAAATAATCGTCCAGTTTAAAAATAAAAAAACCACCGGCCACAATTAGTCCGACTAAAATTCCGATTATAAAACCGTATGATTTTTCTTTAAAACTACTCATCAAATAATAATAGAAAAATTGCTTGTTTTTAATATTTGTGTAAAGTTAAACAACCTTTGCAAACCGCTGTTAAAGTATGTTAAAAATAAATGACAAAAATAATATAGGAATAAAATTTGTGTTACATTTTGAGTTAAATTTCGTTATATTAAAAACTTTAAAAAGAAATTATTATGAAAAAGATTTTAGGAGTATTTGCAATCGCAGGAATTGGTGGATTTACCGCTCTTGGTCTTAATCACCTTTTAAACAAACAGACTGATAATCAAATTTCACAAATTGAATATCAGGCACCTGTAAAATACGTAAAACTACCGGGTGCCAGTGCTCCGGAACTGGCGGTAGACTTTACAACAGCAGCAGCCTCTTCGGTTCATTCGGTTGTAAACGTAAAAACAACTTATCCTTTAGAAACTCAAAACCCCTATTTATATGATCCCTTCCGTGATTTTTTCGGATTACACGGTCAGCGACAACCACAACAAGCACCTATGTCAACAGGTTCTGGAGTCATTATTTCTCAGGATGGTTATATTGTAACCAACAACCACGTTGTAGATGGAGCCGATAAAGTAGAAATTACGTTGGATGACAAAAGAAGTTATCCGGCTGAAATTATAGGCAGAGACCCTTCAACAGACTTAGCATTACTTAAAATCAAAGAAGAAGGATTAAAATTTATTAATTATGGAAACTCTGATGATGTTAAAGTGGGGGAATGGGTTTTGGCAGTAGGAAATCCGTTTAATTTAAATTCAACAGTAACTGCTGGTATTATAAGCGCTAAAGGAAGAAACATAAATATTTTAGCAAACGATCAAGCGAGAGGGCAATTTCCGGTAGAAGCTTATTTGCAGACAGATGCAGCAGTTAATCCTGGAAACAGCGGAGGAGCTTTGGTAAATGCAAAAGGCGAATTGGTTGGAATTAATTCAGCTATTGCTTCAACCACCGGTTCATACACAGGATATTCCTTTGCTATCCCGGTTAACTTGGCAAGAAAAGTTGTGGCTGATTTATTAGAGTTTGGTGAAGTTCAGCGTGCTTTTATCGGTTTAATAATTCAGGATTTAGATGGAAAACTTGCAAAAGAAAAAAGCATTACTGAAATCAAGGGAGTTTATATCAAAGGAGTTGTTGAAGGCGGTGCCGGTGCAGAAGCAGGAATTAAAGAGGGTGATGTTGTAACAAAAATTGGTGATGCTGCTGTTAATAATCAGCCGGAGTTACTTGAACAAATCAGCAGATACCGCCCGGGAAACAAAATAAATATCACTTTGAACAGAAATAATCAGGAAAAGGTTATGGCTGTTGTTTTGAAAAATAAAGATGGAAATACAGATGTTGTTCTAAAACCAAAAGTAGAAGTTATATCTGCTTTAGGCGCTTCATTTGAAGACATAAGCAAAGAGGACATGAAAAAGTTAAACATCGACTATGGATTAAAAATTGCAAAACTCGGTGCAGGCAAATTATTGAGTGCAGGAATCAAAGAAGGATTTATCATTACAAGTGTGGATAAAAAGAAAATTGCTACGATTGATGATATAAAAAATACTCTGGAAAATAAAAAAGGCGGAGTATTGATCGAAGGAATTTATCCTAATGGCATGAGGGCATATTATGGGTTTGGAATGTAAATCCAATGTATTTTGACTCAGCCTGAAGGGCTTTATCAAAATTTACAGTGGATTTATGCCGAAAAAATATGTGAACGAAAGCATTGTTTTTGCGAAATACACAATCACATATTTTATTCGGCATCTCCCAAATTCTGAGAGTACAGTTCTTTTTTAAAAAAATGTCAAATGTTTTTATTCACAGCAAAATTCTATTTTATCGACAATAAAAGCCTCTTTATAGAGGCTTTTTAGTGATAAGTCTAATTATTTGTAAGTTGCTAACAACCAGCTATTTCCAAATGTTATTTTAAGATGAAATATTTGTAAAAACAAAGAGTTATAGACTACCTTTGTACCCGAATTAACCATCCTTAAAATTCAAAATAAGTCTATGAGACAACTCAAAATAACCAAATCAATTACCAATCGTGAGAGTGCTTCCTTGGATAAATATCTTCAGGAAATTGGTCGCGAGGAGTTGATTACCGCAGAAGAAGAAGTAATTTTAGCAGTGAAAATCAGAGCAGGAGATCAAGTTGCTTTGGAGAAATTAACGAAGTCGAATTTACGTTTCGTTGTTTCTGTTGCAAAGCAATATCAAAATCAGGGATTAAGTCTACCCGATTTAATTAACGAAGGGAATTTAGGTTTGATTAAAGCAGCAAAACGTTTTGATGAAACACGTGGTTTTAAATTCATTTCATACGCTGTATGGTGGATTCGTCAATCTATTCTTCAGGCTTTAGCAGAACAATCACGTATCGTTCGTTTACCTTTGAACCAAGTTGGTTCTTTGAATAAAATCAACAAAGCATATTCCCGTTTAGAGCAACAGTTCGAGCGTGAGCCAAGTGCAGAGGAATTATCTGATATTTTAGAACTTCCTCAAGATAAGGTTGCCGATACAATGAGAGTATCCGGACGACACGTATCTATGGATGCTCCTTTTGTAAACGGAGAAGAAAACAGTTTATTAGATGTTTTGGTGAATCATGATTCTCCGCGTGCTGATAACTTATTAATGAACGAATCATTACAAAGAGAAATCGAACGTTCTTTATCTACATTAACAGAGAGAGAACGTGATGTTGTAAAATTGTTTTTCGGAATCGGTATCAACCATGGATTAACTTTGGAAGAAATCGGAGCAAAATTCGATTTAACCCGTGAGCGTGTTCGTCAGATTAAAGAAAAAGCTATCAGAAGATTACGTCATAACTCAAGAAGTAAATTACTTAAAACGTATTTGGGCTAAGCAATACCGCCAAAGGCAATGAAACCGCACAAAAATCAGTTGAAAACTAAGAATAAGTAAAACTGATGTTTGTGCGGTTATTTTTTTATTTTTAACACGCAAAAAATTAATCTTTTAATAACACCTAAAACACAATCCGTTTAAAATTATGACACTTGAAACAATGGAGCCAACTGAAGGAAAAGCAAAAGGAACTTATGAAACTGAATTAAATGATTGGATTAATCACGAAAAAGCTGCAATTGATCTTATCGGGATTATAGGGAAACTTTGGTTTGAGAAATCAATTGAACTTATCCTTTTCAGAAATCAATTAGTAGACAGAAGCGCGAGTGAAATTATGAACTTGCACCACTACGCAAAAAATATCGTTAAAAAAGTTATTACTGTTGAAGATACACTAGCAATTGCAGCTCAAATTTCACAAATGGATGTTTGTCCGTCACGTGTAGATATTGGAAAACTTGCTTTTGAATGGCAACAAGAAGGTTCGAAATTTAAAAGTGTAGAAGATTTCTTAAAAAATAAACTTGTTGAGTTTGTAGGTAAAAAACACAATATCACTCCGAAAGATGTAGTATTGTTTGGTTTTGGACGAATTGGCCGTTTAGCCGCGAGAGAACTTATTGCTCAAGCTGGAAAAGGTGAACAATTACGTTTAAAAGCAATTGTAACTCGTGGAAGTAGCGATGCAGAAATTATAAAGCGTGCCGATTTATTACGCACAGATTCTGTTCATGGCGTTTTTCCTGGAACAATCATCGAAGACTTAGAGAAAAAAGCTTTGATCATTAACGGTCATACTGTTTATATGATTGATGCAAAAAATCCAGAAGATGTGGATTACACAAAATATGGAATCAACAATGCGTTACTAATTGATAACACAGGAGTTTTCAGAGACAAAGCTGAATTGAGTCGTCACTTGCAAGCAAAAGGAATTAAGCAAGTTTTATTAACTGCTCCTGCGAAGGATATTCCAAATGTTGTTCATGGAGTAAATCATCATACTGTTGACATAAAAGCTGACACTATTTTTTCAGCAGCATCTTGTACAACAAACGCAATTATGCCGGTTTTACAAGTAGTTCATAGCAAATTGGGAATTGCACGCGGACATATTGAAACGGTTCACTCCTACACTAACGATCAAAACTTACTGGACAACTACCATAAAAAATACAGAAGAGGTCGCTCTGCTGCATTAAACATGGTAATCACAGAAACTGGTGCTGAAAGTGCTTTGAAAAAAGTATTACCTCAGTTATCTGGTAAATTCACAGCTAACTCTGTGCGTGTTCCGACACCAAACGTTTCTCTTGCAATCTTAAGTATGACGATTGATCGTGAAGTGACTAAAGAAGAAGTAAACGACATTTTGAAAGATGCTGCTTTAAACGGAGCATTAGTTGAGCAAATTCAATACATGAATTCAAACGAATTGGTTTCTACGGATGTGATTGGAAATCCTTGTCCTTCTGTATTCGACAGCCAGGCAACAATTGTTGGTCCGGATAAAAAGAACATTGTATTATACGTGTGGTATGATAACGAGTACGGTTATACACGTCAGGTAATTCGCTTCTCTAAATTCATTGCAGAAGTTAGACGAATGGTTTATTACTAATCCTAAGTATTTAGTCAAAAGAAAACGCCTCTCAGAAATAATCTGAGAGGCGTTTTTTGTTTTTGTCACTCTGAGCGTAGTCGAAGTGTTACTTATACATCTCCACCATTTCCTTCAAAGCATTCTGAGTTGCTTTGTTTACGTTTACCAATGGCAAACGCACGGTTGGAGAGCAAATTTTCATCATTTCTAAAACTGCTTTTATTCCGGCAGGATTTCCATCCGCAAATAATTGTTCGATAATATCTGTTAATTTATAATGCAGCTTTTGTGCTTCTTTCACATTTCCAGCTAAAATCTGTCTGGTCATTTCAGAAAAATCTTTTGGAAATGCATTTGCGACTACTGAAATTACTCCATCTGCTCCAGCCGCAATCATTGGTAATGTAAGCATATCATCACCTGAAATAACTAGGAAGTCTTTCGGACGGTGTTTGATAATTTTCATACACTGTTCTAAATTTCCTGATGCTTCTTTTACAGCAATAATATTTTTGAAATCAGTCGCTAATTTAATTGTTGTGTCCGCAGTAACGTTTGAAGATGTTCTTCCGGGAACGTTATATAAAATAACCGGCAATGGAGAAGCCTCAGCTATTGCTTTGTAATGCTGATAAATTCCTCTTTGATTTGGTTTGTTATAATAAGGAGATACAGAAAGGATTGCATCAATATTATTGAAATCAGATGATTTTTTGAATGCACTTAAAATTTCCTGAGTATTGTTTCCACCTAAACCTAATACAATAGGAACACGTTTGTTTACGTTTTCTATAACATGAGTAACTACAGATTGTTTTTCTTCTTTACTCAAAGTAACAGATTCACCAGTGGTACCAAGAACAACAACATATTCAACACCACCTTTAATTATGAAATCAACCAACTTATTTAGTGATTTATAATCAATGCTTCCGTCTTTGTTAAATGGTGTTACAATTGCAACACCCGTTCCTTTGAATTTTGAATTTTTGCTCATGATTTGATTCTACTTTTTTGTAGTTTTTTGTAAAGATAAATTGATTTTTGGGATTGAAGGATAGGAACACAGATTTTTATGATTATTATGATAAAATAGGATTTTTAATTTTTGTGCAAATTTATCTATCTGTATAAATCTTCGTTATAGGTAGCAACCAATAACAATGTCCACGTCTATCCATAGATGTTAAAAGCCGTTAAAATTAGAGAATGACCGCTTATTACATTTACATTTGAGCACATATTATATAAGCTTATTTTTACACTGATATGAAGAATCCCCTATATATTGCGCTTTCAATACTATTGTCTTGCCAGTTTGCTCTTGCTCAAAAAGATACTATTCCTACTAGAAAAGAATATTTCACTACCCGTGCAGTAAAAACCCCAAAAATAGATGGATTGCTGGATGATGAAACCTGGAAATCGGTTCCAATCATTTCTGATTTCAAGCAAAATTTTCCAAATTATAATGCAGAGCCTACACAAACTACTAATGTTCAAATTGTTTATGACAATACAGCTATATATATAGCTGCTTTCCTATATGATTCTTGTTCAGATAGTATTTGTAAACAATTAGGAAACCGTGATGACCAATTGAATGCCGACAACTTCAGAGTTGTTTTTGATACATATAATACAGAACAAGATGCATTTGATTTATCAGTTACTGCTTCAGGTGTGCAAAATGATTCCCGTTTTTCGGATTATCTATACAATGCCGTTTGGGAAAGTTCTGTAAAACTTCATCCTGAAGGTTGGAGTGTAGAAATAAAAATTCCGTTTTCAGCTTTACGTTTTCCGAATACGAGTACTCAAACGTGGGGAATGCAAATTACAAGAAGTATTACCAGAAATGGAGAGTTCGATCAATGGGGTTTACTGCCACGTGGTGTCCCAAACCCTTTTAAATATTGGGGTTACTTGAAAGGAATGGAAAATATGAAGCAACCTATTCGTTTGTCTTTAACACCATATATCACTGCATATACTTCTCATTATCCTGCAAACATTGAAGGTGAAAGCAATTATTCATCAAACATTACGGGAGGAATGGATTTGAAGTATGGTTTAAATGAAAGTTTCACAATTGACGCTACGCTCCTACCCGATTTCACTCAAGTACAAAGTGATAATGTTGTAAAAAATTTAGGTGCATTTGAACAACAGTTTCAGGAACAACGACCGTTTTTTCAAGAAAGCACTGACTTGTTTCAAAAAGGAGATTTGTTTTATTCACGTAGAATTGGAAGACGGCCATCAGGATATTATAATGCATATTCTCAAACAGATGAAAAAGAAGTTATCATAAAAAACCCCGATCAGGCAAAATTATTAAATGCTACAAAAATATCCGGACGTACACCAAACGGATTAGGAATTGGATTGCTGAATGCAATTATGGACGATACATATGCTATAGCAAAAGATAGTTTAGGAAATGAACGCAAAATTTTAACAGAGCCATTTTCGAATTACAACATTCTTGTTTTTGATCAACAGATGAAAAACAGCTCATCAGCATACTTAATAAACACAAATGTAAAGCGCAACAACAATGGCAACAATGCGAATGTTACGGGTGGCGGATTTACACTAAATAATAAAAAGAATACTTATTTTGTTTTTGGTAATGCTGCTATGAGCAATGTTTTTTCTAAAACAGATACAGTTACAAATCAATACACCGACTTGTTCGGATTCCAACATATTTTTGGCGGAGGAAAAAATTCAGGATGGTTTCAATTTGATGTTTATCAAGGCACAATTAACCCTACGTTTAATATCAATGACATGGGAATTACCCGTGAAACAAATTTCATAAACCGAGGGGCTAATATAAGTTTAAACCGTTTTCAACCTTGGAAAAGTTTTTTAAATGCAAATCTGAATTTTGGATTAAATCACAACTCTAATTTCACTACACACAAAACAAACAGTTTGCGCTTGGAACTGAACACAAATGCTACTTTTAAAAACTTTTATAACATATACGTTGGCGGCTCATATGAACCATTGGGTGAGATTGATTATTACGAGGCAAGAGTTCCGGGAAGAATTTTGATTCGTCCAACCAACCAAACTATGTGGACAGGGGTAAATAGCGACAGAAGAAAAAAAATCAGTTTTAATTTTAATATTTTTGGAGGAACAACCGGATTAATTTCACCTACAATAGGCTATAATCCATATTTTGGAGTAACTCTTACTCCAACTATTCGTGCCACCGATAAATTGTCGTTTGAACTAAAAACAAGTTACATGCAGGATGATGGTGACAGAGGCTGGGTGAATTTCGACCATAACGATAATATTATTATTGGTTTGCGTTTCATTAAAACAGTTGAAAACGTTGTCTCCGCACGTTACTTATTCAGAAACAATTTATCATTAAGTATCCGTGGTCGTCATTACTGGACTGGTGGTCATTATGCAGGATTTTATAATCTTACAGAAGAAGGTTATTTAATTGACAACATCAGTTATGATCAGAACCACGATTTCAATTTTAATGCTTTTAATGTGGATATGGTATTTCAATGGCAGTTTGCTCCGGGCAGTTTTGTGAATTTAGTTTGGAAAAACTCAATCTATAACGAAAGTAATATTGTAGTAAAAAGTTATTCCAACAATTTTACTTCAACTCTAGAGGCGAATCAATTGAATACAGTTTCCTTGAAAGTTCTCTATTTTTTCGATTATCTTTACCTCAGAAAAAAACGAGGTTAAATGATAAGCGCATCTGACATCTGCAAATCTTACGGAGAATTACAAGTCCTTAAAGGCGTAAACATTGAAATTCAAAAAGGTGAAATCATTTCTATTGTTGGTGCATCCGGTGCCGGAAAAACAACGCTGTTGCATATTTTAGGAACTCTAGATCGTGCTAACAAAGGTTCCCTTTCAATCAACAATTCAAGTATTTCATCATTAAGTGATAAAAAGTTAGCAGAATTCCGCAATAAAAACATTGGATTCGTTTTCCAGTTTCATCATTTACTTCCCGAATTTACTGCTTTAGAAAATGTTTGCATTCCTGCTTATATTACAGGTACATCAAAGACTGAAGCGGAAAAAAAAGCCATTGAACTATTAACCTTTTTAGGAGTGGCCGAAAGAATGCACCACAAGCCAAGTGAACTTTCAGGTGGCGAACAACAACGGGTTGCTGTAGCCCGTGCTTTGATAAATAACCCTGCTGTTGTATTGGCAGACGAACCTTCAGGAAATTTAGACTCCTCAACTGCAAAAGATTTACATCAATTATTTTTTACTCTTCGTGAAAAATTCAATCAAACTTTTGTGATTGTAACTCACAACGAAGAATTGGCGAATATGGCTGATAGGAAGTTAGTGATGAAGGATGGGAATATTATTTAAGGGGCAGATGTAGAATGGAAAATGTAAAATGGAAGATGTAGGATGGAATTTATACACATAAAACATTCCCTTTACTCTTTACCCTTTACCATCTTCCCTTTTCCATTATACATTCTTTAACAGTTCCTTCACTCTTCTCTCAATCTCGTCTCTTACTTTATTAAACTCAACAACATCCATATGTTTGGGATCATCTAATTTCCAATCGTCACGATGCTCTGCTTTTACAAACGGACATTCATCTCCACAACCCATAGTAATTGCATAATCATAGTTTATTTGCGGAATTTGGTCGAGCGATTTTGAATCATGTTTTGTTAGATCATATCCAAGTTCTTTCATGGCAGCAATTGCTTTCGGATTAATTATTCCGGAAGGCTTTGAACCGGAGCTATATGCTTCAACCTTTCCTTTTCCATGTATTTTGGCAAATGCTTCAGCCATTTGGCTGCGGTTGGAATTTTCTACACAAACAAATAATACTTTTTTCATTTTAATATATATTAATTACAGCATCCCGAATTAGGTGTACAACAACCTGATTCTACTTTTTGCAAATCCGACAATTTTAATTTTGTTTTTTCAGAAGGCACACCACAATTTTCTTTTGCCAGGCAATCTGTTTTTTTAGCCACTAAAACAAAATTCTTTCCATCGAAATTCAAACCGTATCTTCCGATTGTATCTGTTTGATATTCCACTTCCACCTCAAAGTCACCTAAATTCAGCACTTTTTCCGACAAATCAATTATTCCGGCTAGTTTTTTAGATGACAATCTGTGATCAAAATCATTGGCTTCCCATAATTGGAAATTTACAACTTTTTCTTCACGGATTGTTCCTCCGCAATCAATAAAATGTTTGGTAGTTAAACCGGCTTCAGTAATATGGAAGTGCAATGGCACAATTTTTCCGTTTGGTTGTACAAAAGTTAAGGTATCTAATACACTTAATTCTTTTTTAAAATCTGATAGTTTCATTTTTATAGTTTTATGTTATTAAAAGAGAATTACAAACAGATTCGTAATTCGTAAATTCGTATTTCGTAGTATTAGCAGCATTTACTTTTCATGGCTTCGAATTTCATGCTGAATAGCTCTCCGAATATTTCTTTTGCTTTTTTCCAGTTTTCTTTATCTATACAATAACATACTCTCGGTCCGTCAATTTCTCCGGTAATCAAACCTGCATTTTTAAGTTCTTTCAAATGTTGGGATACGGTAGACTGCGACAAAGGCAATTCTTCTACAATATCATTGCAGATACACGATTTTTGTTTCGAGAGAAGTTTTATAATCGCAACTCTGGCTGGATGAGATAATGCTTTCGCTATTTCACTAGCCATTATTTCATCTTTTTCAAACTCCTGTTTTTTACTGTAAGCCATGTTCTTTAATTTTATATCGCAAATATACGATTAATTAAAATACAAAAACAAGTTTTTTAACAATTATTTTATTTTTTAGAAAAATTTCTTGATTTTTTCGATGAAAGATTCGGGAGCCGGACGAGGTTTATTGCTCTTCATATCTACAAATACTAAAGTGGTTGTTCCTTCATTTAATAACTCGTTCTTTTGATTGTATATTTCATAATCAAAAGTAATCCGGGCTGTAGGCAATTCTTTTATGGTAGTTTTTATAGAAAGTAAATCGTCATACAAAGCAGGCTTTAAAAATTTGAGACTACAAGTATATACGGGTAGCATAATTCCGCTATCTTCCATTTCTTTATAACTCGTACCTAATTGCCGTAACGCCTCTACTCTTCCTACTTCATAAAAATGAGTGTAATTACCATAATAAACATATCCCATTTTATCGGTTTCGGAATACCTAACCCTAACTGTTGTTTCGGAAACGTACATAAAATTTACAATAATTTAAACTCAATGAAGATACATATTTTTTAATACAAAACACCAAAAAAATATAAATATTATTTATTTTTTTCATGCAATTTATCCTATTAAAATAAGTATAATTGCATTGCTTTTAATTGAAATACGAAAGCACTATTTTAATGAGAAAACTACTCCACTACTCTATATATACTATTGCATTATTTTGCGTTTTAGTTGCTTGTACATCCGCTCCAAAATTACAGAAAGTGGAAACCAGCATGCTGGAGCTTAACTCCAAAACAGTTGCACCAAGCGACTCGAGCTTCATAAAAACTGTTCTTCCATATAAGACTAAAATGGATTCGATTATGAGTGAAGTTTTGGGTACATCTGAGCAAGCATTATTAAAAGGATTACCAGAGGGAACATTAGGAGATTTTGTTTCGGATGCTGTTTTGAAAAAAACGAATGATGCATATAATCCGAGCGATAATATTAAAGCGGATATCTGTTTATTAAATAATGGTGGATTAAGAAGTCAGCTTCCAAAAGGTAAAATAACTTTAGGAAATGTTTTTGAATTAATGCCTTTTGAAAATGAAATTGTGATTCTCACTTTAAGTGGAGAAAAAACGAAACAATTATTTGAATCATTAGTAGAAAATAATGGTGCTCCTTTTTCAGGAGCAATTGTAAAAGGGAAAGGGAAAAAAATGACTGAATTAAAAATCGGTGGAAAGGATTTTGATGTTTCTAAAACATACAAAGTAGCAACTTCCGATTATTTAGCAGGTGGTGGCGATAAGTATTATTTTTTTTCTTCTCCAATAAAAGTTGATACTCTAAAATATAAATTGAGAGATGCTATAGTTGACTATATAAAGGAAGAAAACAAAAAAGGTAACACTATTAAAGTAGCAATAGATGGAAGAATCAAGTATGAATAGCAGAAGAGAGTTTCTAAAAAAAACAGCTTTTGCCGGAGCTGGATTCGTTGCTTTTAATTCGATTCCAAACGATGTTCTTGCAAAAACAGAAATGGTGAAAATAACCATTTTGCATACAAACGATGTGCATAGTCATGTGGATCCGTTTCCTGATAACGATCCGAAATATGCAGGTTTAGGAGGAGCAGTGAGAAGAGCTGCATTGATTAAAAAAATCAGAAATGAAGAAAAGAATGTTTTGTTATTTGATGTAGGAGATATTTTTCAGGGCACACCTTATTTTAATATGTATGGAGGCGAACTGGAATTTAAATTAATGAGCATGATGCAATACGATGCATCAACAATAGGAAATCATGATTTTGACAATGGTTTGGATGGTTTAGTAAAACAGTTGCCAAATGCCAATTTCCCATTCATTAATTGTAATTACGATTTCTCAGATACAGTGATGGCCGGGAAAACAATCCCACATAAAATCTTTATAAAGGATGGAATTAAGATTGGTGTTTTTGGTGTAGGTATAGAATTAGCTGGTTTGGTAGATAAACGTATGTCGGGAAATACAAAATATCTTGATCCTTTGGTGAAAGCTGCAGAAGCTACCCATTATCTAAAAAACGAGCAAAAATGTGATTTGGTAATTTGTCTTTCTCACCTTGGCTATAAGTATGAAAATAAAAAAGTTAGCGATGTTGAACTTGCAAAACAGTCAAAAAACATTGATGTGATTTTAGGAGCACATACTCATACATTCCTTGATACGCCTGCATCTTACAAGAACAGTGACGGAAAAGAAGTGTTGGTTGCTCAAGTTGGATGGGCCGGAATTCGACTTGGTAGAATTGATTATATTTTCGAAAGAAAAAACAAAAAAAAGGCTGTAGAAGGGTACTCTATAAAAATTTCGAATAAGTCAATAGTTATATGAAAATATTTTTAACTTTTTTTTCATTATAAATGAGGTAACTTAGGATAAGTTATATATATTTACAGCGTAATACCTGAAAACAGGGGTTTTAAAAGAGAAAATAAGAAGTTCAACATATATAATTAAGGGTCACGAATGGAGAAAGCATTTACTAAAGTATGGGAGAATTGTCTGGGGATAATTAAGGACAATGTTAGTTCACAAAGTTTTAAAACATGGTTCGAACCGATAAAACCGATTAAATTAAGTTCTAATGTATTAACAATACAAGTACCTAGTCAGTTTTTTTACGAGTGGTTAGAAGAACACTACATTACTTTATTAAAGAAAACAATTAAAAAAGAATTGGGTTCTGAAGGAAGATTGGAATACAGTATTATTATGGAGAACAACTATAATAATAGTTCGAAACCTTATACCGTAAAAATACCTACTAATAATAAAAAGGAATTAAAAAATCCTTCTGTTTCAATGCCAATTGATTTAAATCAAAACAGCATTCGTAACCCATTCATTATTCCAGGATTAAAAAAGGTAAATGTTGAATCACAATTAAATGCAAATTATTCATTTGAAAATTTGGTTGAAGGTGATTGTAATCGATTAGCTCGTTCAGCAGGATTTGCAGTTGCAAATAAACCGGGTGGAACTGCATTTAATCCTTTATTGATTTATGGTGGTGTTGGATTAGGTAAAACACATTTGGCTCATTCTATCGGAATTCAAATCAAAAATGAATTTCCTAACAAAACGGTGCTTTATGTTTCTTCGGAAAAATTCACTCAACAATATATTGACTCAGTTAGAAATAACAATCAAAACGATTTTGTTCATTTCTATCAAATGATTGATGTTTTAATTATTGATGATGTTCAATATTTTGCAGGGAAAGAAAAAACACAAGATGTATTCTTCCACATCTTCAATCACTTACACCAAACAGGTAAACAATTAGTTTTAACAGCTGATAAAGCGCCTGTTGAATTACAAGGATTTGAACAAAGATTATTATCTCGTTTCAAATGGGGTTTAGCTGCAGATTTGCAAACACCCGGTTTAGAAACACGTATCGCAATTCTAGAAAAGAAGGTTTATGCTGATGGTTTGGATCTTCCAAAAGAAGTAATCGAATATTTAGCTTATAGTATTACTACAAATGTCCGCGAATTAGAAGGTGCACTTATTTCATTGTTGGCTCAGTCCTCTATGAATAAGAAAGCAATCACTTTGGAATTGGCGAAACAAATGATTGATAAATTCGTAAAAAATACTGCACGCGAAGTATCTATTGATTATATACAAAAGGTTGTTTGCGATTATTTTGACTTGCCAATTGAATTATTGAAATCAAAAACACGTAAACGTGAAGTGGTTCAAGCACGTCAAATCGCAATGTATTTTGCAAAAAGTATGACAAAATCATCTTTAGCAACAATTGGATTGCATTGTGGTGGAAAAGATCATGCAACTGTTTTACATGCATGCCGCACGGTAAACAACTTGATGGATACCGACAAACGTTTTAAAAATTATATCGAGGAGTTGAACAAGAAAATAAGCATTCAATAAAAAAATTAAAACTCTCTAAACTAAAATTAGGAATCAGTAAACTTATCTGATTCCTATTTTTGTTTAAAACCTATTTCGAAATGAAAATAGTACTACTCAAAAAGCCACTATCTGCCCTTCTTACTATAGTGCTTTTGCTGTTTTCTGTCCTGCCAATAAAAGCGCAATTATTTAATTTCCGGAACTACTCTTTAGAAGACGGTTTATCTCAATCTGAAATAAATTGTATTTATGAAGATAGCAGAGGCTACTTATGGATTGGAACTGCCGGAGGAGGAATGTGTCGCTTTGATGGTAAAGAATTTAAAACCTATGAAGTAAAAGATGGTCTGTGCGGACAAATTATTACTTCCGTTGCGGAAGACCAATCACATTCCCTGATAATAGGAAATCAAAACGGTGAACTATGTAAGTTCAATGGCAAATCATTTTCTCCCATACAAGATAAAAAGTTTTCCGGTGGAAATATCAAATTTATAGTAGAAGACGATGGAAATAATTCAATTGTTGGAAAAGACAATCAAATAATAAAATACAATGGAAAACAATTTGAATTATTGCCAATAAAAGGTGATACGTTAAAGTCGTTCGTTGTTAATTGCTACAAAAAAGACAGCAGAAATATTCTTTGGATTGGAACTGACCATGGCTTGCTTGTATTGAAAAATCAGACATTACTGAGAGTCACAGAAATGGAGTATATCAACAACTCCAACATCACTTCATTGTCGGAAGACGTTAATGGAAACATTTGGGCCATTACAGATAAATTTAATTTTTACAAAATAAAAATTGTTGGCCCATCCCACTACCAGGTAAAATCAAGCAAGATCGATTCAGTAAAAATTCCGGTTGATTCTAAAATAAATGCAATTCATTTTGATGCAAAGAATCAGCTTTGGATCGCTACTCATAATAAAGGAGTTTATAAATATGCAAACGAGCAATTAACCAACTTTAATCAAACGAATGGAATGTCGGTTGATAATGCCAGCAATATTTTTGAAGACAAATCAGGGAACCTATGGTTTGGTACTAGTGGCGGTGGCTTGGTAAAATTCACCAATCAGGCATTTACATATTATGAGAACTTAGAAGGTTTTAAAGAAAAGGACATTTTTGCTATTTGCGCTGATAAAAAAGGAAACATTTGGGTGGGAACAAGTTTACATGGAGTTTATAAATACGATGGCAACACAGTAACAAATGTTTCAAAAACAGCCAACCTTGGAACCGTTGAAGCAAGATGCATATACAGTGACTCAAAGGAAAATGTCTGGATTGGAACTACAAAAGGTTTGATAAAATACGATGGGACATTTCATACGTATACAGAACCAGGTTGTGAAAATATCCGTGCAATTTTTGAAGATGTTGCCGGTAATATCTGGATAGGAACAAGAGGTCACTTTGCCTTTATTTTTGATGGACAAAAATTTAAGCAAATTACACCAAAGGAAGGACTGGGTAATGAAAATGTTTATTCATTTGTTCAGGACAGAAACGGGAAAATATGGATGGGCACAGGCGGAGGCGTGTTTGTTTATGACAAAGGAAAAATAAACAAAATGTATTCAACAAATGATGGCTTATGTAATTCCTATGCAGGAAGCATGGTGATTGATAAGTTTGGAACTATTTGGGTTGGAACAGATAATTGTGTTGCACGTTTTGATGGAGGAAAATTTTTCAGCATCACTACAAAAGAAGGATTGGCATCAGGAACTGTTTATTTATTGAATACTGATAACTACGGTAATATTTGGGTGGGAACAAATAAAGGTTTAGATAAAATTATTTTAAACTCAAAAGGCGAAGTAGATTTTATCAGAAATTATGGGAAAGACGAAGGGTTCAAAGGAATAGAATGTAATTCAAGAGCAACCAGTATTGATGGTGAAGGATGCTTGTGGTTTGGAACAATAAAAGGTGCGATTAAATTTGACCCGAGAGAAGAATTAATACGCAAACCGGAAGTTCCATCCTTAAATATCACACAGATAAAATTGTTTTATGATGAAATAGATTGGAAAAAATATTCTGACACGCTTTCTGAATGGTATAATCTGCCTATAAATTTAGTGTTGGCTCACAACGAAAATCACATCACATTTGACTTTGCAGCCATGAGCAAAACATTACCTGAAAATATCCGCTATAGCTTTAAATTGGAAAATTTTGATATGGAATGGAGTCCTTATGATGAAGTAAATACTACCACCTACTCCAATTTACCTCCCGGAAAATATAAATTTATGGTGACTGCAGAAACCAGAGCGGGAATTGAAACAACTAAAGCACAAGAGTTTTCATTTGAGATTACCAAACCGTTTTGGACAACCTGGTGGTTTATCGTTTTATGTGTAATAGGAATTGCAGCAGCAATTTATGGCTACAACGAATACCGTAAGCACAAACAAGAATTGTATCTTGAGAGATTAGAAAAGATTATAGAACAACGTACTGCAGAAATTATTAAACAACGCGATGAGAATGAAATTCTTTTAAAGGAAGTACACCATCGTGTAAAAAATAATTTACAGATTATTAACAGCTTGATAAATATTCAATCCGATTATGTGAATGAT
This sequence comes from Bacteroidota bacterium, assembly GCA_005772895.1. GTDB lineage: Bacteria > Bacteroidota > Bacteroidia > 2-12-FULL-35-15 > 2-12-FULL-35-15 > 2-12-FULL-35-15. The sequence continues at coordinate 43,069 of SXIH01000037.1, read as the reverse complement.
CCCAAAGCTGCAGAATTATTCAGAGAAATCAGAAACAGGATACGTACAATTTCTCTTGTCCATGAAAAGCTATATAAATCAACCGATTACGGCAATATCAATGTAAAGGAATACCTAAACATGTTGGTTGAAAATTTAATTGACACTTATAGCATAGACAAAGAAATAAAACTAAAACTTGATTTAGAAGTACAGCATTTTAATTTAAATACAATTATTCCTTTAGGGTTGTTGTTAAATGAAGTTATTTCCAATTCATTTAAGTATGCCTTTAAAAATATTGAAAACGGTCAAATTGAAATTATTCTTCATAAATCAGCTGCTGATGAGTATTCTATGATTATTGGTGATAATGGAAAAGGATATGATATAAAATTACTTTCTACAAATAATTCTACCTTAGGATTAGAGTTAATTAAGATATTAGCAAGTCAACTAAACGGAACCATTGAACGAATGGACAAACCGGGAACCTATTATCTGTTAAAGTTTAAACCACTAAAAGATTAGTTCTTTATGCAGAAAATTTTAATGGTTTGCCTGGGAAATATTTGTCGTTCACCACTTGCAGAAGGCATCTTAAGACATAAAACAAACAAGCTGGGAATAGATGTATTTATTGATTCCGCAGGAACTTCCAATTATCATATAGGAGAACATCCCGATAAACGTACAATTTCAAATGCCTTAAAGAACGGTGTTGATATTTCTGAATTAAAAGCAAGGCAATTTAAAGTATCAGATTTTGATGAATTCGACATTGTTTTTGTAATGGATAGTTCCAATTATACAAACGTGATTGATTTGGCCAGAAACAAAAATGATATTAATAAAGTGGAACTTATTTTAAACAGAGTTCATCCAAAATCTAATATGCCTGTTCCTGATCCTTATTTTGGTGGCGAAGAAGGATTTCAAAAAGTTTTCGATTTACTGGATAATGCTTGTGATGTAATAGTTGAACAGTTACAGTCTAATAAATAAGTTAAATGAGTTCTAAAGGCATTCTCTATTTAATTCCAACCACTCTTGGTGAAACTGCCGAAACTGCTGAAGTAATTCCTACAAAAATAAATTTGCTCATAAATACTATTGATGAATATATTGTAGAAAATGAGAAAACAGCTAGGCACTATTTAAAAAAATTAGGTATAAAAAAACCTTTGCAGGAAATAGTTCTGCATGCATTAAACCAGCATACGGCTACTATTGAAATTTCCGGTTATTTAAAATCAATAAATGAAGGAAAAAGTATAGGAGTGATATCAGAAGCCGGCTGCCCGGGAGTAGCTGATCCCGGCTCTGAAGTTGTGCGATTGGCTCATTTGAATAACATCCAGGTAATTCCTTTAGTTGGTCCCTCTTCTATTTTATTGGCTTTAATGGCTTCAGGATTTAACGGGCAAAGTTTTGCATTTAACGGATATTTACCAAAAGAACGGGGAGACAGAATAAAAAAAATAAAAGAATTGGAAAAACTGGTTTACAATAAAAGTCAAACCCAACTATTTATAGAAACACCTTACCGCAATATGCATCTCTTGGAAGATATTTTATCTAACTGTGATGCAAAAACAAGATTGTGCATAGCATGTGATATAACTCTTCCAACAGAATACATAAAAACCAAAAGCATTGGTGAATGGAAAAAACAAATTCCGGATATTGCCAAGCGCCCTACCCTCTTTTTGATTTATAAATAATTACAATTTTAAAGCTTTTGCGTGACGGGAAGATTTTGCAGGATTCCAATTATCCTTGTAAGATGCTTTAAAGAACAGTTCTTGAATATAAGCTGTTGTTCTTACAATCCTTAAAAAGTATCCGAAATAAAATACCATCAAAGGAAGATAGATCATAAAATAAGAAACCGATTCATTTTTACGATCACGGAATGGAGAAAAAACTAAGAATTTTAAAAAATTATTTGCTGTATACAACAAGATATTTAATGGTATAATGAAGAATAACTGGCTTCCAAAATTGATGATCATGTCAGCGATATAAAAATACCACTTCACATTTAAAATCAAATTGTAAGTTATATTTTCGACAAAAGAAATGAAATTGGACCAACGGAATGAATCGTTTGCATAAAAAACATCTTTATGCTTTCGTAACCGGAAACGGATTAAAGATTTATCCCAGCGTAACCGTTGTTTTATCAGCTTTTTAAAGGTGTTTGGAACACTTGTCTGACAAATGGCTGATGGTTCAAAATGTATTTTATAACCAAGCTTTCTGATTTTAACAGTAATATCTCCATCCAATCCCGGTCCGATATCCCAACCTCCTAATCTGTCAAGTGCTTCTTTTTTAAATGCTCCGAACGCTCCGGAAATAACACGGTAAATTCCTAACTCGCTGGATGCAATTCTCCCAACAGAAATTGTATCCATATATTCAATGGCTTGAAGTGTTGCACATACACTTTCTTTATAATTTCTTACCTGCACGTTTCCACCAATTGCACCAATATTTAAATCGTAATAAAACGGAACTAAAATATTTTCAATAGCATCCCGGTCATAAGAACAGTCGGCATCCAAATGAATAATATATTGCCCGCGGGAATAACGCAAACCTAAATTTGCAGCAGAAGCCTTTCCTCCTCGGACCTCGTTACGGTAATAGGCATCTATATACCCGTTTTTCTTAAGACTACGGCATATTTCAGGAGTTTGGTCATCGGAGCCATCATCAATAACTATCAGCTCAAAATTTTGATACGTTTGCTCTCTTAATGAATTAGCCAGTTTATAAATATGCTGACCTTCATTTTTACCGGGTACAATTATGGAGACGAATGGTTGTTTTTCCAATAAGGTCAGACGGGCATCTGCAATTCTACTTTTGCGAAAAAAGCCGGTAAACTTCCATAAAACTAAAGTAGTGATCTCAATAAGGAAGAAACGAAAAAATTCGAAGATGAAAAAGAACCAGAACATCCTGAAAAATTTAGCCATATCCACCGAAGTGGCATAGTTGTAGAACTCATCTATGAAGCGCATTAACATTAGTCGAACAGGTCTTTTGTTAATTCTTGTAACTGAAGCTCTGCTTTTGCATGAGTATGTAAAATTTTTCCTCTATGAAGTACTTTTACATCAAAGCCATTAAAGTTTGTTTTTATAACTTTTTCAATTAAAATACTCAAATGCATCAGTTGCTGTTCTGCTTGCATCGAATCGGTATTCATTAATCCTAAATACAAAGTTGAAGAGTTTTCAAAAGCAATAAAATCAGCAGGTTTAATGTTTTCCCGGATCATATTCACTAAATCTTCCAACAAGGTTTTTTCTGCTTTCTTTCCAATCTTATTATACAATTCAAATATGTTCTCCAGATTTATTAAAGCTATACTTGTTTTTTGTGATGGACTGGCTTTTATTCTTTCCAATTCATAATGCAGCATAACTTTAAATGTTGCCATGTTGATTGTTCCAAAAATATCTTCAATCTCTTGTCCTGACGATAAGAAACCGTTAGTAGCCGCTGCTCTGCCCTTTTTAGTTAATTTATAAACGTTAATTGATTTTGGAATTAAATATTGTACCTCAATATCCTGAGAGCAGGAAATACATTTTGCTTTCACAAAGAAATCCTGAAAATTATTATCACAACTATTGCAGTGATGGATAATGGACGGCTTATCGTAATCCACACCAATGTGACGAAGCCCTTTGTTACATTTCGGACAAGTTAAAGTATTATCAATCGGGTTTTTAAAATCAGAAATTGGTCCGATAAACGCACATGGAAAATGATGCACCAGATCTTCGGATTTAGAATTGGAAGAATTGCAGTGCGGACACACTTCTCTGTAACTTAAAAAACCGCTGCTGCATTGGTTACAAAGGTAAATTCTCTCATGAAAATCAGGCCAGATCAATCCTTCTCTTTCTGCCCAGTCAAAAATTTCCAAAACCTGTGCTTCTTCAGCATCATCAAAATGAACAGAAATTTCAGGGAATGTATATCCTATAATAGAGTTTAAGTCGACATAAGGTTTTAATGTTTTGAGTTCCCGGGTATACATATAATTGAGAACCTTTTTCATTGTTTGCGCTTCGAAAGATGGAATCAGCTGATAATCTAGCTGAGTAGTTTTAAAGAATATTTGTTTTACAACTTCGGCAATTTCTTTGATCTGATCATACGAATACACTAATCCATCATGCAGGTAATTCAGAAATGGGTCTTTTGATTCTTTATAATTGATTAAAAATATCGGTTTTAAATAAAATTCAGGATTGTAGTGGGTTCTGATTTTTTTAATGATGTATCTTGCAAAATCGTGATCACGTGCATCAACAATCAGAGCATCATATCCCATGAGGTGTTCAATCTTTAAACTGGAATTTGCATCCACTGTGTAAAACAGTAAATTCTCATACTCAATTTTATTTTCAACTATTTCTACTTTATCAAACTTCATCATGAATCCTAGTTTTTAGTATTTAAACTTAGTAACTGAAACACCCATTTTAAAAAATGCTCTCCAATGCTCATATTCATTATCGTTTACAGGATAAATATCAGCGGCAATTGTTCTTGTTGTAGGTTCGTAACGCTTCTGAAATTCATCCGGTAAAGGATAAGTAGAATAATAGAAACGTTTTATGATTCCTTTGCTGTCTGTTCCATCAGGAAATTCAATGTTTACTAAATCACCTTCATGAAAATAATTTAGATCAGCCTGCTCAAAAAAGCCTTTCACATACATAGGAGTATTTTTGTGTATCGCCATTATCTGCTCTGATTTTAAAGCAACTTCAAACTGGCGGGTATAAATACGTGTAACCGTTCCATCAATAGGAGAATAAAAAACCCGGATTCCATTTTCATCAGCATCGCCAGTTCCGCCACCACCAATAGAAGCCGTTTTTGTGCTTTTTACACGTGGTTCTTTGATCATACTGTTCAATTGCTTTAACAATCCGTATAATTGATTATTTTCACTGCTCAATTTGGCTATTGTTGTATTTAAACGTAATATCTCATTCTGAACATAATCCAAACGGTTTTTTGGTAATACATCCAACACAATTTCATTTTGCAAGCGTTGGATTTCGCTTTTATAACTTGTAATAAGTGCTGTTGATTCGGTAATATCAATTTTATTTAATGCTACCTTTTTCATCAAAGCATACTTTTCTTTTTCAATCCAATCCCACTCATTATCGTAACTTGTAGCATTTACAGTTCCATTCAAGGATAAATTGCCCCACAAATTATCCTTATCAAGTGTATATGTAAATAATGAATCTCCAACTTTTACAGTGTCTCCTTCCTCTCTTTGATAAGCTAAAATTCTGCAATCATCTGTTAATCGTATACTCACATTTTCGAACAATACCTGACCATCGGCTTGAATAAAAAATATTTTACTGATGGCGTAGTATCCAATAAAAAATGCTACAAGCGATAAAAAAACGACATAGATTATCCTGTCCCAATTTCTTTTAGGCTTTTTAAAATCTTCGTTTACTACACGAATGACCGAATCCTTACGTTTAAAATCTACACTTTTCAATTTTATAGTTTATTATTTATCCTGATTTACACTTTGTTCATCTAATTTTACAAAGGTCTCTAAATCGTGCAATGCAAATTTAGATGTATTCAACGTTATACTCAATTCATTTATCAATTTTTCACATTCAGTTCTGTTCTTAAAATCTTTTGCTCTTAAAGCAATTATAGTTTTAGAAAAATCAAATCCAAATTCTTCTTTTGTCTTTCTGATTATATATTCAGCATTCGGGTGCTCATAAGCCATCAAATAAACCAAATCCGATTGAGCATAAATTTCTTTTAAGATAGTTTCCGGATAAAAAACAGGTATAGAAGCTGTTAATTTCATACCTTTTGAAGAACAATATGCTTTTACTTTTTTGAGCAGCTCAACATATTGGTTCAGATATTTCTCCTTATTAGTTTCATAATCTGTTAAAACATGCGGTTCAACATCTAAGTGAATTGCTGAGACAAGCTTCAAATCAATTCCGTTGGTTATAGAATCCAAATAAACACTTGGATCTTTTGAAGAAAGCAATTTATTGTTTCCTACCAGTAATTCCGATTGAACACCTTTTGAATTAAGCTTGCTGAATAATGCCAATGCTTCAGCTTTATTTGCCTGATCTTTTCTCAGAGAAATAATTGCTGTAGAAATTTTATTTAAACGAACATATTCTTCAATGTATTCAGGAGAATACTTTGTTTGTGCCTCCGACCAAATATATAATGCTTTATTTGTTTTTTCGTGAACAATTTTTAAAGTATCAACCTTGTAAGGTTGAATAAAAGCAGCTACTTCGGAACCCGGTATTTTTGCATTGATATCCAGTAATTGCAGATACATTTCTTGCTGCAAGTCCAACAACTCAATATCAACAGCCATAACTTCATCTAATAAATTCAAAGCAGCCAAAGGATTAAACTCGTAATCACCAAACTTTTGTTTTACCCGTTCAACACGAATTAACTCTTCGTACTTCTTTCTCTTCTCAAAAAAATTATTGTACTGTTTCAACTTGTATCTGAATTCATAAAACGAGTTCAATAAATCTGTTTCATTAGTAGATGCCAGTTCTTTTTGCTGATACTCGAGTAATTTTGCTTGGGCAGATACTACATTCTTATTTGCTTTTATTCCCAATGGAATTGGAACAGAAACACCAATTCCTGCCGACACAAAACTTCTGTTTGTAACAGTTGATGTAACTAAATCGTAGTAATTATAACGCAATTGTGTATTCAAGCGAATATCACTCAAAGGCTTGTTTGCAAGTTCCAGATTCGCAATTTGCAATTTCAGAATACTGTCATTTGCGATTTTATTTTCATTGTAAGAAAAAGTTTTGGAAATATCCACATCAAACAAAGGCAATACATTTTTCGGAAGTTTATCCGGGTCCAACTGCATTGCCAACTGATCATTATAGCTTTTATAAATTTGACTCATACTCCCAATGTCCACCTGCTGCTGCATAATATTCAGCAATTCGATACGTGGCAAATGTTTAAGCAAATACAATTCGTTAGCAATCGTTATTTTATCATTGATGATTTGCTGGCGTTTTTCTAATAATTTTATTTTGTGAATATTAAAAGCGTAAATTATTTTATGAGAAATGGCAATGTATTCGTCTCCTGCAATTTTTGTTTTAGGTTTAAGTGAATGAATTGCATTTTCATTTTTTAATATTTTTTGCTTGTAACGATTAGTAATAATTCCATCTGAAAGTATATTCCAATCCAATCCAGCCTGAAATCTCCGATTATAAGCTAAATCATCATCGGAATTAAATCCGGGAGAAAAATTTTCAAGGTAATTTGCAGTTCCCTGTAAGCCGATATCTTGCTTTAAAAGAGCAATTTTAGCATCATTTACTTTTTTCTGATAATCAGCTACTGAAACCGAATCTTTTACTTTAATAGCATAGAGTTCAGGAATAATGGCATAGCTTTCGTAAACAGGACGAGCATTGGATATGTCGTTGTATTTTTTCCAAAACACAGTTAAATCAGCTATTTTAGAGCTTATAAGAGAATCTTTATTATAAGAAGGCTGAGCAAATGAATAAAAAGCAAGCAAACACAAAAAATGTGTAAAAAATCCTTGTATGGCTTTTTGTTTCATTGTTGGGAGCAAGCTATTGTTTTAAATAAGGGAAGCGAAATTAATGATTATTCATCAGTAAAACAAAAGAATTAAGCCAATAAATAAAGGGGTTTAGCGAAACTTGTTAATGAAATAACAATGAATTAAAGTCGCTTTTCAATTTGATATTTATTTCTATCGGAAGAACTGCGGGAAATAAGTTCACCAATAAAACCGGCCAGGAATAGCTGAGTTCCAATGATCATGGCAACCAAAGCTAAGTAAAATAAAGGTTTATCAGTTACATCACGAGTAGGAATTGCGTAAGCCGACTTATATACTTTTTCGATAATCAGATACAAGGAAAGTCCACCACCCATTACGAAAGACAAGGTTCCCCAAAAACCAAAAATATGCATGGGGCGTTTACCGAATTTAGAAACAAAAGTGATAGACATTAAGTCTAAAAAGCCATTAATAAAGCGTTCAAGACCAAATTTTGTCACTCCGTATTTGCGTTCGCGGTGTTGAACAACCTTCTCCTCTATCTTAGTAAATCCTGCCCACTTCGCAATAACAGGAATATAACGATGCATTTCACCATAAACTTCTATGTTCTTTACAACGGCCTTGCTATACGCTTTTAAGCCACAATTAAAATCGTGAAGATTGTTAATTCCACTGGCTTTCCGGGTCGCCCAATTAAATAATTTAGTTGGAATTGTCTTTGAAAGAGGATCATAACGCTTTTGTTTCCAACCTGAAACCAAATCCAACCCGTCAACAGCAATCATTTTATATAATTCAGGAATTTCATCAGGAGAATCCTGCAAATCAGCATCCATAGTAATTACAACATCTCCCTGAACAGCTTCGAAACCAACATTTAAAGCGGCCGATTTACCATAATTTCTGCGGAATTTAATGCCTCTGATATTCTGATTTTTAGCTGACAGCGCCTCTATAACAGTCCAGGATTTATCTCTGGAACCATCATCAATCAATATTATCTCATAGGAATAAGAAAAAGTAGTCATTACCCTTTCAATCCAATCACACAATTCGGGTAGAGATTCTTCTTCGTTATATAGAGGTATTACAACTGAAATGTTCATAATGGCAAATATATAGACAAAATACGTATCTAAATGAGAGAATTATGGATTTTTAACAGACTGCTAATAAGTAGACAATGAGCAGTAGACAATAGACAAAAAAGAAAAGTGTCCGTCTTTGGCGTCATTGCGAGGAACGAAGCAATCTCTCAATAAAAAGACTAGAAATACCAATTAGCAAGATTGCTTCGTTCCTCGAAATGACGTTCTTGAAAAAAAATTCCCTTTTCAGATTAGAAAAAATTCGTACTTTCGCGTTGGGGTAGGTCCATTCAAGCAGCTCCCTTTAACCCTCCAGGTGCGGAAGCAAGCAAAGGTATCAGGTTGAGCGCTGTGTTATGGTAACTTGCCCCTTCTTTTTTTCTCTACGAATAATACGAAAAAACGAATTACGAATCTAGGCCCATTTTTAACGCTTAGTATTTCAATAGCTACTTATCAAGACTTTTCCACATCTACTTTTTTGATTGTAATACTTTCTATTTTTGCCTTAATTAACCAATCAACCTAATTAACCCAATTAACTTATTCATATGAAATTTTTTATCGATACAGCAAACCTTTCACAAATTAAAGAAGCACAAGACTTAGGAGTTTTGGATGGTGTAACTACAAATCCTTCATTAATGGCAAAAGAAGGAATCAAAGGAGAAAAAAATATCCTGAAACATTATGTTGACATCTGTAAAATTGTAACGGGTGATGTAAGTGCTGAAGTAATTTCTACTGATTTTGCAGGAATAGTAAAAGAAGGAGAAGCATTGGCAAAATTGCACAAACAAATTGTTGTAAAAGTTCCAATGATAAAAGACGGTGTAAAAGCAATAAAATATTTTTCTAAAAAAGGAATCCGTACAAATTGCACTTTGGTGTTTTCTGCCGGGCAAGCATTGTTAGCAGCAAAAGCAGGAGCATCATATGTTTCTCCATTCATTGGAAGATTAGATGACGTTTCAACTGATGGTTTGCGTTTGATTGAAGACATTCGTGTAATTTATGATAACTATGGTTACGAAACAGAAATTTTAGCTGCATCTGTTCGTCATCCAATGCACATTATCAACTGTGCACAAATTGGAGCTGATGTTGTAACTTGTCCGTTAAGTGCAATTACTGCATTATTGAAACATCCTTTAACAGATAGCGGATTAGCGCAGTTTTTGGCAGACGCTAAAAAATAAATAGACAATAGGCAGTAGGCAATAGACAATTTAAAAAATTGTTCTTAAAAATGCCTACTTTTTTATTTTTTGTCTATTGTGTACTGTTTCATTTGTCTACTGAAAAAATGCTTCTCCGAATAAATCCAGAAAAACCGAATTACGATGAAATTGCACAAGTAGTAACTTGCTTGCGCGATGGTGGAGTTGTGATATATCCTACTGATACGGTTTATGGAATTGGCTGTGTCATAAACAAACAAAGAGCTGTTGAGCGCGTCTGCAAAATCAAAGGTGTTGATCCTGAAAAGGCAAACTTCTCTTTTATTTGTTCTGATTTAAGCCACCTTGCAGATTTTACAAAACCAATTTCTACTACAACCTACAAAGTGATGAAAAAAGCTTTGCCTGGTCCATTTACTTTTATTTTGGAAGCCAACAACAATGTTCCGAAATTATTCAAGAGCAAAAAAAAGACAGTAGGAATTCGAATTCCAAAAAATACTATTTGTTTAGAAATTGTAAAACAATTGGGAAATCCCATCATGAGTACATCCGTTCACGATGATGATGAAATAATTGAATACACTACCGACCCGGAATTAATTCACGAAAAGTATAAAGACATTGTAGACATTGTAATTGCCGGAGGTTATGGAAACAATGAAGCGTCAACCATTGTTGATTGCAGTGAAGGTGAATTTGAAATTATACGACAAGGATTGGGCGTGCTGGAAGAGTTTTTGTAAATTAGTATTATGTTCAAAAAATGTTTTCTATTTCTTTTATTTATTCTCCCCTTCCTCTCCTATTCCCAAAAAATAAACCGTTTCAAGAATAAAGAACGACATGGAAAATGGATTATTTTTACTGATTCAACGCAAAAGCAAATTGATAATATTGGCAGATATAGAAAAGGCATTCAAAAAGGAACCTGGAAATATTACAATGAAAAAGGAATATTAGTTAAACAAGATAAGTATAGATTCAGAAAAATTTCCACATCTTATTATCACCCAAACGGAAAAATTCAAAAACAAGGCAAAGCAAAAATTGTTCAAGAGGAAAAAACCTTACACTTCTTTTATTATGGAGATTGGCTTGTATACGATACGGCTGGCAGTTTAATTAAAAAACAAGTTTATAAAAGAGGAATAAAGATTTCAGAAGTTGACTATAAAATATCTGCTGAGAAAAACATAAACGATTCCCTGGTACTGGTTTTAAGAAATATTAATCAAACTATTTACAAGTATCACGACAGTGTCAATCTTGCCGAAAAAGTTCATGGAAAAACTTCATTCCAATATCAAAGAGCAGTTTCTTTAAACGCCTTGCATACATCAAAACTCTTAGATGAAATAAGCAATATCATTACAAAGCATGGTTATCCCGGAAAAACTTTAGTTGGAAGTGATTATACAATTGTTTTTTCAATCATTAGTTTATCAAATAAAGCCTACAAAGAAAAATATTACGACATTATTGTTGATGCAGCTAATAAAGGAGAACTAGACTGGACAGATGTCGCATTTTTTGTTGACAAAGTAAAAGTCGCAAAAAATGAAAAACAAATTTATGGAACTCAGTACAAATTAGACACGCAGCAAAAGAAATTCTTATTCTATCCAATTGAAGAATTAGAAAAACTGAATGAAAGAAGAAAAAAAGTTGGTTTGGATGAAATGAATGTACTGGAGTTGAATTTTGTTGAGTATTAAACCGTTCATTTCTCCACAGGAAAACCCTTTTGCACCCAATCTTCTTTAATTCCAACCGGAATATTCAACACTTTAGCATTTTTGTAACCTTCATCAATTAAGTATTTTATTGCCGGCCGAATGTTAGGACAGTTATCAGAAGAACAGCAACCACAATAAACTACTATTTGTTTGTCTTTTGCAACCTTGCTGACTTCAAACTTAAACTTTTTCATCCCTTCGTCTGTATTCAAAGCACCAATGTTAATAGCACCTTTTATCTGATCAACATTGCCAACATTAAAAATGATCGGTTTCACAGCTTTTGGATTCAGAATTAAGTTTGCTAATTCCTGTGGTTGAATTAAGTTCTCTTTTTTTATTGGATCTTGTTTTGTGAAAGAGAAAAACAAGATAACAAGTGGTAGTAGAATGAGGATGTGTTTTTTCATGAGAGTTTGTTTTCTCATGATTTAGCAAATTTTATACCACTCTTGATAATCGATATGCTTGTGATGTCACTTCGAGCGGAGTCGAGAAGGACATCAGCATGGTTCTCGACTCCGCTCGAACTGACCTGCCTGAAACATTTGAGTAAAAGACTACTTCCCCAACACCTTAAACTCCGTTCTCCTGTTCATTTGACGGTGTTCATCGCTGTCATTAATTACTTTCGGTTTAGTATCACCGTAGCCTTTGTATGATAAACGTTTTGCATCAATACCATTTGCTACTAAATAATCGAAAACTGCTTTGGCTCTGTTATGTGAAAGTGTTTGATTCATTTTTTTATCTCCAACGTTATCTGTATGTCCGCTTAATTCTCCTGAAATAGTTTTGTTTTTATTCAGGAATTCAACCACTTTATTTAATTCTGCTTTTGATTCCGGTTTTAAATCATATTTTGCTGTTTCAAAAAATACATTTTTTAATTCCATTATGTTCTCCAATTCTATTGGTTGCATAGGAACATCCAAAACAATTGGTTTCATTTGATCAGCCAGTTCTTTTAAAGCAAAATTTTCCGAAAAGAATAAATACCCATCAATGGAAGCATTCAACATATAGTTTTTATCAATAGGAACACAAACTAAGAATTCACCGTTTCCGCTGTTTGCATTTGATTCCATCATAACCAATCCTGTTTCCAAATCAATTAATTCGAAATGCGCACCTAGTGGTTTCTTTGTTTTGATATCGTATACTTTTCCTTTTGCATAAGTAACTTTACCCGGACGGGCACCATCATACAAATCAAATTGATATAAATCTAATCCACCTTGTCCGCCTACTCTATTTGAAGCGAAATAAGCCACATTTCCGGATGCTGCCACCAGGATACTGTTTTCATCTCCATAAGTATTGATTGGGTAGCCCAAATTTAGCGGTGCTTGCCATTGTCCTTTTTCATCCATACGGGAAACATACAAATCCAATTTACCCATTCCCACATGTCCGTTTGAACCGAAGTACAATGTTTTTCCATCCGGATGAATAAATACTGATTCTTCTTTTCCAGGTGTGTTAATATTTGGTCCTAGATTTCTTGGAGCACTCCAAACCCCATTTACGTTAAGAGTTGAAACATAAATATCGGTTTCTCCAATTCCACCCGGACGGGCACTTACGAAATAAAGTGTTTTTCCGTCAGCAGCAAAAGAAGGTTGTGTTTCATATTTGTTTGTATTTATCGAGCTTCCGATATTGTAAGGTGTCGCCCATTTTTCTCCCACTTTCTCAGAATAAAAAACATCACAACTTCCATAACCTTTTCTTCCACCAGCGTACATTCCTGCCGCGTTTTCCTGACATGCAACAAAAAACAACAATTGTCCGTCAACCGACAAACAAGGAGCTCCTTCGTTTCCTTCCGTATTAATTCCATTTCCGATAAGCGCAGCAGTTTGCCAAACATTATCCGTTTTCTTGCTTATTAAAAAATCCTCTTGCAGTGGTTTCGCTTCATTTCTATTGTTTCTGGTATACAGCAGAATTTGTTCATCGGCAGTAACAGCAGGAAAATATTCATCAAGGTTTGAATTGATGGCTGTTCCCATATTTTTAGGATCAAAGGGAACAGGGTTTTTAATTGCGTTGATGGCAAAATTGCAATTAGCTAAGTTACGTTCAGCATCTTCTCTTGTATCAGGGTTGATATGCTGTTTTTTCAAAAAACGTTCGTAATCTTTTTTTGCATCATCATATCTTCCGATACTAATTTCCAAATTAGCAAGATTATAGAAGTTTCCTAAGTTAAAATTGGGATTGATAGAAATGGCTTTTACGTATTCATCAATAGCTTTTTCAGGCTGACGCTTCACCTGAAGAATTTCTGCATATAATAAATGAGGTTCAATAAAATTTGCATCCTTTTCAATTGCTTTCAACAATTCTTTTTCAGATTCATCATCTTTACCTGCCTGAAATAATTTTACAGCACTTTCAAATGCAGAAATTGCTTTTTTATTGGTAGAAGTATACTCACCCGGAGGCAACTGCGCTTTGCAGGAAAACAAAACGATTGAGAAAGAAAAAAGAAGCAGTTGTTTCATAATAAATTCATTTCAATTATCATTCCAATTAAGGAATATTCATGTATTTATGTGTTTGTAATGACACGTTCCATTTCGGATTAGCCATTACATAATCAACAATAAAGGGCATCATTTCTTTGCTTTTGCTCCACTCTGGTTGTAAGAATAACTTGCAATCCGCAGAAACATGTTCAGCATTCTTTTCGGCCCACTCAAAATCATTTTTATTGTGAATGATTATTTTTAATTCGTTTGCTTTGGCAAAATTTTCAGATAATGTCGGGCTGGTTTTCTTAGGTGATAAACACACCCAATCCCAAACTCCTGTTAACAAATAAGCTCCGGATGTTTCAATGAATGTTTGAATTCCTTTTGCTTTAAACTGCTTGGTAATATAATCCATGTTGTACATACTGGGTTCACCACCGGTTACAACAACTGCTTTTCCGGAAAATTTACTTGCATTTTCTACAATTAAATCTGCATTTGTAAGCGGATGTAAGGATGCATCCCAACTTTCTTTCACATCACACCAATGACAACCAACATCGCATCCGCCCACACGGATAAAGTATGCAGGTTTTCCAGAATGAAAGCCTTCCCCTTGAATAGTATAAAACTCTTCCATCAAAGGAAGTTCTAATCCTTGCTCCAATAATGTTTTCTGTTGTTTTGTTTCCACTATTCTACTATCAACATTTTAAATTCAAATGGTTCAAAAGCTTCTTTCAAATCAGAAATAAAATTTTTCTCTGATTTTAAATAATACGGAGCGAAATTATCATGACGCTCTTGTAAAATTCCTTCAGGCAAAAATTTATCCTTTAACTTTTTAATTTGATTGATATTTGTTTCTTGCTTTTGTTTCTCCGACTTTATTAATTTATTCTCAATATTTTTTAAACTAGCCAATGCTTTTTGAAACTCTGCTTCAACACTTGCTTTTAAAGTTATGTCTACAGCACTTACTTTAGAAGCCAATTCGCTAAACATCATTGTAAGTTTTTGTTCCTGCTCTTTTAATGAAACATCTGAGCTGGCATTTCTACTTACAAATTCTTTTGTTAATTGATCGATATCTTTAAACAAATCAGCTTTTGATATTCCCAATTTTTGCATTTGCTGTTCTGCTTTTTCATCGCTAAGCAAAGCAAAATTACGGGGCATTAAAACCGGGAAATTAATTTTGTGGTAATCGAACATCGCTTTGTATTCCAACCAATATACAATTTCTCCGGGCCCGCCAACATAAGCTAAATTTGGTAAAATTTTTTGCTGATACAATGGACGAAGTACAACATTGGGACTATATTCATCTGTTTTATAGTTTAATGTTTCTGATGAGGCAACTTCAATCCTTGTGCGGCTATTTTCGGAAAGTTTAAACAAATTTATTTCCCGCGGGTTGACTTGTGCTTTATGCCCGATTTTTTCAAGCTCCTCAATGGTTTTGTTTACAATTTTAAAGTTGGTATTATTTGATATGTCATCTTTAATAATATCTGAAAACTCAGATTTTAAACGAATATCATCTGCATCCAAAATTACCAAACCGTAGTTTGAAAATAACTGACTTACCATATAACGTGTAGCATCAGCAATAGTAACATTTTTAAGGTAAGCATCTGAAAAGAGTTGAATTAATTCCTTAGCATTAGGAGAATCGCCAAGTATTTGCTTTAATTCATCAATTACAGCATTTAGTGATGATGGATTTAATTTGCCAACAGCACCTTTTGCATCCAGACTCCATTTTATTTTTTTACCGAATAAATTAATTGAACTTATTTCATCAAAATCGTGATCTTCGCTAGCCATCCAATAAACAGGAACAAAATTATTTTCCGGATACTTTTTCTTTAATGCTTCGGCTAAATTTATTGTAGAGATAATTTTATAGATGAAATAAAGCGGCCCGGTAAATAAGCAAAGTTGGTGACCAGTACAAACGGTAAAGGTATTTTTATCAAGTAAAAAATTGATATTGTTTTTTACTGATAAGTTTTCCGGGATTTTTGAATACTGAGCATTCAGTACTTCAACCAATAATTTTCTGTTAGTATTTTCTTTGCTTTTATCTTCTATCGTTTTTTTAAAAGAATCAATTTCAGGCCTATAAGAATAGAAAGAACGGAGCTTTGATTCTCCGTTTATATAATCTAAAAACAGTTTTGGGAACTGCTTTGTTTCTTCAAAGGAAATATGGTGTTTTTTAAGCGTCATAATTGCTTTGTAAAGGTAAGGAAATGGGAATTATAAATGATAGATTATAAATTATGAATGCAAAAAGATTAATTGCATTAAATTTGTGAAAAAAGAGAGCTATGACTACTAATGAATCAATAAATCCCTGGAAAACATTAAAATCCGAAAAAATTTACGATTCACCATGGATAGGCCTAACAAAGCACGATATACTTAATCCAAATGGAAATCCGGGAACGTATTCGGTAATTAATTTTAAAAATATGGCTTTAGGTGTTTTGGCTTTGGATAAAGACTATAATACTTGGATTGTGGGACAATATCGTTATCCAATTAATCAGTATTCTTGGGAAATACCAGAAGGTGGTGGGAAATGGGATATAGAACCATTGGAATCAGCTAAACGTGAATTGTTGGAAGAAACAGGGATTACAGCAACCAAATGGACAAAAATTCAGGAAATGCATTTAAGTAATTCGGCCAGCGATGAATTTTGCATTTTATACATAGCGCAAGAATTGAGTTTTGGAAAAGCGGAGCCGGAAGACACAGAACAATTGGAAGTGAAAAAACTTCATTTTAATGAGCTGTATAAAATGGTTGAAGAAGGAAAAATTACAGATAGCTTGACTGTAGCTGCAGTTTTGAAAACAAAACTAATGATGCAGGATGGAAAAATTTAAACAACTAGCCGGCCTTCAAAAACTTCTTTAAACTGAAAAGGCACATCCACCATTTGTTGATAATCTTCTCCAGCTTCACGAATAAAATCATCATCATACGACCAAATAACAACAACTGTTCTCCCCGAATCATGCAATTCTTTCAGCTTATAAAGCATGTATAAAAACATTTTGGAAGAAGAAATATTGAAATAGGTAAGATTAAAAACAAAAAGAGTAATCTTATTTGGGTTTTGAGAATACTCATCTAAAAAATCAAGAACGGGTTGATATAAATCTTTACCATCTAAAGGAAGAGAAACACCTTTGATTTCAAAAACTCCATTTTCCTTATCCATAATAATGGTAGGATAAATTTCTGTTTTGTTAATATTAACGATTTTCAACATAACACTAATGTAATCTCTTTCTTTAAAAAATAAAAAAGAAATCGATGATTACACTACTTCTCCATATAAATCGTAATCCTCTGCCGATGTAATTTTTACGTTTGCGAAATCTCCTACCCTTACGTAATCTTTATCAGCTTTAACCAAAACTTCATTATCAACTTCCGGAGAGTCGAATTCGGTGCGGCCAATGAAATAATCTCCTTCTTTTTTATCGAATAATACTTTGTAAATTTTACCAATTTTCTTTTGGTTTAAGTCGTATGAGATTCCCATTTGCAGAGCCATTACTGCTTCAGTACGTGCCTGTTTTATTTTTGCTGTAACATCATCTTTTAATAAATAAGCATGTGTATTTTCTTCATGAGAATATGCAAAAATTCCTAATCGTTCGAAGCGGGATTGTTCTACCCACTCCAACATTTCTTCATGATCTTTTTTTGTTTCGCCCGGATAACCAGCAATTAGTGTAGTTCTGATTGCTATTCCGGGAACTTTATCACGGATTTGATTTACCAAATCAATTGTTTTTTGTTTAGTAGTTCCTCTTCTCATACTCTTCAGCATATTATCGCTAATATGTTGCAAAGGCATATCCAAATAATTACAAATGTTTTTTCTTTCGTTCATCACATCCAATACATCCATAGGAAAACCAGCCGGGAATGCATAGTGTAAACGGATCCATTCAATTCCATTCACATCGGAAAGTTGCTTTAATAATTCTGAAAGATTTCTTTTTTTGTAAATATCCAAACCGTAATACGTCAAATCCTGCGCAATCAGCATCAACTCTTTTGTTCCGTTTTTCGCTAAATGCTTTGCTTCTTTTACTAATTCTTCAATTGGTTTGGAAATGTGTTTCCCGCGCATCAAAGGAATAGCACAGAAAGAACAAGGTCTGTCGCATCCTTCAGAAATTTTGAAATAAGAAAAATGATGCGGAGTAGTTAATAATCTTTCGCCAACTAATTCGTGTTTATAATCTGCTTTTAATGTTTTTAATAAACGGGGTAATTCGCGAGTACCAAAATATCCGTCAACATTCGGAATTTCTTTTTGTAATTCGGGTTTATAGCGTTCACTCAAACAGCCTGTAACGTATACTTTATCTACCAATCCGGCAGTTTTAGCATCTGCATAACGAATGATAGTATCAATGCTTTCCTGTTTTGCATTATCAATAAATCCGCAAGTATTAATGATTACAATACTTGAATCATCATCGGTGCTTTCGTGTTGTACATCAAAGTTGTTAGCTTTTAATTGTCCCATCAAAACTTCGCTATCCACGATATTTTTGGAGCAACCTAATGTTACAACGTTGACTTTATTTTTCTTAAGTGTCTTAGTCTTCACTTTATTTTATTGTTTAAACAATGAATCAACGAATTCATGTTTGTTAAACACTTGCAAGTCTTCCATTCCTTCACCCACTCCTATATACTTCACCGGAATTTTGAATGAATCGGAAATACCAATTGCCACGCCACCTTTAGCGGTTCCATCTAATTTTGTTATCGCTAATGCATTCACATCTGTGGCTGCTGTAAATTGCTTACACTGCTCAATTGCATTTTGTCCGGTTGAACCATCCAACACCAATAAAATTTCATGAGGAGCATCGGGAATGACTTTCTTCATAACATTTTTTATTTTGGTAAGCTCATTCATTAAATTTACTTTGTTGTGTAACCGACCGGCAGTATCAATAATCACAACATCAGCACCTTTTGCAACAGCAGATGTTAGCGTATCAAATGCAACAGAAGCAGGATCAGCATTCATCCCTTGAGAAACTAAAACAGCATCTGTTCTATCAGCCCAAATTTTAATTTGATCAACTGCTGCTGCACGGAATGTATCGGCAGCACCAATCACAACTTTTTTTCCTGCGTTTCTGAATTGATGAGAAAGTTTTCCGATAGTGGTTGTTTTACCAACTCCATTCACTCCCACAACCATTATAACATAAGGTTTTTTGCCTTCTGGTGTTTCAAAATCCGCTTTATCTTCTTGTCCGTTTGAAACCAATAACTCAGCAACTACTTCTCTTAAAATATCGTTAAGTTTTTCTGTTTCTACTTTTCGTTCTTTAGCAACACGCTCTTTAATTTTTTCGATAATGCGCAAAGATGTATCCACACCAACATCTGAAGTCATTAGGATTTCTTCCAGACTTTCAAGCACTTCATCATCAATGGTAGCTTTTCCCATTATGGCATTGGCCATTTTACTGAAAAAGCTTTGTTTGGTGACGAAAAGGCCTTTGTTAAGACTTTCCCTTTTCTCTTTACTAAAAAAACTAAAAATACCCATCAGGGATAGAAAATTATAAATTATAAATTATAAATGTCTTTACTAAAAACAATAAAAGCTCCTCCTTATCTGGAGAAGCCTTTAGTAATGAATTTATCAATAAGATTATTTATTAGATAAAAAATCTTTGATGTGATCGTTGTGAACGATTTCTTCTTTGAATGAATAAGCACCAGTTTTTGCTGATTTTACCATTTTTATCACTTTTGTAAAGTTATTTCCTTTACCAGATTTAAGTGTTGCGACAACCTTTTTAGCCATTTTATTATGAGTTTTGAGTTATAAGTTTTGAGTTTTGAGTTATACACTCAAGACCTTTACTTAAACCAGATTATTTAATTTCTTTGTGAAGAGTTACTTTCTTCAAGATAGGGTTGTATTTTTTCAACTCTAATCTTTCGGTGGTGTTCTTTTTGTTCTTAGTAGTAATGTAACGAGACGTTCCCGGCATACCGCTGTCTTTGTGCTCAGTACATTCCATAATCACCTGAATTCTGCTGCCTTTTTTTGCCATTTTATTTATTGTTTTTCAAAATTGGAGTGCAAATGTAAAATTTTTAATTGAAATGCACAATATATTTGATGAAATATAGCTCAAACACTAATAAAAAAGCTATTTTATCTTATTAAACAGACTTTCTTCCTTCATTAAAGCCTCCACTTCTTCCGCTTTTTTGGGTAAATGATCTGATAATACTTCAGGTGCGCCAGTAGTAATAAGGACATCGTCTTCAATACGGACACCAATATTCCACCATTTTGGATCGCATTTGGAACCTGAAGGGATATAAACACCAGGTTCAACCGTAATAATATTCCCGGGAGTCAGTTTTCCGTAGTTTCCCGGGTCGTGCACGTCTAATCCCAAATAATGCGATGTTCCGTGAAAGAAATAATCTAAAAAGTCGTTAGGATTAGCAATAATGCCATTTTCTGTCAATCGTTTCTGTATAACCGCCACTGCAGCCTTATGTGCGGCTCTGAACTCTGCTCCGGCTACACAGGCTTTAATTCCTGATTCCTGAGCTTCCAAAACAATGTTGTAAATGATTTTTTCTTCGGTAGAAAATACGCCATCAACTGGCAAAGTCCTTGTAACATCAGCCGTGTAGCCATGATATTCTGCACCAGCATCAATTACCAATAGATCTTTATTGCTTAATTTTTTTCTATTTGTTTCATAATGCAAAATGCAGGAGTTCTCCCCTCCTCCAACAATAGAAGGGTATCCAACATATTCGGAACCTTGATTTTTAAACATGTATTCTACTACTGCCTGTGCCTGATACTCTTTCATGCCAGGTTCCAATGCTTTCATTATTTCTGCATGAGCCAAACAAGTCATATCAATGGCGTTACGCATCAAAACCATTTCTTCAGGTTGCTTAATTTCTCTCAAAGTTGCTAACCATGTAGCTAAATTAAGGTTATCGGAGTTTTTATTGCTCTTAGCGGTTTTCGACCTAAAATGCTTGATAAGACTATATAAATCGCCTTTATCGTTTTTATTATCTCTAACGTCATCATCAAATTCTAAGTGATAAACTTTATCAAAACGGTCAAAATCGGCTTTAAAATCAGCAAATTGATTGTTAATTAATACTTCGGAAAAGCCTAATTGAATCATCACTCCATTTTGTCCCATAATTTTTCCTGTCCATGATTCCTTTGCTGCATCACGGTCCTGAACAAAAATCAATTCATTTGCTTTTATTGTATCGTAATAAGTTTGCTCTTCTTTAAAAACAATGAGCATTGCATTGGGCTCTACTAAACCTGTGAGATAATAGAAATTTGGGTCTTGATGAAAAATGAACTTAGTATCATTTGCACGTTGGCGTTCTGCTCCTGCAAAAATAACTGCACATGTATTTGCAGGCATGAAGTTGCGCAAAGCATCTCTTCTCCCTTTATGGAACTCTTTTGAGAGTATATCTGTATCGTAGCTTTGGGAAAAGCCGGATAGGGATACAAGAAGGAAGATTGAAATAAGGGTTTTCATTTCTAATAAATGTCTCATGTACGAAGCTAGCCCCCGATAGCCATCGGGGTTTTAAAGACTAACAAGTAATCCAAATTAATATCCTTTTAACGACAAACAGATCCCGATTTTCATCGGGATAAATGAAACTAATGCTTTTGAAATCAAAAGCAAAGTTTCATTAAAACAAAAACGTTACTACAAAAGTAGTAACGTTTCCATATATAATTTATACCGCTTGTGTAATAATTACTTTTTCAAGTGGCCTTCAGCTCTTGCTTGTTTAACAACAGCGCTGATTCCATTTTTGTTGATTGTTTTAAGAGCAGATGTAGAGATACGGATAGTAATCCATTTATCCTCTTCAGGTAAATAGAATTTCTTAGTTTGTAAGTTCACATTGAACTTACGTTTCGTTTTAGTGTTTGAGTGAGATACTTTATTACCTACAATCGCTTTTTTTCCTGTGATTTCGCAAACTCTTGACATTGTATTTTGTATTAAATATGTTCTTTTTTAAATTTCGCCCCGATATTTTTTACAAATCGGGATGCAAATATAGGGATTTGTATTTAATTGGCAAAAATCTTTGTGAATATTCTTAAAACTGCAGATAAATAGGCATTACCTGGTCGGCTTGCTTTACTTGGATTATGATCCAGATAAAGATTAGCATAATGGCTATACGTCCCACCATTGTTATCTTTGAAAGCACAAGCACAGAAAATGTTTCGTATACTTTTGGTAAAAAGTGAATGATGTAACCAACCAGCATTACACCAAATACGATTCCATATGCCTCTAACATTGGCTTCCAGGCCGAACCATTAAAATTATAAAGAATCTGATTGATGATGATTTTGGCATCCTCAAAAGACGAAGATTTAAAGAAGATCCAACACAGACAAACGAAATGAAAGGTGATAAAAATTCCTCCTGCTTTCTTTCTGAAGCGATTTATCTTTTTAAGCAAGGTCGGACGCTCATCTTTGACTTTCCTGCGGGAAGCTGCCCAGGCATTTATACGGTCATTTACAGACATTCTCATTTTATCATACGCCAAAGCCACTCCGTGCATGGCACCCCAGACAATAAAGTTAAAATGTGCACCGTGCCACAAACCTCCAAGTATCATCGTTATCATCAAGTTTAAATACTGACGAAACTTCCCTACTCTGTTTCCACCCAATGATATATAGAGATAATCTTTTAACCAAGATGAAAGTGACATGTGCCATCTTCGCCAGAATTCTGTAATACTGCTTGATTGATAAGGTGAATCAAAATTTTCGTTTATAGTAAAGCCCATCCAACGCGCCATACCAATTGCCATATCGGAGTAACCGGAAAAATCACAATAAATCACCATTGCATATCCATAAACTCCCATCAAACATTCTATTCCCGAATGTCGGGCAGGATCATCAAAAATGTATTGAACATAATTTACATAGATATAATCGGAAATAACAACTTTCTTAAACAAGCCTCCGAGTATAAGATACAGACCTTTTGCAATATCCTCTTTTGTGATGTGAATGTCTTTCCTGATTTGCGGAATAAAATCTGAAGCTCTTACAATTGGCCCCATCACCAGCTTTGGAAAGAAAGAAAGGAAAAAACAATAATCTAAAAAACTGGCAACAGGTTTAAATTTTCCTCTATAAACATCAATGGTATAACTCAAATTTTCGAAAGTGTAAAACGAAATCCCGATTGGCAAAATAAGGTTCAAAGGCTTTACCTGTCCTATTTTCAAGTCGTTAATAATTTCAATAAAAAAATCGGTGTACTTGAAATAAAATAGCAAACCAAGATTAATAGCAATACTAAAAATCAGAATCGCCTTTTTTCTTCCTTCTGTTTTTGCAGTATAAATCCAGTTTGATAAATTAAAATCTACAACGGCAGACAATAAAATAAATCCAAAATAAAAGCCGCAAGCCTTGTAGAAAAAGTAAAGTGAGAAGATTGTAAAGTATACTACGCGGGTTAATTTGCGTTTGTATAAGAATTGATAACCCAATAAAAAAACACAAAAGAAAAAAAGAAAAAATCCACTATTAAACAATAGCGGATCTTTCGCATTGTAAGTGAGTTGCGAAACAAGTTTGTCGGTATCTAAATGAAAATCAAACATTTTCTACTTCTTTCCTTTTTTATATTTCTCATACCCGTTCATCAAAGCCGTATAAAATAAATCGCCTTGAATTTGATATCCTCTTCCGGAAAAATGCACTCTGTCCTTTGCCGTTAGTTTCATCGCATACCATTTTCCCATTGAGCCGTATCCACCCATTATTTCGTACAAATCCCAAAAAGCTACATTGTTTTTTGAACAGTATTCTACAACTGCTTCTCTAGCCAATTTCATATCCGGATTTTTCACTCTTCCTTTTCGTGTTTTGCGATAGGAATCTGGCGGTGTTGTGATGATAAAATTTACATTTGGATTAATAGATTTAATGCACAATACCAAAGAATCGATACTCCGGTAAAATAATTCTTTATCGAAACCTGCAGAATATGCTTCATTTGTTCCTAAAGAAATTATCATTAAATCGGAATTGAGATAAGATAATTGCTGAGTAAAATATTTCGACATCACATAGTGTCTGTATTCTGCACCATTTACTCCAATCATATTATATAACACACCAGCAGAATCATTCTCCACCAGCATTCCATAAATACGTGTAACCTTCTGTGTAGCAGTATCAACGCATTTGTTTCTTAAATAAATCTGACGGATAGGTTTATCAAATTTTAATTCTGAAACAAATGCATTGGTTGTTTTATCAGTTGATTTAAATAGCCCACGCTCGCAATTCAAATCATCACAGATGCTGATATCAAAATTATTTTGTCCTTTTTCATGAAACAAAGTAAACTTTGTAAAACTATATCCTAATTTGGGCTGATCTTTCACCATTAAATTAATTTCCGCAAGAGAATCACCTGTTTCTATTGTGTATCCACTTATCCCAATAGGCAGAGGTTTTTCGTAAAACACATTGCGTTTGTAATCCCAAGGAACATTGGTAATTGTTTTGTATGATGTGGGCTCATTACTCTTTGCGGAGCGGTATGGAAATATTAAACCTCTGCCTGCGTTACCAAACTTTAATTGCAATTTTTGACGAACCAAACCCGAAAGATTATCTGCTTGTATGTGCGAATCACCAATATGAGTAACATTTACACGTGTAATTTGTTTTTGCTCTAACTGATAAAGTTTTTCATAAAAAAAATTTAATGAAGTGCTGTCGTTTTCAATTTTATTTAAATTATGCTTAATAAAAGTGTATTGCTTGTAAACGGAAGTATCGATGGTTTGCGCTTTTACAGAGGCAAGACACAAGACGAAAGACACAAGACAAAAAAATAATTTAAAATATTTATAAGTTTTCAAAAACATACGGTTTATTGATTGAGAGACTTTTGATTTTGTTTTTTATTGTAATCCTTGTACTCGCTCATAATTTTACTGAACAATAATTTTCCGACTTTATGAGCACCTTTGAAATTAAAGTGAGTATAATCTTTGTTTGCAAAAGCTGTATCACCTTCCACCCACTTTACCATAGAACCGTTTCCACCCATTGCATCATACAAACTCCAAAATGCAAGTTTGTTATCTTTTGCCATACGTTTCTGAGTTTCCACCAAAATAGGAACACTTGGGTCGGTTTGGTAAACTCCATCTTTACGGTAGCTCTTATCCCCTACACTGATCAACAAAATACTTGTATTAGGAAAACTCGCCTGAATATGCTTTATAGAAGCATTCATTCCGCGTTCGTACCAAGAAAAATCGGTTACGCTTGGGCTGACAGCATTTAATCCATATTCTAAAATAATTAAATCGTACTCTAAACATTCATTAGTTGAAGCATAAATACTTTGTTTGATTTTTGAAATCGGCAATCCGGAATTTCCTCTGAAAGAAAAATTATCTACAAAAACGCCACTGTCACTTTCCATACTGAATCCATAAATATCAATCGGTGATTTACACTGAAATCTTGCATTTACTTGCTGTGCAGAACTGTTAATACTCAATTGATTTACTTCTTTTGTTCCGCTTAATCTGTATCGGGAACCATTTACAATCACGTAATTCTCTCCTTCACTTTTTCCATAAATTACTTTTGTTTCATAAAAACGATTCAGGTGTTTTCGTTTTACAGCAGTATATTTTACTGAACTTCCTGCAGTAGTATTGGTTGTGTCAACAGTATTAAATGTATTTGGAACAAAACAATAACCTGCTATTCCAAGTGAATGCCCGGAAGGAATATTTTCCAATAAATTGTAGGTTGTCCAACCATCAAATGAATGAAATATACTTGTGCGAAAGCCAGAAACAATTGATGTTATTGGAACATAGCCTACACCATCGCCACCAAAAGCATCTTGCATACATTCACGTAAATCCTGAGAAATTAAATCACCTTCAATCATAGAATCTCCGAAATATGCAATGCGTGTTTTACTTTTTTTCTTCTTAAGTAAATTAAGAGATTGAAAAAAATGTGCTAATGCAGAAGTTGTATCATTTTCAAAATCAAAAATATTACTTGAATCAGTTTGTCGCAAAGCAAAGTCTGTACTATCTTTTGCAATAATTGAATCAGTAATGACACAATGTGTCATAGGAACTTTTTTAAATACTCCTTTCTGCATAATATCAGAAAGTGGAGCTACTTTTTTTGTTTTATATCCTGCAATTAAAAATTCAGTATGAAATTGAGAAAGAATGAGCAATACTACGGTAACAATTAATACCATAATAAAAGGTTGAGAATGCCTGTTTTTATCGCTCATGCAGTGTGAAAATTCAATCAAAGATACTCTTTTGCTATAGAGCTATTTGTCTGTAGAAAAAAGAAATAAAAAACGCCCTGTTAATAAAAACAGGGCGTTTCATTTTTTATTGTGTATTATTTAGTGGTTATGTCCATCACCCGGACCATGTTGTTGAGGAGTTGGAGCATCTTTAACATCTACCAATTCCACATCAAAAGTAAGATCTGCTTTAGCCGGAATCATTGGTGGACGACCTTGTTCACCATAAGCTAAATTATAAGGAATGACCAAACGTAATTTATCACCTACACTCATCAAAGCAATCCCTTCGTCCCAACCCGGGATAACTCGACCTTGCCCTAAAGGAAATTCAATTGGCTCACCTCTTTCAACGGATGAATCAAACATTTTTCCATCAGCCAAATATCCTGAATAATGAACTTTTACTGATTTTCCGGCAGCAGCTTTAACTGCTGAACCTGCTTTTTTTACTTCATAATATTTCAATCCGGTTGAAGTTACTTTTTCTTCCAAGCCTTTGATATCAAATAATGCAGGAGGAACAATCACTTTTACATTTAACATTTCAATGTCCATTATTAAATCAGTATTGGGTGGAATCAATGGCGGATAACCTTTTTCGCCTAATGCCAATGAAGATGGAATAATCAATCTAGCTTTTTCACCATTGCGAAGCATGGACATCCCTTCATCCCAACCTGGCATTAATTGACCTTGACCTATTTTAATTGAAAGCGGTTGATTGCGGTCAAATGAGTTATCAAATGTTTTTCCGTCTCTGAAATATCCCGCATAATGAAAGTCCGCAACCGTTCCGGCAACAGCCTGTTCACCTGTTTTATTTGCTTTTACAATAATGTATTGTACTCCGTTTTTTGTTTTTAAAGTATCTTTCCCTTTAACATCGTACGGACGAAGTCCTTCTTTCACATCCAACAATTCAACATCAAAAATCAAAGTTGAGTTGGCTGGGATAGCTCCGGTTGCATTAGCTCCGTAGCCTAGTTCAGGTCCGAATTTAATGGTTGCTTTATCTCCAACCTGAAGCAATAAAAATGCTTCGTCCCAGCCTTTGATAACGTTACCGGCTCCTAATTTAAATTCAAACGGTTGTCCGCGTTTTAAAGATGAATCAAAAACAGTATCGTTTGTTAGCTTACCGGTATAATGCACAATTACTTTATCGCCATTCATTGGTTTTTTTCCACTTCCTTTTTCTGTAATTGTATATTCTAATCCGGATGCTGTTTTCACTGTTTTTGGTTTTTTAACTTTTACACTTTTAGGTTTCTCAGGAGTGCCTTTCGTTTTTTCTTGGGCACTCACTATTAAAGTTGAGAAAGCTAAAAGAATGGTTGCTATTTTTTTCATCGTAATAAATATTAAAAATTATAATTTTAATGATTTACTGTTTTTTCACCGGTTGCAGGTTGAGCCGGAGCCGGACTAACAGCTACTAATTCCACATCAAACACCAATGGAGAAAATGGAGGAATTGGTCCGCCACCTTGAGCTCCGTAAGCAATTGCAGAAGGAATAATTAACTGTCCTTTTGAACCAACACTCATCATCATAATTCCTTCGTCCCAACCTGGTATTACTCCTCCTACTCCAACAGCAAATTCATACGGTTCATATTTTCTTTCTTTATGATATGTGCCAGCTGTTTTAGCCGTTGCTTCATCGCTGGTATCAAAAATGGTTCCATTCAATAATCTTCCCGTATAATTCACCTTAACCATTTCACCTGCTTTAGGTTTTTTTCCGTTTCCTTTTTTGCTTTCGATATAATACAAGCCACTCTCAGTAGGTTTAGCGGTGATTTTATTGTCGGCTAAATATTTAGCAAAAGTAGCACCTTCTTCCGCTTGCATTTTTTGCATCATTGCCTGTTGCTCTTGCATTTGCTTATTTCTTTCTGCTTCAGCTTCTGTTTTTGTAATAATTTTTTCCAACTTAGCTTCAAAAGTTAACATACTTCCTTTTTCAATGTACGGAGGAAGAGAAGGAGCTTTGAAAGTTGTTAAATAAACTGAATCGGCACTGATTATGAAACTAGCGCTATCTCCAAGTCCCATCATTGCTAATGCTTCTTCGAAACTCCCTTTGAATGTAGATTTTTGCAAAGGAAATTCTATATAATTTGTTCCGCTTGGATTTCCAACTCTTGAATCGAATAAAACCGAATCAACACTGTTTTTATACGACATTACTAAACGTACAATATCACCTTCTTGTGGCTTTACAGCATTTTCGTCTTGTTTAAAAAACTGATAATACAATCCATTTTCTGTAACATCATAATCAGGATAAGGAGAATTTGAGCAGGATGCGAATGTTAAAGCAACACCCACAGCAACAGCCAACATTGATTTTGCAAAAGTAATTTTCATTTTTAATTATTATTTTTTAGTTAAATTGAGTAATTCTATTTCGTAAATAACTGCTGTATATGGAGGAATAATTCCGGTTGAAGAACCATCTTTTCCAAAAGCGAGGTGCGAAGGTATAATAAATTTTGCTTTTGCGCCTTCATTCATTAAACATATTGCAGTTTCAAAGCCTTTAATAACTTGCTCCTGTTCTCCACAAACGTATTCCATTGGTTGAGAGCGGTCATAAGTAGATTCGAATACCTTACCAGACAAAAAACTCCCGGTATAATTGATCTTGATGATATTTCCCTTCTCAGGAGGATTACCGGAACCTTGTGTAATGGGCATATAATACATTCCATTTTCCAATCGGGAAAAAGTAGCTTTGCTGGTATCAACAAAAAGTTGAATTTTTCTTTGTTCTTCAATGTCTCTGTCTTCCACTAAAGACTCATATCTTAACAATTCTGCTTCGTATTCTTTTTGGTTTAAAATTTTATGAAGTTTCACATCCATTTTTACTTTGCTTCCAGAATCAAAGAATATAGGTAAATCTACTTTAAAGAATTTATTGAATAAGTTTTTTGCATCTACAATATAGGAAACACTGTCGCCTTCATTCATTGTGCTCAAGCCTTCTTCAAAACTACCAACAAAAGAAGAATGATTAAATGGAAGAATAACCATTCCCATAGCATTACTTGAATAAGTATCCATGAAAACGGAATCCTTTTCGGTTTTATAGGTAATGATTAATTGAAGATAGTCTCCGATGTTTGGTTTACGTTTTCCATCACCTATCACTTGCAATTTGTAATATAAACCAGAGTCGGTTTCGGCATAATCTTTATAGAGAGAATTGTTGCCGCAGGACGCAAAAACTATAACTATAAATAAAATATATAAATAATTGATTTTCAATTTATTATTTTACTGAAAGTAATTCTAATTCGTATAAAACGGAAGCTCTCGGAGGAATGCGTTTTTCGTCTCCAATAAGTCCGTATGCTAAGTGTGATGGAAGAATTATTGTTGCCTTATCTCCTACATGCATATATTTCACTCCTTCGTGCAAACCTGTTTCTACGCTACTTTTATCAACCACAAACTCATAAACACCTGAAGAATCTGACGAGTAACACAGTGTGCCATCTAACAATTTCACATTAAAATTCAATCTCACCCTTTGCTCTGTTTTTGGCATAACACCGCTGCCTTTTTGAGTAATCATATAACGCAAACCACTTCCGGTAGCGATCATTTCCCACTTTTTATGTTTGATATACTGATCAATTTCATCACTTTCTTTTTTTACATAGATTTTGTTAGCCTCAATCAACTTGTCTTTCCCTTCTTTGCTTTCAAAATCAGTTTTATGAGCAACCTTCTCCTCATTGTTACCACAAGACAGTTGTAACAATGTGCTTAAATAGATAATAGCAATAAAAGAATAGTTTTTAAAAATCATTTTTTGTTTAGTGCTGATTTGTAAGTTGGTAATAATTCTTCAAACTTCTGAAGTGTTTTATCCATAGATAATTCACTCATCCCTCCGGCTGCATTTGCATGTCCGCCACCACTAAAGTGTTTTCTAGCAAATACGTTCACATCAAAACTTCCTTGAGAACGAAAAGATGCTTTAATTATTCCATCTCGCTCAACAAAAAAAGCTGCAAATCGAATGCCTTCAATAGATAAAGCATAATTCACAACGCCTTCTGTATCTCCTTTTTGGTATTTGTAATGATCTAATTCAGCCTGTGTAAGGCTAAAATAGGCTGTTTTATATTCTTTGAAAACTTTTAACTTTTCACTTAAGCTAAATCCCAGAAGTTTTATTTTATTTTCGGTATTCCCATCGTAAATCCGATTGTGTATATCCGCATTCTCAGCTCCTGCCTCAATTAAAGAAGCAATTATCTTATGTGTTTTAGCAGTAGTTGAAGGAAAGCGGAAAGAGCCGGTATCAGTCATAATTCCTGTATACAAACAATTTCCAATAGCTTTATTCATCAGCTTCTTGTGTCCCATCAATTGAATTAACTCAAATATAAGCTCACAGGTAGAGCAAGCTTTCACACTGTGTAACATATATTTTGCAAACCCTTCAGGTTGCAAATGATGATCAATCATAAATTTTATTCCCTCTGATTTTTCAACTTCATCACCCAATTTATCGATACGTTTCAAAGAATTAAAATCTAAACAGAAGATAATATCTGCTTTGGCAACCAATGTTTTAGCAGGTTTAGGTTTTTTTGAAAAATCAATTACTTTTTTATTTCCGGGCAACCAAAATAAAAAGGAAGGATAATCATTCGGAGTGATAACAGAAACTTTGTGTTTTAACTGAATCAAGTAATTATACAATCCCAAAGAGGAGCCCATAGCATCGCCATCGGGCGACCAATGTGTAACAATTACAATATTTTTAGGCTTATTTAAAAGCGCCTTTACTTCTTTAATTTGTTTTGCATTCATAAGAGCACAAATTTACAATAATTTGCCCGCCAATTAGCAATCTTTATTTGTTTGAGATGAAGATATTTTTTCTAATTTCGCACCCGAATTTTAATTAAACAAAAAGCAATGGCAACAAACAGAACATTTACAATGATTAAGCCTGATGCAGTTGAGAACAACTACATTGGTGGGATTTTAAAGATGATCAACGAAGCAGGGTTTAGAATTGTAGCAATGAAATACACAAAACTATCAGCTGAAGCTGCTGGTAAATTTTATGAAATACACAAAGAGCGCCCATTCTACGGAGAACTTGTAAATTACATGTCTTCAGGACCAATTGTAGCAGCTATCTTAGAAAAAGAAAATGCAGTAGCTGATTTCAGAACATTAATTGGTGCAACAGATCCAACAAAGGCAGACGAAGGGACAATACGTAAAATTTATGCAAAGTCAATTGCAGCAAATGCGGTTCATGGTTCAGACAGCGATGAGAATGCGCAAATAGAAGGTGATTTTTATTTTTCTAAATTGGAAAGATTTTAAGTTCAACTTATTTCAAATGAAAAAGCACAAGTAAACACTTGTGCTTTTTCATTTGAAACCTCCCCCTGCCCCCTCGTAGAGGGGGATATTGTCCTAACAAACATTTTACTTAACTCCCTCTAAAATTTCAAATATTTTCACCATTGCCAAAGTATCCATTTTGCAATATTCCAGAAGTTGTTCACGTGTTTCCAATGCTTTGAACATATCCGTTTCTTTGCTTAAGTTCTCAAATGCTATCATAGCAACACTTCCGCTGGCAATTTTAAGGTTCGAATAATTTAATTCGGGCACCAATGCAGGCAAAACATTTTTTATCGAAAAAGAATTTTTCATTGCGGGATGATAATAACTTCTTTCCTGAAATGGCTGAACAAGGTCAATCATCCTTTTTAAACGATTATCAATTTCGGATGAGTATTCCGGAAAATCTTTTTTCAACCCATTTAAAACATTTTTTTCCATCAAAATATCATAAACCAAAATTGTTCCATCGGATTCTGTATCTTTTAAAAGAGCTTCCACGAAAGTTTTCCGGGGATCGGAATGTTGGTCGGCTAAAAATTCAAAATGTTCTAATTCAGAATTTTTATCTTTTTTATAATGCAAGGAATATTGAAATGGAATATGCTGATAAGGTTTTGTTTTTTCATACAAAGGAATTGCAGGCATAAATGTTTCGAAGTCCATAAAAAAAACAGGGTATTTTATTTTTTCAAGAAATACATTTATAGCTGATTCATCAATATGGGCTTTATTTTTTTTTATTGATTGAATGTGAATATTTACATTTTTATCTAAATCGTTTTTATCCGGAATTTGGTCAATGGTCTTGTAACCGTTATTATATAAATCAAACAACTCCGCTTTTTTTATTCCTGTTATTTCAAAAACAGAATTCGGAGGAACACTTTTCCAACAAGTCCCCATAAAATCACAATTATATGGACTAAAACAATGCTCACCAATTTTA
The DNA here is from genome assembly GCA_005772895.1 of Bacteroidota bacterium. Classification (GTDB taxonomy): domain Bacteria; phylum Bacteroidota; class Bacteroidia; order 2-12-FULL-35-15; family 2-12-FULL-35-15; genus 2-12-FULL-35-15. The sequence goes on along the minus strand of SXIH01000037.1, from coordinate 10,187 downwards.
ATATCAGGCTCAACAGCAGTATTAACAACGGACATAGAACGATTAATGTTTTCCTGAACTAGTTCTTGATTTATTAAGGCTTCTTTCAAAACTGACTTAATTGAAAAGAATCCGTTTAAGTCTACTCCCCCGTTTCTTACATATTGATTATTAATTATTATAAGTGAAATATCTTTTAGAGGAATGCCTGAGTTTGTAATTACCCAATATTGTAAGGATGCATCCAATAAATAAGTTGGTGAAATTTTAGTAGAACTCTTTACTTCATAGGCAAACCATTCGTTATTCTTTTTTACCAAAATATCCAGAATGGCAAGTACTTGATTGTGCTGAAAAGCGGCTTCATATATCACTTCTACTCCACTTTCAATTAATTTTTTTGTTTTCTCAACAGCTTCAATATTGTTGGAACGTTTTGCCGGAGTTGCATCAACACCATCCGGAAAAAGCTTTTGAGCTAGTAGTCCGACATTATTTCCTCTATTAAAAACAGCTTGTTGTTCAGTTGAAACAGGATCACGCTTCTGTATAAAATATTTATAGAGATACAAAGATTTAGCACACTGTAGTCCGCGTAAAAAGGTTGATTTGCTTAATATGTGTTTTTCCAATTGTAGTTTTCTTAAATTAAATGACATCCATTTTATTCAGAATTTGCGTAAAAGTACTTTCTTTTTGTTGTTTAAATTAAATATTATAGATTAAAACAATCTTTTTAATAGATTCATCTATCATAAATATAGATTCATCGACAATAAATGCAAGAAAGTGGTTATGAACAATTTAGCACTAAATAAAAAGCAACTAAATGCTTGTTTTTATCGTCTTATATAGGTAACATTGTTATAACGATAATATTTAAAACTACTCGTATGAAACTACTAACACTAAAAGCCATTGGCTTTATATTTCTATTTTTTATTTCCTCTGCCACTTTTTCGCAAATTGCCGCAAGCCCCTCAACCAGCTCTACTTCTAAGACGAGTAAAGCAACAACATATAACTATATCCTTTCTGATTTAGGTACAACTGCTCAAGCAACTGATTTAGTAACCATTTTCAAGGCCAGACCAGGAATTATTGATGCAATAGTTGATTTACCTAATCATAAGCTTACTGTTAAAGCACCACAAGAAATGCTGGAGTCTGATATTTTAGAAATAATAAAATATGCAGGAAAAATAGTTTTAACAGATGCTGATTTAATTTCAAAATATTACTAATTACGAAATCTCTCTTTCATTTATGAAAAAAATATACTCCATAATTGTTTTTTATTTTTTTGCTCAAAATGCCATTGCAACTAATATTATCTCGGCAGCAAATAATGGAAATTTTGAAAACGCTACTCCTGGACTTAATTGGACAACAGTCAATCCGGCTACAAATGCTATTTGGTTTTGTGGTAGCAATTATAAATGTAGCGGTACAAACGGTGCATATATTGGTACTGCTGTAGGAAATAACAATTACAATACTACAACCTCCAGAGTAGCACATATTTATAGGGATGTAACTTTCCCTTCTTGTGAAACAAACATTACATTAACCTTCAATTGGAGAGGGCAAGGTGAAGGAACTTATGATTTTTTAAAAGTCTACTTAGTTCCAACATCAACAACGCCAGTAGCTAATACTCAATTGCCTGCAGGAAATCAGATAGGAGTTGAATATAGTCTGCAAGGATCGTGTACTGGTGCATCAATAACAATTACTGGTACTCAGGCTGGAAACACTTCCGGAGCAAGTACTATGCGATTAGTTTTTAGTTGGAGAAATGATGCTTCAGCAGGCACAACACCTGCAGCAACATTTGATGATGTTGTTCTTACTTCTTTACTTCCTTCAACAGTTCCAAATTGTGCTACTATTTCCTCACCGGCAAATGGCGCTAGTGGCATGTGCCCTGGCGGAGTAACTTTAAATTGGAATGCACCTTCTCCTGCTCCCAATAGCTATTTGTTATATTTTGGAACGGATGCAGGAGCAACCAATATAGTAAACGGAACAGATATCGGAAATGTTCTCACATACAACCCTGGAACACTTAGTTCCAGTACAACATATTATTGGAGAATAGTTCCAACAAACTGTGCAGGTAATGCAACAGGATGTACAATTTGGAACTTTACGACAGGTATTGGTCCCGTCAACGATGACCCTTGTTCAGCAACAACATTAACTGTGGGTGCTTCCTGTAGCTATACAACTTATTCAAATAGCTGTGCATCTGCAACTACAGCCGGTTCACCTCCTGCACCTGGTTGTGCAAGCTATACAGGAGCTGATGTTTGGTTCTCAGTTACTGTTCCTGCTTCTGGAACATTGGATTTTGATTCACAAACCGGAGTAATTACGGATGGCGGAATGGCAATCTATTCAGGCTCATGTGGTTCTTTAACGTTAGTTGATTGTGATGATGATAATAGTGTAAATGGTTCAATGCCTTTTATTTCTGTTATAGGTCAAACTCCAGGATCAACTTTGTTTGTGCGATTCTGGGAATATGGTGGCGGCACCGAAGGAACATTTGGCTTATGTGTTACCAATCCTTGTCCCGTTCAACCTTCTAATGATAATTGCTCTGGAGCAACTGCTTTAACAATGAATGCTTATGGTTCATGTGCTTCTACTTCTGCTGGAACATTACAGTGTTCGTCACCTTCAGGAACTTCAACCGGTGCTTGCTTTGGAGATCCTGATGATGATATTTGGTTTTCTTTTGTTGCTACTGCAACCGCTCATCCAATTACTTTAACTACTGCTTCTGGCTTTGATGCCTATATGCAATTGTATTCCGGAACTTGTGGATCACTTACTTCAATGCAATGTTCAGACCCTGATAATTTTCTCGCAACTGGTTTGACAATTGGACAGACTTATTATATCCGTGTTTATTCTTACAGTACCGGGACACCAGCTAACGGTAATTTAACAATGTGTATTAGTGCACCAGCAGCTTGTCCTGCAAATATGGGTGCCGGAAATGTCACAATTGCTTCTTTACCTTATAATGCTACAGGACAAACGACTTGCGGAGCAGGTGACGATATCACTGCAACAAATGCAAGTACTTGTGGAAGTACCAATTATTTTGTTGATGATGATAAAGTTTACACCTTTACCCCAGCAACATCAGGATCCATAACAGTAACATTAAACTCTACTCAAAGTTGGACAGGAATGATGCTTTATGATGGTTGCCCATTTTCTGCAAACTGTATAACCTATGTTCAATCTTCAGCTTCAGGTTCAAAAAGTTTTTGTACAAGTGTTGTTGCAGGAAACACTTATTATTTAGTTATTGACGGATGGGGAACCTTTGGTGGTTGTATTTCTTCTTTTTCTCTTGACATTACTGCACCTGTGGGTGGAAACAATGATTTACCTTGTGCTGCAACAGCTTTAACTTTAGGAACTTCAGTTACAGGTGATAATATTTGCTCAAGTGGTGGCGGTGAACCTGCTATTCCTTCATGCTGGACGGGGGGAAGTGTAAATACACTGTGGTATTCTTTTGTTGCACCGGCTTCAGGTATAGCATACATTCAAACTACAGCAACCACTATTACTGCAACACAAATTGCTCTTTACAGCGGTACTTGTGGACCTGGTTTAGTGCTTGTTTCATGTAATCAATTTCCACCTGCTGGTTGTACTTCAGGAAGTAATTCCGGCTCTTTAATAAATGCTTCAGGATTAACTCCAGGTGCAACTTATTATGTTCGCGTTGATGGAAGAAATAGCAGCGTTGGAACGTTTTCTATAATTGTTGACAATGGTACGTCAAGCTCTACTTCTCCGGTTCCCGGACAAGATTGTACAATTCCATTGGTTGTTTGTAATGCAACTATGGTGATTGGTAATCCGGGATATTCTAATACAGGTAATGTTTGCGATTTTAACGGTGCTGATGATTGCACAAGTGGTGAATTAAATTCTGTATGGTACCAAATTACTATTGCAGCTACCGGTAATTTTAATTTTAATTTAATGCCAAATGATGGATCAAATAGTTCTTGTGGGACCGAAACAGATTACGATTATTTGCTTTGGAGAATGTCGGGAACAGGTGCGACTACAACTTGTTCTGGCATAACTGCAGCTAGTAGTGCTGCTTTATTAGCTTGTAATTTTGATAGCTATGGGGTAACAGGAATTGCACCGGGAGGAAATGCTCCTACTCCGATTAGCTCTTGTTTTAATTGGGCATACGAACCAACGGTTTCTGTTACTGCAGGTGATGTTTTATATTTATGTATTCAAAATTATTCAGGAAGTACTCAAGGATTTACTCTTGACTTAACTCCATCAGGTGCAGGTGTAATCAATTATACTGCTCCTTCAACCGTATATTGGACCGGTGGTGCAAGCACAGTTTGGACAAATCCTGTTAACTGGGGAAGTTGCGGAACATACCCTGTATGTGGTGTAAATGCAGTTGTAACTGCAGCATCCTCTACACAACCAATTATTACAGGAACAGAATATGTAAAAGACCTAACTATTAATCCCGGAGCAACTTTAACTTTAAGTTCAACAGCTATTTTACATATCTGCGGAAACTTTACTAACAATGGTACATTTACTGCTGCAGCAGGTTCACAAGTTATTTTTGACCCTCCTACTCTTGTTACTCAAAGTCTTTCAGGAAGCTTTACTGGAACAAATAAATTTCACCACTTCACCGTTACTAAATCCAGCGGTTCTGTTGTTGCAAATAATGATATTGATATTGCTGGTAACTTCACAACATCAAATAGTACAAGCGTTTTCAACTCCAATAACTTCTATATAAAAGTTGCTGGGAACTTTGTGAACGCAACGGGTAATACTACTTACACAACTACTGGGACTATTGGAGCATTGGAATTTAATGGAACTGCTGCTCAGACTTATAACCAGGGAAGTTCCACACTTGATTTAAATGCCGTGATAATGAATAATAGTAGCACAGGTGTTACTTTACAAACAAATATGAACATCAAAGCAACAACTGGAACACTAACACTTACTGCAGGTAAAATAAATACCGGTGCTTTTATGGTAATTGTAAACAATTCTACTACTACTTCTGTTTCTGCCGGAAATACTACTAGCTATGTTAATGGTTTTTTAAGAAGATATATTAATAACTCAACTGGTTCCTTCGATTTTCCTGTTGGATTAACTGCCTCTTATCAAAGAGCAAATGTAAACTTCACTGCCGCTCCAACAATTACTTATTTGACTGCAGATTTTCAAACCTATGGATCCCTCCCTGGAGCGCTAGGGTCTTCTGAATGTTCAGCAACATATAATTTTGCTGCATTAAATAATGGATTCTGGAATATTGATGCAAATACTGCCAATAATAATACAGGGATGTACAACATCACATTGTATAATACTGCATATTCAAATGCTCAATTGGGATGGACAGTAATGTCGCGCCACAATGGTAGCGCAACTTGGGATATCATTAATGGTGATGGTAGCTCTGGATCTTGTGTTGCTAGTCCTGTTACTGCTGTTGTTAGAAATAACATGATTGGGTTTTCAGATTTTGGAAATGCTCAATCTACAACTCCGCTTCCTATTCAATTACTTTCTTTTACTGGAAAGAATGAAGGTGTGAAAAATAAATTGGAATGGATAACTGCTTCCGAATTAAACAACGATTATTTTACTTTGGATCATTCTATTGATGGTGTAAATTTTGAAACGGTAATTACCAAAGAAGGAGCAGGAAATAGTAATGCAGTAATTAACTATGATGCATACGACTACTCACCGTATGTTGGAAAAACCTATTATCGCTTAAAACAAACAGACTATGACGGTAAGTTTACCTATTCGTCTATTATAAGCATTGAGAACGCTTTAGATGAAATTAGTTTAACAAATGTGCATCCAAACCCTACAACTTCTGACTTGAATTTTGATTTTACAACTCCAGTTAGAGGAATTGTAAAAATTCAAATCGTTGACTATTTAGGAAGAACAGTAGTTTCAAAGTTTCAAAAGGTGGAAGAAGGAAAATCCAGTTTGATAACACAAATGGGTGAACTGGCAAAAGGAGTTTATACTTTGAAGGTTGAGTTCAGTGAAGGAGATTTTAAATCAATAACTAAAGTTATAAAGCAATAATAATTAATTGAAATATTATTTCAATTAATACGTTTTAAAATCCCCCGAGCACTTGGGGGATTTTTTTGGTTATATATAGACCGAAACCTAATTTTTGTCGGCAAAAAGGGCTTTTGATTTACAATTTATATAGCTACATTTGTTTCTAGATTACTTGATTATCCTATGAATAAAAAATTCTGGCTTGTACTTTCGGTATTCGTCTTTTTAATACTTGTTTGCAGTCATTTATCGGCTCAACTTACTGTAAATGCTGGTCCAGATAAAACAATTTGTCCGGGAACCAGCACTTCAATTGGTAGCATCTCACCTGCTTCTGGCGGATTAGCTCCTTACACCTATTCATGGAGTCCTGCAACATTTTTAAGTAGTTCTTCAAATCCAAATCCAATTTGCACTCCTCTAGATTATGCAGTTTATACCCTTACGGTAACAGATGATACAGGAGCAGTTGCAACTGATGTTGTCATCGTTTCATTAAACTACGTTTTTTATACAAATGCAGGAAATGATACGAGCATCTGTGAAAACAGTTCTGCTCTTCTTGGTGCAGATTTAAATGTTACTGGAATGGGAGTAACTTATTCTTGGTCTCCAACAACTTTTTTAGATAACAATACCTTGCCTCGTCCAACTTGTGTTAATCCAACATCTAGCATTACGTATACATTAACGTGTACCACAGCAGCCTGTCCTCCCAAAACAGATCAAGTAACTGTGACAATTATTCCTACCCCAGACATTGACGCAGGTCCTGATGTAACCATTTTTGAAGGAGAAGTTACCACACTTCAAGCCAATGGTGGTTTTTATTATGCCTGGAGCCCTGAACCAATTGTTTATGAGTTTACTGAAAATCCGGATGTTGAACCTATTGTTACAACTATGTATTATTTATATGGAACAGATGCTTCAAATACTTGTCCGGGATACGACTCAGTTCTAGTAACAGTAATAGAAAGTGATGAGCTGGTGTTCTATAATACATTTACTCCCAATTTCGATGGTAATAATGATACCTGGTACATTGGAAACATTCATAAATACCCAAACAACCGGTTGGAAATATATAACCGTTATGGGAAATTGGTTTATAAAACCAGTCAATATGCTAATACCTGGGATGGAAAAGCTTTTGGAGAAACTTTACCCGAAGGAACTTACTTTTTTGTTTTGGAATTAGGTGATGGAAAAGGAAAAAAGAATGGAACAGTAACTATTATTGATTAAAAAAATTGATACAGAAAAGTCTACATATCATTTTATTTTGTTTAGCGGCATTAGTTTGTAACGCTCAGCAATTGCCCTATTATTCGCAGCATAAAAACAATGCATTTATGCTTAACCCCGGAGTTACCGGTACAAAAAGATTATTAGATGCGAGATTAAATTATAGAAAACAATGGGTTGGATACGAAGGAGCTCCTACAACAGTTAGTTTAGGATTGCATAGTAGATTTATGAAAGGTAAAATGGGTGCAGGATTGTATTTGATGCAAGATAAAATAGGTCCTTCAAAACAAATGAATATTGGAGCTGCATACGCTTACCACCTTCGTTTTCCTGATTGTGAATTATCCGCAGGCTTAGCAGGAAATTTTACAAAATATACTTTGATTGGAAATTACATGACCTTGCATCACAATCAAGATCCATCCATCGACCAAAGTTTAAGTAATAGTACCTGGGTGACTGATGCAAGTGTTGGTTTTTATTTATACAACGATAGATTTCATGTTGGTGCAAGCGGTTTACATTTAATACAATCTACTGCAGAGTTTTACAAAAACGATACAACAAAAAAAGGAACTATAAAATATATTACTCAAGCTAATTTTACATTGGGATATAATTTTGCTGAAAATCCTGATTATATATGGGAAAGCACATTATACGGACAGTATGTAAAAGGCGCACCAATGATGTTGGATTACACATTACGTGTACACTTTTTCGAGCAAGCATTCACAGGTTTTTCAATCCGCTTACGTGATGCAATTGCTATACATGCAGGATTTACTTTTTTTGGAAATTATCAGATAAGTTATTCTTATGACATTCAAATAGGAGGATTAAAAAAATTCAACAGTGGGTCTCATGAAATAATGCTTGCAGTAAGTCATGATATCTTTAAAACAAAAAGAGGAAGAGATAATAGTAAGTTTCTGAATCAGAAATACGGTTACTTATTTTAACCTTCCGCTACTCTATTATCCGGTATTTTTCATACGCTTCTTTTCTGAAACAAGAATTAAAATGCCACCACTCGGTAGTGATTCCCATAAATCCTCCTGCTTCCATCACTTCTCTTAACAATTGTCTGTTGAGTAATTGTATGTGAGTCAACTTTCCTTCTTCAATCATTCTTTCTTCTTCTCTGGGATAAGCCAGTTCTCCGAAATAATCATACGGTGTTCCCATATCTAATTCCATCCCTAATTCATTTACAATACTTACATCTACTGCTGCTCCAAAATTATGTAAGGAACCATTGTTTGGATTTGAAACATATTTGGATCTTTCAAAATACGGAACATCAATAGTATCCCACATCTTACGCTGAATACTTCTTGCCCTCACAGCATCATAAATAATTAAATTATAAAAAGGGAATTTTGATTTAAGTATTTCCTGTGAGCATTTTAATTTTTCGGCTACATCGGGTTGCAAATAACACTTGTTTAAATCGCCATACATATCTAAACCTAAAAAATTATTGTCAGTAGAATATTTTAAATCTACAACAACACTTGAATCTATTGTTTTTATATCAACAAGGCCAGCTTCTAAAATTGATTTTTCAAGATCACTTATGAATAATGGTGTAGGAATAAAAACACTTTTCTCTATCGAGTCCTTTTCTGCAATAACAGGTTCTGCAACAGCTGGAATAGCGACTATTTCTTTATTGTCATTGCTAGCATGCACAAAATAGTCGCAAGCTTCAAAAGAGCAGGCAATCATTATTAAGATGATAAATATTGGAATAAGTTTCTTCATTTATATTAACAAAGTTAATGAATAATAATTTCTTGCTTACTTTTGTGTTAATGCTCAACAAAGCTTCCAAAATATTAATGATTCGTCCGGTTAAATTCGGATTCAATACACAAACTGCCGAAAGCAATTCTTTTCAGCAAAAAACGGATGTTGAAAGTATTGAAAACATTCAGGCAAAAGCCCTGGAAGAGTTTAATCAGTTTTCAAACAAACTGATTGCTGCCGGAATGGATGTGGTAATTTATGATGATACAACTTCACCACATACCCCCGACTCTATTTTCCCTAACAATTGGATTTCTTTTCATGAGAATAATGAACTGGTTTTATATCCTATGCTTGCTGAAAACAGAAGACTTGAAAGAAGAACGGATATTCTTTCAGAATTCAAAAAAAACAATACCATCTTTATTGATCTGACGAAATTTGAAAATAAAAAAATGTTTTTGGAAGGAACCGGAAGTATTGTTTTTGATTATACTCATAAAGTAGCGTATGCAAACCGATCCCCGCGTACCGACAAAATGTTATTCGAGCAACTTTGTAAACAATTGAATTTCGAAAGTGTCTATTTTAAAGCTGTAGATAAAAACGGCAACGATATTTATCACACAAATGTATTGATGTGTATAGGAAATGGTTTTGCGGTATTGTGTAAAGACTGTATCCAGGATAAAAACGATTTAGCTAAAGTCATCGACTCCTTAACATTTACAAAACATGAAATAATTTCTATTTCATACGAACAAATGAATTCTTTTGCAGGAAATATGTATCAATTGTACAACTTCAAAGGAGAAAGTTTTATAGTGCTGAGCGAGCAAGCATTTAAATCATTAAACCAAGGGCAAATAAAACAACTCGAACAATATGGAACATTGTTACACTCTCCACTTTATACCATTGAGCAATATGGCGGGGGAAGTGCGAGATGTATGATTGCTGATATAAAAAGTTAAAAGATAGGAAAGTCAGAAGTCAAAAGAAAAAGTAGACAATTGGCAGTAGACAATAGACAAAAGAAAAGAAAAATAATTAGTCGACAATAGACAGTAAAC
>SXIH01000036.1 GCA_005772895.1 Bacteroidota bacterium | reverse complement strand
TGGTTATAAACCAGGAGTGGACATGTTTATTGCTATGGATGCAGCTGCTTCTGAATTTTATATTGAAAAAGAAAAAGTATACCACTTCAAAAAATCAAGTGGCGACAAATTAAGTCCTACTGAAATGGTTGATTATTGGGCTAACTGGACAAAAAAATACCCTATTTTATCCATTGAAGACAGATTGGCAGAAGACGATTGGAAAGGCTGGAAATTGTTGAGCGAAAAAATCGGAAACAAAATACAATTGGTGGGTGACGATTTATTTGTAACCAATGTAAAGCGCTTACAGAAAGGAATTGACCAACAAATAGCAAATTCTATCCTTGTAAAAGTAAACCAAATTGGCTCTTTATCCGAAACGATTGATGCCGTTCAATTGGCTCAAAATAACTCTTATACTTCAGTAATGAGTCACCGTTCAGGCGAAACAGAGGACACAACAATTGCGGATTTAGCTGTTGCTTTAAACTGTGGACAGATTAAAACCGGGTCGGCTTCCCGTACCGATAGAATTGCCAAATACAACCAATTATTGCGTATTGAAGAGCAGTTGGGAGAGGCAGCAAGGTATTTAGGAAAGGATTTTAAGTATGTAAAAGGCAGATAATCGGAGGGAAATCTTTATTAACCAACCGTCATCCCGTGCCACGACACGGGATCTCCCGATTGTGTGTACTCCCTTGCAACAAGCAGATTCCGTGTCGCGGCACGGAATGACGGTCGTGAGAGGATGCTCCCTAAAAAAGTATCAATCAAATATTCCTCAAAACAATTTCACACAAATTTTATCTCAGATTGTTTTTAATCTCACAAAATCCTTTTATCTTTCGGGAATAAGAATTGCACGGCTAAAATTCATAAAAAATCATGGATTCATTAAAAGAAAAATTTGCGCAGAAAGCAGGCCCGGTGGCTGCTGAGGTAAAAAAACTCATCAAAGAAAAAGGTGATGTAAAGTTGGGTGAATATACAGTAGCTCAAGTGTATCAAGGAATGAAAGGAATTGTAGGTTTAGTTACCGAAACTTCAAAACTTGATCCTGAAGAAGGAATTCGCTTCCGCGGATATTCAATTCCTGAATTGCGTGAAAAACTTCCAAAAGCTCCGGGCGGAACAGAACCATTGCCTGAAGGAATTTTCTATTTAATGTTGTTAGGCGAATTGCCAACACAGGAAGATGTTTTGGGAATGGGTCACATGTGGGCGCGTAGAGCAATTGTTCCTAAACATGTTTTTGATGTGTTGGATAAAATGCCTGCATCTACTCATCCGATGACACAGTTTGTTATGGCTATCATGGCAATGCAAACAGAATCGGTTTTTGCTGCAGCTTATAAAAAAGGAATTAGTAAAAAAGATTATTGGGATTATACCTACGAAGATTCTATGAATTTGATTGCACGCCTACCTCGTATTGCTGCATATATCTATCGTAGAAAATATAAAAACAACGAACACATTGAACCTGATCCGAAATTAGATTGGGCTGCAAACCTTGCACACATGCTGGGTTACGAATCATTCGACATGAAACGTTTGATGCGAATGTATATGACCATTCACGTAGATCATGAAGGCGGAAACGTTTCTGCACACACAACACATTTAGTTGGTTCTGCATTGAGCGATCCGTATTTGGCTTTTGCTGCGGGAATGAACGGACTAGCCGGACCATTGCACGGATTAGCAAATCAAGAAGTATTGAGTTGGATTTTAGAATTGCGCGAAGAACTTGGCGGTGGATTACCAACTGAAAAACAAATTGAAGATTATATTAAGAAAACTTTAGCAGAAGGAAAAGTTGTTCCGGGTTACGGACACGCAGTATTACGTAAAACAGATCCGCGTTTTGCTGCTCAACAGGATTTCTATTACCGTTATATCAAACCACAAGGTGCTGATGATTTATGTGAAATAGTTCAAATGGTTTACAAAGTTGCTCCTCCGATTTTAGAGAGCACAGGAAAAATTAAAAATCCTTGGCCGAATGTGGATTCTCACTCCGGAGTATTGTTAACACATTACGGAATGGTGGAACATGAATTTTATACAGTATTGTTTGGAGTTTCCCGTGCATTGGGAGTACTAGCATCTTTAATTTGGGACAGAGCATTGGGTCATCCAATTGAGCGCCCCGGTTCAATTACAACCGAAGGCATCAAAAAGAAAATTGCTGCTGCTGAAGCAACAAAAGCATAATACCGAATTGGTATATGTAATAGTCCAATAATCGCTTTGCAATTTTGGACTATAACATCTACTCTCTCGGCATTTACAATACTAAGCACAATCCCGAAAGTGCGTGATTGAGCTAAGTATTGGTATAAAATGAAACCCAGAATGAAAGTTCTGGGTTTTTAATTTGTATCATTTTGTGATTTTTGCGTTATATCATAAAACGAGTTTTATGAAAAAGAGCATTCTATTATTTCTATCCATTGCAATTAATGTAATTGCATCAGCACAAACAAAATCTGTTGTTTATTTTGATTCCAATAAAAATGAGCTAAAAACTAGTTCCGTCAAAACGTTGGATTCACTTGCTACTTTTCTGAAAGACAAAAAAGAATTTCAGCTAAGCATTAATGGCTATTGCGACAATACAGGAATTGACAGATTCAATCAGATTCTTTCAGATTTCAGGGCTGAAAGTGTTTTCAATTATTTCAGAAACAAAGAACTGAACGGACATTTTTCTTTTAAAGGATTTTCATCTGAAAGTCCTATTGCAGATAATACAACCGAAGAAGGAAAAGCAAAGAACAGAAGAGCTGAGATTATTATTTCCTTTCCACCCATTTCTGCAACTGCTGAAATAATAAAAGAGACAAATGTTGATCAACAAAAACAAGTTGATGAACAAATCATTACAAGCGAAATATACCAACCCAAAGAAGCTTTTTCATCATCCAGCACTATTAATGATTTGGAAATTGGAAAAACACTTGTATTAAAAAATTTGAATTTCGAAGGAGGAACTGCTGTGTTATTACCGGAAGCACAGCCCACAATGGAACTGCTTTTAAAAACAATGAAAGAGAATCCCACATTGAAAATTGAAATTGGCGGACATGTGTGTTGCTTTGATGACATGCCATTATCAATACTCAGAGCGCAAACAGTTTTCAAATATTTAAAGAAAAAAGGAATTGATGAATCACGCATGACCTACAAAGGTTATAGCAGAAATAAACCAATTATTGAAGATGACAGACATGAAGCTGAAGCAAGAGTGAACAGAAGAGTGGAGATTACAGTTTTAAAAAAGTAAAAAGGAAAACAAATTATCACTAGGCAGAGCCTAGCGCCTACCTAAATTATACTTTAAAAGAAGTAAAATATCCGACTATTTTTGAAACTATACTTGTAATTTATTCGTTCGACTATACCAAAGGTCCATCCTTGCGTTGAGACTCACGGATATAACAGCCAATCTATCCGATATTGTACTCCCATACTCCTAGGGATAAAATAGTACAGACTGAATTTTGAATTTTTTATGGATCTTTTATATATAACATTTCAATTTATTGATACGTTAATTGGTTTATAAATATAAATCCCGAACCCATGAAAACAAAGCTACTTTTGATGTTCATGATACTATTGGTTTCAGACATCTTTTCGCAAAAATCAAACAACAATACAAAATGGAGAAGCACAGAAATGGACACATTAACTGTTGCACAAACAATGTTTGATGATCAAAATTTTGTAATGGCTCTTCCTTATTTAAGTGAATTACAAAAAAATCACCCCAAAGAAGGTTTCTTAAAATACATGACTGGAATTTGCTGTTTGTTTAAAGAAGACAGACAAAAAGATGGTTTGGCTTTCTTGTTAGATGTATATGAAGACAATAAACGTGCTGAAGACATTGAATTCTACTTAGCTCTGGCTTATCACTACAATGATAAATTTGTGGAAGCTGTAATTATGGCGGATAAGTATCTGCACAAAAAACAACTTACTAAACCACAAAAAAGAAGTGCAGAGAAATTAATAGAATATTGTAAAATGGGACAAAAAATGGTTCCACCTGCAGATGAAGGAAAATTAGACGATTATATTATTGCATACGAAGAACCGAGTAATAAATAGGAGCAATTATATTTATATAATTCCGAAAAGGGATTTTCCTTTCACACCAAGTACATCTACCCGCTTTTCAATTTCTGGGTCTTTGATTAATGGTGGAGCATGATGCGGTTTAATGCGGGCGTCAATGATTAACGAACCTCTACAACCCCAATGTTTGTTTTCGGTAAAACTATCAATACCATGAATGTCGTGAGAAGGGTTGCTTCGTGTAAAAGTTGTCCAAAGAAAATTATTTAAATTTTTAGAAACGAAATCGGAGTCATCACACACGATTACTAAAGGAAACTTGAGTTGCTGACTTTCGCTTCTCGACTCCGCTCGAAGTGACTTACTAAAATTGTCATCACTTAATTTTGATATTTGCTTTTCCGCAGTTGTTGCATCAACAAATTTTTCTGATTGAATAGCAATAACTCCTGGCATTACAACTTTTGGATTTTTAAAGCCATCCGGTAAATTCATTTCAGGTAATGTTGTTCCCAATTCTCTTTTCTTTTCTCCCGCTGCTGCAATCACCACTTTACTCCCACTATTTAATCCATCTCCGCTATAATCCAATGTATCAATAGAAGTGCGTGTATGGAAATGCAAATCTCTAGTCCAATCAACGCGTTCTAAAACATGTTTGAAAAAATCTGCTACATCATGCGTTGTTAATTTTGGATTGTCTTCCCCTGCAATGATGAATAAATATTTTGCTAAACTTAATTGTCCTTTTCCAAGAATGTGATTTGCGATTGTTAAAATTTCCTGAGGTTTGCGTTCATTGTTGTATGGAGTATAACGTTCGCTTCCAATTGCCAAAAGCAAAGGATGAACTCCGGAAGCATCCACAGCATGTACATCTTTTAATCCGGGAATTTCGTTTGGAATAGCATTTCCTGTTATTTCGTGAATCAATGCTCCGAAGCTGGTATCTTCCTGAGGTGGACGGCCAACAATAGTAAACGGCCAAATGGCATTGTCGCGGTGATACACTTTGTGCACACGCATCATCGGAAAATCATGCTTCAAACTATAATATCCCAAATGATCTCCAAACGGACCTTCAGGTTTATTTTCATTTGGATAAACTTCTCCCGTAATTACAAAATCAGCATCCGATGCAATACAAAAATCATCTTCGTAAGTATATCTTATTCTTCTTTTTCCTAATGCTCCGGCAAAAGTAAGTTCACTCATTCCCTCCGGCAAAGGCATAACAGCACCTAAAGTAAGCGATGGCGGACCACCAACAAAAATACTTACTTTCAAAGGTTTATTTTTTGAATTTGATTTTGTTTGATGCACTCCGATTCCACGATGCAACTGATAATGCAAACCCACTTCTTTGTCTTTTACATAATCGTTTCCACTTAACTGAATACGATACATTCCTAAATTGGAATTCATCACGCCCGGTTTATCAATGTCTTCGGTATAAACCAAAGGAAGTGTTACAAACGCTCCTCCATCGTTTGGCCAACATTTAATTTGCGGCAATGATGAAATAGTTGTTTGATTCTGCAAAACAGGATTAGAAAATTTGGATTTTTTAGGAAGAGTAGAAAAAGCAGTTAAACCAACATTCGCATACTTGAATGGATGCTTAATTGCTTCCATCGGATTATTTTTTAAATCGATAAGTATTTTTATTTTCTCAATTGTATCTCTGAAAATAAATTTACTTCTATCTACGGAACCGTATAAATTTGAGACAGCTTTGAATTTGCAATCCTTAATATTTTCGAATAAAATGGCAGGACCATTGTTTTCATATACCCGCAAATGGATAGCGGCCATTTCCAAATCCGAACTAACTTCTTCTTTTATGCGAATAAGATGCCCGTGTTTTTCTAAATCAGTAATGCACTCTTGCGTACTCTTGTATCCCATAATATCTTTATGAGTTAAATTTTATAAAATTATTTTTTTGTTTATTAATGATTTATACAAAGTTTTCCTTTATGAATTTCTTTACCAGGCAATTCAACATAATAATAATAAATACCCGATCTGAGATTTATAGAATTAAAATCATTCTTATAATTCTCATTTTTATAAACAATTTGTCCTAAAGTATTATATAGGTATAGGATGCAGTTATCAGGCAATCCGTTAATCTCAAAAATATTATTTCCGCCAATTATCGAAGGAATCATAAATTTTTTTACTACGCTTACTTCATCAATATAATAATAAGAAATCTTTGTGCTTCCAAATGAACCTGGATAAACAGTAAGTGTATCTGTATTTCCATCATCAAAAAAGTTACCAATTGTTATATATCTTTCTCCGCCTAACGCGGTGAAATCTCCTTTAATCAATACCCAAGCTAATGTATCATCAATATAAGTTGTTCCAATAATTTGTGGAATATAAGATAGTAATGCTCCTGAACCATTTGAAATAGGAGTACTTGATAGATAAGCACCCATATTACTTATACTAATTGCTGAAAAATTTGCAAGGTTTACGTAAAAACTAACAGTATATTGCTCTCCAGCAATTAAACTATCTGTTAATTGACCCTGAATGTAATCTCTTTCATTAGGATTTGGAATTTCAAAAGCAAAGACACCACAATACCCATTGCCAGTAAACGGATATTGAAAAACGTTTGGCGCATTCAACGGCACACTACATCCTGTTCCAAAAACAGCACAACTATTATAATAATCAGGAGTGCTTATTGTTGGGTTAATCCAAAAGTAAACATACGGATCAACGTATCCCCACATATTCGGACACATTATCGTATCTTCAAAACTAGGATTTTTTACCAAATTAATTTGAGAGCAACTATTTTTAATAAAAAATAATTGTAGCAACATGAAGAATAATATTTGTTTAAATTTAGTGTGCAACAATAAATCTGCTTTTTGCAACAAGACCTTCTTTTGTTTTAATCGAAATAAAATACATTCCGTCTGCAAATGCAGAGGTTCCAATATCAATTGAATTTTGCTGAGTCAATTTTGTTTTGTGTATTATTTTACCTGAAACATCAGTGATCAACAACATTGAATTATCAGAGATTTTTATTCCTGATGATAACAAGTCTACTGTGATTTTGTCTTTTGCCGGATTTGGAAAAACTATTATCGAATTATTATCCGGTGAAAAAGTATAATTCTGAATTCCTGATGCATAATCCATCATTGCGAAAACATATTCTCCCAATTGAACCGAATCAATTGTCATAATACCACGCTTATCATTATTGTTAGCCTGCATATTAATAGTTTGATATGGGTACAAACTCCAGTTAACAGAAGCATTTGGGCGATACAGTAAAACAAGACTATCTTCAAAAGTGGTAATTAAATTATTGTCTAACCAAAAATTTCCAGAGAAAGCTGTTGTTCTTCCGTCATAAGTAATGGTTGCTTTTGCGCTGAATGTAGAAGGCAACAAACCATCCACTTTCCAATAATGGTTTGGAGATAAACGATAAGGAATAGCATACGCGGGATCCGGAGCAGTATAGTTATGTTCCACACGAACAAAAGCAGAATCCACAATACTTAAAACATTCAAAGTAAATTTAGCATTTGCAAATCCAGTTGAGCCAACTGTTTTTAACGTTTTCATTTCCGGAGCTACTGCATGACTAATTTTTTCACCCATGTTTACGGCAATGAATTTAGGATCAAATGGAACAGTAAAACTAAAAGAAGCATTTGCTCCCGACATTAAAAAACTTTGAGTGTTTTCTGTCCAATCAGCCGCTTTAAAAGTAACTTCCAAAGGAACATTATTAAAATAAGCGGGAGCATCGGTAAGTTTTTGTTTAACATAAATGGTTACGTTATAATTCGGACCACTTGGAACTACAGTACTTGAATCAATAGAAAAATGAGGCCATCCCGGATTAAATACCCATCCGTTAAAAAAGTCCGACATATTCATTCCACTTGCTGCCGTTAATTCATTCATAAAATCTGTACTTGATACATCTTTGTAATTATTATTTCCAAGATATGTTTTCACAGAATAGAAAAACAAACTGTCACCCATATAACCACGCATTGTGTGAGCTATATCTGCACCTTTGTTATACACGTGATCACCGTATGTAAATGTTTGTGGAATATTTGAAAGTGTTAATGCTCCTTCTTTAACAGTATTAAATTGCAAATTGGGCTCATGGTTATTTCTTACGTAAGCTAAATAGTTTGGATAACCATTTAATGTTTCGAAAAATAAAAATTCACAGTAATGTGCCCAACCTTCATTCAACCACATATCTTCAGCAGTTCGGCAAGTTGCCAGATCGCCAAACCAATGGTGAGAAAGTTCGTGTGCATATAAATTCTGATAAGTTAAAGAACCTGTAGCAGTTGCTTTCGGATAAGTAATATTTGTTGCATGCTCCATTGCTCCCGAATTAAAAGGAACCATGCTGTAGCCAACTTTGTTCCACATATATGGACCGAAATGATTTTCGTAAGTTGATAAAGCAACAGGAAGATTTATAAAAGAATTTTTTACTGCAGTTGTATCGGAAGCAACAGCAGCAATTACAATTGGAATAGTAGCTGCAATTCCGTTATACGTTTGGTTTATCTGAGCGTAATTTGCAACAGCCACACATGCCAAATACGTAGGGATTTCTTCATTCATTATCCATTGTCTGGTTCTGTCGCCACTTCCATCAGTTGTATCATTGGCTAAATATCCATTACAGTATGAAATTTTTCCGGCATTGGTAGTAATATTAAACTCATATTTAGAGCGTTCTACAAAATTATCGAAACAAGGAAACCAAACTCTTCCGTAAACGTGTGGTAATGCGCCAAAGCCAACTCCTAAATTGTATGCGTATCCACTTTGAAAATAAAAACCACCCCAACCTGTAGCATCAATCTGTGGAGTACCGCGGTAATGAACAACCAATGTTGTTGTATCACCAATATTATGTGTAGTCGGTAAGTTTATGTGAATCAATGTATCATTATAAGCATACTGACTTGCTAAAATATTTGTACCGCCAATTTCAATTGAATCAATTATAAGTTCTAATAAATCCAAACTCAATTTAGTTACACCATTAACCTTAGGTGTAAACTTAACAGCAGTATTTCCATTGATAGTATTGGTAGTAAAATCGGTAATATTCAAATTGATGGTATACTTCAAAATATTAATAGTATCACTTCTTAAATTAGAAGCCATCACAGAAATATCATCCGACTGAGATTTTGATAAATGAATAGGATCGTGTTTTTGCTGACAATTTTGTGCACTAACATTGTAGGCACATAGGGCAAAAAATAAAATAGAGTATACTTTCTTCATGATTAGAAATTTGGATAATAAATGTAAGAAAATACAAGGAAATAACCTAAGCTATTCCGCTTTTTGGTAAGAAAATTCTAGTCTGGAGTATTTTCCGGCTTTCAAGCCATCAATACAAGCATATAGCTTATTGTTTGGAAGTCGGAAATAAACCACTCGTTGAGGAAAATCGTGTTTCGGATTTTCAAAAACGATACTGTCTTTTTTATAACCTGTAAATTTAAAATCTACCGGGCCGCCATTTTCTGCAACATTCGGAATATAAAATAGTTCTTCTCCACGTTGTTCAATTTTAATTTTTTCTGAAAAAACAGTGTCCGTTCCAGCAATTGCTCCTCCTCGTCCTTCCATTAAATTTCCTTGCAATGGTTGCCATTGTTCAAAAAATGCCATTCCCTCAGATGAGCCTGTCCATTTTCCTTGAATCCAAGTAAAATCAGAAATAGTAACTTTTTTTTCGCTACAAGCAAAAAGAGAAATGCAAAAAAATATAATTAATGTTTTTTTCATTTTTAGGAATTTGCTTCTTCAAACATTTCCTGAATCGCACCTAAATAATAAGCATTCCAACCATCGGTAATACTATTAAGCGATTTTTCAGGAACATCTTCATGCACTAATTCAACAATGGTTTTTTTGCCTTTACCTTTTAGTGTAAAAGTAACTTTAGAAGGAGCTTCCCATTGATCATAGCACCATTCCTGAACCAATTTTTTGTTTTTTACCACTTCTAAATTGGTTCCAAACATCTGTCCACCCCATAATGAAAACTTAGCTCCGACTTCTGAGCTCATTTTAGCCTCGTCTCCACTCCAATCCTGAATAATATCAGCATTTACTAATGCCTCAAACACTTCTTCGGGAGAGGCATTGATTTCATACGTTTGTTCTATAGTAGGCATTTTAGAATAGATTAAAATAATAATATCCGAAAATTAGTTAAAATATTTTTAATTCGGCTTTTTGAAACACAAAACTTATCAACCTAAAATTCTGTAGCCAATTTATCAGTTGACTCCATTTTAAACATTTGATCGTTATAAACATTTTGTTCAGGCAAATATTTTATAACATAACCTTTTGAAATATACTCTATCATTTTTTGTTCATCGATGTAAGATTCAAAAATAACATTGTGAATGCTATTATCTGGAAACAATCCAACTAAAATTTGATTATACCACCAACCAGCAATTACAACTGTTTTGGAACTGATTGAACCGGCCATTTCAATTACTTCATCGGTATATTTAATTTTTTGTTCGCGTTTAGAATAATCTGAGAATATTGGTCCGGAAATAGGATCAAAAAATAATTCTTGACCAGATATTGTAAAAGTCACAGCAAGTCTTGAATAGGTAGAACCTCTTAATTTATCTGTTAAGTTAATACTACAGAAAAAAGAAGAAAGAATTAAACAACTGCATAAAAAATTAAACATTTTACTATTTAAATAGTATCCAAACAGAATAATAACAAATGGAATTACCGTAATCATATAACCTGATTTTTGTGGCAATCTGAAATAAGAAATTACAAATAGAATTATTACAGCAATTGAACTTAAAATTATTTTTTTGCCTGCCTGTCCGGTAGGCAGGCCTAATCCATTCTCAAATAAATTTCCTCTTTCTAATTTATTTCTGTTGGCAAGCATCCATAGAATACAAATTCCGATAGCCGAAACACCAAGGAAACCAAACACTCCAGGAATCATTTTATAAATAACTTTTGCTAGTGATGGATAAGGAAATTGGTCGTAATACATAAAAAAAGAGGCACCAAACTCAATCATAAGAGGTAAGTAGGAAACGAATGATACTATTACTAATGGAATGAGAACTCTAATTGCAATTTTAATATTGTGCTGCAAATTGTTTTTTTGCCAAAAGATAATCATGAAAGGTAAAAACATGGCACCGCTGGTTATTCGACAACCAATAGCTAATCCAAGAAAAATTCCGCAAACAATAAATTGCTCTTTTAGTAAACAATAAAAACTTATTAAAATAAATGCAATTGTCCAGACAAAATCAATTGTATAGGTTGAGCTGATATAAAAAACAGGAGTAAATGCTAAAGCAAGAGAAGCAAGTAGAAAATGTTTGAACTTTAATTCTTTAAGAATAAGAGCAAAAAATAAAGTGGCTATTGCGCTGAAAAATGCGCTGAATAAATTATAAAACCATTCGGGATGAAATGGAAAAGTAGAATAAATAAACTCATGGACTGGATGACCAGGAAAACGAGAAGGTTCATAAATTCCAGTAAGTGCAGTATGAGCAGCCGCCAATACTATTCCCCAGGAATCTTCTTCAACTCCATAGCCAGCCGACAAGAATGGGATACGGGAAACAAATACAATAATGAACAGAACAACAAAAGGAAAATATTTTCTATCTGAAAAATTCATCTTAATGAATTAAACGTTGACTCACTGCTTCATATAAAATAATTCCTGCCGCTACAGACACATTCAATGAACCAATCTCTCCCAACAAAGGAATTTTTGCTTTGCCATCTGATTTTTGAAGGTATTCATTTAAAATACCGTCTTCTTCCGAACCCATGATAATAGCAGTTGGAACAGTAAAATCAATTTGAAAATAATAGTCAGTTGTTTTTTCGGTACAAGCTATAATTTGTAAACCACATTCTTTTAAATAATCAATTGTAGCTTTTAAATTTTCTTCTTTGCAAACCGGAATTTTTTGTAAAGCACCGGTTGATGTCTTAATTGCATCTGCATTAATTTGTGCACTTCCTCTGGAAGGAATAATAATGGCATTCACCCCGGAACATTCAGCTGTACGCGCTATTGCACCAAAATTACGGACATCAGTAATTCTATCTAAAATCAACAGCAAAGGAACTTTTCCGTCTTCAAAAACTGTTGGTAATACGTCTGCTATTTTATAATATGCTATCGAAGAAATATAGCCAACAACTCCTTGATGATTCTTGGAAGTTAATCGGTTTAATTTTTCTACAGGAACATATTGAAAGGGAATATTCCGTTGTTTTAACAGACCCATTAACTGACTAACTAATTCACTTTTCAATCCACTTTGAACAAAAAGTTTATCAATTTCTTTCCCGGCATTAATCGTTTCAATAATAGGACGCAATCCAAAAATTAAACTTTCTTCTTCTTTCTTTTGTTGTTTCGTTTGCATGTCTTAGTGTTAATCTTGTAAGTATGTTCTTCCTTGTCGCCAAATATCCACCGCAATTCCCCAGTTTTGTTTATATACAGCTGAACGGTCTAAAATAAAATCATTATCTGTAAAAGGGTTGTCCACTTTTGAAAAAGAATAACTCAGCGAGTTGATATTATTTTCTTCTCCATAAGTCCATGTTTCTCCATAGGCTGTTCTATAAATAACATTCGGAGCTCCGTAAATCAAATAAATCATTCCTCTATCCGTTTTCCAACCTTCGATGTAGGAAGTAAAAAATATATTTGCATCTCTTTCTCTGTTATAATATTTGCGAATAATTTCCTTAGCACGATCCTGGTTTCCTGTACAATTCAACCAAAATTTTTCGACTGCTGCTTTGGGGTTTGTACTCGCTGTTAATTCATCATACTCTTGTTTAGATGTAATAAAACGTAATGGTGGAACTAAATCCTGCGCTTTCTTTATGTCAGGAAATGTTTCAGAAAAATTATAAAGGGTTAAACCAATTCTTTTTGTTGTATCTAATTGAAAATGATAAAATCCTTTTTTGTCAGTAGAAAATTTTGCCAAGCCATTTTGATCTAATTGGATGGAAAATAAACTATCTGCTTTATATTGAAAAGGACGAGGTTCAGCCACAGAAAAGGGAGGTGCAGCTAAAGGAAATTCTCTATTATAATATCTGACGAAAAGAGTAACTGCAATTTTTGCTTTGTATTGAATAATCAATTCTTCATTTAATTTAAAATAATTATGAAAAAGAGGAGCATCATCTGCTTTTGATTTCACCAAAAAGTTTTGACGGTTTAAGTCACTAGCCTTATCCAGTTCCATTCCGCTGGCAACAGAAATATTTCTGTTTAAATCTGTAATATTAATTCTCAGGTAATAATTTCTTGGAGTAATTGCCTTAACATCCATCTTACCAACTAAAAATTTAGTTGAATTATCATTATTCACATCCACCAAACGAACGGATGAACTATCGATAACATCTTTAGAATCGAAATTACTGAACAGACGATAAGTGATAAGTAAATTGGAAGAAAAATTCATTCCATCAGGACGGGTATACAATAATTCTTTGCTATTAATTTTATAATGCAATTCAGTAACATCATCACTCACATGAAAAACAGTAAATTCAGGATGAATCGTGTTAGAGTCGTGTTTGTAGCTTGCAGCAGGAGCTTTGGTGTTTTCCACTTTTTTGGAAGTACCACAAGCTATTATTACAAGTGAAAATAATATGTATAAATATCTTTGTTTCATTATACTTCTGAACCCTCCGTTAATTGTGATGCTTCGTTATTCTCAATAAATTTTGAAGAAATCTGTTTAGATGTTTTTGCGCCAAGTTTTTCAATATCCTGAGCACGTTTTACAAGATTTCCACTTCCTTTGTGTAACTTATTAATAGCATTTTCATAAGCAGTATTTGAAGCATCAATACTTTTTCCAATCTTATCCATATCTTCCACAAATCCTACAAACTTATCGTACAGAGCACCGCTTTGTTTGGCAATTTCAATCGCATTTTTTGTTTGACGTTCTTGCTTCCAAACAGAAGCAATTGTTCTTAAAGTTGCCAGTAAAGTGGACGGACTTACAATGACAATTTTTTTATCCCAGGCAAAATTAAATAATTCTTGGTCGGCCTGAACTGCGATACTAAAAGAGGATTCGATTGGAATAAATAGTAAAACAAAATCGGGAGTATTAAAATCAGAAGAAGTTGGATAGTTTTTTTCGCTTAAAGATTTAACATGTGTTCTTACAGATAACAAATGATCTTTAGTCAAGCTCAATCTTTCTTCATCTGAAGTTGAATTTACCAGTGCTTCATAAGCAATCAAAGAAACTTTTGCATCTACAATAATGTGTTTGTTATCGGGTAACATAATGACAGCATCGGGTTGAATCCGTTTCCCATCATCATTATTTGTACTGTATTGTAAGCGATATTCCTGATCTTTCACTAAACCTGAACGCTCTAAAACTTTCTCAAGAATAAGTTCCCCCCAATTTCCCTGCGTTTTATTTTCACCCTTCAAGGCCTTTGTAAGATTATTCGCTTCTTCACTGATTTGTTTATTTAAATCGACAAGGTTTTTAATTTCCGTTTTGAGTGTGATGCGCTCGTCCGACTCAGTCTTATACGATTTCTGAACCTGTTCTTCAAAACGTTTGATATTATCTTTCAATGGATTTAAGATAATATCCATATTGGTTTTATTCTGTTCAGTAAATTTTACAGATTTTTCTTCGAGAATTTTATTGGCAATCACTTCAAATTCGGTAGAATATTTTTTGTGGACATTTTCTAATTCCGATTTAAGCGTATTGAATTTTTCTTCCTGGGATTTAAAAATTTCTTCTGCTCTTGCAATCCGGGTTTCTGCTTTGGATACTTTTTCTTTTTCAATACTCAAATCGGAACTGAATTGTTCTTTTTCTGATAAAATTCTCTGATTTTCCTTTTTTGAAAACTCTAAATCTTTTTCAAGACCAATAATTTTAGAATCCAATGCCGAAGTATCAGAACCACCTGTTTGTTTTCCTTTAAAAAACAAATAAGCAATCCCAAAACCTAATGCCAGTCCTATTATTAAGAATAAAAAGTCCATAAAATCCCTTCAGAATACGAAAGGCTAATTTAAGCAATATTTTGCTAGGTTGAGAGGTAGTTTTTGAACAAAATCAAACTTATTGAAGACTCTCCTTATTCAGCCACAATTTGCCTTTCAGGGAATAGTTGTTTTCTGCTTTAGCCTTTTTAACGGAAAAATAAATAACCAATCCTAAGGTAGCAAAACGGAAGATATTAGCATTCAAATCGCCTGTAACATTCGTTTGTATTGAAAACATGTCCCAAGCTAAATCCATAAACCCGTGGAGAAAAATAACCATCCACAAACTTCTCCAAGCTAAATAAAACCATGCAAAACCTGCTCCACCTAATGCGGTAAACAGGAAAACACTTATTCCTTCAGCAAATGTTTCAGCTTGATACAAATGTCCTATTCCAAATAAAACAGACGGAATCAGCACAGCAGAAATAAATCCCCAGCCTGCATAATAGAACAGAATACCAAATGCAAATCCACGGAAGAAAAATTCTTCAAAAAAACCGGCCAAAATCATATCGAAATGAAAATCGCCTATAGTAACATCGGTTTTAAATCCGGCTAAATATCCATAACCAATAAACATTGGAAGAGTAAACAAAAAACCAAACAGCATTCCTTTTAATATGTCTTTTTTTAATCCTAATATTTCAAAGGGTAATTTTTTAAAAAGTAATGCTGTAACGATTAACACAATTGCAATAATTGAATAATTCAGAACCGATACTTTTAAATGAAAGTCCATTGCATCCCAAGCTTCCTTTCCAAAAATACAATACGCATAAAAATATTTTATGTACCGTAAGGCAATAAAAACAAGAATTACAACGAGTGAAATAATAACTTTTCTTTTCATGAAATAAATTTTAAAAATAATTTACGATACCAAAATGGATTTTTCCGCTTCTTAACTCAATTGGGTTGCTAAACTGTTTTCCTAAAGCATAATTAATTGAAAAAATTCCAGCTTTTGTCTCAAAACTAATACCGGCACCAAATCCATAAGGATTATCACGTATATATTCTTTGGAATTATTGTTTTCGTAAGGAGCAATATCACCAAAAACATACATATAGGAATTTTGTTCTAAAATAAATCTGTATTCTAATGTAAAGATTGAATACGTTGAAGCATAAATTGATTCTTCATCAAAACCTCTCAAAGTTTTCAGACCACCTATTCTGAAAAGTTCATTCTGAAAAGTTGTTTCCCCATATATGAATGCAGCTTGTGCACCTACTTTTATGGTACTTCTGTTGGCAATCGGCAAAAAAACATTTCCTTCAAAATCGCTTGTGTACAATGCGGAACTCAATTTAATTTTTTCATAAACTACAGGATTCAGTTTATCATTTTTCTTAATTTTTTTTGTTCCGGCACTCGCATTTATCAAAATATTAAAACCTTTTCTCGGATTTAAACGGTAATCTAATTTTTCATATTTCAATCCCAATCCATACATATTTGTACTTACATCGGCATTAGCAGGCAAAGTAGTGGCGTTTTCTAATCCTTTTGTAGAAAGCAATGTAGAAGTTTTATTATTATAAAATACTTTCAGATAGTTTCCACCTATAAATAAATATTGCACCCCAATATTTTGATTTACATCTAAGAAGGTGGTGTCTTTCTTATACAACTTAAAATTATAATCCAAACCAAATGGAGTTCGTAAAATAAAAGGATAAACCAATCTGGCTTTCAAATCCTGAGTTTGGGTTTGTAATCTTCGCCAGTTGAGATCAATTAGCTCTCCTCTTCCTAAGCCGTTTTGTAATTTTAAACGAACTTCTCCGGTAAACAATATTTTTCCCGTAACATTATCAGGCAAAATACCAACCACTCCGTCAAATTGACTGGCACGTTTTTTTTCGAGTGTCAAAATGAGTTTATTAAATTTATCAGTAAACGTAACTGAGGCAGGCTTTGTGGAACGGACAAAAGGCAATTCTGCAATTCGTGTATTTACTTTTTTCAATTGCGATTCATCATACAAGCTGCCCGGTTTGATTCCCAAATAATTATAAATATAAACAGTTGCGATTTGTGCTGTTCCGTTAATAACAACACTGTCAATCTTTATTTCAGAATTTTTTGTGAGGTTTAATACTGCAGCAATTTTTTCATCATTGATTACAACACTATCCAGCTTGACTGAAGCAAATGGATAACCATTATTTTCATAATAGGTGATTAATTTTTCCTGAATACGTTTTACGCTCTTAAAATACAAAGGCTTATTAGAATATAATTTTTCCCTGAAACCAATTTCGCTCAGCACACCCTCGTCAACATTTCCCGGTTTTAGACTGGCCCATTTGTATTGTGCACCAAAATTTAAATAAACTTTCATTGAAAGCGAATCCATAGCAACACTATCGTAAGCTGCAGCTAAATAGGCATTATCAAAACAAGCGAATAAAACATTTTGGAGTTCCTTATCTCTTTCTGCAGTAGATACAAATTGCTTTTTATAAGAAATTTTTTTTAAAAGTGAAGCATCTTTCTTTGATTGTATATCCAGAGAATAATTTTTTTGAGAAAAAGCAGAAATCGAAAGAAATACAATAAAATGTAGTGAAAAAAGAATTTTCATTACAAGAGGATGTTTCATGTTCGATAATAATCTCAAAAAATGCATTTTATAAAGATAATCAATTAGAAGAAACGAAAAAATAGCCTATTAATTGGGTGATTGGAGGTAAAATTTAAAATAATTTCGGTATTACAATAATTATATTAGTTTTGTTATAATTAAACTAAAACTATAAAACTTCCTTAACAAATGATACGACTCTTCAAAAGCATTGCAGTATTCATAGCAGCTGTTAGTTTAATCAGTTGCGGAGGCTCGGGCTCAAACGAAACTCCCATTGATTCAACAGAAGTAAAAAGCAGCATTGACACTTCAAAAAGTGTTGTTTTTTATAATATTCCTTCACCACTTGAGACATTTACAATACTTAAAATGTCGGGCTCGGCTTTCGATAAATCAGTATTAAACCCAACTGATAAAATGTCGAAATACATTTCAAGTTATTCGAAAGCTGCAAACTTGGGTGTTTATTCAACAGATTTATCTTTTTGTTATCTATACAAACAAAATCAAGATTTTAACAATTACTTGAAAAACATAAATGAATTAACCAATGCATTGAGCATTGATGGCAGTTATGGACAAGAAGTAAATAAACGACTTCAGGCAAACAGTACAAATCTGGATTCCTTAATGGCCATTGTTACTGAAGCCGGAATAAATGCTGACCAATATTTAAAAGACAATCAACGAAATACTGCAACTGCAACCATTGCAGCTGGCGGTTGGGTTGAAGCAATGTATATTGTTACGGCAATTGCAGATAAAACTCAAAAGGAAGAAGTAATCGGATTGGTTGGTGATCAAAAAATTGTATTGAATAATTTAATGAATATGCTTGAACAATTTAAAGCTGATGAAGAAATAAATGCTTTATTAACTGGCATGAGAGATATAGCTGCAGTCTATGAAAGTGTAGTTGCAACTCAAGACAAACCTATCACATCTGATAAAGATATAATTAGCGTTGGAAATAATACTTCATTTAAATTATCCAAAGAGCAGTTAAAATCTATTTTAGAAAAGGTAACAGTATTAAGATACAAAATCACACTTTAATATTTTCAATTATGAAATTATCTAAACAAAATATAAAATCAATCCTTGTATTTATAGTATTGTCTATTGCAGTTACTTTAGCTGCAAATGCGCAATGTGCACCGGTTGCAAAAGAAGGGATAAAAAAACTGGCTCCATTCACACACAATGGCAAGTTAAACACAGTAACGGTTATTCTTGACGAACCATCCGAAATTCACTTAGCTGTGTACAGAGGATTAAATTATAAATTCCAAATTGGTTCAGAAGCTGCATTAGGAAAAGTAACATTTAAAATATTGGATGATCAAAAAACAGAAATATACAACAGTGCAACTTCAAAAGATCCTCTTTCATGGATTTTCTTTGCTAATTCTTCTCAAAATTTAATTGTTGAAATTTATCCAGCAGAAAAAGGAAAACAAGGATGTGCATTTTTGGTTGTAGGAATTCAAGAACCAAAGAAAAATGCTGTGAGGGATTTGTAAGCGAATAATGAACGAGAAGAAAAAGGCCAATTCGCTAGATAAAAGATTACTAACTGGTGGTATAATTCTTCTTATTTCTACCTGTTTTATGTTTGTTTTAGGAAACATATTTCCTTATACAGGTCTACAAGCAATAGTAACTTATCCTGCAACTTTTATATTAAACTCTATTGTAGTCCTATTAGGAGTTTACATGACAAGAAAACTAGCCGGCTTTTTTTATATTTTAGTGTGGACATTAGCTTTCTTTTTGGCTATTCACTTTGTAATCTATCTTTTTCCTCAAGATTTTGGGCCAAGTGTTTATGAAGTACTATCACGAAAGATATTTCATTCATAAAAAGAACATTCATAAAAAATCCCGCTCCTTAACCAAAGCGGGATTTTTATTTTACAATTTCTATTTTCGAGTATCTAAAAACTCTTGCTGGTTCAGGTTTCTCAAATTGAGAGTAATAAGTGCGAGAAAGGCCTTTGTTTTTATAAAAATTCCCTGTTAGCCTTAGCCTTTTTAAAAAAGAATTCTCAATAAATTTATCTTCGATTTCTTGTAATTGGAGATTCTCAGACTCCAGATAAATACAATCCTTTTCATTTGTAACATATTCAGGGTTAGATTTAGAATACTTTGTTTCTATCCACTGAGCACAATCGCAAGCCCAATTAACATAGTACACATCAATTGTTTCTTCTTTATCAGATAGAATAATAGTATAATCAAGAGGAGTAGTGATTTTATTTTTAATAAGTAAAAAAAGAAAGCTTGAAATTAGCAAAACGATAATCAATAAAATAATTTTAGTTTGCCTCTTCATCTTTTAACAAACACAGATTCGTAAACCTGCCTACCGCAGGCAGGTTCGTAAAAATTCGTTATCCGTACTATCTTATCTCAGCCCCAACCTTCTCTTGATATGTCTTCATCAACTTCTCCATTATCTTCTCAATTTGTTTATCTGTAAGAGTTGCATTTTCATCTTGTAAAATAAAACTCAAGGCATACGACTTTTTGCCGTTCGGTAATTTGTCTCCTTGATATACATCAAACAAATTCACATCTTTCAAAATATTTTTCTCAGACTGATAAGCCAATTGCTCCAATTGTTCAAATTGAATTGCTTTATCAATCAATAAAGCCAAATCCCTTCTTACTTCAGGGAATTTCGGAACTTCTGAATAAACTGTAGAAGACTTTTTCATAGCCTCTAAAACTAAATCCCAATTAAAATCTGCATAAAAAACAGGACTTTTAATATCCATCAATTTTGAGGAAACAGATTTTGCGATTTCACCGAATTCAACCAATTGCTTCTTATTCCAGTTAAATGCTAATCCTTGAGAAAAAACTCCTGCCTGTCCGGTAGGCAGGTCAGAATTCAATTCTGCCATCTTCACATCTTTTATCCCCAAACGTTCAATAATATTTTTTACAATTCCTTTTAAAGTGTAAAAGTTCATTCCATCATTAGTAGCATTCCAACTTTCTTCTTGCTTGCGACCGGTTATAAAAACAGATAAATGTTTTGTTTCAATGTACTTAGTGGCTTCACCTTTTATGGCAACATATGTTTTACCAAATTCATACAATTTCAAATCTGCATTCTTACGATTTTGGTTATAGGCAATGGTTTCCAACCCACTAAACAATAACGTTTGGCGCAACACATTCAAATCGCTGCTCAAAGGGTTCATCATTGCTACACTTCTGTCCTCACTCAACGAACTTAACTTAGAAGCGTATTCTCCTTTTGTCAGCGACAAACACATCATTTCCGAAAAACCATTGTTTGTCAATAATTCGGAAACAACATTTTGAATTTTTTCTTTGTCTGGTTTTTCGGCAAATGATAAGGAAGAATTTAATACCGATGGAATTTCAACATTGTTGTATCCGTATATTCTTAAAACTTCTTCTATCACATCTTGCTCACGAGTAACATCTACTTTAAATGGAGGAACAGATAATAACAATGCATCATTCCCTTCATGTTCGATTCCAATTCCTAAAGAAGTGATAATGATTTTTATCAACTCCAAATCAATTTTTTTACCAATCAGCTGTTCGCATTTTTCAAATGAAAACGGAACTTTGAAATTTTCAATTGGTGCAGGATAAATATCAATTATCTCAGAAGAAATTTTTCCTCCGGCAATTTCTTTGATTAAAATAGCTGCCCGCTTTAAAGCATAAACAGTAATATTCGGATCTGCACCTCTTTCGTAACGGAAAGATGCATCAGTTTTTAATCCATGTCGCTTAGATGATTTACGCACAGAAGACGAATTAAAATATGCACTTTCCAGAAATATATTTTTTGTATCAGCAGTAACTCCTGATTCAATTCCACCAAACACTCCTGCAATACACATTGGTTTTGGGCTATCACCCGAATGGGCTCCTCCGGAGCAAATCATTAAATCTTCCGAAGACAATTCTCTTTCCGTTTCATCTAATGTTTTGAATTTTGTTTTGTCAGCAAGTTTTTTAACGATTACTTTGCCATCTTTAATTTTATCGGCATCAAAAGCATGCATCGGCTGTCCCAATTCATGCAATACATAATTGGTTGCGTCAACAATGTTGTTAATCGGACGAAGTCCAATTGCTTTCAATCTGTTTTTTAACCAATCGGGTGAATCTTTAACGGTGATATTTGAAATGGATAGTCCGGAGTAACGCGGACAAGCAATAGCATCTTCTACAACTACTTCTATTTTGGAAGTTGTTTCATCTACTTTGAAAAGTCTTTCATCAGGCAATGTCAATGCATGAGCCATCGCAACAGCTTTTGCATTCAACACAGCAACCAAGTCACGAGCAACACCAACATGAGATGCAGCATCGGCACGGTTAGGCGTTAAACCAATTTCGAATGTATAATCTTCTTCTATCTTAAAAAATTCATGGGCTGGTGTTCCAATTTTTGCAGTTGCATCCAACACCATAATTCCTGCATGTGAAGTTCCCAATCCAATTTCATCTTCCGCACAAATCATTCCCTCCGATTCTTTCCCACGGATTTTTGCTTTTTTAATTTCGAAGGGCTCACCGATTGTAGGATGAAGCGTTGCACCAATTGTAGCGACAACGACTTTTTGTCCTGCTTCCACATTTGCTGCTCCGCAAACAATATTCAATAAAGTTCCTGTCCCAACATCAACCGTTGTTAAATTCAATTTATCAGCATCAGGGTGTTTTTCTTTTGTTTTTACTTCTCCAACCACAATTCCCTTCAATCCACCTTTTACCGTTTCGAATTTTTCGATACTTTCTACTTCCAATCCACAATCGGTCAATAATATTCCAATCTCATCGGGTGATAAGTCGGTTTTAATGTATTCCTTCAGCCAGTTATATGATATTTTCATTCTTTACAATTATTCTTTGAATAGGTACAAAAATAAGAAATAAATCGTAGTAAAAGGCATCAAAAATATAGGCTCAAAAACTCATTGAATTCCAATATTTACGTAGCTTTGCTCCCCATGAATAAGCTTTTAGCATACTACACAAACAGAATAACAGAGTTCAGCGAGGAAATTGAAGAACAGAATAGCAAACTAAACAAAATTTTCTATTCCCGGATTCTATTATTCCTTTTAGCTCTTGCTCTCTTTATTTTTTTCTACAAAACACAAGTACTTTTTGCTTATTCGTTTGCCGGAATTACTGTAATTCTTTTTCTTTTTTTATTGAATAAAGAACTCAAATTAAAAAGGAAAACAAGCTTTTTAAAAAACTTAATCAAAGTCAACGAAATTGAAATCCAATTATTAAAAAAAGATTTTACCGGAATAAATGAAGGAGCAGAGTTTATCGACAAACAACATCACTTCATTTCTGACCTAGATATTTTTGGAAGAAAATCCATTTTTCAGATTTTAAACCGTACTTCTACTTATACCGGAAGAATAAAACTGGCGCAATGGCTGACTTATCCTTTTATGGATAAAGAAACTATTGTTGCCAGACAAGGAGCTATAAAAGAATTATCATCAAAACCTGAATGGAATCATGAATTTATTGCTTTGGGATTTCAGAATAAGGAACAGGCGAAGGACAAAGAAGTAATTGAAGAATGGCTGAATGAAAAAAATACATTTTCAAATTTACTTTTGAAAATTTCTTGTGTTGTATTTCCAATTTTATCTGTCACATCCATTGTTTTATTCTTTTTAGGAAAGATCAATGAAACACCTTTTGTTTTATTGTTTTTCGTACAATTGGGAATCATTGGCGTTTACACCAAACGTATCAATAAAATTCATGATAACCTTAGTCGCAAATTTGATTCTATCGAAAAGTACCGTCAATTGATTTCCTTAATTGAAAAGGAATCGTTTAAATCAGATTTACTAAGCAAATTAAAATCTGTTTTTGTAAACGAGAATACTTCAGCCAGCGAAAACATCAAAGAACTAAAAAGCTTGACGGACAAGCTTGATGCGCGCATGAATATTGTGGTTGCTGTTTTGTTAAACGGAATTTTACTTTGGGACATTAACGTGATGTGTGGCATTGAAAATTGGAGAAAGAAAAACAAAGATTATTTTATGAAATGGGTAGATGCCATTGGAGAATTTGATGCATTTATCAGTTTAGGAATGTATGCACATAACAATCCTTCGTATGCTTTTCCTGAAGTAGAAACCAATCACTTTGTAATTGAAGCAGAAAATATTGGTCATCCACTAATCCAAGAAGATGTATTGGTAAAAAATAATTTCAGCATTTCACACGCACCAAAAGTAGATTTATTAACGGGTGCAAACATGGCAGGAAAAAGTACGTTCTTAAGAACGATCGGTGTAAACCTTACTATTGCAATGATTGGAGCTCCAGTATGTGCAAGCCGTTACAAATTCTCACCTATCCACTTATTCACCAGCCTTAGAACAAATGATTCCTTACAGGAAAATGAATCTTTCTTTTACGCTGAATTAAAACGTTTGCATTTATTAACGGAGCAATACGAACAAGGAAAACAAGTTTTCTTTTTGTTAGACGAAATTTTAAAAGGAACCAACAGCAAAGACCAACATGCAGGTTCGGAAGCACTCATCAAAAAAATCTTAAGATTAAACGGAGTTGGGATAGTTGCCACACACGATGTGGAATTATCAAAACTCTCATCTCAGTTTCCTGATCAAGTAAGAAACTTATGTTTTGAAATCACCATCAAAGACAACAAACTAAACTTCGATTATAAATTAAGTCAAGGTGTTTGTTCTACTATGAATGCTTCCTTTCTTATGAAGACAATGGGGATTGTGGATTAATTAATGCTTCACAATCTTTTCCATTCCAATCACTTCACCATCCCTTATCACTTTCACAAAGTATAAACCATTCACATGATCTTTTAAATCGATTAAATTTTGTTGATCAGATGTTTCTTTCAAGTAAATTAATTCACCCATACTATTGTAAATTTCTATACTTCCGTTTTTAATTTGTTCAGAAGTACAAATATTAAACAAGCCGTTTGAAGGATTTGGGTAGATAGTCGCATTTCTAAAATTAATGTTTTCTGCCAAAACATATGTTGAAATATTCTGACTTATTTTATGGACAAAAATATCTGACATCCCAGCGGATGTTAAATTGAGTACACCTACTCCCGGATCAAAATCAGATGTTCCTTCAAACCATCCTGTAGTGTAAATATTATCCGATGCATCCAGAGCAATAGCAAACACTTTATCGCTTAAAGTCCCACCCATTTTTAATGCCCAGACAAAATTTCCTGAGTTATCCAACTTCAAAACAAATACATCTTCAATACCGGCAGACGTTAAGTTAAATACTCCTCCGTCAGGATTAAAGTCTACAGTTCCACGGAACCAACCAGTAGTATAAACATTTCCATTCTGATCTACAGCAATGCCAAACCCTTCATCATCAAGAGCTTCTCCTATCATTTTCGCCCAAATGAAATTCCCTGAAGTATTTAATTTTAAAACAAATGCATCACCAGATCCAATAGAAGTCAAGTTGAATGTTCCTAATGTATCTGGGTTAAAATCTACAGTCCCTCTGAATTGTCCGGTAACATATACATTGTTTAAAGCATCCACTTCAATTGCGTGCCCAACATCTACTATATTTGATGAATTACCAATTTGTTTAGCCCAAACAAAATTTCCTAAAGAATCTAATTTTGCAATGCAAATGTCTGTATTAAATGTCCCGGAAGTTAAATTATAAACTCCTACTCCTGGATCAAAATCAACTGTTCCTGAATATCCACCTGTAATATATACATTACACCATTTATCAACCTCAATAGCGTGAGTGAATTCCGGCATACTCCCTCCTATCTGCTTTACCCATATAAAATTACCCGAGACATCAAATTTGGCGATGAAAATATCCTCATTACCAACTGGTGTTAAATTAAAAATTCCAGCCCCTGTATCAAAATCAACTGCACTTAAAAATTCTCCAGAAAGATAGATATTATCATATTTATCTATCGTAAAACAAAGTGTATAAGAAAATCCCGTCAATTGCTTTACCCAAATAAAATTTCCGAAACTATCCAACTTTAATAAGAATGTAGCTGTTTCTGATGTAGAATCACATGCAGAAGTTACATTATAAACCCCAGGCCCTGGATCAAAATCAAGCGTTCCATTAAAAAAACCAGTAACATATACATTTCCATTCTGATCTAACTTAATGTTGTAAGCATTACTAACTGCTGCAGGATCCGGTCCTTTGATATGTTTTGCCCAAACAAAATTTCCGGAAGCATCTAATTTTGATATAAACACATCATCAGCTGCAGATGCCGTGGAAGTAAGATTATAAACTCCTGCTCCAGGATTAAAATCCACTGTTCCCCTGAACCACCCCGTAGTATATACATTTCCGAAAGTATCTACTGCAACTGAACGGCCATAATCAGAATCAGTGCCCGACATTTTTTTTGCCCATTCAAATGTAGGAGTTTGAGCTTTTGAGAATAATATAATAATAAGAAAACAAATTGAGGCTATGATTTTTTTCATTCAAGTTATTATTAGTTCATAATAAATGTAATTAAAAAAATAGCATTTGATTCAAAACATAGGTTAACGATAACAAAATGCAGGTAAACAATAATTACTTAAACTTATCCTTCAAAGCAGCCAACTGACTTACAAAATCATTCGCAGGAGGTTCAGGTTTTCCTTTTTTATTGTTACTGTTTTGAGCAGGCTTCGAAACTGGAGTACTCACAACATTGTCTTTCATCGACAATGCAATTCGTTTTCTTTGTGCATCTACTTCCGTTACTGTTACCATCACTTGCTGCTGAACCTTAACGACTGTGTTTGGGTCGGAGACAAATGTATTTGACAATTGAGAAACGTGTACCAATCCATCTTGATGAACACCTATATCCACAAAGGCTCCAAAGTTAGTGACGTTGGTTACAATTCCTGGCAATTTCATTCCCACTTTTAAATCTGCTATTTCATGAACGCTGTCGTCAAACTTAAATACTTCAAATGATTTTCTCGGATCTCTTCCCGGTTTATCTAACTCATTCATGATGTCATTTAAGGTTGGCAAACCAACTTTTTCGGTTACATATTTTTGTAAAGAAATTTGTTTGCGGAATTCTTTCTCTGTCATCAATTGTTCAATCGTGCAATTTAAATCAGCCGCCATTTTTTCAACGATGCCATAACTCTCAGGATGCACAGCACTTTTATCTAATGGATTTTTTCCATTTGCAATTCTTAAAAACCCTGCAGCTTGCTCGTAGGCTTTCTCTCCCATTCTCGGAACTTTCAAAATATCTTTACGCGATTTGAACGGACCATTTTCATTTCTGTAGTCAACAATATTTTTTGCTAATACTCCGCCTAAACCGGAAACGTATGTCAGCAATTGTTTACTGGCAGTGTTTACTTCTACTCCAACTTTATTCACACAACTCTCTACTACTTCATCTAACTTCTTTTTTAATAAATATTGATCTACATCGTGTTGATATTGTCCGACACCAATCGACTTTGCATCAATCTTTACCAATTCTGCCAAAGGATCCGCCAATCTTCTTCCAATGGAAACAGCTCCACGCACGGTGATGTCTTTATCAGCAAACTCTTCTCGCGCAACATCCGATGCAGAATAAATAGAAGCTCCACTTTCGTTCACCATAATTACATTGATACTTTTCGGAAGTTCTTCAATGCTTCTTACAAATGTTTCTGTTTCTCTTCCTGCAGTTCCGTTTCCAATTGCTATTGCTTCTACTTTATGTTTATCGCACCATGCTAAAATCAATTGTTTGGTTTGAAATATTTTATTTTGTTCGTGTGGATAGATAACTGTATCATCCAATAATTTTCCTTGCTTATCCAACACCACCACTTTGCAACCTGTTCTGAAACCAGGGTCGATTGCCAATATTGCCTTTTGTCCGAGTGGAGAAGCCAGCATCAACTCTCTTAAATTATCTGCAAAAACCTGAATTGCTTTTTCATCAGCCAGTTCTTTAGTCATCATCCGCATTTCTGTTTCAATCGAACCTTGCATCATGCGGTTGTAAGCATCATCACATGCTAATTTTACTTGTGTTGAAGCAGAGTTGTTTGATTTTACAAATTGATTTACCAATAGATCAATTGCTTCTTCTTCGGATGGCATAATGTGGATACTTAAGATTTCTTCACTTTCTCCTCTACGGATAGCTAATAATCTATGCGAAGGACAACCCATCAAATTTTCTTCCCAATCAAAATAATCTTTAAATTTTTCTCCTGCTTCTTCTTTTCCACGCAGCACTTTACTTTTTATTGTTGCCGAACGTTTAAATAAATTACGGATTTTATCTCTAGCTTCAGCATTTTCATTGATCCACTCCGCAACAATATCTCTTGCACCAGAAAGTGCATCATCTGCTGATTTCACCTCTTTTTCGGCTGAAACAAATTTCTCCGCTTCATCTTCCACATCCATTTTCCCTTGATCAAATAATATTTGAGCCAAAGGTTCTAATCCTTTTTCACGAGCTATGGTTGCCTTTGTTCTGCGTTTTGGTTTGAATGGTAAATAAATATCTTCCAAAGCAGAAACAGTTTCTGCTTGTCGCAATAAAGTAATTAATTCAGGAGTTAACTTTCCTTGTCCTTCTATTGATTCTAAAATAAATTCTCTTCGCTTTTCCAATGCACGCAAACGTTCAATTTCATCACGCACATTTGCCACTTGAACTTCATCCATGCTACCGGTCATTTCTTTACGGTAACGAGAAATGAAAGGAATAGTAGCGCCTTCGTCTAATAATCCAACTACTGCATCAACTTGTTTTTCATTAATGTTTAAGTTTAATGCTATCTTTTTATAAAAATGTATTTCCGACATAAAATATTTATTTATGCTAAGGTAAGTATCCTCAAAGTCCTTTTCTGATAATATTTTCAACAAAAAAAAGCAGGTTGTTAAAAAATAATTTAACAACCTGCATAAATTTTAATACGACTATTTTATCTTCTATTGTGTCTTCAACATTTTTGCACTAAATACTTTATCTGCACTTTCCATTCTAACAAAATACATTCCATTAGCAATTTCATTTCCGGAATTATCTTGCCCATCCCAATCGACTTTGTTTTCGCCAGTAGAATATTTTTGCGTTTCAAAATATTTTATTGTCCTTCCCATAATGTCAACAATTCTGATATTTGCATAAATTGGTTCGTCTAAAGAAAAATGAATTTGAGTAATTGAATTAAATGGATTTGGGCGAATACTAAGAGACAATAATTCTTTTTCGTTTTCTTCTGTTCCCATTCCGGCACATGGATTCATCCACTTCACCATTTTTATTCCATTCCACTTTGCGTCAAATGGATGTATAAAAGAAATATAAATAGGAATTAAAACATATGACAGATATATAGAATCGTTACGCATCGCAATTCCCCATGTGGCAGTAGTATCTGTAATGCTACCATACATTCCTGTTGAATCAATATTTGTTGGATTAGAAACATCCATAGATATCATTTCGCTTTTTCCTGTTGTAACGAATAATTCTTTACAATCAGCATTGTATCGCAGTTCATTTGCATGAACAGGTGCATTATACCACGAACCGGTCGGACAATTTACCGGATTGAAGTGATCGAGTAAAGTAATGTTGGAAGTATCATTAATTTTCAAAACTTCTATTCCACAATAATCAACAGCTAAATAAGCAACCGTATCGTTCAAAACAATGTTATTGTATGCTCGGGGACGATTAATGGGAACATATGTTATTGGATTTGCATAACGACCAGTTTCAATAGGAGATAATTTATTTACGCAATTAATAATTCGTAAGCCACCAGCATCAAAACAACCATAAACAATGCTGTTCTTAACTTCCATTCCTCTGAGATTATACAAGTCGGGATTGGGTCCTACAACAGGATAGTTAATATTAAGTGCCAATTCAGAAACAAAGGTAATGTTGCTCGGGTTAGAAATATCTAATATTGCTAAACCTAAACCCATTATACCAAGATATGCATAGTTGCCTTCTACTTTTACAATCCCCGCTCCATTAGGATTTGAAACAGGATTGTGAACCCAAACATCCAAAACAACTGGACTAGCTGGGTTTGTAACATCTATAATTGCCAAACCGGGAAGGTCATTGGTAAGATGCCTTCCAATAGGAACATACAAAAAGTTTCCATACTGTGAAACATTCATTGCACTCATCTCAATCATATTTGTATCTATCGTATAAACAGGAACACCGGCTGTTGTGAAAATTCTCAATCCTGCTTCTCCACTTGCAACGTAAACATAAGGACGATTCAAAACATCTGCTTCCAACGACCATGGAGAACTAAGTGTTGTATAATCGTATTCCCATTGTAACTGATATAGACTTTGAGAATTGGACTTATTGTTTGCTAACAGAAGAAATAACAATACAAAAATTCGAGTAAAAATTTTCATGGGAGTATGTTTTTGTTACAGTATATAAAGTTAATCCATTTTAAGCAATTAATAAAATTATTTATTCGAAGTCTGAATTTTGATTTATTATTGAATTACGATACTTTTGACGAGCACAATGATGGAAAGTTTAACCCCCAAATGGCCTATTCAAAAGAAATTTCTATTTCTTTTCATTTTGTTGTATACCTTCTTTTATGTTTTTCCTTTCCCATTTGATGCTTTCCCACAATTTGATTTTATTTTCAATATATATGAAAGACTGAATGATGGATTCGTTCTTTGGATTGGAAAAAACATTTTACATATAGAGAGTTTTCAAAAGCTTGTTTTCTCAGATAGTGGTGACACATCATTTGATTTTGTGAAATTTTTTATCTTTTTAATTTTATCAATCGTTTTAGCATTAACAATTTTATTGATTGATAAAAAAAGAACTAATTACGAAAAATTACAAGCTTATTTATTTATCTACATCCGCTATTGTATTGGATTTTATATGTTGGTGTACGGCTTTGATAAAGTATTCAAATCACATTTCCCATTTCCGGATTTAGAAAAACTAGAACAAACATTTGGAGAATCCACTCCTCAAGGATTGTTATGGGCTTTCATGGGGTATTCGACAAGCTATACAGTTTTTCTTGGAATTACAGAAGTGCTTTCAGGGTTTTTATTATTTTTCAGAAGAACGACTGCTTTAGGAGCAATATTGGTTTTGCTGGTAATGATTAATGTGGCTGTTATTAATTTCAGTTACGATGTTCCTGTAAAACTTTTTGCACTGCATTTGGTTGCTTATGCTTTGTTGTTGCTTTATCCTTTTTTCAATTCTATTTTTCAATTCTTTATTCTGAAAAAAGAAACGAAATTAACAGAACAAAAAGAAATTGTTTTTCCGAAACTTATTCAGTCGTACCGTAAAATAATTAAAGGAGCAGTAATTGTTTCGTTTACTTTATTGTTTATGAGTTTCAGTTGGGAGAACATGAAAGTGGATGGAGATAGCGCTCCGAAACCGCCATTGTATGGGATATATAGCTACAGTGATTCTAATATAAAAAACGGAAAGAAATTAAAACAAATTATTTTTGATAGAAAAATTACATTGATAAAATGGGAAGATCAATACGAATATTACACATCAACTATTGACACTACATTGAATACTATTTCTTTTCAATCCAACAAAGATTCATCCGATAAATTTTTAGTAAAATATGATTTCGCTGAGAACATCCTGACATTGTACGAAAATGATTCCAATAGTATACAATTCAGAAAAGTAGATGTTAGAAGTTTTCCGCTAATCAACAAAGGCTTTCACTGGGTGGTGGAGTATCCTGAGAATAATTAATCACTCCACAACAAGCAGATCCCGTGTCGTGGCACGGGATGACGTTCCACATCAAGAAACACTCTCCGCACACAGACCTGTGACAGGCAGATTCGTAATTCGTTAAAATTCGTATTTCGTAGAGTTAAGATATGCGGCTCCAGTTCGTCCGATTATTATTCATCATCGAAAATTGGTAGGCAATTGAAGCATTTTCCGGATTTTGTAATTCAGCATCTTCCGACAATAACTCAATCACCATATTTCTGGCAGTATGTAAAATTTGGGAATCTTTTGCTAAATCTGCAATATTCAAATCCAACACTCCGCTTTGCATTGTTCCTGCCATATCACCCGGCCCGCGCAATTTCAAATCCACATCTGCAATT
Source organism: Bacteroidota bacterium (assembly GCA_005772895.1). Classification (GTDB taxonomy): domain Bacteria; phylum Bacteroidota; class Bacteroidia; order 2-12-FULL-35-15; family 2-12-FULL-35-15; genus 2-12-FULL-35-15. The sequence continues at coordinate 96,724 of SXIH01000036.1, read as the reverse complement.
TCAAAACCATCGTTTGTATTACACATGGTTTCCATTCTCAATTTTCCATCGTGACCTAATTTATGACTCGTCATTAAGATACAATACGATTGGTCTGCCCCTCTTCCAACTCTTCCTCGTAATTGATGCAGTTGTGATAAACCAAAACGTTCGGCACTTTCAATAATCATTACACTTGCATTGGGAACGTTCACACCAACTTCAATTACAGTTGTAGCAACCATAATTTGTGTTTGATGTTTTACAAAACGCTGCATTTCATATTCCTTAGCATCAGCTTTTAATTGTCCGTGCACAATACTCACTTGATACTTCGGTTGTGGAAATGCCCTCACAATACTTTCATATCCATCCATCAAATCTTTAAAATCCATTTTTTCGGATTCTTTGATAAGTGGATATACAATATAAATTTGTCGGCCCAAAGCAATTTGTTCACGCATAAAACCAAACACTCTGTCGCGATGATTATCAAAGCGGTGTGTTGTAGAAATTGATTTTCTTCCGGGTGGCATTTCATCTATCACACTCACATCTAAATCGCCATACAAAGTCATTGCAAGTGTACGCGGAATGGGTGTTGCCGACATAATCAAAACATGCGGAGGCTGAGTGTTTTTTGTCCACATTTTTGCTCTTTGTGCCACTCCAAAACGATGTTGTTCATCAATAACAACCAATCCTAAATTTTTAAACTGAACGGTATCTTCAAACAAAGCATGTGTTCCGATTAAAATTTGTAATTCTCCGTTTTGTAACTGCTCGTGCAATATTCTTCTTTCTTTTACTTTCTTAGAACCGGTAAGTAAACCAACTTTTATATCGAGCGGTTTTAATAATTCCGAAAGCGTTTCAAAATGTTGATTTGACAAAATTTCTGTTGGCGCCATCAAACATGCTTGAAATCCATTATCCAAAGCAATTAACATATTCATTAATGCCACCAAAGTTTTTCCGCTTCCAACATCTCCCTGCAACAATCTATTCATTTGTTTCCCGCTTCCCATATCCAAACGGATTTCTTTGATAACTCTTTTTTGAGCATTCGTTAATTCAAAAGGCAAATGGTTATTAAAAAACTTATTAAAATAATCTCCCACTTTCGAAAACACAAAACCTCTGTAAGTTTTTTCTCTCAATCCTTTTTGTTTCAATAATTTTAATTGAATAAAAAACAACTCTTCAAATTTCAATCTATACTCTGCTTTCTTTAATAAATTTGGATTTTGCGGAAAATGAATTTGCTTTAAAGCATCTTCTCTCGACATCAACTGATAACGTTCAATAATACTTTTAGAAAGTGTTTCAGGAATATTATTTTTAATAAGTGCGTTCAACACTTTTTGGATACGGGCAATGCCTTTTGTATCAAGACTTCTGACTTTAAGTTTATCAGTACTGGAATAAACAGCCTGAAGTGCTGGTGCGAAAATGGTGTTTTCTTCTGTAACTAATTCTATTTCGGGATGAGCTACATTAAATTTTCCGGCAAAGGCTGCAGGTTTTCCAAAAACTACATACTCATTAGTAAGATGTGGCTTTATTTTATCAGCAATCCATTTTGCTCCTTGGAACCAAACCAATTCTAATTTTCCTGTTCCATCAGTAAACGTTGCAACAAAACGTTGCGCTCTTTTTACACCAACCATTTCGGTGTGAGTAATTTTTCCTCTTAATTGCACATAAGGTAAATCAGCATTAATCTCTTTTACCTTATAAAATTTTGTCCGGTCGACATAACGGAAAGGATAATAAGTAAGAAGATTGGAATAATTAAAAATGTGTAATTCTTTTTTTAGCAAATCGGCTCTTTGTGGACCAACGCTTTTAAGATATTCAATGGGGGTATTTAAAAAATTATTCGACATATTTCTATGCGAATTTAAGAAATTTCTTGACTATGCTCGAAATGACAACCGACTGTCATTTCGAGCGAAGCCGAGAAACTATTTTCCTTCCGGGGAAGCTTTTTCAGAAGCTTTTTTCTCCATAGCCTTTTTTCTTCTTTCTTCACGCTTCTGCTTCATTTCTGCTTCTTTCTTTTCGAATTTCTGAAATTGCTCCGGAGTCAAAAAAGACTTAAACTCTTCTTTAGCTTTTCCATGAGCTTCTTTTACATCTTTAGTAATCCTTTCTCTTTCTAATTCACGTTTCAAAATAATTGCTTTAGTTTTTAGTTCCTGATCAGGATTTAAATTTAATTCCTTGGACAAACGTTTTGTCATATTTTCCGCACGCTCTTCAGGAGTTTTTTTAGTCCCAATGGACCCCTTTGGGGCTGGTTTTGGCTTAGTAGGTTCTTGTGCCACTGCATTTACCGAAGCTATCGCAACAGTAAATAAAATTAAGATTATGTTTTTCATATTTATGTTGTTTTGCGGTATGACAAAGAAAAGTTTAAAAGGTTTAATACCTCCTTTTTGTTTACTTTTGAGACAATGAAAAAATCCATTGCCATTATCGGAGGCGGACCGGCAGCATTAATGCTTGCAGCTCAACTAGACGAAACAAAATTTGATGTTACTATATATGAACGCAACTCTGCCTTGGGAAGAAAGTTTTTAGTTGCGGGCGATGGAGGATTTAATTTAACACACTCTGAAGAATCAGAGAAATTTATTTCCCGATACACGCCATCAGATTTTTTTAAACCAATCATTTCATCTTTCACAAATGATAATCTAAGAGATTGGCTTAAAGGTATTGGAATCGAAACATTTGTTGGAAGCAGCAAAAGAATTTTCCCTAAAGAAGGAATAAAACCAATTGATGTTTTAAATGCTATTCTGAATGAGCTGAAAAGAAAAAATGTTCAGATTAAAACAAATCATACTTGGAAAGGTTGGGAGAATAATAAACTTATTTTAAAAACAACTGATAATTTTTTTAATCTGAAATCTGAAATTTTTATTTTTTGTTTAGGTGGATCTAGCTGGAAAGTAACAGGTTCCGATGGTACTTGGACAAACTACTTTTTGGAAAAAGGAATTGAAATTATCCCATTTCAAGCTTCCAACTGCGCTTATGAAGTGAAATGGAAAAACGAATTCATCCAAATTGCTGAAGGCAAAACCTTAAAAAACATTTCCGTTAAATGTGATACAAATGAACGCAAAGGTGAATTAGTAATCACAAAATTTGGATTAGAAGGTGGAGCTATTTACGCATTAAGCCCGCAAATCAGAAATCAACTCAATAATAATGGTACTGCAGAAATTTTTATCGACCTAAAACCAAGTCTAACGATTGAGCAGATAAAAGATAAATTTTCGGCAAGAGGAAACCGCTCTATTAAAAAATTATTAATCGACAGATTGAATTTTGATGATACACAGATTGAACTTTTAAAAACAATTCTCAGCAAAGACGATTTTACTTATTTGGAAGTCCTTGCAGGTAAAATCAAAAATTTTCCTATTACTATTACTTCTTCTGCCCCAATTGATGAGGCTATTTCTACGGTTGGCGGAATATCATTAACAGAAATAGATTCGAATTTTCAATTAAAAAAACTGCCACACAATTATTGTATCGGAGAAATGCTGGATTGGGACGCACCAACAGGTGGTTATTTGTTGCAGGGATGTTTTTCTATGGGTTATTCACTGGCTCGACATTTAAACAAAAGCTAAACCTTTCATATTTCCTCAATTTTCATTAAATTTGATATTCACAAAATCTCAATCATGAAATATTTCAAAATAGCTGTCTTGAGTTTTATTGTTACTCTGACATTAAATGTAACTGCTCAGGTAAAATCAACTTTGTTTACCATTCAAAAAGCTGCAACAGTTAACGTTGCGGATATAAAAGAAGATTGGAACCCTGTTGTTCAAAATATTGAAATGCCTACACCTGACGGGAAGGGTGAAAAAAATAAATTAAAAGCTATTAAAGATAGTATGTCGCTGGTTTATCCTAAAAAACATCTTTCTACTAATCAAAAAAGTAAAATGCCTGCGCCACCCGCTCCTTTCTTAGGACAGAATTTGCAAGGTAATTTATACAATAGTAGTGTGCCTAACGATAACGATATTGCTATTTCAAATGGGAACAAAATTGTTTCTGTTCAAAATTCAACTGTTTTTAAATTTGATATGGACACATGGACAAATTTAGGTTATGTTTCATTGGGAGCATTTGCATCTGTTCTTGGAAATCCAGAAATTAAATTTGACCCGAAAGTAATATATGATCCGAATCAAGATAAATTCATCCTCGTTTTTTTAAATGGCTTTACCGATTTAACAAGTAGTATCACTGTTGCATTTTCTACTTCTAATGATCCTGCAGGTTCCTGGAATTTTTATGAATTACCTGGAAATCCTTTCAGTAATGGCTTGTGGACAGATTATCCAATGATGGCAATGACCGACCAGGAAGTTTTTATCACAGGAAATTTACTTTATCCTGATTCGAGTTGGCAAACAGGTTTTAATGAAACCATTATTTGGCAAGTAAATAAAAACAGCGGTTATACCGGAAGTTCTATACAAGCACTGGTTCACAATAATATTACTTGCGTTGGAAAACCGGTTCGTAATCTTTGTCCCGTTAAAGGTGGACTTGATTCCTACGGACCAGATATGAATTTTCTTTCTAACAGAAATCTTGATCCACAAAACGATTCAATCTTTTTAGTAAATATTAATGATACACTTGGCGCACCCGGACAAACAATTACAGTCACGCCACTCATTGCACCCATAACTTATTATATGGCTCCACCAGCCGCACAACCGGGAACAGGAGTGCAATTGTTGGAAACAAACGACTCCAGAGTTTTAGGTGCATTTATTGAAAATGATAAAATTCAATATGTACATAATTGTTTGGATACTGCTACAGGAAATTGTGCCGTATATCATGGAATAATACATGATATCAGTAGTTCACCATATATTACTGCAAATATTATTTCTGATACTCTGCTAGAAATTGGTTATCCAAATCTTTCTTATGCAGGAAGCGGAACTACAGATAATACTTCTATTATTAGTTTTGATCATACAGCACTTACCGTTTTTCCTGGAGTGTCTGCATTAACTTCAGATGGATTAGGAAATTATTCTACTATAACTACTGTGAAAGCGGGTGCGAGCTATTATAGTATATTGTCTGGGAACGAACGTTGGGGTGATTATTCAGGCTCTCAAAGAAAATACAATCAACCTGGAAGAGTTTGGGTAAACGGAATGTGGGCCAATGCTTCAAAGAAAAACACAACTTGGATCGGAGAATTATCTTTGAGTTCTTTGGCTGGCGTAAACGATCAAACTAATAATTCATTTAATGAAATGTCATTGTTCCCTAATCCAACAGCTGAATTAATGAATGTTACTATTACTCTCGAAAAATCAGAAATAGTGGAATTTCAAGTTGTAGATATTACGGGAAAGTTGGTGAAAATTTTATTGATAGATAAAATAAAAGCCGGAAAAAATAATTTTAGTTTTTCTACTGATCCTTTAGCAAACGGAATTTATTTCTTGAAAGTAACATCAGCATCAAAAGAAATTTTGACGCAAAAGTTTGTTAAGAATTAATCATACTTGTCATTTCGAGCGAAGCCGAGAAATCTGGCCAATTGAGAAGAGGATGCTAGTTTGAGCGTTGTTTTTCTTTAATAAGAATTGCACCCAACACAACTGTTGTTCCTGCAATTATTATCGGATACCATAATCCTGAAAAAATATTGCCTGTACTCACAACCAATGATTCTGCAATAAGCGGAGTTAATCCTCCGAACACTCCATTTCCTATATGATATGGAAGTGACAAAGATGTATATCTAATTTCAGGTGGAAATAATTCTACTAAAAATGCAGCTATTGGTCCGTATGCCATGCAGACGAATACTAATTGAATGAAAATTAGAAGACCGATGATGAAAAGATTCATCTCCGAAAGTTTCAGAGTATTCGTAATCTTCGGTGCTTTGCCAATATCCTTGATAGCTGTTGAAGTTTCTGTTCTCTCAATTCTGATTTGTCCATCGGAATATCTCCATGTTTTAATCTCAATTGACAATTCTTTAGCAACATCCTTTTCTATTTTTGTTTCCTGATCTTCTGGGCTCCACGCATTCCAATCCGCCTGCTTTGCCATTGCATGATAGATTGGCATATACAAACATGCTGCAAGCGCCATTCCTGTTAACATAATCCATTTTCTTCCGTACTTATCAGATAATCTTGCGAAGAAAATAAACAAAGGCGTTCCAATTAATAAAACAGGAATCAACATCCATTGGATTTGTGCTGCATCAATGTTTAAATTTTTAATGCAAAAATTCATTGCATAAAATTGTCCGGTATACCACACAACTCCCTGTCCGGCTGTAGCTCCAAACAATGCAATCAAAACCAATTTCAGATTTTTCCATTTACCAAAACTTTCTTTCAAAGGATTTTTAGAAGTTTTTCCTTCAGCTTTTAATTCTTTAAAAACGGGCGACTCTTCCATTTTCGTTCTTATGTAATAAGAAATCATCACAAGAATAATAGAAACTAAAAATGGAATTCTCCAACCCCAAGCACTAAAACTTTCAGCACTCATCAAAGATTTACACGCCAAAATTACTGCCAATGAAATAAGTAAACCTATTGTTGCAGTTGTTTGAATAAAGCTGGTAAAATACCCTTTCTTTCCTTCGGGAGCATGCTCCGCAACATAAATAGCCGCTCCGCCATATTCACCACCAAGCGCAAGTCCTTGCAACGCCCGCAAAACAAAAACTATTATAGGTGCAAATATTCCTATGGAATCGTAATTGGGAATGAGTCCGATTGCAAATGTGGAACCTCCCATAATTAATAAAGTCAGCAAGAATGTATATTTTCTTCCGACAATATCTCCCAACCTTCCAAACACAATTGCACCAAACGGACGAATTACAAATCCAACTCCGAAAGCAGCAAGTGTTGCCAAAAATGCGGCAGTAGGATTTTCCTTTGGAAAAAATTGTGTGGCAATAATTGGCGCCAGACTTCCGAAAATGTAAAAATCGTACCACTCAATCATTGTCCCGACTGAGGATGCTGTTATTACTTTTCGTATGGAGTTGGTGACTGACAAATTATTCTTTATTCTTAACAGTAGTAAATCTCTTTTTCAATTTCAAAATCGGCCGTTCGAAACAATAATAAAGTAATGAAGAGAATGCCATACACAAAACGGTTGCTAAAATTGGCAGTCCCCAGCCAAATGCTCCTTCGCTGAAATGAATGCCTTTCTTTTTGAAAAATGCAATGGCTAAACCTATTGTAATAATGTGAGTAACATACATGGCGTAAGAAATGTTTCCTAGGTATTTCGAAAGATTTGGTTTTAATTTTAAAATGAAATTTTCCTGTGTAGACGCCCAAACTAAATAGCCACCAAATAATCCTGTTATAATAAGCGTTGTAACTAGCGAGTTGTGATTCCCCCATCTATTAAAAACAAAACCAAAAAATATCAAGCACACAATAATCTGCACCAAAGGTTTAAAAATAGTTTGTTCTAATTTTATTCCGGGAATACTTCTGGTACGGATGCATGCTATTAATATTCCTAATCCGAAATAATAAAAATAACTGCTGGAAACAAAATAGGCACTGGAATAATTTCCTGCGGAAGGAACTCCTATAAAATAAATCCATGAAATAAATCCTGTTACAATTAAAAAGTAGGACACCATTTTAAATTTTTGCTTGAAGAGTAACAACAAAAACGGCAACAACAAATAAATATGTTCTTCAATACAAATTGACCATAAGATGGTATATGTTTTTACAACTTCCTGAAATAACAACTGAAAGTTTATGCTAAACGTACAAGCATACAATAAGTTGGTTTTAATTGCTGTGATCGACATTCCATTAGCTACCGGAATAAGCCAAATTTTTAAAATCACCGCAAGAAAGTACAACGGCCAAATGCGAATAATTCTTCGCATGAAAAAATTTTTCATGGAAAACGTTCCAGCTTCATGCTCCTTCATTAAAATAAGAGAAATCAGAAAACCGCTGATGATAAAAAATACATCTAAAAAAAACGAACCGGAATAGCGATGAAATTCTTCAGCGTGAGTAGCAACTCCTTTGTCTTTAAGAGTAAGAGTAGCATGGTGAAAGATAACACCAGCTGCACAAATGAACCGAAGCACATCCATGCCTCCAAAATAACCGATAGAAAAGTCTGTTGATTTCTTCGCGTTCAAAATAAAATAGATTTTTTACTAATATACAAAACATTCCAAACAAAAAACGTCAGCAAAGCTGACGTTTAAATATTATCTGTGGAAATCTGAGTAACCTGCCTACCGCAGGCAGGTGTGTGGTGAAATTTTATATCGCACTCGCGCCCAACATCAATACCGGATTTTCCAAATTGTGTTTTAGTGTTTGTAAAAATGCAGACCCTACTGCACCATCAACTGTACGGTGATCGCAGGATAAAGTAACTTTCATAACATTCCCCGGAACAATTTGCCCGTTTTTCACAACAGGAACTTGTTTGATTCCCCCAACAGCAAGAATACACGAATCAGGAGTATTTATGATTGCAGTAAACTCATCTATTCCAAACATTCCTAAATTAGAAATGGTAAATGTATTTCCTTCCCAATCGCTTGGTTGTAATTTTTTCTCACGTGCTTTCACAGCGTAATTGCGGACTTCAGTTCCAATTTGTGTCAATGTTTTACCATCGGCAAAACGAACTACCGGAACCAACAATCCTTCATCAACAGCAATAGCAACACCAATATGAATGTGATTGTTGTAACGGATTTTATCGCCTAACCAGGATGAATTTACTTTTGGATGTTTACGCAAACTAGAAGCAACAGCCTTAATAACAATATCGTTAAACGAAATTTTTAATCCTGCAACCGTATTTATTGCTTCGCGTGCTTTTATTGCTTCGTCCATATCAATTTCCATTGTTAAATAGAAATGCGGAGCTGAGAATTTACTTTCACCCAAACGTTTTGCAATGACTTTGCGCATTTGCGAAACCGGTTCTTCAGTAAAACTTTCAACACCAACAAAAGTTGACACAGCACCATTCGATTGGAAATTATCAATATCGCGTTTGATGATACGGCCATTATCACCACTACCTTTCAATGCAGTAACACTTATGCCTTTATCAGCCGCTAATTTTTTTGCAAGAGGAGAAATTTTTAATCTGTCACCGTTACTAGTTGAAGCAATTTTGACTTCTGACTTTTGACTTTTAACTTCTTCCTTTTTTACTTCCGACTTCTGACTTCCGACATCCGACTTTGCACTTACTTCCGACTTGGAACTTCCGACACTCGACTTATTTTTCTCAGCTTCTATAATCGCAGTCACATCTTCTCCGCCTTTTCCTAAAATCGCTAATATCGAATCAACAGGAGCTCTTTTTCCTTGCTCCACACCAATATATAAAATCACTCCACTTTGGAAAGATTCAAATTCCATTGTTGCTTTATCCGTTTCAATATCAGCAAGCAATTCACCCGACTTCACCGAATCTCCAACTTTTTTATGCCACTTCGCTACAACACCTTCTGTCATAGTATCACTCAACTGCGGCATACGAACGATCTGAACTGTATCCGGAATTTTCAGTTCAGCAACAGGCATTTTCTTCTCAGCAACAGGAGCATCAACTTTTGAACTTTCTAACTTTGAACTTTGAACTACCGCTTTACTCTCCACTCCATTGCCAGCCTCAGCTGCTAATAAAGCGGTTATGTCTTCTCCTTCTTTTCCTAAAATCGCAAGTATCGATTCTACAGGCGCACCTTTTCCTTCTTGAACTCCAATGTGTAACAACACACCTGTTTGAAAAGATTCAAATTCCATTGTTGCTTTATCTGTTTCGATATCAGCAAGCAATTCGCCTGATTTTACTTTGTCGCCTACTTTTTTATGCCACTTCGCTACAACACCATCTGTCATGGTATCACTTAATTTGGGCATTCTCACTACTTCAGCCATACTCTTTTAAAAATTATAAATTATGAATTATGAATTATAAATTATTTAATTGTTGTTTTGTGATGTTTTCACAATTGCAGTTAAAATATTTACAATCTCATCTATTTCTTTTAATTCTTTGTTGTAGTTATAGTTTACCATTTGACTTTTATCTAAAAGTCGCAACCAATATTTTGATTCTCTAGCTTCTTTCAAAGAGATGCACATTTTGGCGGTGAACTCTTTTTTAGAAATTGATCCGATTGCTTCCTCAATATTCGCCCCAATACTTGTTCCAGACCTAAGCAATTGTTTTGATAAAATGTATTCTTTATTTTCTGTTAAATGTTTGTATAATTTTATTGTTGACAATGAAAAATCAAATGATTTTGTAACAATTGGATTATCCTTCCCCATATATTTCCTTCATTTATAATTTATAATTCATCATTTATAATTTCCTTATTCGATTTTGTTTTCATCATCGATATACGGATAATCATCCTGTGTATAAACATCTTTGAACAACTCATCCGGTGTAGGGAACGGAGACTCTTCTGCAAACTTCACCGACTCCGCAACAATATCTTCTACTTTTTGCTCTGCAGCTTCAATATCAGTTTCACTCATCCAATTATTTTTTCTGATAGTCGCTAAAACTTTTTCAATTGGATCTTGTGCTTGGTATTCTTTCACTTCATCTTTTGTACGGTAGCTTTGAGCATCACTCATGGAGTGACCTTTGTAACGGTAGGTTTTCATTTCCAATAAAGTGGGACCATCACCTTTTCTTGCACGCGCAACTGCTTCTTCTATTGCTTCGTGAACTGCTTCACAAGTCATACCGTCAACAGGATAAGATGGCATTTCGTACGACAAACCTAATTTCCATAAATCATGCACATTGGAAGTACGTTCAACTGAAGTTCCCATTGCATAATTGTTATTTTCGATAATAAAAATCACCGGTAATTTCCAAAGCATCGCCATGTTGAAAGCTTCGTGCAATGCACCTTGACGAACTGCTCCATCACCCATGTAACAAAGCGTTACCAAATCATTTCCATTGTATTTATCTGCGAAAGCGATACCTGCTCCTAAAGGAATTTGTCCTCCCACAATTCCATGACCGCCAAAGAAATTAAATTCTTTAGAAAAAATATGCATAGAGCCACCTTTACCTTTTGAGCAACCGGTAACTTTTGCCATCATTTCTGCCATAATATATTTTGGATGTAACCCTCTTCCGATTGGATGAGCGTGATCGCGGTAAGCAGTAATAACTCTATCTTCTCTGCGTAATACCGATTCTGAACCTGCTACCAATGCTTCTTGTCCGATATACAAATGACAAAAACCACGGATTTTTTGTTGAATATATAATTGTCCGGTTTTTTCTTCAAACTTTCGCATCAGCAACATCGATTCATACCATTTAATGTATGTTTCTTTGCTGAACTTGGTGGTTGATTTTGTTTCTGCCACTGGTGTTGCTTTTTTTGTTTTACTTACTACTTTTTCCATAGTATTCAATTTGGTAGAACTACAAATTTAACAATAATAGTTTAATCATAAAAATCACGCTATTTAAGCCTTTTTCAACTCTTCTGCTTTAAACATAAAAGGCAATAAATCAGCTATGCTATCGATTACCATAATTTTGCCGGTTTCTCCAGCCAAAATCGTCCGGATATTTTGCTTATGCCTAACCTCATATTCCGACATAGCCTGACGACAAGCACCACATGGAGAAAGCGGTTGATCTACTTTAAAGTTTTTGGAATTACATGTTATTGCAATGGCTTTTATAGCCACATTCGGATATTGGGCCCCAGCAGCATAAATAGCCACCCTTTCAGCACATAATCCACTCGGATAAGCCACATTTTCCTGATTATTTCCGGTAATTATCACCCCATTTTCCAGTAATAAAGCAGCTCCCACATAAAAATTGGAATAGGGCGCATAAGCCAATTTGCTTGCTTCACGAGCCTTTTTGAGTAATTCCTGTTCACTCTGATTAAGTTCCTTGTCAGACTCATACTCAGAAAAAGCGATTTTCAATTCTTTTTTTGTCATTTTTAAGCTATTTGCCCAAAGATAATGGTTTTCACTGAATTTGACATTCAAAAACAATTGGCTTATTTTTGATTTGGATAAAAAATTAAACTGAATTAAACCTTATTTAAATTGTTTGGTCTGATAACCTAAACTTAACACAATTTTTATCATGAAACTAAGAAAACTACTCCCTCTTTTTCTACTTCTGACTTCATTATTTTCAACTAAAATAAAAGCTCAAACTGAAGGTGATATTTTTTTCAGTCAGGCAATGGTGCATGATGTATACATGACATTTACCCAAACAAACTATTGGGATTCGCTAGTTGCATACAAGCCGCTGGACATGTATTTAAAAGGCGATGTTACAATTGATGGAGTTCTATATCCGAATGTGGGAATAAAATTCAAAGGGAATTCTTCTTATTCAAATCCAAGTACTAAAAAACCATTTAAAATAGATTTAAATGAATATGGATCAACGAGTGAGCTAGATGGATTGAAAAAATTCAATCTAAACAATGGATTTAAAGATCCATCTTTTATGCGGGAAAAAGTTGCTTTGGATTTTTACAATCAACAAGGTTTAGCTGCACCACGTTGTGCTTACACTCGCGTTTATCTCAATGGAACTTATTGGGGACTTTATATGTTTGTAGAAGAGGCAAACAAAACATTTTTGGACGACCGTTTTGGAAACAAACAAGGCAACATGTTTAAAGGCGATCCGAATGGTGATTTAAAATGGCTGGGTGCTACTGAATCTTCATACTATACAAAGTACGAATTGCATACGAATGAAACTGTAAATGATTGGAGTGATTTGGTAAATCTGATTGATAACATAAATAACAGCGGAACAAATTTTTACGATTCTTTAGAAGTAGCATTAAACACCAACACTTTTATCAGACATTGGGCTGCAATGAATTTATTTGTGAACCTCGATTCATATATTGGAAGCGGACATAATTATTTTATTTATCATGATACACTTTCAGATAAATTCGAATGGGTAACCTGGGATGCAAACGAATCGTTCGGGAATTTTAATATGGGCTTGACAAATACTCAGCTCAAAAATTTAACCATGTACCACGTTTCTTCACCTTCAAGCAATCGTCCCCTTGTTCAGAAAATGCTTACTATTCCTTCTTACAAACAAACTTTGACAGATGTTTTTTGTCAATGGTTAGATTATGATTTTAGTAACGCTGCTCTTGATTCGAAAATCGATTCTTTAGCAAATGCTATACGCACGGATGTTTATGCAGACGGAATAAAATTTTTCTCAAATGCTGATTTTGAAACTAATTTAACATCCGATGTCGGAATGATTATGGGAATAAAGACATTTATTACTGACAGAAGCAATTTCTTAGCTGCCGAATTATTTACAAACGGATGCTTAGTTGGCATCAACGAAAATATTACAGAAACAAATCAAATCAATGTTTACCCAAATCCTGCAAACGATTACGTGACTATTGATTTTAATTCTAATCAAAACGAAAACTTAATTTGTATCTATAATTCATTAGGCCAGGAAATATCCCGGATGAATTCTTCTAATACAAGTGAAAAGGTTGATATTTCTATATTTCCTACCGGAATGTATTTGATAAAAGTAAACGAAAACAGCTATTTCAAATTTCAAAAAATAAACTAGAAAAGGGTTGAATTCATTTCTAATTTGATTTACATTTGTAGAAATGAATAAAAAAACAAATCAACTTCTTATACATTTATTGGGATGTGCTATATTTTTAGCGCTCCCGATAATTTTTTCTCCCGACCTATCCCTTGATTTTGATTTTATTCAAGCCAAAGGATTTCAGCGGGATTTTTTATTTTCTATTATTCTTATTCCCTTTTTCTATCTGAGCTACTTTTTATTGATTCCAAGATTATATTTTGAAAAAAAATATTACCTCTTTTCTTTTATTGTTTTCACCTGCTTCATGCTCATTTTCTTTTTGCCTTTGTTGCTTATCCCCTCTACCAATTTTAGCAACACTGCATTTGATGCTTTTTTTATCCGTGAAATAAAAATCCGTCTCTTTCAATTTTTGATTGTTTTTGTATTTTCATTGATGCTTAAAATCAACATCCGCTTAAAACAATCTGAAAAAGAAAAACTGGATGCGGAATTAGCCTATTTAAAAGCTCAAATCAATCCCCATTTCTTATTCAATACTTTAAACAGTATTTATTCTTTAGCCATAGTACAATCAGACAAAGTTGCCTCCTCTATTGTTAAACTATCCAATATGATGCGATATGTTTTGAGTGAAAGTTCTAATGATCTTGTAAGATTAGAAAAAGAAATTGAATACATCCAAAATTTTATTGAATTACAACAAATTCGTTTCGGCAGTTTTATACAATTTGAATTTTCTATAAATGGTGACCATAAAAATAAATATATTGCACCTTTAATTTTAATTCCATTTATCGAAAATGCTTACAAACATGGTGTAAATGCAGAAGATAATTCAATCATTATAATTAAAATTGAAACAACTGAAACTCAATTGCATTTATTTGTTAAAAACAATAAAGTTTTTATTCAACGCAGTGCCGAATCGGAAAGTGGCGTTGGAGTAGAAAACACAAAAAACAGATTACAAATGATTTATCCTGGAAAACATAAATTACAAATAGATAATACAGAAAAAGACTATTCAGTTTCACTTACACTCGACTTAATATGATAAAAGCAATTGCCATTGACGATGAATTACCAGCATTAAAAATTATAGAAAATTTTTGCGAAAAAACTGGTTTAATTGAATTACAAAAAACATTTTCGATGCCAAATGAAGCATTGAAACATCTGAGTAAATTCCCAACAGATTTATTGTTTTTGGATATAAACATGCCTTCTATGTCAGGTATTGATTTGTATAAATCCATTGAGCAAAATACGATGGTAATTTTCACCACAGCATACAGTGAATTTGCAGTGGAAGGTTTTAATTTAAATGCAATCGACTATTTATTAAAACCATATACCTACGAGCGTTTTTTGCAAGCAGTAAATAAAGCAAACGATAATTTTGGCACTGCCGGAACTCTAGAAAAAAACATGGAGCAATATTTATTTGTGAGGGCCGATTACAGTTTAATAAAAATTGCCATCAATGATATTGTATTAATAGAGGGCTTGGACGATTATTTGAAAATTCATCTTATAAATAACCCCAAACCAATAGTAACACGTATGACTATGAAAGGGATAATGGAAAAATTATCAGCCACTGAATTTATTCGTGTACATCGTTCTTTCATTATTCCATTCAGTAAAATCGAAAACGTTAGAAAGAAAATGATTGCGATAGGTGGTAAAGAAATTCCAATCGGAAGCAGTTATGAAGCTGATTTTAACGCTATTTTTAAAAAATAGAAGAATTAAACTTTCGTCATTTCGTTTCGTCAAACAACAATCGTTGCGATTGATGTAATGTTCTAAATAAATACCTTAAAAGCTTGTATTGATATTATTTTTATGTTAAATTTACCTTAAATAAATATCGATGCTCCCACGCTTACACCGTCTTGGTTTTTATTTTTTACTTCTGTTAGCATTTCATTCGAATGCTCAAATTGTTATAAACGAAGTTTCCAGTGCTAGTGTGTCCACTTATTTAGATGAAGATGGAGATCAGGAAGATTGGATTGAATTTTATAATCCTACTGCTTCACCTATCAATATGGCGGGTTATACCATTTCTTCCATCGAAAACGGGAAAACAAAATCCTGGACATTTCCCAGCATCAACATAAAAGCAAATGATTATCTCACAGTATTTTGTTCAGGAAAAAACCGAAATGCATATTTCGACCATTGGGAAGTTCCTGTTTATCCTCAGTTGCCTTGGAAATATTTTTTGGGAACAGTTAACCCACCCACTAATTGGCCCGATATAACTTTTAATGATGCATCATGGCTAACAGGAATTGGAGGAATTGGATATGGCGATGGAGATGACAGTACTGTAACCCCGCCAATCACTTCTATTTTTATGCGTACTAGTTTTAATATTGCCGATACCAGTAAAATTCCAACCGCATTATTGTTTCTGGATTATGATGATGGTTTTGTAGCATATCTGAATGGTGTTGAAATAGCAAGAGCAAACCTTGGAATATATGGCGACCGGCCAAACTTTAATACCTGGGCATACGATGAACACGAAGCAACAGCTTATTCAACAGGAAATTTTTCAGGCGCCTACTTTGTTTCACCTTCAGTGGTTGATTCCGCAATTAAACCGGGAGTAAATGTATTTAGTGTTCAAGTGCATAATTTTTCTAGCGGAACCGATGACCTTACAATGATTCCTTATTTTTTAATTGGTGTGAATGATACTGCTGTGACCTATTACCCTTTTGCAGCAACCGTTAATTTGCATACTAGTTTTAATTTAAACAGTACCGGACAAGAATTAATTTTAAAAGATGCTTCCGGAACTATTATGGACCAGCATATTATTGGAGATATGCAATTGAATAATACATATGGGCGCAGACCAAATGGAGCAAGCAGTTGGTATTATTTTGATTCTCCTACACCTGATACCACTAACAACACTTCTGCTTTCTACAACAATTATTTAAACAAGCCTTCTTTTTCTCTAGGTGCCGGATTTTATAATTCAACGCAAACTTTGAGCATGTCTTCTTCAACCGGTTTAGTAAGATATACACTTGATGGAAAAGACCCTGATCAAACTTGTGCTTTGTATTCAACTCCTATAACCATTGATTCTACAATGGTTGTAAGAGCACGCACTTATTCTACCGATCCACTGGAATTACCAAGTGAAATTATTACAAACACTTATTTCATTAATGAAAACATTGAATTACCTGTAGTATCGTTAACCAGCGACCCTTATAATTTGTTTGATTATTATTATGGGATTTATGTATTTGGTCCGAATGCCGATACAGTTAACGTTCCATTTCAAGGTTCAAATTTTTGGCAAGGTTGGGAACGCCCTGCAAATATTGAGTATTTCGACCCAAATGGAAATCTAGGATTTGAAACACCTTCTTCAATTGCAATTCAGGGGAATTATTCAAAAGCCTGGCCTCAACGTGGGTTTGCTGTAAAAACAAAAGAAAATTACAAAGGTGAAACAATTGATTATCCTTTGTTTCCTGACAAGTCACATATCACTCAATACAAATCGTTTAACATACGAAATGCCGGATCGGATTGGAATAAAGCACATATGCGCGACCGATTCAACCAAAAAAATGCTCAAAAAAGTACCAGCTTGGAAATTATGGATGGAAGACCCTGCGTACTTTTCATTAATGGTGATTACTGGGGAGTTTATGAACTCCGAGAAAAACAGGACAAAGATTATATAGAAAACAATAGTGGTGTACCTGCCGAAAATATTGATTTCTTGCAGTTTGATGGCGACATTATTGAAGGAAGCAATACTGCATTTTTAAGTATGTCGAATTGGATTGGTGCAAATGATATGTCTGTTACAGCAAATTATAATACAGCAAAAAGCATGTTGGACATTGAAAATTTCTGTGACTATTTTATTACAGAAACCTATGTTTTAAATATTGATTGGCTTGGAAGCTATACAAATAATATCAAGTTTTGGCGACCAAATAATCCAGTTGGAAAGTGGCGATATGTTTTGTGGGATACTGATTTATCCTTAGGATTTGCTAGTGCTTGGGGTGGAGCTGCCAGTACGGACTTTTTAGATGTTGCTATCAATCCTATCACAGCCAATCCGCATTCAACAATGTTATCAGGATTATTAGCCAACACCGAATTCAAAAATTATTTTGTTGATCGTTATGCTGATTTAATGAACACCATTTTTTTGCCAAGCACTATGCAACAAAATGCTGATGCTTTGCATGATGAAATGCTACCTGAAATGGCTCGGCATTTCACACGTTGGGGTGGTAGTTTTTGGGGTGGTTTGATTGGCCCATCTGATAATGTTACAGAATGGGAAAACGAAATCGACACAATGATGCTTTTCGCTAGTAACCGGATTGGATTTGCACGCGATCAGATTCAAAGTCAGTTTGGTCTGACAAAACAGGTAGACGTAACATTAGATGTTGTTCCTGCTGGAGCAGGAAAAATAAAAATCAGCACAATTACTCCTGAGTCTCTTCCCTGGACCGGAGTTTATTTTGACGGTGTTCCGGTTTCAATAACAGCAATAGCAAATCCGGGTTATGAGTTTAAATACTGGGAGGCAAATAGTAATTTAGCAACAAATGATTCTATATCTAGCATAACACTCAATATTGATACAAATGACGTTTTTAAAGCTCATTTTGAAATGTTGGAGCTTGGATTAGATGTTTATCCTAATCCATTTAACAACAACATTACAATTAACTTTCAATTACCTAAAAGTATGCAGGCCAGTTTAAAACTGTATTCAGTAATAGGTCAGGAAGTGGCTACAATCATTTCTCCTGATACGTTCCATGAAGAAGGAAGCTATTCTTTTACTTTTAATACCGATGGATTGGATATGGCTCAAGGAATGTATTTTATTGAATTAAAAACAAAAGAATTTACAAAGACGATTAAACTAATTAAGGCAAAAACGCTCTAACAAAAACTTTTTTGTTAATATTACATTAACAAAAACAGATTTCCTACAGAACATTATTTTAACATTGCAATAACATTATTATAATACAAAATCTAAAATGAAAAAAATCACTTTACTATTTGTTGCTACATTAGCACTCGTAATCTCCTCATGTAAAAAACCTGCAGGTGAAGGAGGAAGAGCTACTATTAAAGGAAAAATTTGGGTAGAAAACTACAATGCCTTGAACAGCATGTCGGATGTCTATTTTTTAAAAAGTGAATATGCCGGTGCCGATGAAGATGTTTACATCATTTACGGTGATGATGTTAGTTACGGAAACAAAACAAAATCTGGTCCGGATGGTGTTTTTGAGTTTAAATATTTGCGTAAAGGCGATTATAAGATATATGTGAAATCGAAAGACACAACACGTGCTTCTTATTTTTATGGTTCCGGAATTAAAACGGTAGATGTTTCGGTTACTATTAGTGATAAAAAAGCAACCATAGAAACTGATCCACTTGTTATTTACAAATAATTAAACTTTTTTAGAAATGAAACTATTCAACACAATACTCATAGCAATTATAACATTAAGCATATTCACTTTTTCATCATGTAAAAAATCAGAAGGAGAAGGTGGAAAAGCTTCCATTACGGGAAAAATTTGGGTGAAAAGATACAATGCAACAGGAACTGTTGTAGCTGGCGAATTTGCCGGTGCTTATGAAGATGTATACATCATTTATGGAGATGATGCATCGTATGGCGACAAAGTTCAAGCTAATTTTGATGGTGTTTATGAGTTTAAATATTTGCGCCCCGGCAACTACAAAATTTATGCTTATTCAACAGGTCCATCTTTAACAATCAACAGAATAGCTGTTCAGAAAGACGTTGAAATAACAGAAAAAAAGCAAACGGTTGAATGTGAAACAATAGAAGTAGTAAAATAAAAATTTACAAAATGAGAACTCAATTAATAGTTGTTACTTTTCTTTTCTCACTTATAAATCTTGTTTCTTTTTCACAAAGCAAAAAAGAAGCGAAAAAACTAGGCATTAAATCCAGCACAACCGTTGTTACCGAATCGGTTGATGGGAAGGAGAAAACACGGACAGACATGTTTCAAAAATTTGATAAAAACGGAAATGTTATTGAATTGATTGAATACAATAAAGATGGCTCTATCAAAAAGAAAGAAGCACAAACTTATAATAAGAATAATGATATTATTGAAGAGCTTGTATTTGATGACAAAGGAAATCTGAAGAAAAAAATTACTACTGAATATAATTCTAACAAAGACAAAACTTTTGAAACTACCTACGATGCAAATGGTAAAATGTTAGAAAAAACACAACATGGCTATAATGCAAAAGGAGACCGATCTTATGAAATTACGATGGATGACAAGGGCAAAATGATAAAAAAATCGATTTATGCTTATGATAAAAACGGTTTAAAAACGGAGAAGAAAACGACTAACGAAAAAGGAGAAGTGATTTCAATTAAAAAGTATTCATACGAATATTAATTGTGGATAATTTAAATAAAATATTGAACGAATTTGAGCCCATCACGCTGAAGGAAATGGATAGTGTGAAGCTTATGGACAGAACCGACACAAAGTTTGTTTTTAAACACGATCAATTATCGGAATTTTTAAATCAGTTAAAAAACGACTATAGAGTTCTGGATGTAAATGGAAACAGAATAAGTAGGTATGAATCGCTTTATTTTGATACAAAAACGTTTGACTTGTATCATAGTCATCACAGAGGAAAACCAAGCAGATTTAAAGTGAGATTTAGAAAATATGTTGAGTCGGATTTGAATTTTTTTGAAGTAAAATTTAAAACAAATAAAGGGAGAACAATAAAGGACAGAGTAAAACAAAAAGAAATTGATGGTTTTATAAGAGAAAAAGCAGATGAATTGTTAACAGATAAAACACCTTTAAGATCAGATAATTTAGAGGCGAAAATTTGGGTGAATTATTCAAGAATCACTTTTGTGAACAAACATTCTCCCGAAAGAGTAACAATAGATTTGAATTTAACTTTTAAAAACAAAGAGCAAAACAAAACGATTGAAAATATTGTTATAGCTGAAGTAAAACAAGATAAAGCCGTTGCATCTCCGTTTCTGAAATTGATGAAAAAATATCATATCCGGCAAGGAGCAATAAGCAAATACTGCTTTGGAATTATTAATTTGTTTGAAAAAATTAAGCACAACAATTTTAAACCAAAATTAATTTTAATAAAAAAAGCATTACATGGTACTACTGCAAGAGTTAATTACTGAAGAAGCTGTTAATACAGGGTTTACCCTTTTTGATAAACTAGGGCCTAAATTTTTTATCCGGTTGGGAATTAATTTCGCTTCGGTATTTATATTAATTCGATTCATTTATTTCCCTACCTATAAAAATCGTGAGAATTTTTTCACACTATTTATTTTCAACTTAATTATTTTCCTTATTACTTTCATTTTGAATAAATCTGATATGAGCATGGGGGCTGCATTTGGTTTGTTTGCAGTCTTTTCTATGTTGCGTTATAGAACAGAAGGAATTTCAATGAAAGATATGACTTATCTTTTTTTAGTAATTGCAATGGGATTAATAACTGCTCTTAGTAAAGGAAATCCAATAGAAATCTCTTTAATTAATATTATCATTCTTGTTTTCACTTTCGCATTGGAAACAACAGTATTTATGAAAAAAGAAGTGTCTCAAAACATTCAATACGAAAACATAGAAATGATAAAACCCGAGCTGAGAGCAGAATTGCTTGCTGATTTAGAAAACAGAATGGGAATCAAAATCAACCGAATCTCTATTGGGAAAATTGATTTTTTGAAAGACACAGCAATCATTAGAGTTTATTACAACATAACAAAATAGAATTTTATTATGAAAAAAACAATTCTTACATTTTTAATTTTTACAGGATTTGTCCATACCTCATCTGCGCAAGCTACGGATGATGCAGGCCTTTGGTGCACGTTTAATGTTGAAAAAAACTTCAATCAAAAATTTGGAATTTTTATTACTGAAGAATACCGCGCAAGAGAAAATTTTTCTCAAAGCAATCTTTTCTATACCGATTTAGGTCTTTCATACAGACCAGCAGATTTTTTAAAAATTTCATTGTCTTATAGATGTATAGAAAAATTTATTGAGGATGATGCAATCAGTTTTCGTCACAGAGGAATGCTTGATATTTCTTTAAAAAAGAAATTTGGGAACTTTGCTCTTTCGTATCGTCAAAGAATCCAAGCAGAAGTAAGAAATGTCTATTCCAGCGAGATTGGTAATCTTCCTGAATGGTACTCAAGAAATAAATTTCAAATTAAATACGATTTCGACAAACCTGTTACTCCTTATATTGCTTCTGAAATACGTTATCAAATTGTAAATCCCAGAATGGTGGAATCAAATGGATTATGGACTAGAGCACGCTATTTTGTGGGTCTAGATTACAAGAAAAACGACAGAAATACTTTTGGATTATTTTATATGATTCAAAGAGAATGGAATATTTCTGCTCCACAAAATTTATACATTCTTGGATTAGAATATACTCTTACGCTGTAATTCAGAATATTTACTTTTGAATAAGGGCAACTGCATAAGCACAAACTCCTTCTTCTCTTCCCACGTAGCCCATTTTTTCGTTGGTTGTAGCTTTAATACCAATGTCATTCACCTCTACATTTAAAATAGTAGCCAGCGTCTTTTTCATGCTATCAATGTGAGGATTTATCTTCGGTTGCTCTAACACTAATGTGCAATCAATATTTCCAATTGAATAACCTTCTGTTTTCAAAAGCTGATTCACTCTATCCAACAAAATTTTACTGTCAATTCCTTTAAATTCTGAAGAAGTATCAGGAAAATGAAATCCAATATCACGCAATCCCGCTGCACCTAAAAGCGCATCACAAATTGCATGAATAAGCACATCTGCATCCGAGTGGCCAACAGCTCCTTTTGAATGAGCAATTTTAATTCCTCCTAGCCACAAGTCTTTTCCTTCTTTTAGTTGGTGAACATCAAATCCAAATCCTACTCTTACTTTCATAATTTATCTATTAAAAAAATACCCATATTCAAAGTGTTGAACATGGGTGATTATATTTGTCTTAACGTTCGTTTCTCATTTACTTACTATTCACTTTCTTTCGTCACCCTGAGCGGAGTCGAATGGGTAGACGAAGTTTTCTGCCAAATGAGCAAGATAAGGCTACTCTGTTTTTGCTTCTTCTTTGTTTTGATCTTTAAATGCATCAAAGTCAAATGTAAGTGTGAAGCGTAAAGTATTTTCTAATGGATTACGTTGTTGTGTTGGAATCAAATAAGCAAAATCCAATCCGAACACATTGTATTTCACACCAGCTCCAATTGTAAAAAACTGACGGTTTCCTTTTGTAGGATGCTCATAAAAATATCCTGCACGGATTGCAAATAAATGATTGTACCAATATTCCAATCCTGCAGAATAGTTAATTTCTCTCAACTCTTCTTTCCCTCCGCCCGGTGCATCACTAAATGAACCAAACATTCCTTCTGCAACTCCTCTATTAGGATCTTTCCCAGCTTCAATAATTGGATTACCATCAGCATCTGTATCAATTTCTCCGGTTGTTGCTCCTGTGATTGGATCCACCTTATATTTATATGTTGGTGGAGTAGGAACCAAAAGTTTATTGATATCAGCTAATACGGAAATAGAATTATAATCATCTATATTAACATTTAACGAACCGCCTAAACGTAAATTAATTGGAATAAAATCATCACTGTTTTTATCTCCTCTGTCGGAGTACGACATTTTATTTCCAATATTTGAGATATTGATTCCTACTGCAACAATTGCTTTTTTATCTCCTAATTTTACTTTGTCTTTTTTATACAATGCCGACAAGTCAACTCCAACTGCACGACCAGCATGTGTTTGAGAACTTTCTACTAAAGCATTTCCTGTAAGATTTGAATTCACATATCTCACTGCTCCACCAACAGAAAAATTATCTGCAAGCTTTGTTGCGTAAGATACATCAATAGCAAATTCATTTGGACGAAATTGTCCAATCACTTGTCCGTTAGCATCTGTAAAAGTAATATCACCTAAAGAAAAGTATCTAAGTGAACCTCCAATGGTTCCTTTCTTTTTCATTTTATAAAAACCTGTGATATACGCCAAATTAATATCGGGTACAAGTGCTCTTAACCAAGGAGTGTAAGAAACACCAAATCCCATTTTCTTTTCAGTAAAAGCCATTTTTGATGCATTCCAATGAATTGAATTTACATCGTTCAAAGAAGCACAACCCACATCGCCCATTCCACCAGCTCTAGAATCAGGTGTGATTAATAAGAATGGAACTGCTGTAGTTATTGTATTTAACTGAAGCTCTTCTGCTCTTTGAGTATTTGTTGACTGTGAATAAACACCATTCCCTACAACAATAGCCGTAGCTAGTAAAACTATTTTTTTGCCGTATGCTCTAATATCCATCATTCAATAATTTATTTAGGATTGCTAATGTACAAATTAATTTAAAATAACAAGCTTTTCGAATTTTTCAGCTACAGAACCTTCACTCGTCTTCACTTTTATTCTATAAATATAAACACCTTTTCCGATTTTATCACCAAAATCATCACGTCCATCCCATTCAATCGGATCTGAACGGAAACCTTCTGTTTGAACAAACTGGTCAATTGTTTTTACAAGTTTTCCGGATACCGTAAATATATGAACTGAAACATCCAAAATCTGACAACACTGATTTTGTTCAAAATAAAATTGCGTTTTTGTAGTGAAAGGATTTGGATAGTTCAACACATGACTTAAAGCTAATTCAGCAGAACGAGCAACAATAAATTCGGTATATGACTGGCTAGAATTGTTATACACATCCCAAACTTTTAAACTCAAGGTATGCTTTCCTTCACTTAATTCTGAAAAAGGATAACGGATTGTTCCGCTTTTATAACTATTTAAATCTGCCTGATAATAATCGTTTAAAACAATTGAGCTTTCTGTATTTGCATCAAGCACTGCTGTAATATCATGTCCTATTCCATTTCCAACTGTATTCACACCATTGTCATCTTTTAGGATGGCAAATAAATCCGGAGTTTCATCTGTTAATCCGCCAAATACAAATTTCGCATCATTTAAAAACAGATCCACAGTTGGTCCTGCATTATCTGTAGCTGCTGAATCGTTAGAGCCTCCTATAATTACTTTTTCATAATAGCCATTCGCATCTTCTGTTCCGTTTTCTGCATAATAACTTATCCTTCCTATTCCGTAGGCGTAAGCAATATCTTTAGGAACAACAAAAGAAAACTTGAAAGCTCCATTTGTCACACTTGCTTTTCCTTTGTACAAAATATTTTTTTGAATTCCGAAAGTATAAGGCGGGCTTCCTGCACCATCATTTGAAAGAGTAGTAACATTTTGTGATTTGTCAAATACCGTTGGATATATCACACCATTGTAAGAACTTAAAATTGCACCTGCATCATTTCTAACAAAACCACTAACAGTTACTAAGGAAAGTGCTTTAATCGTATCAGAGCTAGTTACAGAAACAGGAATAGAATTTACGGTATCTGTTGATACATCATATTTTGGATAAGCCAATGTTAATGCAGGATCTCCTAACAAACTAAAATTCCGGCTGTTTACTGAATTTCCACCCGGTTGAGTTTTTACATACTCATATAAATCACCTAAACGTGGCATTTTTCCTGCAATTGGCACAAATGCCTGTTCATAAAAATCTCGATTTAATATGAAGTTTCCTGATGCAAAAACCAGACGAAGAGTACTAAGTAAAGCTATTCCTCCACCTTCCGGGTTTAAAATAACATACTCTCCTGCTGATGTCCGTTCAGGATCATCATATCTACTAAACTCACATGTAGCAGTAACAAACAAGGGTAGATTATTATAATTTTTCCAATTATTAATTTGCGAAACCTCAACTACTCGTTCATGCGCCAATCCAACTTCTCCTCCATGACCGGTATAATTCCAAATTAGACAACCTTTTTCTATTCGTTTATTTATCGCATCCACTACAGTAGGATAACGATTTCCACCAGGAGTAGCTTCTTGAGAATATGCGTCCAAATATATTTTATCAACATTGTATTCGTTTGCAGCTGTATCTACCATTGTTGCTAGTTTATTTGCATCAGACTGGTGCAATCCCCCATCCTCATCATCCCCTACAAAACAAACTATATTTCTCCAATCTCCAAATGGAGAAGTTGATGCTAAATTTGAACAACCGTTATTTGAAACAGAAGGATTAAAACCTGTTTTTTTATAATCAAATACTTTATTTAAAAGAACTTTCGATTCGGCTGCACTTTTAACAGGAAAACGACCAATGCCAATATCTATAGCATCTCCTGCAACCCAAACTCCTTCTGCATCATCCAGTAAACCATAAAAATCATCTGATACATATGAGCTTGTTAAAACAGTTGAGTTATTTGATTGATAAGTAGGAATGAAATTGGTATTGCTTCCAAATCTTTTTTTATTATCATAAGACCCATCTCCATACATCAATAAATATTTAGGAAATTCAGACGCAAGAACAGCTTTGTCGTAAAACATTTTTACAAAATCTCT
The DNA here is from genome assembly GCA_005772895.1 of Bacteroidota bacterium. Lineage (GTDB taxonomy): Bacteria > Bacteroidota > Bacteroidia > 2-12-FULL-35-15 > 2-12-FULL-35-15 > 2-12-FULL-35-15. Next base: position 70,444 of record SXIH01000036.1, on the reverse strand, counting down.
AAGTGCTGAAATATCCTGAGCCCCTGAAGAAAATTCATTATAAATCTGTTGAGGCGTTACAACTATTGAAGAAAGTGTATCTGTATTTTCGTGAAAGGTTGCCAATTCCATTGCATCCGAATAAAAATCAGGGTGAGCAATAATTATATATTCTTTATTTGATAATGCATGTAAATTCTGATTCACAACCGTTCCTGAAATTGTAGGAGTTAAATAACTTAATCCGTTGAAGGCAACAAATTGTTTTAAAGTATCGGAAGGAAGTGTAAACTGATATGTTGAACCGATAGGAGTTGTTGTTTGCAAAAAAGCATTTGTTGGCTCGGTAACATCCCAAATTTCGATTGGCAAGGAACTAACAACATTGTATTGAGCAATATTTCCTGCTCCCATTGATAAAGCATCTCTGAATGCTAATTGATCACCCGACATAGTTAATTGTCGTCTTACGTTTATTTCTATATAATCTAACCAACCTAAAGCATCCGGAGTAAGCTTTGTAACTGTAACACCTACACTTGAATTGTTAGGAGTATAAGAAAAACAACTGGAACCAATTATTGCATAGTCACTGTAAGCATCACCGGGAGTAGAACTTATAGAAATATTAGAACTCCCTGTTTGACTGACTACCGAATAGTTTGCAGCTGTGGCTAAAGAGCGGGAAGCTATACTCGTTCCGACACTTGCCGGTGCTGTCATATCAATATTAGGAAAACTAAATGTGTAACTGTAAGTAGCTATATTATCAAACAATTCCCCATACCATAATCTTCCTGATTTGATAAAATTCACATATTCACTTTCATGAAATGCATAATCATCAAATGTTGTAACGGTATTAGTAACAGGTAATGCAGAGGAAGCCTGTGTTAATATTCTTTTACCAACTCCCAAATCAACATTGATAAAATAATAAGCTGAATCAGAATAAAGGTTTATAGTATGCAAGTATTTCGGACAAGTAACTGCATTGTAAGTCCATGTTTGTGGACCTTTTCCATAAAATAATACATAGTCGGTTGCATCAAAAATACCATCTCCACCATCCACAACAGAAATAGCGTTTTCCACTAAATCATCTTTACGTGCTACTGAATTTAGTTCAGGAAGCATTCCTCCTCCATTTCCATAAACTCTAATATTTTGCGGGTTTAATGTAGAAACATCAATACCTAAATTTTGAAAAAAGGAATAGGAAAGTTTATATACTCCATCTTGAGTAATTCCTATTTTATACCAGGTACCTGTTTGCAAAACAGAATTTGCAGCATAAGTATGTACTGCTCTGTTAAGAGATTTTGAAGAAACTGAATTGGAAGTGACAGATAGGTCAAAAGCAACAAGTTTTTCGAATTTTCCTGTGCTTGAATTTTTTCTGATAGGAACAAATGATACAATACCAGATTTTTGCTTTTTAACAGTAGAAATAACTGATTTTACAATTACTTCGGAGGAAATCAGGCTTGGATTTGTGATAATTGCAACTTCTGCACTTGAAAGTGGCTCATATACAGCATTTAATATAGAAGTTTCAAAGCTATTACTATTGTTTTGTAGGGCAACTTTTTGAAAATATCTAGGTAAAAAAGCGTCTTCCTGCTCAAAACGGGCACCTGTAAAATTTAAAAACTTTTTAGTTTCATTTTCCGAAGGCTTAAAAGAGCCCGGCTCAAGCCAGGAAATAGTATATTGACTTGGGTTTTGCTTAGAAACATATTTGGCTTGACCAAAGAGAGCAACTTCAAAAACGAGTAAAAAAATCAGGACTAGGGTAGCACGCATACAATTAGGTGATTAGATTTCAAATTTAGTCAAAAAGGAGCATTTAATGTTGGTTGTATTCATTTTTTTGTATAAATTTGTACATCAAAGTTCTTATTTGTTCGTTTGGATAACGTTTTTTTTACCTGCTTATTGCCTAAACGGGTAAAATAATGCCCTCCAAATGTAACATTCTGAGAATTTTTGTGTATAATTGTGTCCCATTAAAAAAACAGGTCGTATGTTAAAACGTATCGTTTTAATTCTTTTAGTTGTATTTTCTTTCGGATCAAGCGAGAAATTATTTGCTCAAGATCCTGAATTTACTCAATTCTACGCCAACCCACTCTATTTAAATCCTGCATTTGCCGGAACAGCCAGATGTCCGAGAATCAACTTAAACTACCGTAATCAGTGGCCTAACATCTCCGGAACTTATGTTACTTACTCCGCTTCATATGATCAGCACATCGATAAAATTGCAGGTGGATTAGGTCTTTTAGTTACGAATGATAAAGCCGGGCAAGGGACTTTAACTACAACAAACGTTTCTGCGATGTATTCTTATCAATTGAATATCAATCGTGAATTCTCTATGAAATTTGGTTTTCAGGGAACATATTTTCAAAAAAGCATCGACTGGAGCAAACTTACATTTGGTGATATGATTGATGAGCGCAGAGGTTTCGTTTATAATACAAATGAAGTACCGGGTGTTTCAAAAAAATCAAACGTGGATTTATCAGTTGGTATGTTAGGATACAGCAAACGCTATTTCTTTGGTTTTGCTGCTCACCATTTAACACAACCTGACGAAGGATTAATCGGACCAAGTAAGTTACCTTTAAAAATTACGGGACATGCCGGAGCGGTATTGCCTGTTGGTGATAAAGGAAACGAAACATACATTTCTCCTAACGTATTATATCAAAAACAACAGGATTTCCAACAATTAAACTTAGGTGTTTATGTTGTCAGAGGTTCTATTGTTGGTGGACTTTGGTATCGTAACCAAGATTCATTTATTGCTCTTATCGGATTTCAGCAACATTTCTTTAAAGTTGGATACAGCTATGATGTAACAGTATCAAAGCTTACAAATGCGACAGCCGGATCACACGAAATTTCTTTTTCATTACAATTCGAATGTAAACCAAAGAAGAAAAAGTTCAGAACAGTTAGCTGTCCATCATTCTAAAAATAATCTCATATACAATTTTATAGTAAAAACATAGTTTTATTAAGAATACGCATACATATTACAACAAACTAAAACAAACAAAATGAAAAAAGTATCAAGCAAATTTATCGCACTAGCAGCAATTGTTGCCCTTGCATCATGTAGCAAAGAGAGATCTCCTGTTACAGCATGGGAATATAATGAGCCTAGAAACGGAGGATTTGAAGTTGGACCTTATGAAGAACAAGAAACCGGACCAGGATTAATTTTGGTTGAAGGTGGTACGTTCACAATGGGTAGAGCTGAACAAGATGTTACTTACGATTGGAATGCTATTCCAAGAAGGGTTACAGTTTCTTCATTCTATATGGATCAAACAGAGGTGCGTAACCTCGATTATCTTGAATACTTACATTGGACAGGCAGAGTATTTGCTGCTAACTTCCCTGATATCCTTAAAAAAGCGATGCCTGATACTTTATGCTGGCGCGATCGTTTGGCTTTCAACGAGCCTTATGTAGAATATTATTTACGTCACCCATCTTACAGAGATTATCCTGTTGTAGGTGTTAACTGGTTGCAGGCATCCGATTTCTGTGCTTGGAGAACTGACCGCGTAAACGAATTTATTTTAGTTCGTGAAGGTATCTTGGACTATGCTCCAACACCAACTGAAAATGATTACTTTAATACCGACCAATACCTTGCAGGCAAATGGACTGGTCCAATCAAAAACCCAATCCCAAGTATGGATCCTAACGGAGGTGAGCGTTTGGTTAGAATGGAAGATGGTATCTTTTTACCACGCTACCGACTACCGACAGAAGCTGAGTGGGAATATGCTGCTTATGGTTTAATTGGAAACACTATTGGTGAGCGTATTACCGACAGAAGATTATACCCTTGGAATGGTCACGGTACCCGTAACCCTGATTCTAAATATTTAGGTCAAATGTTAGCGAACTACCAAAGAAGTAATGGTGATATGATGGGTAATGCTGGTCGTTTGAACGATGCCGGAGATATTACAACTCCTGTGTTCTCCTATTGGCCAAACGATTATGGTTTGTATAATATGGCTGGTAACGTATCTGAGTGGGTAATGGACGTATATCGTGTGTTATCTCCAGAAGATAAAGCTGATTTCCGCCCTTTCCGTGGTAACGTATTTAAAACACAAGAGCGTGATGTGGATGGTATCTTAATTAATGATACTATTAAGTATGATGCTGACAGTAACATTATCTCAATCCCAGGAATGGTTCGTTGGAGAGATGTTAGTACTGCTTTCCCTGATGATAACTTGGATGAAAGAAGAAACTATACATATGCTGATAACATCAACTATTTAGATGGTGATGTTAAATCACAAGCAGCAACTTTAGTTGGTGGAAGCTGGAGCGATCCTTACGATCCTTCTTCCGGTAAACCTGAATCTAGCGGAATGTATGAGTATGCAAATACTTCCATGATTAACGATGAGGCTCGTGTTTACAAAGGTGGTTCTTGGAAAGACCGTGCATATTGGATGGTACCGGGAACAAGAAGATTCTTAGATCAACGTCAGGCTACAGCTTGGATTGGATTCCGTTGTGCTATGACACGTGTTGGTAGTCCGGTTGGATTAGGAAAATAATTTTCTTATACACATATAAAAAAACCTCTCAAGTATTTCTTGAGAGGTTTTTTATTTTTACTCTTCGACTCCGCTCAGAGTGACGTCTCGATTGTCACCCTGAGCGGAGCCGAAGGGTTATACCACCTCAGCAACTGTAAAAGTACTTCCTCCAATAAATATCATATCTTCTTCTAACGCGTTTTCTTTTGCTGCCAGCAATGCATCTTTCACACATGCAAATACTTCTCCTTTTAATCCAACTTTTTTTGCTTCTAATGACAATTCAAAAGCAGGCAAAGCTCTTGGAATATTTGCTTTGCAGAAATAATATTTTGCACTCTTTGGAAGCATCAATAGAATTTTAGAAATGTCCTTATCACTCACCATTCCTAAAACAAAATGTAATTTTTGATGAGGCGTATGATTTATTTGATTTAACACTTCCGTGATTCCCGCTTCGTTATGAGCTGTGTCGGCAATTACAAGCGGCTGCTCCGAAAGTATCTGCCAACGGCCCAACAGACCAGTTTGTAAAATCGTTTTCTTTATTCCGGAGCGGATTATTTCTTCTGATAATTGAAAACCTTTTTCATTTAATACATCTATCACACTTAAAACAGTTGCAATATTTTTTTGCTGATACACTCCAAGTAATTCACTCTCTAACTTTTCGTAAAGTATATTTCCCTTTTTTTCAACGTCTAATTTTAAATAAAGTCCTGCCTGTCCGGCAGGCAGGCTAACACTTTTTTCATGGCGTACATTTTTTGATTTGTAAATTTCATCTGCAAAAACAATGGAAGTATTTTTTTCTTTTGCCGAATGAATAAAAACAGGCTTAGAATCTTTTTGTGTTTCACCAATCACGACAGGAACACCAGACTTTATAATTCCTGCTTTCTCTTTTGCAATTTTTTCAATGGAGTTCCCCAATAAAGCAGTATGATCAAAACTAATATTGGTGATTACAGAAACTTCCGGAGTAATTACATTGGTTGAATCCAACCTTCCTCCTAACCCAACTTCAATTACTGCAATATCTACTTTTTCAGATGCAAAATAATCAAATGCCAAACCTACTGTCATTTCAAAAAAAGAAGGCTGAATTTTTTCGAAATCATCTTTGTACTTTGCTACAAAATCAATAACATATTTTTCAGAAATCAGTTCTCCATTTATTTTAATTCGCTCTCTGAAATCTTTTAGATGAGGTGAAGTATACAATCCAACTTTTAATCCGGCAGATTGTAAAACAGAAGCAAGCATATGAGAAACAGAACCTTTTCCATTTGTGCCTGCAATATGAATGGATTTGAATTTATTTTCGGGATTGCCAAGTAATTTACAAATGGCAATAGTGTTATTTAAATCAGCTTTATAAGCAGCGGCACCAATGCGTTGAAACATTGGTAACTGACTGAATAAATAATCTAAGGTTTGTTGGTAATTCATAGAATCAATCCCCTTAACCCCCTTCTCCTCCAAAGGAGTCCTTTGGACAAGGGGGAATTTATTCTACAAAAGTAATTGAATTTTATTCTAAAGTGAAAACGAATGTATAAGTTCCGCGTTGCTCTTTTATTCCGTCCGGACTAGGACTAAACTTGGCTTCTTTTGCAGCACCGCGAGCTTTTGCATATAATTTAGAACTCGTAGTTGTAGAACCACGGGCACCAGGAGTTGCTTTTACCACTTTTCCATTTTCATCTACAATAATTTCAACTACAACAATTCCTTCTTCTTCTGAGTCGGTCATTCTATCCGGCTTTTTTAATAGGGAACGTCCTTTTAAATCCCACCCTGTTCCACCTGGTCCGCCCGGAGTTCCATCACCAATGCCTGTTCCAGGACCATCACCCACTCCAGTATTTGTTCCGTTACCTGTACCACCTGTATTTTTTCCTCCATCACCTTTCCCTTTTTTATCTTTCATTGCTTTAATTTTAGCTAAAGCTTTCTCTAATTCAGCACGCTCTTTCAGTTCTTCAGGACTCAATGTTTCAGCAACACTTTCAGGTTTTGCATTCGGATTTGTTTTTACACTCACTTCTGTTTCTGATTCATCAGTAATTATATTCGGAGCACTTTCAGCAGAACCAACAGCAGCATCCATACTTGTTTCTATATTCGGATCATTTTCACCTGAACCGCCACTAGCTGTATTTCCGGCACCTTCCATTCCTAATCCGATTTCAATTTCGGGAACAGGTTTTATTTCGAAAGGAGGAATTGGTGTGATGAATACAATAAAAATAAAAAGCAGAAATAACAACGCATGAAATCCAAGGGTGAATACCACCGCTAAATATTTACTTTTATTTTCTGTTGCGTTCATTTTATTTATCTGCTGATTTGGTTGCTAAAACCATTTTCACTCCTAAAGAATAACCGATTTGCATGATGTCAGCTAAATCTTGTATCGTTAAAGAGTTATCCAATTTCAAAACTACGGTTGGATCCATACCTAACCCTTTAATTCTCGCAATTTCTAGTTTCAAAGCATCTTCCAACTGAGTAAACGAAATAGCCACCTTGTTTATTATAAATTGATGGTCAGCATCGGACTCAATGGTGATTTGTTGTTTGATCGCCTGCTCCGCAGTTTTAGAGCTGGGCAATGTCAGTTTCAAAACACTTGGATTAGCCAACGTTGAAATAATCAAGAAAAAAAGCAAAAGAAAGAACATAATATCGTTTAACGATTCTGTACTTACTTCAGCACCTTCTTTATGTCTGCGCTTTAGTTTCATGTTATTTAGTTGGTTCTTGTAATAGATCAATAAATTCTACTGAAGCTGTTTCCATTTTATTTAATGTTTTATCCAACATTGCATTCAAAATATAATATCCAATAAATGCAATTAAACCAATAACTAAACCAGACGCACTGGTAATCATCTTTTGGTATAAACCACCAGAAATAACTCCGATACTAATATTATCTGTTAAAGAAATATCGTAGAAAATTTTAATTACTCCTGCTATTGTACCGACAAATCCTAGAATAGGGGCAATTCTTCCAATCAAACTCAACACACTTAGGTTTTTTTCTAATCGATTAATTTCCAATTTACCAGTGCTTTCCATTGCTTCTTCAATTTCTTTAATTGGTTTGCCAATTCGGCTGACACCTTTTTCAATCATACGGGCAGCAGGACTAACTGTATTTCTACAAAGAGATTTTGCAGCATCAATATTTCCATTATGAACAAAATCTTTTATGCTATTCATGAAGTTTTTATCCAGCTTGGATGCTTTGCTGATTGTCATTAATCTTTCGAAAAAGAAATAAAGTGTTAAAATTGAGAGCAAACCCATTGGAATCATTATGATTCCACCTTTCATTACCAAGTCGAGCAAAGACAATGTATCTTGTTTTGGTGTAATAACAGTTGAAGCAACAGGACCCTGAGTAGCTTGAACGGCAATATTTTTAGCTGTATCTGCTACAGTTGCTGCACCGCTTACAATTTGAATTAAAACTGAATTTAACATGTGTTTTAGTTTAGATTTTATTTAATATAAAAAAGCAACCGTAAGGTAATAACTCACGATTGCTAAATTAATTATATGAAGTGGCTCTTTTTTTACACTTGTCTCAACTTATAAACACCGCATTGTTTATTTAATACGAAACTTTATTGGCAAATTACACTGTACACGTTGTGGTTCACCTTTGTGCATTCCTGGCTCCCATGGAGGCATAATACCTACTACTCTTATTGCTTCCTGCTCACAACCATCACCAATTCCTTGAAGTAATTTAATATTTGTAATTGTACCATCCTCTTCCACAACAAATGTCACATGCACAGTTCCTGAGGTTCCATTCTCAACAGCTACTCTTGGATAATTTAAATTGTCGGCAATAAACTGTGCCATTTTATCAAATTTTGGCATCTTATCAACGAATAAAACTGCTTCCTTTTTTTTCGTAGGGATTGGAGGTGCTTTTATTTCCGGATCTTTAGGAGCAACACTGTCATTTCCGAAAGGGTTTGGATCTTTCTTTATAACAAGATCAGCCGTTGCTTTATCCAAAACATTCTTTTTATCATCCGATGCTGTCATCGCTCCGGAAGTTGATTTTGGAGCTGCTTCAGGTTTGGGTTCCGTTTTAACTTTAGGTTCAATTACAATCTCTCTTTCAGTATAAGGTTTTACATAAATAGAATCGTTGCCAAAATCGGTAGGAATAGCATCGCTTTTATTAGTGAAAGAAAACGATATTAAAACCAGCAAACCAAAAAATGCAGAAGACACAATTAATGAAATTGTAACATTATCGTGATATGCTTTTCTGATGGCATATGCTCCGTATGCCTTGTTTTTGTTTTCGAATACTAATTCGTTAAAATTTTGATTGGAGTTGAAATAAGTGTTCATGGCCTTTAGTTTTAGAGATGAAATTTTTGTTTTCGATATTAAGATGCTTGAGTAAACGATATTCCATAATCAAAAAACACATTTATTGATTGTGGCATCAAATCTATAAGCAGGGGAAAACTCTAAAACAGAGGTTTACTTAAAAACTTGAAAAACTATTTAGGGGATGTAAACTTAATTTGGGGACGTGAACTTAATTAAGAACATAACGCAACATTTATTCATTTATTGTATACCTGATAAAAATCATGTATTTCAACACTAAAAACAGCGTTAATGCAAGAATAAAAATTAATGTAAAAATTATGTAATTATCAAATTATGCTTTATTTTTATAATACAATACAAAAAGCTCAAAATACAGAATCAAAAAAATATTAATTTTTTTACAATTATTTTTTGTTTGAAAAAGAAAATTTCAGAGATTTGTATAAGTACCGCATAAGCGGGATTATAATTTAATAGAAACCAATTAAAACAATTTGCAAAACAAATTTCATTACAAATGAAAAAGCCAAGCAATTCAAAAAAGGGTCCGGCTAAAAAAGGCGGTGACAAAGCGAAGGATTCAGGGGAATTAAGAAAACCAACAAAACTTACTCCCTTAAAACAAAAGGACAAAAAAAGTTGGAAAAGCAATCTGGATGATGAAGATGATGATTTCGAAATGGACGAAGATGTGAAACTAGATGATGATTTTGCTGATGATGAAGATGATGAAGATTTCTACGATGACGATTATTAAAATCTAATATATAGCAACAGCCTCCTGAATAAGGGGGCTGTTTTAATTATAAACCGCTCCTCCGCAACTATCCCTTGTAGCACCTGTAACACTTTTCAAACAATTCACTTCATTTCTCATTCTCAGCACACCCAAAAAAGCAAAAATCAATGCTTCTTTATATTCTATTGTTTTGTTATCGGGAATAATTATTTCATGCTCGGTGTGCTGTTTTATACATTCCATTAAAAATTGATTATATGCTCCTCCACCGGTTACCAATATTTTTCCCTTGGGTTTACTTTTTAATGACTTGCCAATTTGAAAAGCAATGTGCTCACAAAAAGTACGAAGCAAATCAGCATCCGAAATTTCATATTGCTCAATCAATGGGTTTATATTTTTGATAACCCATTCCTTTCCTAAAGACTTAGGACTATCCATTATCATTTTATAAAAACCCAATTGATTAAATTCATTTAACAGATAACCACTCAACATTCCTTCTCTTGCCATATCTCCATTTTCATCAAAAGCTTTTCCGTTTTTTTCTGCAATAGCATTCATAACAATGTTAACCGGACTAATATCGTAAGCTATCCTAGGCCTCACCCCTGCCTGTCCGGCAGGCAGGCCCGGCCCCTCTCCTGAAGGAGAGGGGAGGTCGTAAGAAACATTAGCAAATCCACCTAAATTCAAACAAAAATCATATTCAGCAAATAACAATTTATCGCCAATTGGGACTAGCGGAGCACCTTGTCCGCCCAAAGCCACATCCAAAGTTCTGAAATCGCAAACAACCGGTAAATTGCATTTGGAGGCAATAGCACTTCCTGCGCCTATTTGAACGGTTAATTTTTTATCGGGTTGATGAAAAATAGTATGTCCGTGAGAAGCAACAAAATCAGCTTTTATGGAGTGGCGAATGATGAAATCGGAGACCAATCCGCCTAAATAGTGGCCATAATCAATATGTGCCTTCTGAAACGTAAGTGCATCTGTTGTTTCTAAACTTAAAATCGTTTGTTTCCAATTTTCAGGATAGGCAATGGTTTGAGCACAAACAATCTCATATGTCCAGACAGAATTATCAACCGTAAATCGACAAAATGCTATATCCAGCCCATCAAGCGAGGTTCCTGACATTAAGCCAATTACATTGTACTTTACTGCTCCCATATTTATCCTAAAACTATTAGCAAAATTTGAATTTTAAATATACATTTGCTTTCCCACCTGAAAAAGTGGTTGGAATCAAAAATAAAGCAATTTTTAACATAAAATTTATTACGAATGCTATTTAACTTAACAGAAGAGCACTTAATGATTCAGAAGGCGGCTCGTGATTTTGCGAATGATGTATTAAAACCCGGAGTAATTGAGCGCGATGAGCATCAAAAATTCCCGGCCGAAGAAATTAAGCAAATGGGAGAACTGGGATTTTTAGGAATGATGGTGGATCCGAAATACGGTGGTGGCGGAATGGATTGTGTTTCTTACGTTTTAGCGATGGAAGAAATTTCTAAAATAGATGCTTCTTGTTCGGTGGTGATGAGTGTAAACAACTCTTTAGTTTGCTGGGGATTGGAAAAATTTGGAACCGAAGCACAAAAACAAAAATATCTTATTCCATTAGCAAAAGGTGAAATCATAGGTGGATTTTGTTTATCAGAACCTGAAGCCGGTTCAGATGCAACATCGCAAAAAACAACTGCCATTGATAAAGGCGATCACTATTTAGTTAACGGAACAAAAAACTGGATCACGAATGGAAATTCTGCATCCGTATTTTTAGTGATTGCACAAACAGATATTTCAAAAGGACATAAAGGAATCAATGCATTGATCATTGAAAAAGGAACTCCCGGATTTGTGGTTGGACCGAAAGAAAATAAATTGGGAATTCGCGGTTCGGATACTCATTCATTAATGTTTACCGATGTAAAAGTTCAGAAAGAAAATAGAATTGGTGAAGATGGGTTCGGATTTAAATTCGCGATGCAGGTTTTATCAGGTGGACGAATTGGAATTGCTTCTCAAGCATTGGGAATTGCATCAGGCGCTTACGAATTAGCATTAGCTTATTCGAAAGAGCGTAAGGCATTTGGAAAAACAATTAACCAACATCAAATCATTCAATTTAAGTTAGCTGACATGGCTACTGAAATTGAAGCTGCCCGTTTGCTTTGTATCAAAGCTGCCTGGATGAAAGATCAACACATGAATTTCGACAAAGCAAGTGCAATGGCAAAAGTGTTTGCATCAAAAGTAGCGATGGCAGTAACTGTTGAAGCTGTTCAGATTCATGGAGGTTATGGATTTGTAAAAGAATACCATGTGGAACGTTTGATGCGTGATGCAAAAATCACTCAGATTTACGAAGGAACAACTGAGGTTCAGAAGATTGTTATTTCGAGAGCGTTGTTAGCGTAATAAAAGAGATACTTTTTTATTTTCGGAGTTCTTATATCATTATAACCGTCATCCCGTGCCGCGACACGGGATCTCACCACTACTAAGCACGTATTAATAGGAACGCAGATTATTATGATTGTCATGATAAAAAATGATTTTTTGTTTGTTTTGATTTTGTTATGATTAAAAATGACCTGCCTTTGGCAGGTGTATTACCTAATTAGTTCTCCTCCTCCAAAATAAAAATCACAAATAAATTATTCGCAGCAGAAAAAATTTAACAAAATCAAACATTTTCATACATCACAAGCATTATTCCTTCCATAAATTTTGTTTTTTTGAAATATAAAAACTACACTTGTTATAACATAAAGCATTTTATTAATTTTAAACCCCTAAAAATGAAACGCACGCTATTTCCCACGCACGCTATTTTTCACAAAGCGTTAATTCTTTTTACTTTTTTTATTCTAATTGCAATTAATAGCTTTTCGCAAAGTGGAGCAAAATGGGCAACCGGAGGTAACGGAGCTTCTTCTGGCGATTTTATTGGTACAACAAATTTCGAATCACTTGTATTTAAAACGAACAATATCAAACGAGGAGGATTTACTGCTTCGGGAGATTTTCAGTTAACTACTTTAATTGGAACAGGAAACCGTTTATTACAAACCGATGCAGATGGTAATATTATTCCTTTTCCAATGGGACCTTCAACAAAAGTATTATATGGAGATGGAACTTGGGGAGCACTGCCTACAATTCCAACAGCGTTGTGGAGTTCATCAGGTGGTAATGTTTATTATTTAGGAAAAGTTGGAATAGGCACAAACTCACCAACATTTCCTCTTGATGTAATTGGGGACGCACGCATTTCTAATAATTTATATGTTGGCGGAGGAATTGTAATTACCGATAAAGTAAATGCGAATTCAGAAGTGAAAACCGGAAAAATGCAAGCCGACTCTATTGTTACTGATAGCACAAGAGGTTTTTATGGAACAACAAAATTTAATGGTGATGTGAAATTACAAAACAGATTAGGTGTAGATGGCGATGCTATTGTTAATGGAGCAACAACTGTGAATGGCAATTTAAAAACGATGGGGAGTTTGACGGTATCTGGGAATAAAAAAATTGGCTATACTCCAGGATCTGGTGGAGGACCAGGAATTTTTGATTTTGGTGGTCCTGGTCCAATTACTCCTGATCCTTGCTATTTTGTTGAGCCAGCTTCTTCTCTAAATCAATTTACTGGATTATTACAATCATATCAATCTAATGCAGCAGGCTCAGGTGTATTATCAATGGGGTTTGATACTGAAAATGGAATTATAGACCTTGCAGGTGTTGGCACTTCAGGAACAACTAGTCTTTTAATAAACTACACTTGTGGTAAAGATGTTTTGATGTGTACTGGCACAAATGGAGGATTTGTTGCTGCTGGAAAAAACTTTGAAGTCGGATTCCCTATTAGAAATGAAGATATTACAGTTAATGTTAAATCTATTGCGCCAGTTGGTATGTATGTAACTTCAGTGCATTCTGGCGACTATTATTATAATACCAAGCTGGATGTTAATCGTGATAAAACAAAAGCTTTAGCAGTATATAACAATACTACTAGCTCTGAAAATTTTGTTGTTTTTGGAGATGGGAGAGTTTCTATTGGTGGTAATTACTCTAATCCGCTTTATATGTTGGCAGTTAAAGGTCAAATTATTGCCGAAGAATTAAATGTAAAATTAAATGCCGATTGGCCCGATTATGTATTCAAACAAGACTATAAATTAATGCCTATAAATGAGCTTGATGCGTATTTAAAAAAACACAACCATTTACCTGAAATGCCAACTGATAAAGAAATATTAGCGTCAGGAATAAATACTTCTGAAATGATTACAAAATTGTTGAAGCAACAAGAAGAACTTACATTATATATTATTGAACAAAACAAAAGAATTGAGCTTCTTGAAAAAGAAAAAAGAAAATAATGCATGAAAAATTTAGTGATTAGCATTTTCTTAGTTTTAATACAATTTTTACATTTGGAAATCCAAGCGGAAAATGACAGCCTGAAAAAAACTTACTTTATTATCGGGCTAAGCGGATCGCCAAATAATACCTATAATATTTATGCATTTGGTGAATCAAATGGAGGAAATGCAAAATTTGAAGATCAAAAAATTAGTTTTGGTGGAGAGACCGAATTGTATATTGGTTTTAAAACTAAGAAGCAACAAGTTACTTTAGGAATAGGCTACTCATATAATCGAAATAAAAACATTCGTGAATATCTTAACAAAAATGGCCCTCCAGCAATTACAAACTCTGATTTTTATTGTGAATCCTATAAAATTGCTTTAAATGTAAATTGGCTTGTAGGTGAAAATAAAAGATGGATTGTTGGAACCAATGTAGAGTTAAGCATTCTGAATAGTTATAAGGAGTTTGTTCATATAGAAAACAATCCGGCAAGCAATCAGACTGATTTCAGTTATGAGTATTACGCCCCACAAAATATTGGTTGGATAGGAGTAAATTTTGGCAGGTTGTTTAAGATCAACAATCTTATAGATTTTAATATTGTTTTTAATACAAAAGCTTCGTCATTAATTTTAGGAAAAGACCCTAATTATGAATATAATAATTTACCTGACGATCCAGCACGAACCAATGATCGCAATTTTTTTGTAAAAACTTTGAACTTTAACTTATGCTTTAAATTATAAATAATGATAAAAAAAATATTTATTTTCTGTTTGCTATTTAACATGATTTGTTCAAATAATCTTTTTTCTCAAAAATACAGAGAACTTTTTGATCAATTAGATAGCCAGGATCCAGGTCTGACCAGTTTGTATAGCAATATCAATCGTGATTTAAATGGATATAGTACACAACTTCTTGAATCTTATTTAAATATGTTTAGAGCTACTGACGACATTAGGTATTTAAATAAATTTGTTATTACAGCGAAACGTGTCCAAGATAGAAGAGATGATAATATTACTTCTGCTGTAGTTTTAGGTTTACCAGCAAGCAGAGACGGGTGCACACTTAATTCGACAACAGAAATCTGGGCCAGTAGAGCCTGGTCTGTTTATGATGGGAATAGATTGGATGACGGTTGTTTCTTAACTCAAACATTTAAAGAAGCAGCAGAAATTTGTATTCCAATGGCAGATTTTATTTTGATGCTGAGGACAGATTACTCTTACCTTTTATCAAATCCTTTACCAAACGAAGTTAATAGCCTAACTGCTAGTATTCATAATTATGGAAGTGTAACTCCGGTGTTAACGTATGAAGATTTTGCAGATTGGCTGGAATTAAGAATTCATGAAACTATTGATTGGTTTGATGAATCTTGGGTTGAAAGCTGCCAGGATGACGTGGTATTTTGTTTATTAAATACAGAGCAGAATTGCTGTAATCAACCTGCTAATACCGCCAGTGGTTATTCCTATTACCAATTCACAGAACATAATACTGGAGGAATTAATCAACAACTTTATATGGGTACTTTATTAGTATACATGTACCAAATTTCGGTAATTAAAGGAACTTCAGGTATAAATCCTAATCTACAATATCGATTTAGAGCTAGAAATATGTTATATGATTTTATGGCACATATAAATGATTCTTGGGGTATAATAGGTGGCTCTCGTCCTGTTATACCGGGCACTGGAGGAGAAACATGTTATATTTGGTGTCACAAATACGATTGTGGCGGGGATCTATGGGAGGATGTTAGTCATGCGATAATTGATTTAAAATTTGCTCACGTGTGTCATAAGTTTAACATTCCAAATATTGTTGGCGGTTTTATCACTGCTTCTGATATGCATAATTTGTCAAATACTTTTGCATATAAAATTGTCAGCTCACCGTTAGATATGCACAAAAATGTTACTGGTGGCGATAACAATTGCGATCAATGCGATCCTGATGTTTCTCCTTCATCTTATGGTTTTATGACTGCTCAATATGCTTTTCTTTCTGAATATAACCCAAAAATATATCAAATAATTAGCGACTTTTATGCTCCAGACAACATTATGAATTATGACATTTCTGGTGGTGTAGCCGTTTTAGGATACTCCAACTTGGCACTTTATGAAAATATATTTAATCCGATTGCTGTTAAAAGAAGTGTCCCTGTGGCTTCAGGAATTGATTTTAAGTATACGGGAGCTTGTGGTGATTTCATTGATGGTGATGGGAATAATGTATTTGTATCATCAAAAGTCTATACTTCTTCAGGTTTTCCAATAACACAAATAGAAGAACAATATCTCGACAACAATAATAATATTGTGGTTTTAAATACATTTGCACGCACTAATGAAGAAATTGGTCTGCTTTCAAAAGGTGATATTCTTCCTACAATTTCCGGAGATGAATTTGTTGGAATTGATGCAAGAAATGATCAATTTGAACTTTTTAGAGTACAATCTGCTAGTCTCAATTCTTTTTTTCAAACTCCTTTTTCTTCTCTTGGAATTAATTTGAGTGATGTTAAAGGAACAGTGGTTGCAAATTTTCACCCTGTCATCTTTGGCGATGAAATACTTGTCAATGCTGTAGTAGCTGGTAGTCCTGTATTCAAAATGTTTCATTTCGATGGAACTACTTTAATTGAAATTCCTACTACGAGCAACACGTCATCACTTTCCAGTATTGATGGTCTGTGTTCTGGAAAATTTGATGCTTCCGGAGAAAATCAGATAGCTGTTTATGAGAACTCAACAAACAAAATTGAGATCTACAATTTTGATGGAGACGATGAATTTCTACTTGTTTCTTCAGGTACAATTTCCACTCCGGGAGAAATATGGAAAGGAATCACATCAGGAGATTTTGATGGTGATGGCATTGACGAAATAATGCTTTACCAAGAGAATGCAATTACAGGTCGTTTTGAAATTTTTAGGCTTACTACATCAGGCATCGAACTAAAAGCACTAGAATATTTTCCAAATAATCAGGAGAATGGAATAATGTGCAGCATGAATTTATCAAATTATCCCAAAAGTGAAGCTTTAGTTACTTTTAGAAGTTATGATGGACAAGTAAATATTTTCAATATGGAAGGTCTTTGTCCAGGCTTGAATCTCAATTCTCAAACTATCAATGAAAATACATCTATAGATAACCCATATGAAGGAGCTCCTTTAAATGATTATTCTATTGATTATCATGTAAACGGAACGTTAGTAGCTGGAAATAATTTCAATGTTTTAGCTCCAAGCATCGTTGATATGACATCTGGGAAAGAAATTATTTTTAAGCCAGGATTTACTGCAGTTGCTGGCAGTAATCTGCATGCTTATATTGAACCTGCATTAGAGTGCAGCCCTTCTACTTTCAGAAAAAACACTCCAATATCAGGTGAAAACCCACCACAATTTATCAGCCAACCTGAAAAAATAAAAACAACTCGTAACTCCAACATAAGCATTATTCCAAACCCAAATAATGGTACATTTCTAATTTCTGTTACAAGAAATAACAACCCCGTTTCAATTAAAGAAATAAAAGTTTATGATATTATGGGTAAAGTAATTTGGGAAACAGGAGCTTCATCTAGCAATATGTTTGCTGTTGATATTACCCCTTACGCTTCAGGGATTTATTACGCAAAATGCATAAACGAGTTTGATGAAATGGAAATGAAGAAGTTGATCAAACAATAATTCATAATTTTTTTGTAAATTTAATATGTGTTAAGACATATTAAGAAACTTTTTTTACTCCTTTCTGTTTTGTGCTTTAATTTTTCAATTGCACAGAATGAGTCCAATTTTTGGTTTTTTGGACAAAATGCTGGAGCAGAATTTTCTTCTGGTTCACCTGTTGCTATAAGCTCTGGACAAACTGTTAATCAAGAAGGAACATCAGCAGCAAGCGATCCCGTTACCGGAGCTTTACTTTTTTATTCGGACGGGAAAACCATTTGGGATGCCAACCATATTATAATGCCTAATGGAGCTGGTTTAGCAGGAGGATATTCCAGCACAATGGCTGCCCTTATTGTTCCACAACCCGGTTCAAATACTCTTTTTTATATATTCACTACAGACGAATACCAAAATTTTGGTGCAAATGGATTTAATTATAGCATTGTTGATATGACTGCCAACGGGGGGACGGGAGATGTTATTTCAAAAAACAATTTGCTATTTGCTCCTTGTGCTGAAGTGAATCACGCAGTTAAACATGCAAATTGTTTCGACTATTGGATTATTGCTCAAGATGCATTAGGGAATAATTATAAAACCTATTTGCTAACTTCTTCAGGGCTTAGCACAACTCCAATTATAAGCCCAACAGGTTTACCAATCACAGAAACTGGCTGGGGGACAGGAAAATTTTCTCCGAATGGAAAAAAATTTGCAAGAGCTCATGGCACAATAGCGGCAGGAGAAAATAATTTTTTACAATTATTTGATTTTGATATTCTGACCGGGAAATTGTCTAATCCTATAACTTTAAATAAATTCACAAAATGGTATGGTTTGAGTTTTTCTCCTGACAATTCAAAACTATATGCTGGTGGATATACTAGTTATGCATACCAATGGGATTTAACATCAGAAAACGCGACAAATATATTAGGTTCTCAAACTAGTATTGGATTTTGTAGCGTCTTTCCACAGTTTCAGATTGGTAAGGATAATATGATTTACCTATCAGAAGATTCATCTCCATATTTGGGACGAATAAGTAATCCAAACGCATTGGGGACAGCATGCAATTACTCAAGATATGCAATTTCATTATCTGCAAACAGTTATTACGGATTGCCATCATTTCCGGAAAACTATTTCAACCAATCCCCAACCGGAACAACAATTTTTGAAGGATATGATACAACTATTGTTTGGGGAACGTCTGCAACGTTAAATTCTAATGGAATAGGAAACATTTCATGGTCGCCTTCCACTTTTTTAAGTTGTAGTTATTGTCCAAACCCAATTGTTACTCCAACAGAAACAACAGAATATATTATTTCAGATGACAACAATGGTTATGGCTGTCCTATTTTAAAAAGAATAAGAGTAAATGTTGAATACAAACCAGAAATACCAAATGTTTTTACGACAAATGATGATGGAATAAATGATTTTTTTTTCATAAAAAATCTTCCACCTCAATCTAAATTACAAATCTATAATCGTTGGGGAAATATTTTACTGGAAACTAATGATTATCAAAATAATTGGAAGATTGATGTTGATGGAGTTTATTATTATGTATTACTTGTTCACGAAAAAGAATACAAAGGGTTTATCCAGGTGCTGGGAAATTGATTTAAAAAATCTCTACCCCTTTTTCACCTTCCTAAAAAACGGAGACTTAAATCCAATCTCAATAATTTCATTTTTGTTTACGTAACTCATTGTAAACGAAATCCAAATTAATAAAGGAAGTAAAAAATAAAATAGTGGAAAAAGCCAAAAAGAATTGAGGTCATACAACAAAGGGAAATCAGGACTTTTATTTATTAGCAATACCGGAACTGTTTCTCCTTCTTTGTATTCTGTATTTTCTTTTGCTCTGAATTGATAGGTACTGTCTTTGATGGTGTATTCAATAATTGGAAAAGCTACTTGTTCTTCTTTCACTACTTCTTCAATGTAAAAAGCAAACTTTCCTGTGATGGTTTCGGAGCCAATGATGTAACGGAAACGGCCAAGGGAATAAACCAGGAGCATTATTGCTAAACCGAAGAATATTAGTTTTGGTTTTGAGAGTTTGAGCATTGGTGATTTCGTTATTTAACGGTGAAAAAAATATGCCGCAGATTCACAGATTTTTTATTTTTTAACACAGAAAGCAGGCGAACTCTTAGTGTTTTTAATTTCTCAGATTATATTTCTCGCAAGCGAGAAATGGCACACAATGGGCATTATACTTTTGCAACTAACATTCGTATCAATCCCCCTAGCCCCCTTTTCAAAGGGGGAATTGTCACGACTGACATTGCATCGCTTACACTTCGACTACGCTCAGTGTGACGGCAAAGTATAATCTCCTTACAACACCTCAACAACTTTCTCCAACTTAATTCCGCGTGAGCCTTTTATTAAGATGGTTGAGTCTGTAATTTTATTTTGTTTTAAAAATTCAACGGCCTCGTCACTTGTTGCAAATGTTTTTGAATTCGTCTTTTTTCCAGCTTGAATAAATAGTGGCCCAACTAATAAAGCGTTCGAAATATTTTTTTGTTGCAACAGACTTACAATTGCATCGTGTTCTTTTTCGCTTTCAACGCCTAGCTCCAACATATCACCTAATATCACCATTTTGTTTGGATGATTTAAGTTGGCGAAATTTTCAATTGCTAAACTCATGCTTGATGGATTTGCATTGTAATAATCCAAGATTAAAGTATTGCTTTTTGTTTTATGCAATTGTGAACGATTGTTGGAGGGCGTGTATTCTTTCAATGATTGGTTTATATTCGCATCGTCTACTTTAAAATAATTTCCAACACAGGCTGCACACAATAAATTGTAGTAGTTATAAATTCCAACTAACTGCGTAGATACTAATTCCGATTTTTTAATGTCAACTGCATTATAGCGAGTCGCCCATTGAAAAGAAATAAATTCAGAATTATTTTCTGTGATTGCTCCAACTATATCGTATAATTTTTTTGTTCCGTAAGTTACTTTTTCATTGTTTACAGCAAGCTCTAATAACACTTCGTCATCAGCATGCACAAATAATTTGCCTTGCTTACTATGAATGTATTTATACAATTCACTCTTTCCTTTTTTCACTCCTTCTATTCCACCAAATCCTTCCAAATGTGCTTTTCCGATATTAGTAATGATTCCGAAATCCGGCTCCGCAATGCTACATAGTTCTGCAATTTCACCTTGATGGTTGGCACCCATTTCAACAATCGCCATTTCGTGTTGTTTAGTAATACTTAAAAGAGTAAGTGGAACACCAATGTGATTATTTAAATTTCCAACAGTTGCCAGTACTTTATATTTTTTTGAAAGCACAGCATTAATTAATTCTTTGGAAGTTGTTTTTCCGTTTGAACCTGTTATTCCAATTACTGGAAGGTTTAATTGTTTGCGGTGATAATTTGCTAGTTGTTGGAGAGCGGAAAGCACATTGTCAACTAAAATGAGTTTATCATCAATCCCCCTAGCCCCCTTTTCAAGGGGGAATTTTTCATCAATCACTGCATAAGCACAACCCATTTCAATTGCTTTTTCGGCAAACTGATTTCCATTAAAATTTCCTCCTTTGAGTGCAAAAAAAATGGAGCCAGGTTTTATATCGCGCGTATCGGTGCAAACAATTGGGTGCTTTAAAAATAGTGAGTACAGTTTTTCAATCATACTATTTTAATTTATCAGGAATAACACAAACCGGAATTGGATTCATTTTGTGTTGGTTTGCTTTATTCATTCTTGTATAAATATCCAAAACAATTTTTTGTCTGTCGTTAAGTGTAGAAAAATCGTGTGGGTTGGCAATAAATTTCATTGCCCATTCTAATTCATCATACGTTGCACCTATTTGATCTTCATCACTTCTGCTGTCGGCAAACAATCCATCGGTTGGTGGAGCAGTTAATATAGAATTTGCAACACCTAATTCCTTTGCTAATGCATACACTTCTGATTTCATTAAATCCGCAATCGGACTTAAGTCTACTCCACCATCTCCGTACTTTGTAAAAAAACCAATCCCGAAATCTTCCACTTTATTTCCTGTTCCGGCAACTAACATTTTGTGGTGACAAGCAAACGCATACAAAGTTGTCATACGTAAACGTGAACGGGTATTTGCCATTGTTAACCAATCTTGAATATCAGAAGGCAAAACAGCACTCATTGTTTTAAATGTTTCAGTCAATTCTACTTCATGAGAAGAAACATTTTTGAAATTTTTCTTAAGCCAATCGATATGCTCGTGTCCACGATCATATTCTGCTTTGTGCTGATGGATAGGCATATTCAAACAAATAACCGGTTTACCTGTTTTTGCACAAAGCGTAGAAGTAAGTGCAGAATCTATTCCACCTGAGATGCCAATTACGAAGCCAGATGTTTTGCTTTGCTCAGAATAATTGGAAAGCCAACCAACAATATGATTTATAATTTCTTGCTTTTGCATATTCAAAAAAAATCCCGATTTCACAATTGAATGAAATCGGGATTAAATGTAAACATATATTTTTAGAACAAAACACCAACCGTTAAAACAACTGCACTCGATTTTAATTCTTGTGGCATTTTTGATGATGTTACACTTGTCTGAGAAGAAGAACTATAATTATCAGCGTTTGTTCTTTTTCCTAAATAATCAGAATCTCCTTTTACAAAGTTTGTAAATCCTAAATTATAATTTAATCCAAACGTTAATGAAGTTGATCCTGAAAGATTCATTTCAGCACCCAATCCAAAAGTTAAAGCTGCTTTAAAAAAAGCAACATCTTTTGTAATATCTACTTTCGTTTTTGTTTCTTTTGCTCCTAAAGAAACCACATTAGTTGCAGAATAAGATTGGTTGATTTTAGTAACTTCATCATTTGCAGTTGCTTTCCAACGGAAAGAAGAGTTGATACCAAACTGACCAAAATAAGTCATTGTTCCAATTTCTTTTGTTTTCAACTTTAAAACCAAAGGAATTGTAATGTAAGTTGCTTTATATTGACGCTCATCTAATTGAAATTGTGTTTTTCCTTTTGTCGCTGCTGAAGAATAAAACGCGCCTAATGTATCTGGAGCCATATATTCAGCAATTTCATCGTCAGCTGTTACATAAAAATAATTCACAACATTTGCATTTGGTGATTGAATATCATCATTGTTGTATTTTACTTTTCCACCTTCACCATGAATTCTTATTCCTGTTTGTAAAGAAGCAACTTTTGCCAAACGGAATTCCAAAACTACTCCTCCGCCAAACTTCATTCCAGCTCCGTTTTTAGCAATAATTTTTCCTTCTGGCTTCAACCAGTTTACTGATGGATCAATCACTAATCCGAAACGGAAATTTTTAATTTCGTTTTCCTGAGCCAATCCAACATTTGCCATTAAAGCTAATGCAGTTATTGTAAGAATCTTCTTCATATTTTTCATATTTTTGTGTTTTAAAACTAAATTGTCTAAACCATAAATCTTATACAATAATAAGTATATTTTTTTATATGAGAAATTTCAGGACATACATATATTTTGTTTTGTTTTTAACAATTGTTGGTTGTGGAAACGAACGCTTGGATGTTGACCTATCCGAAACAAACGTTCCTGAAATTACAATCAAGCGATTGGATCAGGATTTATTTAAAATGGATACTACTGACATTGCTAAATCTACCAAAGAACTTCAGTCGAAATATGGTAAATTTTATTCTACTTTCATTTCGGTAATTTTAAACAATGGCGGCTTGAGAGATTCTTCCTATGCCTTTCGGATGAAGAGTTTCATCAGTGACTTCTACATGAAAAAAGCATTTGAAGATGTTCAAAAAAAATATCCGAATACGGATGCTCTCAAACAAAAATTGCAAGAATCTTATCAATACTTCAATTACCATTTTCCAAACAGAAGTTTGCCTCAACCCATCACAATGATTTCGGGATTTAATTATTCAAATGTTGTTGCAGATAGTACATTGGCAATTGGGATAGAAACGTATTTGGGAAGTGATAATGAATTTTACAAAGGCTTAGGAGTTCCAAGATATAAATCCATGTTCATGAATGAGGCAAATATTGTTCCGGATGCCATACGTCAATGGATGCTAATTGAATTTCCAAACAATATGAACAAAAACGACTTTTTAAGCGAGATAATATATATGGGGAAAATTATGTACTTGACAGATGCCTTATTGCCAAACACTCCCGATTCATTAAAAATTCAATATTCTACAGCTCAAATGGAGTATTGCACTCAAAATGAATTTAACGTTTGGAGCTATTTTGCAGCTCAAAAGTTATTATACACAACCGACCAAGCAGAAATCATTAAATTTACAAGTGATGGTCCGTTCACAAGTGCATTAAGTAAAGAAGCACCACCAAGAATAGGACATTGGATTGGATGGCAATTGGTAAGACAATATATGAATAACAACCCAGATGTTTCTTTGCAAAATCTTGTAAATGAAACGGATGCGCAAATGATTTTAGGAAAATCGAAGTATAAACCGGGGAAGTAAAACAAGGAATTAGGCAATTGGCAGTAGGCAATAGACAATTAAAAAAAGAAAAAATAGGCAATAGACAATTATTAATAATAAAATCAATAAGCGAAGCTTATAAATGACAAAAAAATCAACCCCAAAAGAAAAAATCATTTTTTATCATGAATCCCGATAGCTATCGGGACGTGATAATCTGCGTTCCATTAGGCTTTGCAACACACTGCATCCCAATGAACAAGTGAACTAATTAACCAATGAACCAATTAAAAAAATGAGAGAATCAGAAATCAACTTTAAGATTACCCTTGACGAGAACAATTTACCTGAAAAAATCGACTGGAGCGCTACAGAAGGGGCAGAAAAAAGCAGCAGCAAAGCAGTTATGATAGCACTTTGGGATGCAAAAGAAAATAATACTTTACGCATTGATCTTTGGACTAAAGACATGATGGTGGATGAAATGAAACAGTTTTATCACCAATGTCTGCTTTCCATGGCTGATACTTTTGACAGAGCAACCGGAGAAACCGAGACTGCAAGGGAAATGAGGGGTTTTGCGAACCATTTTGCCGAGAAAATGGAATTAATTGCCAAAAAGCAACCTTAAGGATAAAAATTGCGTCTATTATTTATGCGAAAAATTTGGTTTTTTATGGTAAAATCACTTATTTTTGCTTACGTACTCCTTATACATTTGACATGAAAATAACTACTAAACAATTTTTGTCTGTTTTAGCCTTGACAGCCGGAGTTTCTTCCGCTTCATTTGCTCAAACTATTTTCTTTAATAATGGTGCTTTGGTATTTACTGCCTCAGCTGCAATCGTTCAAGTAAATGGCGGATTCCAAAATGATGGTGCTGCAGGAACAACTCCTGTTTTTGAAAACAACGGGACAATGACAATTGCTAACAGTGGAACACCTGGAAGCGTATTCTTAACAAATGGTTCTACATTACAAGGAGACGGAACTATTTTTGTTGAACAAGACTGGACCAATGATGCAACATTTACTGCTGATAACAGCACGGTAGATTTTAATGGAGATTTACAACAATTTATTACCAGTACAACAGGAACGGTTACAACTTTTAATAATCTTACTTTAAGTGGTGCTGGAGCTACTACAGCAGACCGCAAAAAAACACTACAATTAGTTGACGCAAGAGTAGGAACTTCAGGAATTTTAACGATCAACGACAGAGAATTAGAAACTCAAACACAAACCATGTTTATTGATAATCCTGCAGTTGGTGCTGTAACAAACAGTACAGCTTTTGGTGCAGAAGGATTTGTAAGCAGCTCGTTTGGTGGAACTCTTTCAAGAGCAACTAACTCAACTTCGGTTTATTCATTTCCTACAGGCTCAAGTGTTGGAACATTGCGTTACCGCGAGGTAAAATTAACTCCAGCTTCTGCTGCAGCTAATATATTTACTGGTCGTTTAGGAAACAATACTGCTACTACAGACGGATTTGATGTATTGCAAATTGATACTACAATGTGTAAAGTAACTGCTTTGTTTTATCACCAAATTACAAGAACTGCAGGTGTAGATAATGCAGATATTGATATTTTTTACAACCTTGCAACTGATGGTCCTTGGGATGGTTTAGCAAAATGGAATTCTCCAACTGCTGCATTATGGAACAATATGGGAACTGTTACGGTAACTGCAGGTGCTTATAATGACAACAAAAAATTAGCTTGGTCGGATTTCTCAAACTCGCCTTACATTTTATCACGTGCAAAATTGGCTGATCCGGTTTTTGCTTGTGCGGATGTTTGTATCAACTCAACAGGAAATATATTTACAGCTACAGGTGGAACAAATTATGTTTGGTCAACTCCTGCAGGAACAACAATTACATCTGGAAACGGAACAGGTACAATTACGGTTGATTGGGGTGCTACTGGCGGACCAATTATTGTAATAGATACAAACTCTGTTGGATGTTATTCAGATCCTGTTTCTTGTACAGTAAACGTTATTTCTCCTCCAACAGCAGCATTTGATACAGCTTCAGTAGGTTTTGATTATACTTTTACCGATTTGAGTACAGGTGGTGCAACTACTTGGTTATGGACATTTGGTGATGGTGGTTCTTCTACAATGCAAAATCCAACTTATCAATATACTTCAAACGGACCACAAACAGTTTGTTTAGTTGCTGGAAACGGAAACGGTTGTATTGATTCGGTTTGTTATACTATTAATGTTGACGTGATTGAATTCATTAATATTCCAAACGTATTTTCACCTAATGGTGATGGCAATAACGACCAGTGGTATGTAAACAGTTCAGGATTAAAAGAATTCAGAGTTGAAATTTACAATCGTTGGGGAACAAAAGTTTTTGAAACAGAAGCAGCTACAATTAAGTGGGATGGACGTACTACTGCAGGTGTTGAATTGAGCGATGGAACTTACTTCTACATTTTAACAGCGGTTTCAATCACTAACAAAGACTATAGCACAAAAGGATTTATTAATTTAATCCGTAACTAAGAATAATTAAGAAACGTATTTAAAAAAAATCCTCCGAATAGTACTCGGGGGATTTTTTATTTGAATAGTTTATTGGTAGCAGATACAAAATCTAAAAGCTCTTTTCTTCCTAATTTTTTTTCTGCGGAAGTATAAAAACATTCGGGAAGTGCATCCCAATGTTTTCCCATCTCTTCTTTATAATGCGCTATATTATCAGCAAATTTCTTTTTAGATAATTTATCTATTTTAGTAAAAACCATCACAAATGGAATTCCCTTTTCGCCACACCAATCCATAAATTCCAAATCTATTTTCTGTGGCTCCAAACGAGAATCTAATAGGACCATTAAGCACAATAAATTTTTTCTTTCAATAATATATTCTGAAATGTAGGCTTGAAAAATATCGCGTTTTTCTTTAGAAACTTTTGCATATCCATATCCAGGTAAATCTACCAGATACCAAGCATCATTAATAATAAAATGATTTATAAGTTGTGTTTTGCCCGGTTTCCCTGACGTTTTAGCAAGATCTTTTCTATCAACCAACATATTTATGAGAGAAGATTTTCCAACATTTGATCTGCCAATAAAAGCATATTCCGGTTTTAATGGTGCGGGACATTTTGCAACATCAGTGCTACTAATTAAAAATTTTGCGGATTTTATCTCCATATATGGTTACTACGAAATACGAATAAAAACGAATTACGAATATTAAATACTGTTTAGAATTCTTTTATAAATCAAGCCCCTTGATGTGAAGTTTGCTATAATTCCTAATTGAAGCTTGGACATTTTCAAATAACTATTTACTTGATCAATATTTGTTTTTAAAAATGTGTTTCCTTGTTTTATTTCTAAAATAATTTTATCTTCTATAATAAAATCAACTATTCCTGACGCAATTATTTCTCCTGCAATCTCTAACTCTACTTTAACTTGTTCTTTAAAATTAATATTATTCTTTTTTAGTTCTGCTGCAATTGCTTTTTGATAATAACGCTCAAGAAAACCATATCCCATTTGTTTGTGCACATCATACAAAACACCAACTAACTTATAACTCAACTCAGCATGAACAATATCATCTCTTTTTAAAACATTCATAAATTTTTTAAGGAAAAATTCGTAATTCGTTTTTATTCGTATTTCGTAGGAGCATAGGTATTGATGTGACGTTCTTTTTTAGTATCGTAGATATCTGCTATGGTAACTAAAATCCCTGTTTCTTCAACTTCTCCAAAATGAGAGTTCATGGCCGTTCCGAACATTTTCATGGTAGCAGAAAGATTCATGTAAGCGTTTACTAAAGGTGGAATGTGTTCTCCTTTTTCACGGACAAATTGTCCCAAAATGCGGTGTGCTTCTTTGTATGATAATCCGTTTATGGCTTTTAAAAATTCGGATGTATCAGTTTTTAAACCCAATGGTTCCATTGGATAAACTAATTTTTCTTTATCAGGAAAAAAGTAATTCATGAAAGATAAAATATAATCACGGGCATGAATATTAAAATCGGTATACATAGTTACTTTACCGTAAAAATGTTTTACATCGGGATTATCTACAACTATTGCTCCCAGGCCATCCCACAGGTTATCCAAAGAAAACAAACCTTTTCGGTTATCTACAGATGGCTGGTATTTGGGCTGAACAAATGATCTTCCTAATTCAATAGTTTCAGGAACATATTTTTTTACAAAATCAGTAGAAAAATTAAAAAGTTCGGTTGTAGCAACATGCACAACTCCATTTATTACAGGAGCATCTTTCAATTTTATATAACGATATCCTCCAACAATTTCTTTTTCAATGGGATTCCAAACTATTAATTGTTTGTAAGGGGCATCAGCAGTATCAAACTCATCAATATCAATTTCTTCACCGGTTCCACCACCTGCGGTACGAAATGTATGCTCACGTAAACGGGCAATTTCTTTCATCACATTTGGTGAGTCGTGATGCGTAATAATGTAAATAAGATTATCTCCATTATTTGTTTCACGAATAAATTTATCCGATGAAAGCTCTGACTCTAAAATATTTTTTGCAACCGGTTCTATAATTGGTTTCATATATCTTCTCTCTCTAAACTTTTTTTAACGTTGGCAACATTTTCGATTTGTCGCCCGACTTTAAAGCATAAACATGTTGCTTTACTTTCTCCGACCAGTATTCAGCCGGTTTGTCTTTAGTAAATGTTTCCCACGATATTGCCTCACCAAATGTAAAGGTAAGTGTTTTCCCTCTCTGTTTATACATTTCATCCACCAAATAAAACATTTCAATATTTGCCTTTATTCCAATTTTTTTTCTCCAATAGGCTAAATTGTAGAAAAATTTTGAATTGTTACCATCAATAAAAACAGGAATAATATTTTTTTGATACTGAATAGATTTTGTTATGAAACTTTTTTTCCAAACTAAATCTTCTACTCTACCATCATTTTGTTTTCTGGAAACTAATCCGGCAGGAAAAAGAAGCAAACATTCTGAAGAAGCATATGTTTCCTCAAACTTTTTTGCATACTCTGTAGAATTTTTTCCATGCTTATTTACAGGCACAAGAATAGGTGCTAAATTCTTAAAGGCCATTAACAAATCATTAACAAAAAATTTTATGTCTTTACGATACTCCCCCACCACATCCATAAAAGCAATTCCATCCAAACCTCCAAGCGGGTGATTAGCAGTCATAATTACTCCACCTGTAGTAGGAATATTTTCAGCTCCGATTACAATCGGTTTTGAGCCAAATTCTTCCATAGCTGCATCCACAAAATCGTGTCCGAACCGGTGTTTATTTCTTTCAATAGCCACATTCAATTCATCCTGATGAATTGTACGCGTAATGTATCTCAACAAAAAACCAGGTAAAAATTTTAACAATCTGGGATTTTTACTGGCAATTGCTTTTTTTATATCAATAAATTTTTCGGAGGGACTATTTGAATTTGTTTCTGTCATAAATAGAAATAGTATAAATACTATCTTGGTAAAAATAAGGATTATTAGATAATCTTTATATTATTCAGGATTTGTTATAAATGGGATGCTTGCTTTTTGGTATTTCTCATACAACAAACGTTCTTTCATTTTTAAAGAGGTTTCGTATGGCCCATCAACCATTGCCATGTTTACAATCCAAGCTGGTATGGCTCCCGCAGGATTCACAAGCAATTCATATTCTATTTCCACAACCCCGTTTTTAAGTGGCTTTAACGTCCAAACTGCTCGAAACTCACGAATACGCACATGATTTTTTAGTTTGGGAGAATAATCAGGCAATGCATTTACTTTTTGATATACAATTTTTGTTTTTTCATCCTGATAGGAATTCACCTCTACTATTACATCTCTATTATCCACGGGCCAAGGTGCAACAATTGTTTGGTAACGAATTAGTTGTTTGTCGGAACTTTTTTTCAAAACTTTTGATGTCTCGCAACGATAAACCCATTGAGGGTAAGATTCGACATCATTTAAAAGAGCAATAATGCTAGACAAAGACGTTTTTAGTTGAAATATGGCCTTTAGCTCTTTATAATCAGAATCTTCAGAATAGCGCGTATAAATTGAAATTCCGTTTTCAGATTTTTTTAATTCCCAGTTATCTGCAGTTTTTATAGGTAAGAAACTACTAAAAGAAAGGGACAATATTATTATAAGAAGAGCCTTAAAAATTGGCATAAAACTAGGTTTTTACAAAGTTGCAAAAAAATTGATTGCCAATAACAATTGAGTATTGTAATAACGAAAAAGAAACAAAAAAAGAGGCGATATTACCGCCTCTTTTTAATCATAAATTCAATTTTTTTGACTATTTAACTATCAATTTTTTTGTATCACAACCTTTTTGAGAAGACGCCATGATAAAGTAAATTCCTGAATTTAATTTTTCATTCAAATCAAGTGCGAATAAGTATTCTATTTCTTTTTCTGCAATTAAAACTTTAGAATAGTGTTCTCTTCCTAAAGCATCATAAACAACAACAATAATTTCTTCTCCTTTTGCAGAGTTAATAGAAAGATTAATTTCCTTACCATTACTAGGGTTTGGAAAAACATTTAAACCAAAATCATTACTGTAATCGGTATTATTCATATCTGTAGATCTAACTGCGTAAATCGTATATGATTCAAAGTTATCATCATAATTGTTTTCAGACACAAACGTATTTGTTACACCAGCTTCTTCAAAATAGCATGGAGTAAAAACTGTATAACCGCCACCTAAAATTATTAACGATAAATCATCTACAACTGCCCCAGATGGAGCTACAACATCTAATGGAGAATTACAAAATGAAGCGGCAGCGGTATTTGACACAGAAATTGCTTTTACAGCACAACTAGTAGTTCCATCAGAATTTGTTTTTATAAAATAAGAATCATTTCCACCAGCACCAAATGTATTTGTAGTTCCTGTAATAAAATACCCCCCATCAGTTGTTTGAAAAACATCAACTCCTTTATCGTCATCAAGTCCACCAAATTTTTTAATGAAAGTAATTGCTCCAGTATTATTAAATTTCATTAAACAAACATTAGGGTTACCACTTGTAGTAGTTGTTCCGCCAGTAAGAATATATTCCCCATCAGAAGTTTGTTTTACACTGCTAGCACAGTCTGCTGCAGAAGAATTTATGGTATTTGAAAACAATAAATTTCCATTGCTATCTGTTTTAATAATATAAATATCTGTGTCTCCAGCTCCAAAGCTTACAGAAGAGCCAGCAATCATATATCCTCCATCAGTACACTGCACTACACTATTACCAATATCTTGATTGGCACCCCCAATTACTTTTGACCATAACTTATTTCCATTTATATCAATTTTTATTAGATAAACATCATCCCCATTAGCATTAAAACTATTAGTTGTACCTGTAATAATATAACCTCCATCACTTGTTCTTTTAACAGAATTTGCAATGTCGTCATTTAATCCTCCATACGTTTTATTCCAATTCACATTCCCATTAAAATCTACATTTAGAATAAATAAATCCTTCATACCCGAGCCAAAACTTTCTGTATATCCTGCAATTAAATAGCCATTATCAGTTGAGCTTTGCACAGACAAACCCGCCTCTCTACCCGTTCCACCATAATATACCTTAGAAAAAAGAATAACGCCATTTGAATCTGTTTTAACTAAAAATAGATCATCGTCTCCTGACCCGTATGTATTTGTAGTTCCAACAATTAAAAATTCGTTCGCAGAAGCCTGTTGAATCATACTACAGCTATCGATACCTGCTCCACCTATTATTTTTGACCACAAAGTATCCCCTTTTGAGTTCATCTTAACTAATGCAATGTCAGGAGTTGCAAATTTATTTGTATTAGATAAAGTGAAAATTTGTCCACCAGATGTTTGAATCGTGGAAACTCCTGAATCAAAATTGTTAGACCCAATTGATTTTTCAAAAGTTGTTTGAGCACTTATAAAGCTAATGCTTAAACTTAGCGAGATGATGAGTAATAAATTTTTCATGAGTATGTAGATTTAGTTTTATTTCATTTTTTCTGAACCAAAGTAACTTCATTGAAAAAAGAATTACTAACCTATCATTTCAGAAAAAAAACTCATGTAAGAAATTTTTGCCTTTTGCTAATATTAGATTCCAGTGTCATAAATTGGACTTTAGTTTAGATTTGACAATACAAAAATCAATTTGTTCATAAGGAATGATTTTTAGAAGTTTAATGACATCCAGCTAACTATCTGAATATCTTTTATTTACAAAAACAAGCGTTTCCCCTCAAAAAATAGGGATTACTTGAAAAAATCGCTTATTCGTCCCTAAAAAATGGCTATTTATCGCAAATATGTTTTATTTTTAAAATACTGCCCATATACGCAACCTTTTTACATATTTATTCGTCTTTGTTGAGTATATTTGCTTATAGTATATTTACTTAGATTATTATACATTTTCAATCTACTCTAAAAAAAATAAATTATTATGAATAAGAAAAGAATTTCGCACATTTTCCTAGCATTAGTAATGTTAGTAGTGTTTTCAAATAGCAAAATATTTGCTCAAAATATTGCTATCAATTCAACAGGAGCAGCTTCTGTGGCTTCTGCTATGTTGGACATCACTTCAACAACATCGGGATTATTAGTACCTAGAATGACTGCTGCTCAGCGTGCTGCAATTGCTGCACCTGCAACAAGTTTGCTTGTTTACCAAACAGATGCTGGCACTATGGGAATAGGTTTCTATTTTTATAATGGCGCTGCTTGGGTACCTTTCGGAACAAATAATGGTGGCTGGGGTTTACTTGGAAATACAGGAACAGTATCTGGAACAAATTTTATTGGAACCACTGATGCTATTGATTTTACAGTTAGAACAACAAACATTGAAAGAATGAGAGTTCTAGCCGGTGGTAACGTAGGTGTTGGAACAACTGTGCCTCGTTCTCAAATGCACATTGATGGTGCTGCTGCTGCAACTGCTTTTAGAATTACAAATTCTACTACAGCCAATGCTGCTGCAACTGATGGTTTTAAAATGGAAATTCCTGCAGCTTCCTCTTCCGTGGTTTTGAGTAACCAAGAAAATGCTAATATCCAATTCAATACAAATAATGCTTTTAGAACTGTAATTTTTAACGATGGAACCTATTGGCATGGAGGAAGTGCTGCAACTGCATTTGATGCAGCCGAAATTGATGCACCAGCTGGAATGCTTGCAGGAGTTGGACCTATTTGGGGAGTGAGTGCTGGGCCTGCAGCGAATGGTGGTGGCTATGGTGCTGCAGCTACGAACTATGGAATTTTAGGTATGGTAGTAGGGACAAGAGATTATTCAATGGCAGTTCAAGGACAGGTTGGAACGGGAAATAGAAGTGCTGCTATTTTTGGTTTAGCAGGAAATTCAGTTCCTTGGGGTGCATTGGGATATCGTCAATCTGGAGCAGGTACATATTGGGGTGGATATTTTACTACTACTACTACTGGTGCAGGATTTAGCCCAACTAACGCTACATCAGGAATGGGCGTGGGGATTTACTCTGATTTTACAGGTTCGATTGTAAGAGGTGAAGTAATCGGTCAAGTTACAATAGGTGAACTTTTTGCAGCTTATAACATTGGAAATGAGTTTACTGCAGGTTATAAGGCAGATGTTGTTACAAATGGAGATGTAAAAACTGTTGCATTTTCTAATACATCTACAGAATTAAAAGTTTATGCTGATGGATCTAGTCAATTAGTAAACGGTTCTGTTTTTGTTTCATTTGATGAAAGCTTCAAAAAACTTTCCAGCCAAACATTACCTACTGTTACCGTTTCACCGATGGGTGAATGTAAAGGCTTATATGTATCTTCAGTAGAAACTAATGGCTTTTGGGTGAAAGAGTTAAATTCAGGAGCATCTAATGTTTCTATTTCTTGGATTGCAATCGCTAAAAGAGTTGATAATGTTGCAGAAATTCCTTCTGATATTTTGAACAAAGATTTTGAAACAAATATTAAAAAGGTTGTAATAAATGAAAATAATCCGGAAAATTCTGCTAGTTCTATGTGGTGGAATGGAAATAAGATTGTTTTTGATCAACCAGCACCAGATGTAAAACCAATTGGAAAAGCGAAAACGCTTTCTGATAAAACCAATAGAATGAATCCTAGATAGTATAATAGTGAAGTGAGTTGATGAGCTTTTATATATGAATAGAATAATTATTGTTTTTCTTTTTCTTTTTAAACTTCATTACTCACTCGGTCAAAATAAAACGTTCTTTAAAAACACTGTTGAATATTTATCTTCCGAACAACTAGCTGGCAGGCAGATTGGAACAGACGGAATTGTTGTCTCTAAGAATTTTATTCTAGAGGAATACAAAAAGATGGGATTAAAATCATTTGTTCAGGAGTTCCATATTGATGATTCAATTTTTTCTTACAAAGGAATAAAATGTGAGAACATTATTGGAATGATTGACAATAAGTCGGACAGCACTCTGATTTTTAGTGCGCACTATGATCATATTGGAACCGATACATTATTATCAAAAGAAATAGTTGCTTCAAAAAGAAAAAAAATTCACAATGGTGCAGATGATAACGCTTCAGGTGTAGCATTAACTTTAGCTCTAGCTAAACATTTAAGTTGCAACAAAAAGCTAAAAAAATACAATTATGTGTTTTTGAATAGTTCGGCACATGAAATTGGACTTATTGGGTCAACTGTTTTTTATAATAGTTCTTTTTTTAAGGGGTTAAAAGTAAAAGCCATTATTAATTTTGATATGGTAGGAAAACTAAATACTGTATCCAAGTACGTGAAAATTGGTGGTGTTGAAAATAATGGACTTATTAAAGATTTTTTTTTAAACGAGGATAACAATTCGAATGATTTGAATTTCCTTTTTAATGATGATCAATTAACGATGTCAGATGCAACTATTTTTTACAAAAATGGCATGAAGGCATATACTTTTACCACAGGAGCATCCGAGGATTATCACAAATCTTCAGATGATTCAGAAAAAATTAACTATGATGGAATGGAATCCATTTTTATACTTTTAAAAAAATTTATTGTTGCTATTTCTAAATAATTGAATATTTATGAAACCAAAAAAAATACTCTTTTTCATTTTACTGAATCTAATTGTTTTCAGTTGCTTTTCACAGGCAAGATTAGTTATGAATAACGATGGTTATGTTGTAATTACTAACAGTGCGTATTTAGTGCTAGCAAACAGCAATGCAAATGCGATTACCCAAACAGGTACTGGTGGAAGAATTATTTCTGAGGCAGAGGGAAATAAAGTTCGCTGGATTGTAAGCAACACTACAGGGGCTTATACCGTACCATTTTACGAAAATGGTGAGGCTGTTGAAATTCCGGTTGTTGCCACTATTACTGCTGCTGGAACTGCTGGAGCAACTAACAGAATTGACTTTTCTACTTATGATGGCGTATCTGATAATGCTACCTATATGCCAACTGGTGTGACTAACATGACAAATGTTACAGTACCAGCGGCAAACAATTCATTACAAGTAACTGATCGTTTTTGGATTTTAGATGCAAATCATGCAACAAAACCTGCTGTTGACATTAGCTTTACATATGTGGATAATGAAAACATTGCACCAAACACCCTTGCTGAGGCGAATCTAAAAGCTCAACGCTGGAATACAACTGTTAGTGATTGGGATGGATTTTTATTTCCTCCTATAGGTACAGCTAATACAGTAACGAACATTGTTTCAGGTGCTATTGCACCTGCTGCTGATTTTTTTGGCGTTTGGACATTGGTTGACTTTACAACACCATTACCTATAGAATTACTTAGCAATGAAGTAAATTGTGATAATAATAATGTTGTTGTTACCTGGAGTACAGCTTCAGAAACTAATAATAGTTTTTTTACTATTGAAAAAAGTATTGATGGTATTAATTTCGTTACAGTAGGGTATTTAGCTGGAGCAGGTAATAGTACTAGTATTTTAAACTACTCTTTTACAGATAATAATTCGTTTTCAGGAATAAGCTATTATAGATTAAAACAAACTGATTATGATGGTACAACACAGACCTTTGGAATGCTTACTTCTGAAAACTGTAACGAGACAAATGTTTCAACCACTTTAAATGCTTTTAACGACCAAACAGGAAATATTGCAATAGTAATTGATACCGATGCTAGTTCTACCTATACTGCAACATTATTTGATGCTATTGGAAAGAAAATTGCTGTTACAGGAATCAAAACTTCAAAAGGAACAAACACCTATAAATTTGATATTACATCTATTAATACTGGTATATATTTTATTTCTCTTGAAAATGAAAAAGAAAAAATTACCAAGAAAATTTTAATACTAAATTAAAAAGGAGGAAACATGAAAAAAATACTTTTCACAATTGCATTATTTGTTGGATTCCAATCTAATTATGCACAACATGGTGGAGGCGGATATACTGGATGTGCCGCTGATGCTTTAAATGAACTGGCTACTTGCTTAAATGGTCATGGCATTAACTATCATTTAATTGATGGTGGCGGAGGACTATACCTATATGCATTAGGAAGCTTTCCTCCCGGTCACATGACTAGCTGTTTATCACATTATAATCATGACAGAGATGATTGTCCTGAAGCTCCAGTAATTATTAACAATACAGGTCCTGTTGCTTTTACTAAAGCTACGAGATAATATTATTATTTTTCAAACAGCCATTTCTTTGAAATGGCTGTTTTTTTATTTTATAACCTTATCATTTTTATCCATTTTAGATATAAATTTTTATATTTACACAAACTAAAAATTGCAACATGAGAGTAATGGTTTTTTATCGCTTCATATTATTTGCTTCATTGGCAACATCTTTAACTTTTGTTTCCTGTGGTAATAGTTCAGAGTCTGAAAATACTACAGTAATAGCAAAAGATAGCCTTGCAAAATCTGATGAAAACACTGATAGCCTTGTTCCTTCTCAAGTGCACAGTTTACCAGCTCCAATGCAAGTAGCTTCTGCAATAAAAAAAGCATGCCCTACCTATTTTGAAGACCTTTTGTCTCCTTTAAAAAATGAAACTACTTCTGATTTTCATAAAACTATTAATTTAGGAATCTATGCGGTTGATTTAGGTTATTCAAATGTATATGATCAAAAGCAAGCCTCTATTAACTATTTTATAACTGCTGTAAAACTTGCAGATGAATTAAAAATTCTTGGTCCTGCAGATCCGGCTAAAATTAAAGCTTTTAAAGACAATGTAAATAATAAAGATTCCGTTACATTTTATACATTGAATTCAT
Organism: Bacteroidota bacterium; assembly: GCA_005772895.1. Taxonomy (GTDB): domain Bacteria; phylum Bacteroidota; class Bacteroidia; order 2-12-FULL-35-15; family 2-12-FULL-35-15; genus 2-12-FULL-35-15. The sequence goes on along the minus strand of SXIH01000036.1, from coordinate 32,880 downwards.
TTAATAATTTTCATGAAAATTTGCTGCTAAGTGAAAGAACAGAAGAAGCATATTTAATTCTTACCGGTAGTTTTATTGAAGGCCTATATCTTACCACAAATATTCAGGCAAAAAATAAGGAACAAAAATTAGTTCATTTAATTGGTGAACAAAAATTGTTTTTGGAAAGCACCATAGCTATTTTATCAAATTCAAAAGATAAAAAGGAAATTAGTGACTTAATTGTTAAGCTAACAGATTTACAAACTATTTATAACAAAGTAGATATAAAATACTCTGAGGAAATCCAAAATAAAAAAACTATGCAAGAGATTGTTATTACTGACAATCAATTAAAACAAATAAAGGATAAAATTACTGAGATTAGAAATAGTATAATTCATCCTAAAGCGTAGAAACATTTTTTATTTCATTTTCAACACCATATTTTTCATTGCCTCTATCCATATTGGCGAATCATTCAAACTTTCAACCAATGTTACTTTTTCACCTCCATGTTCTTTAAAAATTTCATCGTACTCCGTTCCAATTTCATAAATTGTTTCTAAACAATCGGCAACAAAGGCTGGTGAAAAAATCAACAACTTCTTTTTACCCTCTTTTGCTTTCTGCTCAACAACTTTATCACTATAGGGCTTTATCCATTTATCATTCAAACGGCTTTGAAAAGTAGTTTCGTATTTGCCTTCCGGAATATTTAAGCGTTTTACTAATTGTCTTGTAGTTTCAAAACAATTTGCACGATAGCAATAATGATTATTCTTAGTTATTTTATCACAACAGCTTCCCAGCTGACATGTGTTCCCTCCGTAATGTTCTGAACCTTGTTTTATATGACTTTCGGGTAAGCCATGATAAGAAAAAATGATATGGTCGTATTCGTTAATATTATATTTGTTTGCTCGGTCAACACAAGCATCAATAAAACCGGGGTTATCATAAAATTTTGAAACAACTTCAAACGATGGAGTAACTTCCCATTTTTGCATTAAACGAATTGCTTCTGCAACGGAAGAACCTGTACTGGATGATGCATATTGCGGATACAATGGAATCATAATTATTTTATCCACTTTTTCTGCTTTCAATTTATTTAATGCAGATTCCAAACTTGGGTTTTGATAACGCATTCCTAATTCAACAACATAATCATTTCCCAAAGCCTGTTGCAATAACACTTTCATTTTGTCACTATTTGTCAATAAAGGAGAACCTTCCTTAGTCCATATTTTTTCATACAACTTTGCAGATTTAGAAGAACGAAAAGGAACGATAATTCCATTCACCAAAAAAAATCGGGCAATTGGATTTATTTCGATTACTCGTGGGTCATTTAAAAATTGGGTCAAATATTTTCTAACATCCGATGTGGAGGGGCTGTCGGGTGTGCCTAAGTTTATTAGTAGTACTCCTATTTTCATATTCAAATTCTAAATTTTTTGAATTTTAAAATTCTAGATTGTCAAATAATCTTTAAAATCTAAAATTAAATAAAAATCACTTTCTTTTAATAATTCTAAACCTAATTAACCCTGAATAAATGATCAATAAAAATGCAGAATACATTGCTATTCTGCCAATATAATCACCGAATCGTGTATAAAAAGTAAGGTTATTGTTTAACTCGATATTTCCGGAAATTACAGCAGGTTCCCAGTAATTTGTTGCTTGAAAAATTTCTCCGTATGGATTAATAAAACAGGAAATTCCTGTATTTGCCGAACGAACAACACATCTTCTGTTTTCTATTGCTCTTAAACTTGATAATTTTAAATGTTGAATATGTCCCGGAGTATTTCCCCACCAGCCATCATTTGTGATAACAGCTATAACATTTGCTCCATTCTTTATGTAGTTAGAAACATATTCCCCATATACACTTTCGTAACAAATAACAGGAGCAAATTTAAATTTGTTATCAGCTGAGGAAAAAACAGTTCTTGTAGATTGTACTCCTAAGCTGCCACTCGTTCCACCCATTTTCATTGCAAATTGCTCAAGATATTTAAAAATAAACTGCAAAGGCATCTGCTCCACTCCGGGAACTAATTTTGATTTATGGTATTGCTGAATTTTTCCGGTATTATCAAATTGAAATGCCGTATTATAAGCATCATAATACCCATCTGAGTTATAAAATTTTCTGGCTGTTTCCGATAGTTTTTCCCCTGGTTTGTAAGCTTTAGCTGTTGATGCTCCAATAATCATTTTCAGATTTGGAAAGTTTGTCAGAAACTTTTTTATGGTGACTACTGAACTTGTCTGCTCCAGTTCATCTTCCCATATGTCTTCAATCAAAGCTGTTTCAGGCAGTACAACATATTCTGTTGTGGAGTCTGTTTTTTGAGCTGCCAACTTCAACATTTTTTGTAATTGCTCCTCATAAGTTCCGGAAAATTTTTCGTTGTAAGGATCGATGTTCGGCTGAACAATAACAATTTTGTACGTTAAAGGTTTACAAGTTTCATTCGAAGAAATTATGAGATAAAATGAACTAATAATTGGCAAACCAATTACAGCAATCAGTGAAATAATTTTCTTTTTATTAATGCTTAAATAACAAGAAAACAAAAGACAATTTACCACAAGTACCCACAAGCTACCTCCAAATATTCCTGTATACTCATACCACTGAATAACATCAACCGAATCGGCAAAGGCATTACCAAGTGTTAACCAAGGCCAGGAAATTTGGTCGCCATGGTAAAGAAATTCAAAAGCAATCCAAATAGAAACAAATATGACATAGCCCCACTTTTCTCCAATTCGTTTTTTTACTTTATGAAAAAATAAAAAAACAAACGACATAAAAACGGTGTTTAATCCAATTGCAATTACAGCCCCTCCAAAAGAAGCATTTTTCAGCCACCAAGTTGTGAGTAAATTCCAAATAAAAAAAGCAATGAATGACGTGAAATAAACAGTGCGTGATTTATACTTTTCCTGATTCTGAAAAACAGTATGTTCAATTAGTAAGAGCGGTACAAATGCAATAAATAAAAGCGGTACAAAGCCGTGTGGAAACCAGGCAAATGCTAAGAGTAATCCCGAAAGGATTGATAAAAGATATAGCTGATATTTTTTCAAAAAAATGTTATTCGCAAAGATACTAAAATCAATGATAGAGAAAACGTGTCAGGCATTTAGGATTTCCCCACTTCCCTTTCCACTTAGTTAAGTCTATTACAGCTTCGTCCTTGCAGGTTAAAAAATTTCCATCTTCATCCTTTTTTATAATAAAAAGCTCATCACTTTTTAATAACATCAATATATGTTCTTGAAGTTCTTTTGGAGTAATAGGAAAATGACATCTTCCTATACTATTTACTCCTGCTTCATTATTTCTAAGGTCCATTTCGGAGCTCACAGAATCGGGCAAAGCCATATCTTCAAATTGATTTTTTTTGAACTGCAAATAATTCCCTTTTTCATGTGCTTTCCCAAGTTTTAAGGCCTCTTTTCTTCCAATTTCTAAAGACAAACTAGCCATCCAATAAGCATGTTTAAAGGCGTCAAGCTGACCGCCATTATTATCTATCCCAATTACTCCGATTTTTTTAACAGAATCAATCACCGCTTGAACTTCTTTTGTAACTTTTAATGCTTTTTTCGCTTTTACAGGATGAAAAACAACCCAACATTTTTCGGGTCGGGAAAGTTTTCTGAAGGAGGATTGTGCAACTAAACATTGAAATCCACAAAACAAAATCAGCAATAAAATAAGTGCTTGCTCTTTTTTCATTACATTTAATAAAATATTATTGTACTAATTTATAATTATAAATGGTATAATACACCAAGCATTATGAAGACAATTCAATTTTCTGTCATTTCAATCCTTTTTCTACTTTATTCTTGTACCGAACAAATCGATAAACAAGATTTTAATTCTTTTTTGGATGAACCTTGTATGATTGTGAATTATGAGCAAGACAATACTGTAGAAGGCGAATACATAATTGTTGAAGAAATAAATATCCAAGATTCATCTATTACAATTAAAATGCCTGAAAATTTCTTTCTGAACAATTCAAATTTATCGAATTGGATGATCGGTTGGGGAAACGACCAACCATTGTATGATGCTGGTGTTGAAAATTTAAGAACTATTTCAGGTATTGACATTTCTAAAAAAATTATCCGCTTAGGAAATATTGTTCGAGGAAATGGCTTCCCCCAAATAAATCAACGCATTGTATTTTGGAATCAAAATCCTTCAGGATTTGTAAACAAAAGCAAAAAACCAATCATTGACCCGAAGTTTTGGCCTGAATTTACAGGCAAAAGTGTTTCGTTTGGTTCTATAGAATATGATAGCATTCTTAAAAAATGGATAATGATAGTAAACGAATGCGATACTTCTAAGGTTCAAATTTATGCAGCTATGTCGGGCGACTTGCACAATTGGGAACCAGCGAATGATGGAAAACCTATTTTAAAAGCTGAAGATTTTAAATCATGTAAATTGACAAGTTCAACTATTGCTACTCCTGTTGTTTCAGATATTGTGCGTTTTAATAATAAATGGTTTTTATTTTTAGATGGATTTAATGATAAAGGAAAAAGAACTATTGGAATAGCTATATCAGAAAATTCTATTTTAGGTCCTTATAAAATTACTGAAGATCCTATAATTACAACAGGAAAAAATGGAGCATGGAATGAGGAAGCATGTTTTTATGCGAAAGTAAAAAAACACAAAGAGGGTTTTATTTTATTTTACGATGGGAAAAATAAAGAAGGCTTAGAAAGAATTGGAATGGCAACTTCTTTTGATTTGATATCGTGGACTGAATCAGCAAACAATCCAATTATAGAACAACATACAGGTTGGCGGAGTGCAATAGGCACATCAGAACCATGCAACATTGAAATAAAAGGAGATTCAATTCAATTGATGATTGCGGGAGCTAAAGAATTTAAAATGGGCGCATGGCATCATTACATTACAAAAAGAATGTATATGGATAAATCAGGAAATGTAAACGATACACAGCTCGGAATTTATTTATCTACCGATGGTGGAAAAACTTTTACTGCCCACAAAAACAATCCTGTTTTTACGAATGATTATTCAAATATTTCTGAAAACGATCACTTGGGTGGAAATTTAAAATTGATAAAAACAGATAGTCTGGATTATCTATTCTACCAAGGAAAATCAAGTTCTGATGGATTGAAGTATAATATTATGCTTAGGGAAAGAAAGCACTAACGGATTAAGAACATTTTACCGAATCCTTTTTTGAAATACGGATCTGCACCGCTTTCACGTTTTTCAATTTCATCACCTCTGATAGTTGTAACAACTCTGTACAAATAAACACCATTAGCAAGCTGGTCGCCAAACTCATCTTTCCCGTCCCAGGCATAATCTGTAATGTTTCTTCCAACATGTAATAAACCTAATTCATCATTTGTAATTTCTTTTATTACTTTTCCTGTGATGGTTAAAATTTGAATTTTGAAATAAGTTGGCACTTCCGATCCCGTGAGTGTAAACACAAAATGTGTAGCAGTGGAGAATGGATTCGGATAATTCATTACTTCTGTAATTGTAGCCTTATTAATGACTTCAAATTTTATTTTATAATCGATTGCACCCGATTGATTATCGGACTTATCTTTCGCTTGAACAATTAATTGATAAATGCCATCTTCATACAACGAAGGAGTATAGTTAAGTTTACAACTATTGTTTGGTAGTACTGCAGGAGTAAACGTTAAGAGAGAGCCGAAATACACTCTCTCAGGCAGAGATGCAGATGGCTTTTGAACAAATACTTTAAAATCGGCAGTATCGTTTAATGCTAAAAATTGATTTTCATCTTTTAGTTGAATTAAAATATTTGGTTTAGCAGAAACTATATCATTATTCAAAATATGAATTCCATCAAAAGTAACATCTAGCAAAGGATTAATTTTATCTGTAGAAGTATTAAAAGGAATACGAATGATATTGTTAAAATGATATTGCTCTAATTGTGTTTTTGGTAAGTCCAACGTATCTATCGGAGTAACCGGATTTACTTCAACCCAAAGAGCGTTCATTCCCGGGAAACCTTCTGAATCAATATTAATTGTATCCATAATTACTTCACTTGGAGCAAATCCCGATTTTTTTAATTTAGAAGGAAGCGGTTGAATAACACTGTTTGCGTCTTCAATCCAATAAGTTACCAATAAACTATCGGGAAAAACATATTCACTGATGTTCTGAATTGGAAGATGCACAATCACATCTTGTCCTTCCTGAACCGAATCATAAGAATAATAACCCAATACCGGATTGATGGCTGCTTCGGGGACGGGCGTGTAAATGACTTGCCAGCGCTCCATTTGCGGAGGAGTATTCAACGTATCATCTTTCATATATGCAACCAACCGAATTTTAGGATAAATACTTGCATCTGCATACGAACTTAAATTTGGAATATCTACTTGAGAAGAATTAAAAACCTGAAGTGAATCTTCTGAACCATCAGATTTAATTCCTATTAATTTAACAATAACACTATCATCTGTTGAAACGCCATCAATGTGATGTTGTTTCCATGATAAAGAATCCCAACTTAATGCTGGACCAATAATTGGTGAAGAAATAGAACCTTCATTCCAGTTGCTTGATAAAGCTGTATCTAATTGAATAGCCGAGTCTAACGAGTCTGCAACAACCTCAGTAGCTGAACCAATTGGATTGCCTTTTGTTCCAAATAAGATGTAAGAGCGCGAAGATGGGACTGTTCTAATCTGCGCACTTCCAATCGACTCAAATGCAACATATAGATCTTCTTCGTAAGAAGGAATAGAATGTAAATCCTGAGTATAAGCTAAAACATGGTAACCATTTGGAATATCATTCATAATAAAATTGGTGATTTTAGCTCTATTGATAGAATCACTATCATAAAAGTCAAACGCATCATCTTTTTTTCCGATTGGTTCATAGGTGGTACTACCAAATTGAGATTCATATAATGGCGGACCAGTTGCAACCGATTTCCAATGCGCTGAACTTACAGGGTCAAAAACAGCAATTGTAAATCCTGGAATTGCCCAGCTCGATTCATATTCAAGACTACCATTTATTTTATAATTCACATTAAGCCAACCAACTAACCAGGACATTCCATTATTACACTCTAAACTTTTTAAATCTTCAGCAAACTCAAATTTTCTCAATGGTCGATTAAAACTCACATATTGATAGCCATCATTTTTAAATTGAAAAAAGTGAGCCTGCTCCCAACCTCTTTTATTAGGTATATATTGGAAAGAACTTTCTCTCCAAATAAAAGTATTTGAAGGACTGGTAGAGTCCGGACTAACTCTCCAATAATAAACTGTAAGTGGATTAAAATTAAAAGAAGGCTTCCAAGTAATTACACCTCCGGTAGAACTTATTAATGCAGATTCTTCCAATGGATTAGAAAATGTATCACAGGTATCTATTTGAAATTTATAATTACGAAGCGGTGCAAACATATCAGAAATAGATGCCTTTAATGTAATGGTATCTTTTGGGATAATAGCAAATTCGTATGGATAAACAGGAACAACATCTCCTCCATTTATTATAAAATTGATATCTGTAGTTTCATTATTTAATTCATTTAATTCATCTACACGATTAAAATAATCCAAAGTCACTTGCACTTTATTTAAGCCAATATCTTTTGATGGATCCCAGGGAATTTTTATTAAAACAGTATCCTTAAATGTTGGCGCTAAAGAAAAATTATAATAGGCTTGAGTTGTTCCATTTGGAAATGTTCTGTTTGCCCTAGTAAAAATCGTATCACCAGTTGCCATTCCTATATTTGTTCTGACAATATATATATGTATTGAATCAGTGATTTGTGTCAAATCAAAATATACATCACTATTAGTAATTTTATAATCCGGTTTTTGATGTGAATTAATAATGATTGCAGGATCACCATGCAACGTCATTTCATTAAGAGTCGCAATAACAACAGGATCAGTAAGTGAAGGCGTATCAAGTGAGTCAATAACATTTCTAATAGTGCTGCCAACATTTTTACCATAATTCCTTAATGCTGTTTGTTTATAAAATTCGGAGGAAAACATATTTAAAGCATATGGAATTCCTAGTCCTACAGAAGCTAAATAACCAATCATTCCTTTATCATATTTGATTACATAATCCTCCGATGTTGTAATGTCAGTTGAATGAATATCTCCGGAGTAGCAACCATTGGCAAGCATAAAAGGATAATGTCCGGGCAATGGATTATAGGAATCTATATCATCTATACTCAAATCAAAACCGCTTCCGGAAGCATGTCCGAAAAATGTCAATAACGAAACGCCATCATTCATAAACTGCTCTAATGTATCAGAAGTATTGATATCAATTGGAGCAGAACTTGTTTTTAAAAACGTTGCTACATTTCCCCCAAATAAGGTGTCTTCAATTGTTGCTTCATACCCCAACAAATAATTTTTAAAACTTGCTTGTTGTACCAAATCATTTCCACCACCAAAATGCAAAACCTGTTTCATCCATTCAGCCGGGGCTTGATTTTCATAAAGTGTTACTTTATTATAATAATAATCTATATCAGTAGTTGTTTTGGCTGCTAATCGACCCGTTGGAATTGCTGGAACAAAAACACCACCACTCAATCCGGCAGTAAACAAATTATCGCTTGAGGGATTTCCAAAAGACGGCACCAAATCTCCTGCATAATATGTCGGATCATTTCGCAACAATTGCATATGATAAGATTTTCCTAAGAGAAATAAATTTTTTGGAGGTGTTGGAAAAGTATTAATTAGATAATTACTAAATCCCCTGATGGATAATGGACTTTTTATAACTCCATAAGAAAACTGATCATAGAGTTGGTCTATATCACTAAGTAACACATTGTGAAATCCACCAGCAGCTGAACTTCGGTATGCTTGATAAGTTAATGCCGAAGTCATTAATGATTTATGTGTTACAATAATGTATGCAGAATCTAATAACATTGAACCATAATCTACAAACTGCGATGTAGGACTAACAGGAATTAAAGTTGATACTGAAGAAATAAATCCATTAGAAATAATGAAACACTTCTTTTCTTCCAAACTATTTGGAATTAACACACTATCAATTGTTCCATCGCTAACCACTTTTATTCGTTTAGCATTTGTTAAATCATAAAAATGAATTGTTCCGGAAGAATTAAAATTTGTAAAAGAAAAAAATGTTTTGGGCTGTGGACTATCTGGTACGTAAAGAGTAAAAGCTGAACTTCCTTCTAAATTTAAATCATGAGGATATTTCACATTGATATAAGAAACAACTGTTCTGTTTGATGTCCATGCTCCAGGATTTACACTATTGAATAAAACAGAATTAGTTGCACTGAGAGAAGCACTAGGGATTCCATAAGTAAATTTATTTGCTTCGTATCCGGTAAAGCTTGTGTCAACTAAAAGAGATGAATTAAAATTAATTTGTAATTGATGATCCGGAGTAAAACTTACATTTCTTGACGCACCAAGAACAACCGATTTAAATTTTGCCATCGGTCCGGAGGAATAAACATTAGGTGTGCTTATGGAATAATTTCCTGTACCACCCAAATTAATAACATTTGCGTCAAACCAACCTTCCGACTTTGTATATCTTGAATCTGTTCCGCTAGGTTGAGTTTCACCATCATAATATCCAGTATGAAATTCGGAAACAACATCTTTGAAAAAATAATTATCAGGAACATAACTTGAATAATCGGAAGCACTATCAACATTCATACGGTTGTTTGTTGTTAATCCATTCCAGGTTAAAAAATAAACAGCCGTATCGTTTATTAAACTATAATATGGGTTTGGAACAAAACTAGAATTTGTATATAAAAGCGAATCGAGTGAACCGTCATTTTTTTCAGCGTAAAATTCTATGAAGTCGTTGCCATTAAAAACATTGTCACTTTCGCCTTCAACATAAATATACTGCTGAACACCTTTATTAAAAATCTGTAAAAATTTAGGATTGATGGTCGCGATTGGAATTCCGGCAGCGGCCAATGTTGCGGAGTCTATTCTGTAAACTCCATTCTGTGCAATCTTTATTTTGTAATAAAACTGGGAATAATTTATCCACTCATTGCCATAGGTCTGCGATTTCACCTGAAAAGTGACAAACACAATTAAACATACAGCGAGTAAGCGTTTAATCATTTAGGTTTTTTATTGATGTCGACTTTAATTGAAAACACATTGGAATACAATGCAACCGATTTATCACCAATATCTGTCAAAGCATAATCGATGTAAACCGATTTAATCTTAACTCCCACTCCGATGTTTGGCTGCATAGTATTTATTTTTTTTCCAACAGCATCGGTATATGTTTGATAATTTCCAATACCAGCACGCAAGAAAATAATTCCCATGTAAGACGCCTCCAATCCCATGTGAGGATCTAAACTGACAGCCTTGCTTTTAATAAGAACATTTCTTTTGCCATCAAATGTTGCATCCAAATCCAATTCAGCAAGCAAAGAAATTTTTTCTGTGAAATCGAATTTTCTTGCAGCTCCTAATAATAATTTAGGTAAAGTTATTTCTACAGAGTTACTTGGAATTTCATTTCCTGTTGCAACAAAAACGGCTTTTGTTTCTTCGGACAAATTTGTGCTCCATGCATTGAATGTGGTTGTTACATCACGTGCCATGGCAGCAAATTTCCATTTTTTATAATCGTATTGAGCACCAGCATCTAGACCAAATCCCCAAGCACCAGAAAAATCACCCACTTTTCTGCGAATAATTTTAGCGCTTCCGCCTAATCTGAGTCCGGGAATTTTTAACTGCTTTGCGTATGAAACAAGGAAAGCATAATCAACAGCCGAAAAAGTAGTAATTCTATCATAGTCAACATTCCCGTTTGCGTCAATTAATTCGGTGGTATTCGGAATATCATCCACTCCAAAACGCACTAAACTTACTCCTAAAACGCTATTGGAATCCAATCGTGTAGCAAAAGCACCATAATCGTATTTTGCAATACCCGCAAAATATTCACTGTGCATCAACGCAACTTGATGTTGGTTTTTTATCCCCAACAAACCAGCAGGATTCCAGTAACCAGAAGTAACATCATTTACAGAAGTTACATAGGAATTTGACATTCCAAGGGCTCTTGCACCCACACCAATGCTTAAAAACTCGTTACTGTATTTCGGAGCCTGAGCAAATGTTAACGATAAAAAGCCTAAAAAAGCAATTGAAGTAGTAGAAAATTTTTTATTCATAATTGTTATAAAATTAAGCAAATTTATGTTGGATTCCAAACCTTTTAGTAACGAGTTTTCACCTCAAATATTGCCTGAATCACCTATATTTGTTTAAATAAAAAACAGAGTGGCAGAAACCAGTTTTATATACCGTAACATTAATTATTATCGCTTTGTAATGTCGCTTCTATACAGAGGTAATTATTACAGGCGATTTAAACCCGTTTTGAGACTTATTTCAGGCAAAAAAGTCACAGAAATATGCTTTGGAGATACTATTATTGCTGAATATTGTAGAAAAAAATCAATTGTTTGGACAGGGATAGATATTAATGAAGTTTTTGTTGCAAATGCTATTAAAAAAGGACTTTCTGCAGAGCGAAATGATATATTCAGTATTGCTAAATTACCTGAAGCTGACACTTGTATTATCTGTGGTTCTTTGTATCATTTCAATATGAGTTTAGAAAGCTTATTTACAAAAATGTTAGAATGTGCTCCACAAATTATTATTTCGGAGCCGGTAAATAATCTTTCCAACAATAAAGGAATAATTGGTAAATTGGCAAGAGCATCAGCAAACGTTGAAGGGAAAAAACAAGCATTCAGATATACAGAAAAAACTTTGTTAGAGGCTTTAAGCGATTTGAGTAAAAAATTAAAATTTGAATATTCTCTTGTTGATCGGTTCGACAAAGATGTAATTATTCTAATTAGAAAATGAAGGAAATAGAAATTAGTATTGTTATACCAGTTTATAACAGCTCTTCCATAATTGAGGAGCTGCAAAAACGTATTTCGGAAAACATTTCTGTTTCTTATGAAATTATTTTTGTGAACGATTGCAGCAAAGATGATAGCTGGAAAAAAATTGTTTCCTTAAGCAAACAACACAAACACATAACAGGAATAAATTTCAGAAAAAACTGCGGGCAAGACAACGCATTGCTTGCAGGATTAAGAATTACACAAGGAAATTATTGTGTGATAATGGATGACGATTTGCAGCACAATCCTGCTGACATTATTAGTTTATATAACGAATGTAAAAAAGGCTTTGACGTTTGTTATGCAAACTTTACTTCATTAAAACAAACTACAGTAAAAAATATTGGCAGTAGCACCAATGGGAAAGTAGCTGAAATACTAGTATCCAAACCAAAAGGAATATACCTTTCGCCTTTTAAAATAATTAATAAATCTACTGTCAAAGAAATCTCCAAGTTTGCTGGGCCATATCCTTACATAGATGGAATTATTTTAACCATCACTCAGAATTTAAGTCAGATTCCTGTTGAACATCAAAAACGTTTTGACGGAAAAAGCAATTACACTTTTTCAAAATCGGTTTCTGTTTTTATGAAATTGTTTACGGGATTTTCTGTATTGCCCCTACGACTTGCAACTATAAGCGGGTGCATTGCAACAGCAGTTGGATTTATTTTACTGTTAAAATATTTATACGATTATTTTATTGCTAAGAATTTTATTGAAGGTTGGACAACTGTTGTTGTGCTCATCATTTTATTCGGAGGGCTAATTTTAATCACACTTGGAATAATTGGCGAGTACATTGGAAGAATGTACCTAACATTAAACAACAAACCACAATACAGCATTTCTGAAATTGTAAAAAGCGATGACGAACACTAAAATTCTTCTTCCTTTTTTTATTCTTCTCTCTCTCCTGACATTTTTCAGTTTAAACATTCCGTTTTTTTGGGATAGTACTTTTTTCTCGACAACATCTGTAAGTTTTTACAACAATGGAATGAATGGATTTATTGCTCCCTTGAAATATGACACGGGCGGATTTCCATTGCATTCAAGCTATTTAACTCTCATTTGGAAATGTTTTGGCAAAACATTAACCGTTTCACATCTAGCAATGCTTCCGTTTTTGTTATGTGCAATCTATGAATTTTTTAAACTTGCTAAACGATATTTAAATGAGAAGACTATTGGATTTGCACTTATTTTACTACTTGTACATCCTGTATTTATTACTCAATCAATGTTGATGGGTTACGATATTATTATCCTTTACTTCTTTTTACTATCCTTAAATGCATTGCATAATAACAAAAGAATTTTGTTTTCCATTGCAATTATTTTTCTTTGCTTGATAAGCATACGAGGAATAATGTTAGCCTCCGTTTTATTTATCCTTGATTTTATTTTGAACAAAAAATTAGATTTAAAATTTTTCAGGGTTTATATTCCATCCATATTAATATTACTCCTATGGGCTATTTACCACGAACAACAGACTGGCTGGTATCTTTTTTCTCCAATCAGAGAAAACAACCATGAACAATTTTCCGGAGCGCTAATGATGTTTCGACAATTCATGTATGTTGTTTGGAAGAATATTGATTTAGGTGGAATTATTCTATGGATAATTTTCCTGTTTTCTAGTTTTTATTTTTTTAAGAAACCAAAATCATCTCAACACAAAGAGCTACTCCGTTATGTTCTTATTTCGTTTTTTGTAATGTCAACATTTATGGTTTTGATTAAAAATCCAATTGGTCACAAATATTTTTTAGTTGTGTTTGCTTTATTGATAGTAGCAGTATGTTATTTTATTCAACAAATAGAAAAACTAAAAGTTAGGATAACCCTGTTTACACTCATTGGTGTTTGTTTAATATCTGGGAATTTCATCCTTTATAATCAACGATATGGTAATGCATGGGATTCATCCTTAAAAATAATTCCTTATTTCAAAATTGAAAGAGAGATGAACGAATACATTCGAAAAAACAACATTCCACAAAATTCGGTTGGCACACAATTCCCATTAACAATGAATTTAAACGTTTCTCATTTGTCTGACTCAACATTTCATTATTCAGATATAGAAGATGCGAACATTAATTATTTTCCTTACTTTTTGTATAGCAATATTATTAATACAAATAGAATTGAAGAGCTAGAATCAATTAAGAAGAATTGGGTTGTACAAAAAGAAATAAAAAGCGGGATGGTTGAGCTGATTCTTTATAAAAATCCTAATCTTTAGTACGTTTTAGTTTCTTTAAAAGTTTATCTCCATCAATACACAACATACAAATAGTAAACAAAAACGGAAGCGCTGTTACTTTATATCGAACCATTGCTCCAACTACTGGGGTTGTCAATCCAATCAAAGCAAATTGAATAAGTGCAAACAAAACACAAAGTAATATTACTTCTTTTTGAAGAATTATTTTCTTGTCAAAAAACAAAATTACAATTACAATCAAAAGCAACAGCCACATATTTTCAATCCAAGAAAACAATTGCAATACATTTTTAATGCTAAATAAAGTGGGTTGAAAAAAAACGTTCGCAACTGCGAATGGAATTGAAGAATAAATACCTATAAAATTGGGTTCAATTTTTTTAATGCTAATTTCCGAATTAGCTGGTTTTATTCTATATAAAATTTTATAAACGGATGAATCTTTTGAATTATTTACAAATGTCGTGTCTTTCATGTTGTCCAGTTCCCAAGACATAAACCTGCTCCCTGGCTTAATAAAATAGCATGAATCAGGTTTAGAAACTAGGGAAATTGAATCATTATAATCTACACAAACAAAATTAGACTCGTTCACTAAAAATATTCCACCCTTTGCTTCGCTTATTGCTTTTGCTTGTTTGTCAGCAATCAATTGATAAACATTAAAACGATTATTTGTTTTAGAAATCAGATGAACAATAACTAAAAATGAAATAAAAATTAACAAAAAATAGAGCAGATATTTTCTACCGTTCATTTTACTTATTAGCCAATTTATCATCAACAAAGGCACTAAAGCCAAGAATACGTATATCTTAATAAAAAATAAGAGGACCAACAATAGTATTAAAGGCAACATTGTTTTAATAGAAAGTGATTTTATCAATCCAAAATCTGATATATAAATTATAAATCCAATACAGCATAGTGCAATTGTTTCTTTATAGATTCCTGAAGTCCAGAACAAAACTGATGGAACCAAATACAGTCCAAGAATCAGAATGTTTTTTTTATCAGGAAAGTATTTATAAAATGTTTTATAGAGAGCAGTTAAACCGATGAATGAAAAAAAGCAAAAGAAAAGAATATGAACAAATACATTATTAAGAGAGATGAACTGAATAAAAAAATTGATATAAATTATGATTCTAGAGTTGTTATAAAAAACATCATCAAAACTAGCATTCCATCCTAGCACTTCCTCAGAACTATTTCCTAAAAAACGATCAAACACATTTTTGCTTCCCTCAAAATAAAGATAGGAGTCAGTAGGAGCATAATGATACATGTATATGTAATAGACAATAAGTCCGAAAACGATTTTTAATAGAAACAAGCCGACTAACTTAGGTTTTGACAAAGCCGGGCAATCAAAAAACTTCATTTTCAGAATTAAAAAAATGATGAGAATGGAATATGTAAGTGGCAAAAGGATTTGCATCGGATAAAGGTAAGGAAAAAGTAACTATTGACTAGGCAACTATGAGAAGGGGCATTCAGTAATTTTTAGTAATTTCGCAGGGAATGAATATCAAAAAACATATCCCGAATGCGATTACTTGTGGCAACTTATTTTGTGGTTGCTTGGCGATTGTTTGTGCATTTAAAGGCGATTTAGTTTGGACGGCTTACTTAGTTGGAATTGCTGCAGTTCTAGACTTTTTTGATGGTTTTGTAGCAAGGCTATTAAAAGTGGGTGGCGAAATGGGTAAACAATTGGATTCATTGGCGGATATGGTGACTTTTGGAGTAGTGCCGGGAGTGGTGATGTATTTTATGCTGTATCAGTCAATCAGAGGTATGGTTAAATATTCATCCGATTCTGTTGCATATAATAGTGTTAGTTTTTGGTGGGTACTTTTAGGATTTTTAATTACAATCTTCTCAGCTCTTCGTTTGGCTAAATTTAATATAGATACTCGTCAAACTGATTCTTTTATAGGTGTTCCAACCCCAGCAAATACCATTTTAGTCTGCTCAATTCCTCTAATAAATAATTTTCATCCCGATTTTATGGGTTTTAATATTATTTCAATTACTAACAACTTTTATTTTCTAATTAGCTTAACCCTTCTCATGTCCTACCTCCTGATTGCTGAACTACCTTTATTTGCTCTAAAATTTAAGAACTTCGGCTGGGTTGATAACAAGATCCGTTACTCTTTTTTGATAATTTCCGTGATTTTGTTAATACTATTTCAGTTCATTGCTATTCCTTTTATTATATTTTTGTACATCGTTTTATCCATCATTAATAATATGATGAATAAAGCCAAAAACTTAGAACATTAAAAATTAAACAATATGAAATTCAGAGCAGAAATTGATGTAATGCCATTAAAAGCATTATTGGATCCACAAGGAAAAGCAGTAACAGGAAGCATGAAAAACTTAGGTCTTCCTGAAATTGAAAATGTCAGAATTGGCAAACACATTACTTTGGAAATTGAAGCCGCTTCAAAAGATGCAGCTAAAACAAAAGTAGATGAAGCTTGTAAAAAACTTCTTGCAAATCAAATCATGGAGTTTTATGAATTTGAAATTTTCGAAAACTAATTGAATTGTTTTATAAAAGAAACCCGCCTTGTGAATCTTGGCGGGTTTTTTGTTTGGGATAACGAATGCATCCGAAATAATGACAACACCAATATATTATCCCTACGGGACATAAAAAGTGTTACTAAAATTAAATTTTTCAACCGATATTTTGTCCCTATGGGACATATAAAATGTTACTAGAAGTAAATTATATTTGAGAAAAAATCCCGTAGGGATTAAATATCGGTAGAATTAAAATCATTCGAACAAATTCAAGTCCCATAGGGACGAAATATTCATCGTACATTTGCAATGATGCTCACAAAAACAAAATATTCAATTTTATTTGGCATTTGTTGCCTTTTCCTATTTGCTTTTATTGTCGACAAGCAAGATTACAAATTATCTTCCCCTGATAAATCGTACACCCTTCCTCCTACTTTAAATGAAATTTCGGGAATCACCTTTTTGAATGAGAATGAAATTGCTTGTGTACAAGATGAACTGGGAATAATATACATCTACAACCTCAAAGAAAGCAAAATCACAAAAGAATACAAAACCGGTTTAGTTGGCGATTACGAAGGAATAACATTAGTTGGCAACACCATTTATCTTCTGAGAAGTGACGGAGTTTTAATTGAATACCCTGATTTCAGATCACCAAATATGAAAATTAAAGAATACTTTTTGAATTTGCCTTCCTTGAATAACGAAGGCTTGTGTTATGACATGGAAAACTATCGTTTGTTAATTGCAGCTAAAATCAAACCCGGAAAAGAAATTGAAAACAAAGACCTTCGTTATATTTATAGTTTCGACTTAAAAACAAAAGCTCCGAACAATGCTCCTATTATAAAATTAGATGTAAATGAAATTGAAACTTTTGCCCGTAAATCAAACATTCCTATTCCTTACCGCATCAACAAACAAACAGGAGAAAAAGTAGATGTATTCAATTTTAGACCATCAGAAATAGCTGTACACCCAATTGATAAAAATATTTATGTTTTATCATCTAATGATAAATTGCTTTTAATGATAGATAAATTGGGGGAAATTAAAAACTTGGCAAAACTAGATCCTAAAGTATTTAATAAACCGGAAGGCTTATCATTTTTATCGGATGGAACAATGTTAATTAGTAACGAGGCACAAAAAGGGAAACCTACTTTGCTTATTTTTAAGTACGGAAACTAACTTGTTATGGAATCAAGTTCATCATTTTTCTTCCCTCTTAATTCAAAATTCTTTCCAAGATAAACTCTTCTTACTTGTTCGTCATTCGCAAGCTCTTCGGCAGTTCCTGCTTTCAAGATACTTCCTTCAAAAAGCAAATACGCTCTATCAGTAATTTGTAAAGTTTCCTGCACGTTATGATCGGTAATTAATATTCCGATGTTCTTCTTTTTCAACTTTGCAACAATGCTTTGAATGTCTTCAACTGCAATAGGGTCAACTCCTGCGAATGGTTCATCTAATAAAATAAAGTTAGGATCCGCTGCTAAACATCTTGCAATTTCGGTTCTTCTTCTTTCACCTCCTGACAATCTATCTCCTAAATTTTTACGGATATGTTGTAATGAAAATTCATCCAATAAACTTTCTAATTTCAAGGCTTGTTCTTGCTTACTCAATTTTGTCATTTCCAAAATTGCACGGATATTATCTTCCACACTTAATTTTCTGAAAACGGATGCTTCTTGTGCCAAATAACCTATTCCAAGCTGAGCTCGTTTATACATTGGCTCATCGGTTATATCTTTATCATCCAAAAATATTTTTCCTGAATTGGGTTTTATCATTCCCACAATCATGTAAAAAGAAGTTGTTTTTCCGGCTCCGTTAGGACCAAGCAATCCAACAATTTCTCCTTGCTTCACATTCACCGTTACATTTTTTGCAACCGTTCTGCTTTTGTATTTTTTAACTAAATTATCTGTACGTAATATCATAATAAAGCATGTATTAAAATGTAAACTGCATTGAAGCTTTTATACTGAATGGAACTGCTTTAGGATTATCTAAATAAGACAAACGCCAAACTGCATCCACTCTGAAAATTTTAAAAATATTTTCAATTCCCGTTGTTGCTTCAAGATACGGGCCACGATTTAAAGAATACAAATGTTCCGGAAAAATTAACATTTCTCTATTTGTATCATTTACTCTTCCAATAAGCGCTTTCGCACCAACCACCTCTCTCCATTTTAATTTACGCATCAAGGGAATTCGGTTTAGGAAAAAGCCATCGAAGTGATGCGAAATAGTTGCAGAAGCATACTCATCACTCACAAACTCATAATAATTCATTGAGTTATAAGCATAAATATCAAAAATATAGGTTTCATTACCACCATGTAATTCCAGCAATGGATAAGGCAATGGATTCCAAACCTTTCCGTACTCCAAAATATAATCGAAGTAACCTATTGGATTAATACGAATACGATCATCCACATTCACTGTCAATTTTTGATAATTATAATCGCTGTAAAATAAATTTTTAATTCCTAAAGTATATTGAGCCTGCACAATTGGATAATGTGTGCTCAAACTGATTCGGGTAAATTCTCCGTCTAAATACTTTTCGTTATAAGCCAATCGTGTCATCAATCGGATTTCGGAAGTGGTAATGCTTTCTTTAAATGCAGTAGTGTTCGTTGTTTTTTGATATTCATAATGAAAGTCGGCAAGCGGCATCATGCTTCTGTTGTAAAAACTTAACTTAGTACTAAAACCCGAAAACCAGTACCGTTCAATATAAGCATTCACTTGTTTTACATTTGTTAAGTTTCGCAATGGAGTAACTCTGAAAACCGATGCAAGAATATTATCTGTGGTAAATCCATTTTGACTCTGCCCTAAAATTTCGTTATCGTTCTTATAATACATTCCTACCATTGTACGTGGCTTCTTACTTATGAACGAACGAATTCCTAAACTGTATTTAAATTTTTCGTCCCGCGTTCCATAAGCTACATAACCACTCAATTCATACCATTTACTAAATTGATTGCTTGTCCGACCACCAAACCGGAAACGGTTTCCTTCAATTTCATTGGTGCTGAACATATTGTAATACGGACCATATTCAAAATTTCCTTTTACTTTATAGCCTGTCACAAAAATGGTAATCACATCAATCCAGGTTCTATAAACCGGTAACGACTGCAATGTGTCCACCATTTTATAAATCTGTTTTTCGTTTTTAGACAATGTATCGTGCCGGTGTTCATCCCAATATGCTTCTGTTTTTTTGAAAGCATCATCATTCACTTTCAAATTTTCAGTCATGGAATAAAATTTATCTTCATAAGGTTTATTGATTTTGAAATTGCTGTAATCAGCAGTTTTACGGCCATAAACGCCCATCATTGATTTTTTCTTTTGCTCAATCGGAAAAGGATTAAAATCAATTACCAAGCGTTCTTTTTGCATCATCCAAACACTATCAATATATGTATACGTTTGAACAACCGCAGTTGAGTTAATGAAATTAATATTCGCATCATCGGCAATACTCATTTCAATTTGCTTGATTCCGAAAGTGGTATCAGCCGCCCAAAGATTTCCTACAAAAGCCAACTCTTGTTTTCTTCTTGGTTTAAATTGTAATTGATAACATTTATGTCCGCCAATTATCATGCTATCTATCAAATAAAATTTATAAAACAGTAAGGCATTATCTGAAATCGGACTGATGAAGTTTTTACCAAATACTAAAATAGTATTGTCGTAAATATTTACGTTCTGGTACATATCACCCATAAATTGTGATACACTTGAGTTTTCTATTCCTGTTACTTTACTGGCTTTAATAACTTCATTCCGTGCTCTAGGATTTTTTCTGAAATAAAAATCCGACAAAGCTTCTGTCATAAAAACTGGCAAGTAAGGCTTTTCTTTGGCGTTTGTACTATCAATATTATCGAAGATGAAAGAAAAAGGTTGGAGTAATTTATTGTTTTTAAAATCTTCGCTCAAATTATTTAAATCAAACTCTACTTTGTTGTATACTTCGTATTCGTAGGCATCTAATTTTTCTCTGTCGTTTTTATCTTTGTTAGCAATAATTTTCCGTAAAATACGGTGTGCAGGATTTTCTCCCGGTCGCACTTCCACGGTAATCAAATCAATCCCTTGTGTTAGTCCTATATTTACAATCTGCTCCTGCCCTCTTTTAATTGCACGGGTTAATTTATTATAGCCTACATAAGAAACAGAAACGGAATCGACTTTTGTAGTAGTTGATATTGAAAAATTTCCTTCAATATCACTGGCTGCTCCAATACTGGTTCCTGTAAAAACGATATTCACAAAGGGTAATGGTTCACGGGTAATAGCATCTACAATTTTTCCACTCACTTTTGTTGTTTGCGAAAAGGCAGTAAAAGTGAAGCACATCATTACAAGGAGCAATGATAATTTCAAATTTATATGCTTCAAACTATTTTTCAATTTGTTAAGCTTTATTTAATTCCTCCCAAAATTCAACTGCTCTGCGCGTATGTGGAATAACGATTGTTCCTCCAACTATATTTGCAACTGCAAACACTTCAAAAATCTCTTCTGAACTAACATTATTTTCCTTACACTTTTCGAGGTGGTATTTAATACAATCATCGCACCGTAAAACCATAGAAGCCACCAAACCCAACATTTCTTTTGTTTTAACCGGCAAAGCGCCTTCTGCATAGGTATTTGTATCTAAATTAAAAAGTCGTTTTAAAACGATATTATCAGCAGCCATGATTTTTTCATTCATTTTAGCCCGATAATCATTGAATTCTTTAATAGAGGACATAGTTAATTAAGTTAATTAGTTAATTGGGGTAAATGGAGCATTAGGGAAAAGAGTAATTGAGTTCAAAAATCAGGTCAAACCTAATTCACTTAATTACTTAATCGACTTAATCAACCATTTTCGCTTTCCTCTTAACAACATAGTAAGAAACAAAGATACTCGCTTCGTACAAGAAATACAAGGGAAATGCGACCAGTAATTGGGAGGTAACATCAGGGGAAGGAGTGATTACTCCGGCAGTAATTAGAATTACAACAACCGCATGTTTGCGGTATTTTCTCATAAATTCGGGGCTCAAAAGTCCGAATCTTGTTAAAAAATATACCAATATCGGGAGCTCAAATATCAATCCTGTACAAAGTGTAAGAGTTGTAACAGTTGATATGTAGGAATCCATGGTAAAATTGTTCTCCACCATATCGCTTACCTTATAGTTTCCTAAAAAGTTAATCATTAAAGGAGCAATGATGAAATAACTAAAACACACACCTAATACGAAAAGAAACGAAGCCGAAATAATAAATAAAGTAGAAGCTTTTTTCTCTTTTTCTTTTAAAGCAGGCTTAATAAAACGCCATACTTCCCACAAAACATAAGGAGAACCAAGAATTAATCCTCCTATAAAAGCAATCCACATTTGGGATGTAAATTGATCGGCAAGCCCTAAACTCTGAAGTTTAAACGTGTAATGTCCAAAGCATAAATCATCCCCTAAATTTAGTAAATGGCTTAGCTTGCAAAATGCGCGGTAGGTAGCAAAATCCTCTTTTAGTGGACCAAAAATTATGGTATCGAATAAATATTCAGGAAAACAAAATAAAACGCAAGCAACAACTACGACAACTATTGCGGAACGGAATAAATGTCCGCGCAAAGCATCAATATGTCCCCAAAAAGACATTTCGCCATTGTTTTTTCCTGATTTATTAAACAGACCAAATAGTGCCATAAATGAAGGTCAAAGTTAATACTATTTAGCTTGTCTGTTTCTTATAAATCGAAAGAAAAATATGTATTTTTGAGTGGTAAAAGGGCAAAAAGCCCATTTTGATATGCAAAAGCAATTCAAGTTTTATAGTTTGGCAGTATGTGCTCTAATCCTTTTGGTAGGAGCATATTGGAATCATTTCGACAATCCATTTCACTTTGATGATGCTCATACCATTCAAAATAACGATGCTATTCATAGCTTAAAAAATATCCCTTCTTTTTTTACTGATGCAACAACTTTTAGTTCTTTACCGGCAAATCAAATTTATCGTCCGGGAGTTACTACTTTAAACGCTATTGACTTTTGGCTTGGTGGTGAACTATATCCTGTGCCAAATACTTTTCACAAATCAATTTTTATCACTTACATACTTCTTGGAATTCTACTTTACTTTTTGTTTTTAAAATTGTTTAACGACAGTTTTGAAAATAAATGGAACAAGTATTTTGCATTATTCGGAGCAACTTTTTTTGCGGTTCACACTGCTAATGCAGAAACCGTAAACTATATTATTTCCCGCTCCGATTCATTCTCCACATTAATGATAGTGTTATCCCTTTTAATTTATTTATATAAACCTAACTGGAGAAAAAAGTGTATTTATTTTATTCCAATCATTTTAGGATTTTTCGTGAAAGAACCAACCATTATGGTTACTCCGTTAATTTTCATATATATTTTATTATACGTAAAAGAACTTCCAATTCTAAAATGGTTTACTGCAAAAGGAATTAAAGAAGGATTTTCGGTTGCAATGTCACTCATCCCGCTTTTCATTTTAGTGATACTACTTATTCTTATGTCATCCAAAATGGCTTCAGAAACATTTGTTCCAGGTGGAGCTTCACGTTATGAATATATTTTATCTCAACCATTTGTTATCGTACACTATTTCAATAATTTTCTTTTACCATTAAATCTTTGTGCCGATACAGATTGGTTGCCAATTGCAAATATTTATGATGACAGAGTAATTGCGGGTAGTTTTTTTATATTGGCTTTAATTGGAACAGCTGCATTTTGTTCAACAAAAAAAATGCTTTATCCAATCACATTCGGAATTTGCTGGTTTTTGTTAGCACTTTTACCAACATCTGTAATTCCTTTATCAGAAGTACTAAACGACCACCGAACATTTTTTCCATACATTGGATTAGTGATGGCATCTGCTTGGGCATTGGGATTAATTGCAATCAGACTACAGCAAACTATTGAAACAAAAATTCAATATAAATTTATTTTACTCTTAATTCCTGTTCTTTTGCTTTGTGCTCATGCTTATGGAACCCGACAAAGAAATAAAGTTTGGAGTTCAGGTGAAGCACTGTGGTTTGATGTTGTAACAAAAAGTCCGAATAACGGTCGCGGATTAATGAATTATGGTTTAGCTAAAATGGGAAACAAGGATTATGCAGCTGCTTTGGATTATTTTGAACGTGCAAAAAAAATACTTCCTTACTATTCCTATTTGTATATAAATATGGGAGTATTAAAAGGTGCGATGGGAAATCAAGTTGAAGCTGAAGCAAATTTCAAACAGGCACAATCACTAAATGCGGGAAATCCTGAATGTTATTATTTTTATGCAAATTGGTTACGTTCACAAGGCAGATTTAATGAAGCATTTGAAATTATTTCTCAGGGAGTAAAAGTTAGTCCGACACATTCCGGAAACAAAATGCTCTATAATGAACTTATGGCCATTGCTGCAAATGAGGTAAATCAATTACAAATCGCAGAACAAAATGCAAAAACAAAACCGAGTGTTGATGCCTATATTTCTTTGAGTTTGATGTATTATCAAAAACAACTTTATGAAAAGTGCATTGAGGCTTCCAATGAGGCTCTTAAAATTGATCCTAACTGCGTTGCTGCATACAATAATATTTGTTCTGCAAATAATATTCTAGGCAATTATGATGAGGCAATTTCTGCAGGACAACAGGCTATAAAAATAGACCCCAACTATGAACTTGCAAAAAACAATTTAGCCGATGGATTGGCAAGAAAAGAAAAAGAAGAAACCGCGCTTGCCATAGTTAAGAAAGAACCTACAGAAGCAAATTATATTAATTTAAGTTTGGTATATTATAACTTAGGCCGTTTTCAAAAATGTGCTGATGCTGCAACCATGGCGTTAACAGTAAATCCAAAATCAGAAGCTGCCTATAATAATATTTGTTCTGCTTACAACATGATACAACTTTGGGATAAAGCTATTGAAGCTGGAGAAGCTGGATTAAAATTAAATCCCAATAATCAGCTTTTACAAAATAATCTTGCTGTTTCTAAAAAGGGAAAAGCGGGAAATTAGTTCTTCTTCCTAATCACAATAATATGATGCAATGCAAAGATTGAATTGAAAGGAATAAAAAGAAATTCGAAAAACTTTATTATAGAAGAAAAGAAAGAAGGAAGAATTTGCCGGAAATTTAATCCTCCTGATAAAAGATAACGCATATAATTATTCAAAGGCTTTTGAATCACAATTTCTAAATTCGGATACATCTTTTCAAACTTCTCTTTATCGCGCTTAAAAACTATGTAAGAAAGTGCTTGATTGGCACCAACCATAAAACCTTGCGATTCGTTCACCCACTCTTTTTGTGTCATGTCAAATGTTTCGGAATCAAATATTTTTTTGTAGAAACGTTTTGCTACTGTTCCGTAATAAGGATCAATTAATACACAACCACAACCTTTTTCCAACACTCTTTCCAATTCTTTAAAAAATAAATTAGGGTTTGGTAAATGGTGAAAACAATTTATTCCATAAATAGCTCTTATGCTATTATTTTCGAATGGCATATTCTGAGCATCCACTACCATATCTAAATTTTCTGCCTTTTTAATATCTGTGGAAATAATCTCTGGATATTTCTTTTTGAAAAAACTTACTCCTGCTCCTATCTCAACTCTTTTGCCTTTACTTTTAGAAAAATGTTTTTCATCTAACGAAATACAAGTATCATAAAATTCAGAAAAAACGCCTTTCATCATTGGCTTTTCATACAACACTTTGCTATGAATAGCCAGCATTTCGTCACTATCCAAATCAACACCAATCAAACGGGGTTCTTGTAAGTAGGTTCTTAGTTTTACAAAAAGTGACATAAACTTATTTTGGTTTTACGCTATATTGACTGTATTTTTCAATCATCTTAACAATAAAAGTATTCGCAAATTTTTTATCATTATGAATCAAAAGCGACATACGTTCACCTGAATCTACATTCAGATTAAAATGCAAACCAACAAACCCATCAAATTGAACAAAACTTCCCGGCTTTACGGAATGGCGTGTAAAATTTTTACCTTCATTAAACATTTTTACCAATTTCTTAGTTGCAATTTTATTCTGAAAATACAATTTAGAAATCATGTGTGAAATAACATTGCTCGGAGTTTTTCTTGCATTTTCCCACAAAATAATATCTCCGTTAAACTTTGAATCTGGAACTTTTAATGGAATTAGTATTGTAGATGAGTAGTTATCAAAATGCGGACAAAATGCCACTTTTGAATTTGCTTTATTGACTTTTCTTGTAACTATATAGCTATCCTCTTTTAAAGAATCAACTATTTCCGGAATGTCTTTAAAAATAATTCTAAGTTGATTTAAAAACTCCTTATTGTCCTGATGAAATGAGAATGTAGTATTCTCCTGGTGCTTTTGCTCCAAGTAATTTGTCAAGGCCGACAAAGTATCCGGTGGAATTCTATTGCTATACTCTTTCATTTTAAAACAGCTCTTAAACTTTCTTTATAATACTTTAAAGTTACTCCAAGTTTATTTAAATCCTTTGTAGTATCAAATTTAGTTAAATGTTTTAAGCCTAGTACATTTTCAGAAGAAACAGGAAGCTTTATTCCAATGCTCTCAAACATTTTGCAAATAAAGTAAAGTAATGAAGTAGAAAAAGAAATGAATTTTGTCTTTTTATTTAGCTGATCCGAAATTTCCTGATAAAACGTTTTCATAGAAATCGCCTCAGCTTCTGCCACACAATATAATCCAACTATATTTTCAACAAACACTTTCTCTATTATCAAACACAAATCATCGATATGAATAGTTTGAATTGGTTGCACTCCACTTCCAACCAAGGGAAAAAATGTAGCATTTCTTATTCTATTAACCAATTCTCCGCTCAGCCCCTTTTTCCCAATAACAAAACCAGTCTTTAAAATCACATCCTTAGAAACATCAAACAATTTTTCTGATTCTAATTTAGTTTTTCCATAATGCGATTCAGCATCTTTATGAGCTGAAAAAGAGGAAAGAAACAAGGGCTTGATATTATTCTTTCTGCATAAATCAACTAATGTTTTTGTTCCTTGAATATTTATTGCATCTGAATTTTTATTTTTATCGAATTTCAAATAAGCTCCATGAACTAAATAATTGACCGACTCAAATATTTTTTCATTCGGCTTTTCTTCCAAATTGTATAAAACATAGTCGACACCAATAACTTTATTTATTGGCATATAATGAACAAGCGCTTTTACCAGCCAACCTTTGGCAAAAAAGTAGCTTACCAGACTTTCTCCGATAAATCCATTTGCTCCGGTTATTATTATGCTAGGCTTATTCATTCTTCAAAACATTTTTAGCAACATTGTATGCGTTCGCCATTAAAGTAAATGTTAATCCTTTTGCAGGCAAATAATTAAATCCTGAACCATCAGCAACAAAAACATTTTTTGTTCCAGCTAATTTTCCATTCGGATGAATAGAGAATTTTTCTCCGTTATCGCTAAACGGCAACGTACCGGCATAATGAATACTTCCACCATGCGGAGTGTAAATAGTTTTTATTGGCTGACAGCCTAACGTTTTTAAAGCAGATTTAATTTTTTTCTCTCTATTTTCATTAGTTTGAAGTTCCTGATCAGACAAAATATATTGTCCAGTTAAAATGTCGCCTGTAAAAGTTTCGACATTTTGTTTCATTCTAATAAATTTTGTTGCTGAACTTTTTTCCGGATGATGCACACCAGCAATGGTAAATGAAGATTGCATATACTGCATAAGAATACGGGAATCAGAATAATTAAGAGGTGATTCTTTAATAAGCTTAAACAACAATAAGGAACGATAACTATACAATGCCGCCAACCCAACATCAAAGTTTGTTTTGTCTTCATCTAAAAACAACATCAATTGTCCAAAACCCGTCTTACGTTGTTCTATTTCTTTTCCCAGCATCCGCCACTGAAAACAGGGAATATAACAATAAGGATTACAAATAACAGGCAGTTGTTCTTTTTTATAATCGAAAGAGCGAATAACAATTCGTGCTGTTCCTAAAACTCCTGGAGATAGAATTAATTTTTTGCAAGTAAAAATTTGTTCTTCATTTGTATCCGTTCTTTTTACAATAACATCCACACCATTTTCTTGTTCTCTGAATTTTATCACCAAACAATTTTTATGATACGTGAAATTAGAGTTGCTGCTCAATTGCTCAATTGTCATCCAGGAACGGTATCCCGACTTGTCTTTATCGCTCCAAAGATCCATATCCTTATATTGGATAGCTCTACGATTTTCTCTGTCTTTCGTAAGCACCGCCAAAGGAGTTCTACCAACATAGATTCCTTTTTTATTCAAACTGTTTTTTTGATTTTTGTATGAAGAAAATATTCCGTTTAAATTTTGTTCTAAATCAGAAACCGGCATTACATTTTTCAAATCTCTTAAAGTATAAGGGGCAGCGTCATCTTTATCACCGGAAATTCCAATGTGAGACGCAACTGCCTCATAGGCTTTTAACATTTCAGATTCTTTTAATCCAATTGCATCCAGTTCGGGTTTTGAGAATTCATAACAACCCAATCCCCAACCACCACCTAATCCTCCTTTGGCCATACTTTCCATTGGACTGAAAGAATCAGATTCAAAGGGAATAAATTTTTTCGATAACTGTGTAAGAAAATTTCTAGGGGGAGTCAATTGCGAACCTACTTTTGATGTTTGCCAAGGAATGCCTTCGAAGTCGTTTCCTAAAAAATATTTTTTCTGATTGTCATCTTCTTTGCGAATAGAAATAAAATCTTTGTTGGGAATAATTTCTTTATATTTTTCATCCTCCACACCAACATCCAAAACCGCCACATTCACTCCTGCTTCAACCAATGCATGAGCAGCAATAGCGCCCGTGGCACCCGAACCAACAATGATATAATCGTACTTTAACTGCATTTGCGTTTAATGTTGTTTACGATTAAAATTCCAATCATTGCACGCAAAACTGCGCGGATTCCTACTGCTCCTATTTTAAATAAATAAAAAAATGAAAAATTTCGAGAAAGAAAATACTGAGTATAGTTTGGTGATGCTTCTAAAATAGCAAGCATGGTAAATAGTTTTCTACGAGCATTGTTGTTTGGATCTTTTAATGCTAATCCGGCATCTATGCAAGCCATTTTAAATTTACTTTTTAGCATACTATTCCAAAGAGCTTGTTCGTAATTTGAAAAGGGGATATTTAATTTTTGCATAGCATCGATATAAGTATTCTTTTCAGAATCATGAATAGGAATACTTAACAAATAATGACCTATTTGTTCGGCTTCGTATATAGCTGTGCTCTTGCTTTCCACTAATATAATCTGCTATTGAGTATTTTTTTGTTATTTTGCTTTAAATTAGTGACAAATTACGAAAATTTTAGCTTAAAAAAACAATTATAAATGATAATCATTACAGGAATCACAGGCGGAATAGGGAATTTTTTGTTCAATAAATTTTCTCAATCGGGCGAACAAATTATTGGGACTTATCATTTGAATAAACCTGAGGGTAAACTTTATGAAAATACGGTTCAATTAGACATTACTAATTTTATTGAAGTAGAAAAATTTATCGCATCTATAAAATCACAAACAAAAGAAATTACACTTATCAATTGTGCAGGAATAACTGCAAATGCATTTGCTCATAAATCAAATATTGAAGAATGGAACAAAGTGATAAATGTAAACTTAACCGGAACCTTTTATTTAATTAGAGCAACATTGCCTTTGATGCGAGAACAAAATTTCGGACGAATTATTAATTTATCATCCATCGTTTCCGAAACCGGAGTGATGGGAACAAGTGCCTATGCAGCTTCAAAAGCCGGATTGAATGGAATGATAAAAAGCATTGCTTTAGAAAATGCACAAAAAGGAATTACTATCAACAATATCAATTTGGGTTATTTTAAAGTAGGAATGATCAATACTGTCCCGAAAGAAATTCAGGAAAAAATCAAATCAAAAATTGCTTCGAATGAATTCGGTGATCCGGAGAATATTTTTTCTACTATTCAATACATCAGAACTACGCCTTATTTAAATGGGGCTTGTGTAGATTTGAATGGTGGATTAGTTTAAACTTTTCAACCTTGCAACCTTCTAACCTTTCAACTTTTCTTTAAGCAACGCAATATCCTGAGCTAACTGCTTATTTTGAGAATGCAATTTAGAAACCACCACACTCAAGTGAAGCAAATAAATAAACACTGCAAAAATAGTTGCAATAAGAACTAAGTTTGGTGGTGAATAGACCCCAACTAATTCGGATACTACTGCCAAACCATCTCTCCAAAAGGAGAACAAAATCAAAACAATTGTACAAACAATCCACACAATGGAATATTCTTCACGGAGTTTCCCTTTGATAATTAACCGGACAATGTAAAGCAAAAACAAAATGCTTGTTGCGATAGCGATGGCTTGAATTCTGAACATGTGATTATTTTTTAAATTTAATTCTTATAAATGTATAAATAATTGCCAAGGTAACTTTAAACATATAATAAATAGAAGAAACCGAACTTATGGAAGAAACACCTCCTTGACGCTCTTTCATGTTTACAGATACTTCTCCGATTTTTAATTTGTTTAAGGAATATAAAATGATTGCTTCTGGCTCCGGATATTCATCGGGATAATATTCACTTACTAATTCCAGTGTTTTTTTATTAATCAATCGTAAACCGGAAGTACTGTCGTTTACTGTTATTCCAACTAAAAACCGGTTCAGCCATTTAAAATAATTTATTCCAAATCTTCTTATAGCTGAAGACTGAAAACCTTCTTTAGAAATAAAACGTGAACCGATTACAACATCTAAATTATTTTCTTTTGCTGCATTAATTAATTTCGGAATTTCCGAAGCAGGATGTTGTCCGTCCCCATCAATCTGAATGGCATAATCAAATCCATTTTCAAAAGCATATTTGAATCCTGTTTGAACAGCACCGCCAATGCCTAAGTTAACAGGCAGATTTAAAGCAACACAATTTAATTTTGAAATTATTTCAGACGTAGAATCTTTTGAGCAATCGTTAACAACAATAACGCCAATAGATAAATTTTGTTCATGAGCAATTTGAAGAATATCGTTCACAACAGCTGTAATAGCTTTCTCTTCATTATAAGCGGGGACTATTGCTGCTATCTTCATTTTTCGATTAACTTAACGACAACACACCCCTACCCCTCTCAAGAGGGGAATTTGTTCTAATAATAATTTGTAGTTTAATAACAAACACAGATTCGTAATTCGTGAAAATTCGTAACCTGCCTACCGCAGGCAGGTTCGTAGATTAAATAATTCCTTCTTTCAACAAATCGTGCAAATGCACAAAGCCGTGATATTTTCCTTTGCTGGTTACAATAAGTTGAGTAATATTAAATTGCTCCAACAATTGCATTGCATTTACAGCCAACTCTTCTGCTTCAATTTGTTTAGGAGTTTTATTCATTATATCAGCAGCACATAAACTACTTATTGAATCTGTTTTCTCCAACATTCTCCGTAAATCACCATCTGTAATAACACCCACCAAATTTCCATTATCAACAACCGCAGTTGCTCCTAATCGTTTAGAAGAAATTTCCATAATAACCGATTTTATTGAATCATCGGGTTTCACTACAGGTTTCTGATTTTGTGTTGCAATATCGCCTACTTTCAAATATAATTTTTTTCCAAGTGCACCACCAGGATGATATTTTGCAAAATCGCTGCTTGTAAAATCTCTGCAATCCAATAAACAAACTGCCAAAGCATCACCCATTGCAAGTTGAGCTGTTGTGCTGGAAGTAGGTGCTAAATTATTCGGACAAGCTTCTTTTTCAACCGTAGAGTTCAATACATAATCCGATTGTTTTGCCAAATAGGAATCTAGATTACCAACCAAAGCAATTAATTTATTGCCCCCTGTTTTTAATAAAGGAACAAGTACTTTTATTTCCGGAGTATTACCACTCTTAGAAATACATACAACAATATCATCTTTTTGAATAGTTCCTAAATCGCCATGAATAGCATCTGCGGCATGCATAAATATAGAAGGAGTGCCTGTAGAGTTCATTGTAGCAACCATCTTTTGAGCAATAATCGCGCTCTTTCCTATACCGGTTATAACTACTCTTCCTTTGGATTCATATATGAGTTTTACTGATGCTACAAAGTCGTTATTCACGTAATTTTGCAGGTTTCTAACCGAATCGGCCTCAATATTTAAGGTGGTTTTAGCTAGTTCAATTATTTTATCGATGGATTTATTCACTTCGTAGGACATTTAAAATAAAGTAGAGAAATGTTTGTCTGTGTAACAATTTTTTATTATATATTTACATTAGATATATAGAAAACGATTAATTATTGATTCCTATATATAAAGGTATAAAAATAGTTCATTTTAAAGATAATCTCACATAAACATTAATTTTAAAAAAAAGAGGAATTGAAAACGATCGATGTTGAAACATCCCTACTAGAGTGCTTACAGAAATATTTTGGATTCAAGAAATTCAAAGGACCACAAGAGGCTATTATAGGAAGTTTGATGGAAGGAAAAGACACCTTTGTAATTATGCCGACCGGTGGCGGCAAGTCATTATGCTACCAATTACCCGCATTAGTTAGTGAAGGAACAGCTATTATTATATCTCCGCTTATTGCTTTGATGAAAAATCAAGTGGATGCATTACGCAACTTTGGAAACGAAGAAGGTATTGCCCATTTCTTAAATTCATCTCTTACAAAAGCAGAAATCACTAAAGTAAAAAAAGATATTACTGACGGAAAAACAAAACTGCTATATGTTGCTCCTGAAAGTTTAACCAAAGAAGATAATATTGCATTTTTTAATGAAATAAAAATTTCCTTTTTCGCGATTGATGATCTGCTCTATGCAACCGGCACGATCGGCGATGCCTTAGCAGGATTGATGCTATTGAACGAACAACCCCGCAAGACACGGCACCCCCGCACGGCAAC
>SXIH01000035.1 GCA_005772895.1 Bacteroidota bacterium | reverse complement strand
GGAACCACCACGCGAAACAATTCCTGTAACTCTTTTTGCTGTTAATGGAACGTAACGCAATAATACTCCAGCGTGAATGGTGAAATAATCCACTCCTTGTTCTGCTTGTTCAATTAATGTGTCGCGAAACAATTCCCATGTTAAATCTTCTGCTTTTCCATTTACTTTTTCAAGTGCCTGGTAAATTGGAACTGTTCCAATTGGTACAGGAGAATTACGGATAATCCATTCACGTGTTTCGTGAATATTTTTTCCTGTAGATAAATCCATAATCGTATCAGCGCCCCAACGGCAAGCCCAAACAGCTTTTTCAACTTCTTCTTCTATACTTGATGTAACAGCGCTGTTTCCAATATTTGCATTTATTTTAACCAAAAAATTTCTTCCTATAATCATTGGTTCACTTTCCGGGTGATTGATGTTGTTAGGAATAATTGCGCGACCCATTGCAATTTCATTTCTTACGAACTCGGGAGTGATGTGTGTTTTTGGAATGTTTGCACCAAAACTATTTCCAGGATGTTGATATCCGACATCCCCCTTGCCCCCTTCAAAGGGGGATATATTTAGCTTATCAATCATTTGATTCTCACGAATAGCAATGTATTCCATCTCAGCAGTAATGATTCCCTTTTTTGCATAATACATTTGAGAAACATTTGCTCCGTTTTTTGCACGAAGTGGTTTTTTAATGTGCTGAAATCTCAAGTGATCAATTTCTTTTTTTGCCAAACGTTCATGACCATAATCAGAACTGATGTCATCCAATTGTTCAACGTCACCACGCTTCATAATCCACTCTTCACGTAAACGTGGGAGTCCTTTTTGAATATCAATTGTTGCATTCGCATCAGTATATAATCCGCTTGTGTCGTAAACAACAACAGGTTTGTTTTTAGCTACACTTTTGCCGTTTACTTTTGTATCTGTTAACGTAATTTCACGCATTGCCACATTGATGTCGTGCAATTCTCCTTTTACAAAAACTTTTTTAGAATTTGGAAAAGGAGTAGTGGTGATACTTTTTTCGCTTGGTGTTACTTCCGCTTTTTTACTCATTTTTTTATTTTTTATTTGGTTACCCACCTTGTGTGGCTTTTATGATTAATATATTGTCGTTTTGTAAAATGTTTTTTGTTTCCCATTCTGTTCGTGGAACAACAGTGTTATTGATGGCAATAGCAATTCCTTTTTGCTTATCCGGAATTTCCAAATTAAGCAATTGCTGAACAGTCAGATTTTTGTCTGATAAATTTTTTACTTGATTGTTGATTGTAATTTCCATTCCGTAATAATTTTACTTTAGGAATGGCCGGGAGTAGAAAACCATTTACTTTTTCCTTCGGCAGTACTAACTGCATCAGGTTCAAAGGGTATTTCTCAGTTCTCTGATAATTAATCAAAGGACACCCCTAAAGTGATATAAAGGTAAGAAACTATAAGCCGAAAATGGAATTTTTGATGAGATTAGTTTTCAACAGGTTTTATTTGGATGAACCCGCTGGTGTCACACTGAGCGGAGTCGAAGTGCTTAGGAGATGATATGTAAATAGGAACGTTATGCTATTAAAGTAGACAATTAGCTTCAAAATCACTTCTTTTTTGCTTTTTTGGCAGCCGCCTTTTCAGCATCCTGTTTTATCCTGAATTTTACAATTTTTGTAATAAGTGCAAGTGGTAATGGCTTGTCCAAGGGAAACTGAATAGCACCTTTAGAAGTCTTGTATTTTTTTAATTGATCTTTGAAAGCTACAATTGCAGTTGGATATGGATAAAATCCTATATGATTTTTGTACCCAGCAAACCAAACCAATATTCCGTTGATTTTAAATGCAGGCATATTGTAACTTATCACTTCTTCAGCTTTCGGAGCTGATGAGTGAATGGTCATGCGCAACAATTCTAATAGTTGCTGTGTTTCCTTTGGAAATTCAGTAATGTGCTGATCAATACTGATTGTTTTTTTCATGTGTCAAAAATTTTTACTGTTTCGACATTCTTTCAAATCTAACACTGTCTACTTTTTTTGTTTGTATTTTTCCTGATGGAAGTATTTCACTTTCATAATAAACCGAATCAAAAATGGAAGGATGTGGAACGGAATCTGTATTAAATGTTTCAGTTAATGAATAGTTGAAAAATTTGTTCTCCTTAAAAAAAGAATTAATAATAGGCTGAAGGATTATTGTTCCATCTTCCCCTTCTGCCGGACCAGCCCACTCACCACCATAAGCAATGTAATGTGAAACAGGATTTAATGTTTTATCCAGTACGATGTACAACAAACTTGCATAGTCATCACCATACAAATAAATAGTAACAGGAGTAAATTCTCCAACCATTTTTTGTTTTGAAACAAAAAAGGCATCCATGTATCCAACAACATAATTTGAATCAATATCTGTTACTGGTGCAATCAGTCGCATTTTTTGAGCGCTATCCAACATTATGAATTCTTTACTTTTAGTTGAATCTACATACATCTTAGAAATTTCATCTACACTCCAATACATGTCATCTAGAAAAAAGGTGTTTTCAATGTTCTGAAAAGCAAACAAGCTATCAGGCAATTGAAATCCATCTGAGGATGTTTGTTCTTCTTGATTATTTGAACAAGAAAAAAGAAGAATTGAAATTAAAATTCCGACAAAATATTTCATAACATTTATTTAATTGTAAAAGTAGTTTCTATTGTTTCAAATCCTTCTTTGTTTTTTGAATCGTCTTCTAACGATTGCTGCTTAACAAGACCAATGGTTTTGCCGTTGCCATAAAAACAATACATTATTCCTTCTGTCTTGTCACCCAACAAAGTTAAATTATAGGTTGATTGTATTGCCTCATAGTTATTAAATTTTCCTTCAGTTGAAGTACTAAATGAAATATTTGTGTTTTTAAAAATGACATTGTTCTTCAATTCATCCTGATAAACCTCCATCATTTCTTCCAAAGCTACCGTATCATTTACCCATGTTAAAGTAAACAGTCCGCTAGAGATCAAACCATCTTTTTCGCAAGCTAAATAGTAGCCATCACCATCAAGACTATCTTCTTCGGTTATTTTCCAGCCGGCAGGACAAGTAAATGAAACCCCTGATTTTTCAAATTTTGCTTCTTTGGATGGAGGAGCAGAACAAGAGAATAATAATGTAAGTGGAATTAAAATTAGGAGGAGATTTTTCATGGAGGCTTATTTTTGAATTATTATTTTATTCAAATAAAAATTTTCATCACAATAAATTTTCACAATATAAATTCCTGAAGGAATATCAAGCTCAATGGTTGCATTTTTAAATTCAACATTTGAGGAGTGAAAAAGACTTTCACCAAGCAAATTGTATATTTCAATCTCCCCTTTAGAAACTTGAGTGGCATTAACAGCAAATTGAAGATGACCGTTTGATGGGTTTGGAAATATAGTAATCCCTTCAGTAATAGTAGACTCCAAAAGGTCTGTAACCGGGTTTTGTAATTCAAAACGGATAATATCTTTTGAAGGACCTGTTGTTGTTCCGTAATTTGTGTAAAGAAAAATTTCATTGTCAGGCATTACAATTCCGCCAACATCTCCGATTTGTTTTGTGCCACCAACTATCATTGGTAAATTTAATGTATCAATAAAGTATACACTATCAGCTGTAACCGGCCATGTTAATCCATCTGTTGAAACAGCTTTCACCATATATTTAGCCAGGTTCATTCCGTACATATAATAATCGCCATTTTTTTCCACAACAATTGGATCATGATGTTTCGAATATAGAAATGTATAATTTCCCCATGTTAATCCATCCGCAGAGGTTCCATGGATTAAACTGCTGGGAGCTGATAAAGTTGAAGTGTCGGGGTTTGCTGAAAAGATTCCTGCAAAAGTCCCATCAGAAAGTTTATAATATGAACCATGTCCAACAAGATAGAAAGGAGAAGTAGGCTGGAAAGGTTTAATATCAATACGGATTCCTTCCTGGGTAAAATTTATGCCATCACTTGAAATGGCACTTCTTACATGATATTGTGGCGTTCCTCCGGATGGATATTTTTGGGTACATCTGTAGTACATTCGATATTGACCGGAAGATAATTTAACCACACTTGGTCCACCAATAATAAAGTTTCTTTGTAAAGTGTCTGTTGAACCACAAAATGAGGTATCGATTACAGTCCAGTTAATTGCATCAGGTGATTCGGCATAACTGATACAATGTTTCACTCCTAAATTCCATTGGCTGTTAAAATACATTCTATATGTACTATCAGGCAATTGGATAACTTCGGCCATTGTTGGAATCGTATTTGCAATTCCTCCGGGGAAGCCGGCAACATTTTGTCCAATACTATAATCCTGCATTTTCCATATTTCTGTTTGCGAAAATGAAGCAGTGCCGAAGAACAAAGCACTTATTAAAAGTAGAAATGAGTTTTTCATATATTTTTTATTTTGTTAGAGTTTTATATCGCCTAAATTTAATTCAAAAAGAGTCCCGAATTTTCCATCATTTATAATTGACACTTTCAAGTTGTCCCAGTCAATTTCAAGGGAAGTTTCTTTTAAAACTTTGTCCTCCAAATATCCTACTTTTATTTTAAGTTTTTTGTTTTGATTTTTGTAATATGTCATCAATTGTAATACATCGTTGAAAGGCGTTGTCAGGTGTGACGATATTTCCTTTTCAAACATTCCATTTGTCAATGGTATATCAACATACGAAAGTTTTGAGTTTTCTTTTTCAGCATGATGTAAAAGCATTGTGGTTGGTAAATAAACTGAAACCACTTTCTTCTCTTCCGACCTAATACTCCCAACATATTTTATACGATATTTCCCACAAGCTTGACTGTATGTCAAATGTGTAGTCAATGTGAGTAAAACCAAAGTAAACAGTTGTTTCATTGGGTTGCTTTATTTCTGAAAATTACTACCTTTTATTAAATTTCAAAACAGAATCCCAAATTATTTTCCGTAATTTCAGCCATAAATTTGGAAAACAAAGAATATGGCTTCAGGCTTTTTTGCATTATTAGATGATATAGCTGCTTTGGCAAAAGCCAGTGCTGCCAACTTAAGCGATGTGCCTGCTCATGTGGTGAAGACCAGCGGAAAAGTTTCAGGCATTGTGATTGACGATACAGCGGTTACACCCAAATACGTGGTTGGCCTGGATCCCAAACGTGAATTAATCATCATTTATAAGATTGCCAGAAAATCACTCATCAACAAACTACTTATTTTAAGTCCGGCAGCCTTGCTACTTGGTTATTTTGCCCCTTGGGCCATTACTCCTATTTTAATGTTGGGTGGTGCTTATTTATGTTTTGAAGGTTATGAAAAAGTACATTCGATGTTTTCTAAACATCACGAGGTGGACATAAAAACAGATTCTATAGAAATCATTACACCAGAGGAACTGGAACAAGAACGAGTTACAGGTGCCGTTCGCACAGATATTATTTTATCGGCAGAAATTATGGCGATTGCTTATAGCCAGGTAAGAGACCAACCGATACTAAATCAAATTCTGATTATGCTGGCCGTTGCTGTTTTTATTACAATAGCCGTATATGGATTTGTTGGATTTATTGTTAAACTCGATGACATCGGATTTCACTTTGCCAAGGACAAATATCCTCCTTTTGTTAAAAAATTAGGCCGTGGAATGGTAAATTTTATGCCACATTTCTTGAGCATCTTAAGTGTTGTTGGAACAGCCGCCATGCTTTGGGTAGGTGCAGAAATTATTGCTCACGGCATTCCGTTTACGAGTCATTTACTTCATGATTTAGAACATGCCTTAGCTCACGTGTCTGCATTGGGATGGCTTGTCAAGGCGCTTGCATGTGCTATTGGTGGATTGGGTTTAGGTTTTGTTGTGGAAAAAATGGTGATGTTGGTGAAGAAGGTTTTGAGGAAGAAAGGGTGAGGGGAATGTAGGTTTTTTTTAGCTGTTAGCACCAGTGCTTTATTATCTGTCCGTGTGGTTGGGCAGGCATTACTTGTCTTTCGGTTTAGGATATGCAATAAAAAGTAATGTGTCTAACGTTAGCGAATTTGTTAGATTTCCTTTAATTTCATAATACTTTCCTTTGTTAAGCTTTGAATCAAAGTCAAACAGGCGGTATAAATAATAATTGTTTGGATTGCTTATTGAAATATCTACTTCATTTCTTGTGATATAGAATGGTCTTGTGATGTCACCTCGAGTTGTTTTTACTTCAATTTTTTTCTCATTTCCATTTAGGTCAAATGATAAGATGTCGTAACCCAGTCCGTCTCCGATTGTAACTGAAACGTGGTCTACGCGTTTAGCAAGGTCGGATTTCCCTTGTTTATTTAAATAAGCAATTTCATTTTTTAATATGAATAATTCTCCTAAAAAACCAAGTTGTTTATTTCTGATTTCCTTTTCAATAAAATCTACAGTCGCTGGAGTTGTTATTTTTGGTGCTTTATTTTTATTTTCACCTTTAGGTGTTTCAACTAATTCAATGCTGATTTCATTAATATTACTTTCTAATAGCCCAACTTCAAATCCTTGTTTGAATGCGCAATTCGTACATTTATGTCTCCCCGTTCCGCCTTGATTGTCACCAAGATTTGCTAAAATATATGTTGGAGCAATGCTTCCTTCTTGGCAAGTTTCAGAATCTTTTAAAGATTTACAAAATGAACCGTAGGAGTTCCATTTTTTACTGCTTCCAAAATAGAAGCCTTGTTCATAAGCACAAGTTGGGCATCTATGTCTGCCACTACCTGCTTGGCTATGATGAAGACTATCCAATAAGCTGATTGGAGAAACGCCATCGTGTATGCAAGTTTCATTGTTATTCATTACAATTTTAATTTGGTTTTATATTCGACTTTAGGTTCTTCAAATAGGAAAAGCTCAAGTTCTTTTTTGTCATTAAATCCCCTTATTTTTTGTTTATATAATTCCGCTATTTTTTTATTTTCTATTTCAAGTTTTCGCTTTTTACTAATATTTAAAAACTCTTCCTCTTGATCTATTCCTAAAAATCGCCTATTTGCTAAATTAGCAGCAATTCCTGTCGTGCTACCACCAGTAAACGGATCAAGTATCCAAGCATTTGGTTTTGTAGAAGCTAAAATCAAGCGAGTTAAAACAGATAATGGTTTTTGCGTTGGATGCTTTCCGCACGATTTTTCCCAGCGTGCAATTGCTGGTAATTTCCAAACATCCTTCATTTGTTTGTCTCCATTCAATTGCTTCATTAATTCATAATTAAAGTAATGTGGAACTTTTTCTTTTTTACGAGCCCAAATAATCTGTTCTGTTGAATGGGTAAAAAAGCGACAAGAAAAATTAGGGGGTGGATTATTCTTTTCCCAAGTAATAACATTCAGAATTTTAAAATCTAATTCTGTTAGTAGTTGTCCAATAGAAAATATGTTGTGCATTGTACCGCTAATCCATATTGTAGCATCGTCTTTCATTTTTTCTCTAGCCAACGAAAGCCATTTCCTATTAAAATCATTAACGTATTCAAATCCGTGTGATTTGTCCCACTTACCTTTGTTTACACTAACAATTTTGCCACTTTGAATAGATAGCCCATTATTAGATAAAAAATATGGAGGGTCGGCAAATACCATATCGAATTTGTGATCGAATTTTGGTAATAATTTCATTGAATCTCCGTGAAGTAAATAGAAATTTCTATCTTCAGATTTAAAATAAGGATTAATC
The DNA here is from genome assembly GCA_005772895.1 of Bacteroidota bacterium. Taxonomy (GTDB): domain Bacteria; phylum Bacteroidota; class Bacteroidia; order 2-12-FULL-35-15; family 2-12-FULL-35-15; genus 2-12-FULL-35-15. Next base: position 51,848 of record SXIH01000035.1, on the reverse strand, counting down.
ACAATTTAGCCTTCTCCTTTAATTCATTGTACAAAACCGATAGACCTTTAGCGCCTGGCACATATTTTTCGGTGGTAAAACTATCATCGTCAATGTCTATCCGTTTAAATAATTCAATAAATGCCTCTTTAGAAATTACATCTTCTTCATTTTTTCTTAAATGCAAACAAGCGTCTCTGAAAAATTTCATAAGTGCGATATAACCTGTAGATTTATTAAGAACATTGTTATTAATTACAGTATTCCAAGAGTATTGCCATTTGTTTTGAACAGCTTGAAAATAATTAATCATTAATTGAGTTAATTTTCTATCTGTTTCATCATCAATAAATATTTTACGCAAGATTAACCTTTTAGAATCCTTCTCATTCGCATAGTTAGGTTTTTTAGTCCCGAAAAATAACTTATTGTGCTTATAAATATTTCTATCAGCTTGAGGATCTTTTGAGATATACTGCATTATATTTTTTACAAAAGTATCTTGAGTTATTGTTTCCTTTTCTGTATCATTCGCATTGCCAAGAATTTTTATTTTTTGATGAAATGGGCTTTCCTTTTCTTGATCTAAAACCCGAGCAATTGTATGGCAAGTTTTTTGAGGGCTTCTCGATTTGGCGAATTCGTATAAATCTGCCGCTAAAGATTTACTAACGGGTTTTTGTTCTGTATTAATAGTGGCGAAAACTATTCCTTGGTCTTCCAATTCCATATCAATGTAAATCGTAACAATGCATTGAAAATTGTTTCCGCTTTTTTCATAATTAGCAAGACCAGCAATTCTGTGCTGTCCATCCAATACTTTAGCAACATCATCTTTGTATAAGATTGTTAATGTTTTGTCGTTTGAATTAAAAGAGACATTTTCTGATGACATTGCAAGAATAATACTATTTGGAAATGTAGCATCTACTAAATTTACATATTTGCCAATTTCTTTCTCACGACTCACGCTTAATTTCCGTTGGATACCTGTGTACTCCTCAACCTCTCTTTCTTCTTTAAGTCTTCGAACATCGACTAGGCAAATATGTTCTAGAACGTCTGCATTTATTATTGCAACGTACATATTACCAATTGGCTGTTTTGCTTCTAAACAGGGTAACGTTAAATATTGCTCGTTATCTTTAATTATCATTTGAATACTATTAAAATGTTACGCCTTCTACAATCGCATTTTGATTATTTCTATCAATATCATTGAGATCGGGAATAGTTAAATGCTGGTTGTATTGAGTTATTAAAAATATTATAAAAGATAAAAAAATAAATCCTAATGAGCCATATTTGGTGTAGAGTGTTGTAGATTTATGGTCATTACTAAAATAAGAATAGGATATTGCGCAAGTTGTCATTAGAATTATTAGAAAAAACAACCCAAAACCGATTTTTTTACGATGCAGGTAATAAAGAAGAGAGGAACTAAAAAATGAAATAGAGTACAAGAAAAAATTCCCATTGCTATATAGCACAGACCAATTGACAATTTTATCACTTTCTTGCAATAGTGTAATTAATGTCGCAACGCTAGCCAGCATTGTAAAAAATCCAATTAATAGCAAATCTAAAAATGCTTTCCAAACAGACTTCCAGTTCATCATTGATTTAATAAAATTTACCACCCTCATAAGGTTAGTCTTTTAGAATTAAATTTAGCGTATTCTCCTTCAACAGCTCTAAATTCAATAAATAATCTGCTTTGTCAAAATACTCCCGTAAAGGTTTTAAGGTTGATCTCCAGCCCGCACCATCTGTAATCCAAATAAATTCAATCCCCTGCTTATTCCAATAACGATTCATTTCGATGTATTCTGTTGCAGTCGATTTTAATTTTGAACCGCCACCGCCATAAAAATTACATTCAATGAAATAAAGTTTCCCCTTTTTATTTATTGCAAAATAAAGATTGCGAGAAGATTTATCAACCACTATATCTAAGCCCCATTGTTCTTTTATTTTTTTTGCATTAGCTTGTGCCATATATTTAACACCTGAGTTTTCGCAAGCGTCAGAAACAAATTCTTCAACCAAACTTTCCATTAGAGTTCCGCCTCTATTTTTCCTGCCATTACTATCAAGTCCAACTTCAACACCTGTAGCGTAATCAACCAGATTTTTTATTTTCTTATCAGAGATGATTTCACCAAGTCCAGTATGAATTATAAAATCAACGTAATCGTTCAGTTCGTTTTTATCAAAGTTTAAGTCGGTAAAATCTAAATATTTATAAGTGAAATTTTTTGAATCAATTAAAATTTCTACAGACCCTTCTCTGACTGCTAACAATGTTGGAATTGCACGTATTACCTGAGGATATTCTTTAATTAATTTAGTCGCCTCTTCTTTTAAATTTGGCTTGCCAATTAAATAATTGAGGATATTTAACTCTTTTTCAAATAGGGCTATATTTATTATAACTTTTTTCCAGTTAACAAAGTAGTCCCATTTTGTTATTTTTTCCTTAAAGCTCTTTGTTATTTTATCAAACAGCTGATCTTCGTCTTTTAGATTAAGCGCTTTGCAAAGCTTGTTCATATGTATAATTTGTAATCAATAATTCATTTAATGATCCTCTTTTTTCTGCGTTTGCATTTATGCTTCTTCTTGCTTTAACTCTTGCAATTAAAAATTTAGAATAAATTTCATCAAAAAAATTATCATTTGGATTTTTCCCTTTCACATCAGAATTGCTCAACATCCATTTATGTCCTTTGTTTTCTAGTTTTGTGCAAAAATTTCTTAATCGAATTTGTTCTTCATCATTAAATTCATCTTTTGCATACGAATTGAAACTAGAAGTTTCGTTTAATGGTTTGTAGGGAGGATCAAAATAGAAAAAAGAATTTTTATTTGCCTTTTCTATTGTTGCTTCATAGTCTCCACAAAGAATTTCAACTTTTTGCAAAGCATTACTTACTGCTAGGATGTTTTTATCATCACAAATTGTTGGTTTCTTATAAGAACCCATAGGAACATTGTAACCATTGCTTTTGTTTACTCTGTATAGCCCATTAAAGCACGTGCGATTAAGAAAGATAAATAAAGCGGCTTGGCTGCTTTTTTCTTTTTTTCTTAAATTGTATGTTTCTCTCTTTTCGTAATAGTATTCTTTCTTTTTTTCTTGTTTGGTTTCTAATAAATGATATTCATTTTGAAATGTTTTGAGAATAGAGATTAATTCTTTCGGTTTTGTGGCAATAATTTTATAAGTATTTATTAAGTCTTCATTTATATCGTTAATGACAGCCTTCTCTAATTTAGGAAAATTATTAAGCATCCAAAACAAAACAGCACCGCTTCCTACAAAGGGTTCAATGTATGTAAATTTGCTAGTCGTTATTGCATTTGGCAATGATTTTTCAATGTCATTAATTAATTGAGTTTTTCCTCCTGCCCATTTTAAAAATGGTTTTGCTATTTTCTCTGCCATATTTTGCTATTTTTCAGTTACTGTCAAATATAATACAATAATTTTTCAAGTTTACAAGCTCATCATTTTTGTTATTCACAGTATAGGGGGAGGGCGATTTCAGCTCTGTTATAGGCGTAACTCGCGTCAGACTTTATTTACTCAAATATAACCAAAAAAAATGCCTCATGCCCCGATCACTCGGGGCATGAGGCATTTTCAATATGATAAATTGAGATTACTACCCCGAGTCCTCGGGGTGAAAAGCGTGACCTTTTACAGAAATGACAATTCTATTCTTTAATATCATCCAAACACAATGAAATGCTTTTCAATCCCTGTTTAAGCTCTTCATTTGTTGGCCATCCATATCCAATACGCATATAGTTTTCAGGCATTTCAAACCAGTGTCCAGGACCAACATATGTTTCATACTTTTTATTTAGAATCTCATAGAATTTTTTAAGATCAAGTTCTGTATTTTTTATTCTGGGAAAACACACAACTCCTCCATGTGGCTTTATCATTTCCATTCGTTTTTCTGCAGAGATCCAATCCATTACCGTTTGATAATTTTTTAAGATATGCTCTTTTATTTGTTTGAAGTAAACATCTTTCTTCATAAAATATTGAAAAGCAACTTCTTCATCAATCACTGAATTGCATAGAAAGATCTGTTCTTTAGCAGCAAGAAATTTTTCAAACAGAGAGGCGTTCTGACTAATTAACCAGCCAATGCGGATTCCGGGCAGGCCAAATGCTTTTGACACAGAGCTTACCGAAATTATTCTGTTATGCAATGATGCTCCAAGGGGATAATTATTTTCCAGGTTTAATTCGCGGTATGTTTCATCAACCAGCAAGAAACAATTATTTTTTTCACATAGCGCTGCAAGGTCCATCATTGTATCCTGTGGAATAATTATTCCGGTTGGATTGTGAGGATGGGTAATACTAATCAGGTTTGTGTTCGCTTTTATTTTTGAACGGATGTCATCCACCGAAATAGAAAAATTATTTTCAAATTTCAGGTCAACACAATCAATCTCACAACCAATCGCTCGTGGAGTTTCAATGTTAGAAGCATAATTGGGACGGATAACAATTAGATGATCTTTTTTATCTAAAAGAGAAGTAGCAACAATAAAAAGGGCAGAAGCCGCACCGGCAGTTATCAAAACATTTTCTTCGGAAAGATTTGGAAAATCTTCAGCTATCAATTTTCTTAATTCGGGTTTTCCTAAATGATCTCCATAACACAATTTCAAATCATTGATGTTTAGTTGAATATCGCTGAAGAGAGTATCGCTGATTGAACTTTCGGTCAGATTGTATTTGATAGTTGAATATCCTAATTGCTCGGGCGATTCAATTTCTATTGGCATTCTTTTATAGTCCATGGTGTAAATCTAATTCATTTTAATAAAAAACAAAAACGCTCCGTATTTCTACAGAGCGTTAAATGTAATTGTCCTAATAATGTTGTCGTGAATCGCACTTCGACTCCGCTCAGTGTGACACAATGTGTGGCTCCGAAAATTACTCCACCGTAACCGACTTAGCTAAATTTCTCGGTTGGTCAACATTACATCCTCTCATAACAGCAACGTGGTATGAAAGTAATTGTAATGGAACAACAGAAACCAATGGAACTAAAATTTCATCTGTCTCCGGAATTTCAATGGTGTAATCTGCCATCTCTTTTACTTGTGTATCTCCTTCTGTTACGATGGCAATAATTTTTCCTTTACGTGCTTTTACTTCTTGAATGTTGCTGACAACTTTTTCGTAAGATGTTCCTTTTGTTGCAATAACAAAAACAGGCATCTCTTCATCAATTAATGCAATTGGACCGTGTTTCATTTCTGCTGCAGGATATCCTTCTGCATGTATGTAGGAAATTTCTTTTAATTTCAATGCGCCCTCTAATGCAACAGGGAAAGTATATCCGCGGCCAAGATACAATGCGTTGTTTACGTTTTTGTATATGTCCGCTATGTATTTTATTTTATCGTTGGTTTGTAAAACGCGTTCTACTTTTGCAGGAATTGCTTCCAACTCACTTAATAATTGATGAAAACGGGAAGATGAAATAGTTCCTTTGCGATGTGCAATTCGTAATGCCATTAATGTTAACACAGTAACTTGTGCAGTAAATGCTTTTGTAGAAGCCACACCAATTTCCGGTCCGGCATGTGTATAAGAACCTGCATGTGTTGCACGTGCGATAGATGAACCAACCACATTACAAATTCCAATAATGGTTGCGCCTTTTGATTTTGCTAATTCTATTGCTGCTAATGTATCTGCAGTTTCTCCTGATTGTGAAATGGCAATTACAACATCATCTTCATAAACAATTGGATTGCGGTAACGGAATTCAGAAGCGTATTCCACCTCAACAGGGATGCGAGCTAAATCTTCAAATAAATATTCAGCAACTAATCCTGCATGCCATGACGTTCCGCAGGCAATAAAAATAATTCGTTTTGCATTTATGAACTTTTGTTCGTACTCAGTAATTCCTCCCAGGTTCACAACTCCTTCAGCTGAACTTAATCGTCCGCGCATACTATCTTTGATAGAACGAGGCTGCTCATAAATTTCTTTTAACATAAAATGATCGTAGCCGCCTTTTTCAAGTGCTTCTAATTTCATTTCCAATTCCTGAACATAAGGAGTTTTCTCTCTGTTCTTAATTGTTTTAATTTTTAATTCTTTTCCTCTTTCTATAAAAGCAATTTCTTCATCTTCTAAATAAACAACATTTTTTGTGTACTCAACAATTGGTGTTGCATCAGAAGCAATATAAAATTCATTGTCGCCAATTCCAATAACCATCGGACTGCCTTTTTTAGCAGCAAATAATTCATCGGGATTGTTTTTAGAAAGAATAACAATTGCATACGCACCAACCACTTGGTTTAATGCAACACGCACAGCTTCCCCTAAACGTAAATTTTCTTTTTGTTGGATGTCTTCAATTAAATGAATCAATACTTCTGTATCTGTATCGCTTAAAAAAACGTGTCCGCGTTTTATTAATTCCGCTTTTAACGGAGCGTAGTTTTCAATGATTCCATTGTGAATCATCACCATGTTTTTTGAAGCAGAATAATGCGGATGTGCATTCACATCATTTGGTACACCATGTGTTGCCCAACGTGTGTGACCAATTCCAATGTTTCCGTTTTTATTTTGTTCCCCAATAAAATTATGAAGGTCAATTACTTTTCCTTTGCACTTGTATACATTCATGGTTCCGTTATCAACCATTGCCACTCCGGCACTGTCGTAACCTCTGTATTCAAGTCGTTGTAATCCTTTAATTAAAAAAGGATACGCTTGTTTATCTCCGATATATGCAACTATTCCACACATCTTGTTAATGTATTTTTGTATAAGTTATATTTAATTTCATTGGTCGTGTAGCACTTGTTGCTCCGCCAATTACAGCTCTGTTTGCAAACACAGCTCCGTTGGATGCTAAAATATATAATCCATTATTATTTCTGTCGCCATCCAAAATTTGTTGAAGGTAACGGGCAATGTTAAATTTATATTGAACTGTTCCCGAATTCAATGAGCCACCAAAATAAGTAGCACCCTCAAATGCATCCGGAATAGCATAACTTGTTCCATCGTCATTTATTCCGAAAAGAATTAATGAAGAAGGTGCGGCAAATGTATCTAGTTTATATAAATCCAAAAGATTGGTATCAACACTAATTAGTAATTCCGCTTTGTTTACTCCAATCAATCCGTTATCTACCCAACGCATTAAGTATGGGAATTCTATTTTTGTTTTTACTCCTGCCATTCCTTGTACAAAAACAGTTGCGTTTTGTGTTGGAGGAGTTGCATTATTTATTTGAGCATCCAAAAGTGGATTGATAAGAGCTGTTGAATAATCGTGTTCGAAATGATTGAAGCGAGCAACACTTCCTAAACTAAAATCATAACTCAGTGAATCTGCTGTGCTGTTTTGATAGTAAAGTGTAATTTTTGATTCGCCCATTTTAAAATGAACAATGTTTCCTTCTTCGGATAATAATCCTGTTGTATTTTCTGTAGTAATATAAATTCCATTTAAAAAACTTTGGAAAGTAGCATTATCCACTAACGAACCCATTGAAGCAGCATTCAAAAGTAATTGTCCGAATAAATTATCTAATGGAGCACGCACTTGTGGCTTTAATAATAATCCTCCAGTTGTTGCAACACTATCAAACTCATTTGCTTTAAATAAAAATCCATCAGCTGCAGTTAAGTCGGTACTATTATAAGTTAAATCAGTAGTTGAATAATAAGTTGTTGCCGTACTCATTGCTTGAGTCACTTGATGAACACTTAATTTCAAATCTTTTCTTTCCTTTTTACCATAAACGGTTCCTTCATAAACAAGCGAAAGAATAATTGAATCGCAAGTTGGCGAAGTTCCAAAAGTAGTAGAAGTAATTCCGCTTGGTAATCTTACTTGAGTATACATAGACGCAGTTGCCGGTCCAAAAACAGGGTCGATGTATTTTCCAATTAATGCAACACCGGAAGAGATGAGTGATTCATCTGTAATAAGCGAATCGCCATCCACGGTTCTAGTATATATAGTGGTAGAATCTTCCCAGCCAACATTTAACAAATCGTTTTCGGGTTGTACGTCCAAGCCAACTACACTGGACTCATCACAAGATGTAAAACAAATACTAACACATAAGGGTAGTATAAAAAAAAATTTTGTCCCGATTGCTCGGGACAAAATTTTAGGTATGCTGTTCTGTATATTCATAAAAAAATTTTAGTCAACCATTTCTGCCACTTCTTCTAACACAGCATCATAAAATTCAGAATATGCATCAATGTATTCGTTATTATCACCGCCAACAAAATCCAAATATGGTTTGCCCGATTTTTTGATGTATTTTTCTACATCCGAATTAATTTTTGCACTTCCTTTAATGATACCATCGCACAAATCGATAGCTGCTTTACTTACGTTTACAAAGGTAGGATTTTTATAATGTTCAACATCTCCTTTTTCAATTCCTTCGTGCAATACTTTTTTCGCGAAATCTTTATGAAGTGGAGTAGTAAACTCATCATCATAAACCGAATAAACGATTTTAGTTTCAGCAAACAAAGGATTGTCTTTGAATGATTTTTTCAAATAAAGAGCAGTTAAACTTGTCATCCAACCATGAAGGTGAACAACATCAGGTGACCAGCCTAATTTTTTAACTGTTTCGATAACTCCGCGACAAAAGAAAATGGCACGTTCATCATTATCAGCAAAATCAGCACCTTTTTTATCAGTCAAGGTGTGCTTGCGTTCAAAATACTCTTGATTATCAATAAAATAAACTTGCATTCTTGCTGCTTGAATAGAAGCAACTTTAATAATTAATGGGTGATCGTTGTTATCAATAATAAGATTCATTCCGGATAAACGAATTACTTCGTGTAACTGATTTCTTCTTTCATTAATGATTCCGAATTTTGGCATGAATAATCTGATTTCTTTGCCTCGTTCTTGTATTCCTTGTGGTAATTTTCGTCCGATAACACTCATAGGTGTTTCATCTAAATACGGGGTAACTTCTTGCGATACAAAAAGAACTCTAGCTTTCTTCTTCATAAGATCGAATTAAGGTTAGGTTTTTAAAAAAGTATACAAAAGTAAGCAAAAATTTCCGATATTTCAAAGTATTAATATTAGATTTGGCCTGATTTGTCGGAAAAACAGGGCGATTAATGTTGATTTTGCTGCTTATTAACACTTTTTAGCTAGATGATTATTTTTAATACCATAGAAGAACTTCAAAATCACCTAAATAGTATACGAAATCAAAAAAAATCTATTGGTTTTGTGCCTACCATGGGAGCCTTGCATAAAGGTCACATTTCCCTGGTGGATAAGGCTAAGGCCGATTGTGATGTGGTTGTATGCAGTATATTCGTAAATCCTACCCAATTTAACGATTTATCCGATTTAGACAAATACCCTAGAACATTAGAAGCTGATTATCAGCTACTTGAGAAGGCGAATTGCGATATTGTTTTTGCTCCTGAAGTGACAGAAATGTATACGGAAACAGAATTAGAGTTAAAACGACAAAAAATAGAGGACAAAAGCTGGACTCAGGGACATCCTGTTGATTTTGGCGATTTAGAGAAAGTAATGGAAGGGGCTCATCGTCCGGGTCATTTTAACGGTGTGGCCCAAGTAGTTAGCAAACTGTTCAGGATAGTTGAACCTAATAAAGCTTATTTCGGACAAAAAGATTTTCAGCAATTGGCTATAATAAGGAGTATGACCAAACAATTGCAAATGCCCATTGAAATTATAGCCTGTGATATAATGAGAGAGCCCAACGGTTTGGCGATGAGTTCGCGGAATGAAAGACTTACAAAACAAGAGCGGGAATTAGCAGGGATTATTTCTAAAACGCTCTTTACTATAAAAGAGCAATACAAATCAAAATCTGTGTCAGAATTAAAAGCTTTGGCAGAAGAACAAATCAGAACTGTTCCAGCTATAAGTATGGAGTACATAGAAATTTCCGATTCCAATTCACTTCAGCCAATCAGTGATTTTAAACAAAGCAAAAGTGCTGTTGTTTGTATTGCTGTTAAATTGGGTGCCGTGCGTTTGATTGATAATGTTGTCCTTTTTTAATTGTCTACTGCCTACTGCCAATTGTCTACTGAAATTCCCTTCCGTCTAAAAATGATTCTGATTTATAATTAATTTACTTAGTTTTGTTCCCGTTATGCAAATAGAAGTTTTAAAATCAAAAATTCATCGTGTACGCGTTACACAAGCCGATTTGGATTATATCGGTTCGGTAACGATTGACGAAAATTTAATGGAAGCAGCTAACCTTATCGAAAACGAAAAGGTAGACATCTTTAATTATAATAATGGAGAACGTTTTTCAACTTATGTGATAAAAGGAGAAAGAGGCTCAGGCGTTATTTGTTTGAATGGTCCGGCTTCCTTAAAAGTGAGTGTTGGACATGAAGTAATTATTGTTTCCTATGCAGCAATGGATTTTGAACTTGCAAAAAAGCATAAGCCTACCGTTATTTTCCCGGATACGAAGACAAATTCTTTAAGATAGTATTTTGAAAAAACAAATACTCAACATATTAAAAATCCTTTTCTTTTTAGGACTGGGAATTGGATTGATATGGTTGGCACTTCGGAAAACAACTGACGAAGAATTAGCAAACATCAAAATTTCGTTTTTGAATGCCGATTATTTTTGGATAACGCTTTCGATATTAATTACAGGGCTTAGTCATTTTTTCAGAGCACTTCGCTGGAAACTACTTTTAAATCCATTAGGTTATAAACCCAAAACATCCAATACTTTTTTTGCAGTGATGGTTGGTTATCTTGCCAATTTTGCGATTCACAGAATGGGCGAAGTAACACGTTGCGGATTACTAACAACGTACGAAAAAGTTCCTTTCACAACAGGTTTTGGTTCTGTAATCTCCGAACGGGCATTGGATGTTGTTTGTTTGCTCATTATCTTTTTTGCGGCTTTGGGAATGGAATTCGACCGAATTTCCGGAATTGCAAACGATTTGGTTTTTAATACCGTTTCCGAAAAATTTCATGCTTTGATGCAAAAACAAACCTTTGTAATTGTTGCAGGGGTTTCACTTTTAATCTTGGCAATTGCATTTTTTTATTTCCGGAAAAAAATTCAAGCTCTTTTTTCTACAAAAGTAAGAGGCATTTTTACCGGAATCTGGAATGGTTTGATCAGTGTAAAAAATGTAGATAAACCTGTATTGTTTATTGTGCATACTGTTTTAATATGGACAATGTATGTGCTGCAAGTATACGTTTGCTTTTTTGCTTTCCCCGAAACAGCAAATCTTTCGATAATGGTAGCAGTTGTGATTGTGGTGTTTGGTAGTTTGGGTGTAATGGCTACACCTGGAGGGACAGGCGCATATCAGCTTATAGTGATTCAAATTCTAACTTCCATTTATTTGATTTCTTATACTTCCTCTTTTGCTTTTGCTTGGGCTGTTTGGACTTCTCAATTTGTATTTATTGTCTTTACAGGATTCCTTTCTTTAATTCTTTTAGCATTGCTAAATAAAGTAGCAAAGACTGAGGATTAATTTCAATAGATTTGTTCAGCAATTTATAATTTATCATTTCAAAATGGTTCCATACACTCAAAAACGTTCTGCATTGGATTTAATCCAAGAAAAAATTTACACTTTAGAATCCATTAGCCCACATTTACATGCTTGGAATTTTAAAGAAAATAAAATTGTTTTTACAAATGGTTGTTTTGATATCATTCATCGTGGACATGTTGATTATCTTTCAAAAGCATCTGATTGCGGAGATAAATTAATTGTTGCAATAAACAGTGATGCATCTGTAAAGAGACAGGGGAAATCTTTATCGCGACCATTGCAAGATGAACAAACACGTGCTATGATAATGGCATCTCTTCATTTTGTAAATGCTGTAATTATTTTTGATGAAGACACACCATTTGAATTGATCAAAGCGATAAAACCATCTGTATTGGTAAAAGGTGCTGACTATGATGCAAACGAAACAAATAAAGAAAGCAAAAAGTATATTGTAGGTTCGGATGTAGTAAAAGCAAATAAAGGTGAAGTGAAGACGATTCCTTTTCTCGAAGGATTTTCTACTACGAGAATTGAAGAGCAAATAAAGAATGCTGCAGCAAAGTAGACAAGGGGCAGTCGACAATAGACAAGTAAAAAATAAAAAAGGGAAAGAAATAAAAAAAAAGCAAAAGATATATGAGCGAGGGGAATAATTCTTCTTTTAAGTTTAAGGATTTAACAGTTTATAAAAAGGCATTTGGTTTATCGATGGAGATATTTAATGTGTCTAAAAAATTTCCAAGTGAAGAAAAATACGGTTTAACCAGTCAAATAAGGAGATCTTCTCGTTCTGTTTGTTCATCAATTGGAGAGGGTTATCGAAAAAGGAAATATGAAGCACATTTTGTAAGTAAAACTAGTGATGCTGATATGGAAAATAGCGAAACAAGTGTGTGGATTGATTTTGCATACGAGTGTGAATACATAGATAAAGAAACACAAAACAAATTAAACGAAAAGGCAGCAGAAATAGGCAGATTATTAAATCACATGATGGAAAATCCAGAAAAGTACAATCGGAACTAGTTTTATTTTTTTCCTTTCTTTTTCTTTTTTCTTGTCTACTTTTTTAATTTGTCTATTGTCTACTGAAAGAAATGGCTAAAACAAAAACATCTTTCTTCTGTCAAAATTGTGGCACTCAATCAGCAAAGTGGATTGGTAAATGTCCGTCTTGCAATGAGTGGAATACTTATGTAGAAGAAGTTGTTTCAAAAGGAGACGATGCAAAAACTCCTGGGATTGTTAGCACTTCAACACAACGAGCATCAAAACCGCAACTTGTTACGGAGATAAATTTAGAACAACATCATCGCATCGAACTTTACGATAAAGAATTATCTCGTGTTCTTGGAGGAGGATTGGTTCCGGGCTCTTTAACTTTATTTGGTGGTGAACCGGGAATTGGAAAATCAACTTTGATGTTGCAGGTTGCGATAAACCTGCCTGCCGGACAGGCAGGCATGAAGTCTTTCAAAACGCTTTATGTTTCGGGTGAAGAAAGCGAACAACAAATCCGTATGCGTGCTGAACGTATCGGAATGCAAAATCCAAATTGTTACATTTTAACAGAAACATCCACTCAAAATATTTTCAAACAGATAGAACAACTGGAACCAAATTTTGTCATTATTGATTCCATTCAGACATTACACTCAGCACACATCGAATCTTCACCCGGAAGTGTTTCACAAATCCGTGAGTGTACTGCAGAGTTGTTGCGTTATGCGAAAGAAAGTGGAACACCTGTTTTTTTAATCGGACATATTACTAAAGATGGAAGTCTGGCAGGACCAAAAGTTTTGGAGCACATGGTGGATACTGTTTTGCAATTTGAAGGTGACAGAAATCACGTTTACCGATTATTGAGAACAGCAAAAAACCGTTTTGGTTCTACCAATGAATTAGGAATTTATGAAATGCAAGGAAGCGGTTTGCGTGAAGTAAGTAATCCCTCCGAAATATTAATTACAGCACGAGAAGAATTAGTAAGTGGAGTTGCAATAGCTGCAACCATGGAAGGAATGCGGCCAATGTTAATTGAAACACAAGCATTGGTGAGTAGTGCTGCATACGGAACACCACAACGCTCGTCCACAGGTTTTGATCTAAGAAGATTGTCGATGCTACTTGCTGTTTTAGAAAAACGTTGCGGATTCAGATTGGGTGTGAAAGATGTTTTCTTAAACATTGCAGGCGGAATAAAAGTGGAAGATCCCGGAATTGATTTAGCATTAGTATGTGCTGTTCTTTCAAGTAACGAAGACATGCCCATCTCACCCAAAGTTTGTTTTGCTGGCGAAGTTGGATTGAGTGGAGAAATTCGTCCGGTGAACAGAATTGATCAAAGAATTTCAGAAGCTGAAAAATTAGGCTTCGAACATATTTTTATTTCCAAATACAATAAAAAAGGACTCGATTTAAAAAACTACCACATCAAAATTACCATGGTTGGTAAGATAGAAGAGGTGTTTAGTTTACTCTTCGGTTAAATAAAATTTGCATTATATGTACATACATTAATTGCCTACCTTTGTATGTATGCCAAGTTTAAATATCATATCCTGGTTTGATAAGAATACCGTTAAACATCTGCGGCTCCCATTTTCGTATCACTTAATGCCTGTTTTTTTATTTGCACTAAGTCAAAGTGCAAATTATAATTTGATAAATACAATCATTGCATTTCTCATTTTACACCTTTTGATTTATCCATCCAGTAATGGTTATAATAGTTATCAGGATAGGGATGAAACAAGTATAGGAGGATTAAAACATCCGCCAAAAGTGACCGAGAATTTATTTTATGCAACTTTGTTGCTGGATGTTGTTGGGATTTTATGTGCATCGTTGGTGTCGGTAAACTTTTCTATTCTGGTTCTGGGTTACGTGCTAATTTCAAGAGCCTACAGTTATCGGAAGTTGCGATTGAAAAAATATGCTGTCATAGGATTTTTGACCGTGTTTCTTTTTCAAGGAGCATATACTTATTTAATGATATCATCGGCAGTAACTGATTTTTCATTTGACCCCGATAGATATTGGGGCTATTTGACCCTCAATAACGTAATTTGTATGAGTGTTGCCAGTTTGTTCATTGGAAGTGTTTATCCGCTTACACAGATTTATCAGCACGATGCCGATAAAAAAGATGGAGTAACAACCATTAGTTACAAGCTTGGATATTTAGGAACTTTTCTGTTTTCGTCTGTTATGTTTGGACTGGCAACAGGATTGTTATTTTACTATTTTGATAAAAAAGAACAGCTTACAGCATTGTTTTTATTTCTTACGTTGATGATTCCAGTTGTAGTTCGTTTATTCATTTGGTTTAACAAAGTTAGAAAAGATGCTACTCATGCAAATTTTGAAAATACAATGAGTATGAATTTAATGGCATCTACTTGTATGAATTGTTATTTTTTAATATTAATATTGAATACTAATTATAGTTGGTTCTAAAGTAAAAATGAGCAAGATTATCTCCATAGGAACAGCAGTACCAAAACACCGCACAGCACAACCTGCGATTTTGGAATTTATGCAAGCCGCATATGGAAACGATGTTGCATCCCGTAAACTAAATGTGCTGTTCAACAATAGCGGAATTAGTTCCCGCTATTCTGTCATTCCAGATTTTGACAAAAGTAAACAACAGCATATTTTTTTCAATGGCACTCCATCTAAAGCAAATGTAGAAAACAGATTACATGTTTTTAAAGAACAGGCAATGCCTCTGGCCATAAATGCAATAGATGATGCGTTTAACAAAATTGATTCTGACATAAATACTTTTGGAGTAACGCATTTGATTTCTGTTACCTGCACTGGCTTGTCTGCCCCAGGGTTGTCTGCGGAGCTAATTGAAAAATTAAAGCTGCCAACAGACATATTTCATACTTCCGTTAATTTTTTAGGTTGTAATGCAGCCTTTCATGCTTTGAAAATTGCTGATATGATTACAAAATCGGAGAGCAATGCAAAAGTTTTAATCGTTTGTGTTGAACTTTGTACACTTCATTTTCAACCAAAGAACAATCACGATAATTTATTATCGAATACAATTTTTGGTGACGGAGCCGCAGCTGTAATTATTACTTCAAATGATTCTGATAGAAAAGGATTATCCATAAAAGGATTTTATTCCCTACTCTTAAATAAAGGAAAAGATTTGATGGGTTGGAATATTACACCCGTTAATTTCGAAATGATCTTGGATTCAAAAATTCCTGAGATGATTGGAGATGAAGTAAACACTATTGTTTTAAATGCGTCTAAGAAATTAAATATTAAAGCGGAATCAATTTCTAAATGGGCAATTCACCCAGGCGGCAAAAAAATTATTGATGTTATAAAAAATAAATTACAATTGACCGAAGAAGATGTTAAAGCATCCTACAAAATTTTGGATGAGTTTGGAAACATGTCTTCTCCAACTATTTTATTTGTATTAAATGAATTAATTGAAAATGTAGGAAGGGGAGAAACGGTTTTCTCAATTGGATTTGGTCCGGGCTTAAGTATAGAAACAGCACTGTTCGCATATGAGTAAGTTTTCTCATCGCTCCTACGAACACGAATTACTGGATGCTCCCAACATCCCCAAAGAATCACTCTTCAAAAATCTTCGCGAATTAGATACGGTGAATCGTTTGTTAGGCGGACACGCAATTACACTTTCTGGAATTAAAAAACTTGTTACTGATAAAAACAAAATTTATCGCATTGTAGATATTGGTTGCGGAGGTGGAGATGCGATGAAACAAATTGCAAAATGGGCAAAGGGAAATAATTTCAAAGTTGAATTGGTTGGTGTAGATATGAATGCAGATGCGATTCAGTTTATGAAAGAGGAATGCAAAGGCTTTTCTAATATTACCGGAATAGTAAGTGATTATCGTGAATATCTTAAATCAAATACGAATGTCGACATTGTTCATTGTTCTTTATTTTGCCATCACTTAAAAGATGATGAATTGATAGAGTTGTTTCAATTTATGAACCTATATGCAAAAGTTGGATTTATCATAAATGATTTGCAGCGACATTGGTTTGCATATTACAGCATCAAATTTTTAACTCGTTTGTTGAATGGTTCAGCTTTGGTAAAAAATGATGCACCACTTTCGGTGTTAAGAGGATTTAGAAAAGAAGAATTGAACGTATTGCTGATAAGAGCTAAAGTTGTTGGTTTTAGTATAGAATGGAAGTGGGCGTTCAGATATTTAACTATCAAAAATTTTAACACAGAGAAAAAGGAGTAAGAAAGAGTTGCACAGAGTTAGTCGTGGAAATAAACTACTCTGTGAAACTCAAAAAAACTCTGCGAACTCTGTGTTGAAAAGTAGAGAAGAATAATTATAAATGAAAAACGATAATCAAGTCTCCATTATTGGTGGCGGTCTGGCCGGACTAACACTCGCAATCCAATTAGCAGATGGAGGTTATTCTTGTGTGTTATTCGAAAAAAACAAATACCCTTTTCATAAAGTTTGTGGTGAATATATCTCAATGGAATCTTGGAACTTTTTAGAACGATTAGGATTGAATTTATCCGAATTAAATCTTCCGAAAATTACTCGATTGCAAGTTTCGTCTCCTTCCGGAAAATTGTTAAAACATAAATTGGAACTTGGGGGCTTTGGAATAAGCAGGTATTTATTGGATTCCAAATTGGCAGATATTGCAAAAAGTAAAGGAGTTATTTTGCTGGATGATTGCAGAGTGAATGATGTGAAGTTTAAAAATGAACAATTTACAATCGATTCATCAAAAGGAAGTTTTACTTCTGAAATATGTGTCGGAGCTTGGGGCAAAAAAAGTAATCTTGATACAAAATTAAGACGCGTTCCTGTTGTTGTGAAACCGGCAATGAGTTTACCGAAAGCAGAAAAAGAAAAAAATTATGTCGGCATTAAGTATCACATAAACATTAATTTTCCAAACGATTTGATCGAACTCCATAACTTTAAAAATGGTTATTGCGGAATTTCTAAAGTCGAAGGCAACAGATATTGTCTGTGTTATTTAACCGATTCAGAAAATCTAAAAAAGTACAATGGAGATATTAAAAAGATGGAGCAGGAAATTCTTTTTAAAAATCCATTTTTGAAAACATATTTTACAACAGCTGAATTTTTATTTGAAGAACCTTTGGCTATTTCACAAATTAAAATTGGTTTCAAAAGTGTAGTAGAAAATAATATTTTAATGATTGGCGATACAGCAGGGAACATTGCACCACTAAGTGGAAATGGGATGAGCATGGCTATGAGAAGTTCTTTCGAATTAAATAAATTACTGGGAGAATATTTTAATAAAAAAATTATACGAGGGCAATTAGAAAAAAAATACAATGATTTTTGGAAAAAACAATTCAAGAGCAGACTGAACCTTTCTGAATCCTTACAGAAACTTTTAAAAAATACATCAATGACAAATATTGCCATATCTATTTTAAAAGCAAATCGCTTTTTACGGAATTCAGTAGTAAAATCCACACATGGAAAACCATTCTGAAATCTAACCGCAGAGGGCGCAAAGGAAGCGCAGAGAACGCTAAGAAATTTTTTGTTATTTTTACACTATGAACTTAGATTTATCAGGAAAAACAGCAATGGTGTGCGGAAGTACACAAGGCATTGGAAAGGCTGCAGCAATTGAATTGGCATTGCTTGGAGCAAATATTGTTTTGGTTGCCCGTAACGAGGAATCATTAAAAACAGCGATGAAAGATCTAGATGTTTCAAAAGGACAAAAACACAATTTCCTGGTTGCTGATTTTCAACAATCCAATCAGTTAAAAGAAAAGCTAGATAGTTTTGTTGCAACACAAGGTGCAATTCATATTCTTGTAAACAATACTGGCGGACCACCCAGCGGACTTATTCAAAATGCAAAGGTGGATGAGTTTTTACAAGCATTCAACAATCATTTAGTTTGTAATCATATTTTAGTTCAGGCATTGATTGAAGGAATGAAAGAATCGAAATACGGAAGAGTAATAAATATTATTAGTACATCCGTAAAAATTCCATTGAAAAATTTAGGAGTATCCAACACCATTCGTGCAGCAGTTGCAAATTGGAGTAAGACATTAGCAAATGAAGTAGCATCTTACGGAATAACAGTAAACAATGTACTTCCAGGAGCGACTTTAACCGGACGATTAAGTACCATCATCGAAAACAAATCAAAAAATACGGGTGAATCCTTAAACGAAATCAAGAATGAAATGGAAAGCGAAATTCCATTGGGTCGTTTTGCTGAACCTTCAGAAGTTGCTAATGCAGTTGCGTTTTTAGCATCACCGGCTGCTTCTTATATTACCGGGATAAATGTTCCTGTGGATGGTGGTAGAACAGGGAGTTTGTAATGCTAGTCAATTTTAGTTAGGAATTCAAAATAGTTTTCCGGTGTAATTATTTTAACAGAGCTGTTTGGATAAGCATTTAAAAACGTTTTTGTGATTTTATGTTTTTTTGTACTGTTCCATTTAAATTCATATCCTGTTATTTCTCCATCTTTATCTTCTATATAATCTATTTCTTGACCATCGGTTGTTCTCCAAAAGTAGCAGGCAGCATAGTTGTTGCTGTATGAATTGTATTTTCTTCTTTCTGAAACAAGATAGTTTTCCCAAAGTGCGCCAATATCTTGCCGGCCTTCTAAAAGTTTAAAATTTGAAATCAAGGCGTTTCTTATTCCATTGTCATAGAAATAAATTTTTTTCGAAGCTTTTAATTCGTTTCGTTGATTTCTACTAAATGAATTTAATCGAAAAACTACAAATGATTTCTCCAGCAAATGAATATAACTTTCAACAGTTTTACTATCTAAGCCAATTAAATTTCCAATTTCGTTATACGAAACTTCATTGCCAATTTGGTAAGCCAATGCTTGTAATAGTTTAATAAGTTTTTCTGGTTTTTTAATATTTTCCAGCATAAGCAAATCGCGGTACAAATAACTATCTGATAATAATTTTAATACTTCAATTTCTTCTCCTTGTTTGTTTATTATTTCTGGATAAGAGCCAAAGACAAGTCTAGTAGAAAGCAATCGTTTTTCAATAAATTCGCTATGATGACCTTTTAGTTCTTCTAGAGAAATTGGAAAAAGTTCAAATTCATATTTCCTTCCGGTTAGGGGTTCATTCATTTTATTTAATAGTTCAAAGGAAGAAGAACCCGTTGCAATAATTTGAATAGTTGGATAATTATCAATCAATAATTTTAGTGCCAATCCAATATCATGGATACGTTGAGCCTCATCAATAATTACTAGTTTTTTATTTCCTATAAGTGCTTTTAAATTTGTTGAAGTTGGATTTTTGAAACGATCTTGTACGTCCGATTCATCCCCATTTAACCACAGTGTCTCATCTTCATTTGAAAACATCTTTTTTAACAAAGATGTTTTACCCGTTTGCCTTGCTCCAAGCAGAGTAATAACCTTGTTTTTATTAAGTTTTTCCTTTATTATATTTTCTAGTTTTCTAACAATCATTCGGCCTCTTTTTACAAAAATACAATAATTTTGGATTTAAATCCTAAAAAATGGCAATAATTTTGGATTACAATCTAAAATTATTGCCATTTTGCCGTAATCTACGAAAAATAACCTCATAAAAATCCTCCCCAAAGGGGAGATTCAACAAAAATTAAAAATAGAAATTTTTTAGGGAAATGCAATCAAATTTAAAAAATTTGACAGCATTTCCCTTTTGATACATAAACTAAAACCTAAAACAAATGAAACAAATAATTTTTTCAATATTTCTTATACTAGCTGTCTTGAAAGTAAATTCTCAAAACACCATTCAATATGGTAAAACGATTATTGGTAAACAAAAACCAGGATTTTATAAAACCCAAGAAGATTTATTAAATGATAAAATTGAATATTTAGGAGAATTGGATGAGAAAATAGTTGTGGATTATTTTGTAAAATTAGGTGGTAAAGTATATAAATTTTCTGAGGTAAATTATTATGGGTTCAAAGATGCTTTTGGTAATCGTTTTAGAATTATCAATGGAAAGGCATACAATATGTTATGCTATGGAAAATTATGTTTATACATCAAGGGGTACAGATTAAATGTAATAGACAATAAAACGAAAGCAATTGAAAGAGGCGCTCCTAACCAAGATTTTACATTTGTTTATTATTCTGAAGGGCCTAGTGGAAATCTTATTCAAATTAAAAATTATGACAAACCATCCTCTGTTGCAGATGCATTATTTAAAGATGATGAAATTATTAAGAATGAATACTTAAATGATAAAAATGATGACTTAGATCCAACTTGTAAACGTTGTATTACGGACGATCTAGAGCGAATTATTTTCTATTCAAATAAATACAACGAAAAACATAAATAAACAAAAAGCGCCCATGTAGCTAAATGGGCGCTTTTATTATAATTTCCATCTCTCTTTTCTAAGAGTAGAAAATTTGCGAAAATCTGCGGAACCTGTCTGCCGACAGGCAGGTCTGCGAGCAACCTTTTGTCATCTTCCGAGATTACGATTAAAGTGATTCTTCGTAACCATGATCAACTTTTAAATGACCACCCAATGCAGCTTCAACTGCCAATTCATCACAGCGGTTATTTTCAACATTTGACGAATGCCCTTTTACCCAAACAAATTTAACTATGTGTTTTCTGTAAATTTTTAAAAAGCGTTTCCACAAATCTTCATTCTTTTTCCCTTTGAAATTTTTTTTCTCCCAACCAAAAACCCATTTCTGTTCCACCGAATCAACAACATATTTTGAATCTGAATAAATGGTAACTGTTGTTCCTTCTTTTTTTAAAGTCTCCAATGCAACAATCACACTCAACAATTCCATGCGATTGTTAGTCGTTAACTTAAATCCTTCAGCAATTTCTTTACGATGAGTGCCGGCAATCATCACCACTCCATATCCACCTGGACCGGGGTTTCCACGAGAAGCACCATCTGTATATATTTTAATCATTCTCCGTAAGTATCATATCGTAAAAGTAGACAATCGACAAAAAATAAAAAAGTAGACAAATTTGGATTCAATTACGAATATATTTTTATTTGTCTATTGCCTACTGCCTTTATTGTCTACTTTTTTTAATTGCCAACTGCAAAATTGCCAACTGATTATTTGTGCATTATATGCATCGCATGAGTTGTAAATAATTTCACAGCAATCGCCAATAAAATAACTCCAAACACTTTTCTTAAAATATTAATTCCTCCAACTCCCAATATTTTTTCTAAGCGATGTGTATTTCTTAAAACTACATATACAACAATCAAATTAATCACAATCGCTACTAAAATATTTTCGATGTAATATTCTGCACGTAGAGAAAGCAAAGTAGTTAATGTTCCAGTTCCCGCAATCAATGGAAAAGCAATAGGAACAACCGATGCCGTTGCTGCCGTCTCATCTTTATAAAACTTTACTCCCAAAATCATTTCTAATGCTAAAAAGAAAATTACAAAAGATCCTGCAATGGCAAATGAGCTTACATCAATGCCAATCAGATTTAAAATTTGTTCACCAACAAACATAAACACAACCATAATTATTCCCGAAACAATGGTTGCTTTTTCAGATTGTATTTTCCCAACCTTGCCTTGCAAGTCGAGCAAAACAGGCAAAGATCCAATTACATCAATCACAGCAAATAAAATCATACTGAGTGTGGCTATTTGTTTAAAGTCGAAGTTCATTTTTATTATAGATATGAATTAAATGCAAAGGTAATAATCATTTCATCAGCCGTCCTATTTGCTTCTCAATATACTTCATCGTAGGCATTAAACTCTGCTGTATTCTTTTAGCATAATGGATACTGTCAAGGATTTCTTTTTGTTTGTCTTCCACCAACTGTTTCTGTCTTTCTACTTCTTCTTTTTGTTGTGTAATAATCACATTCGCTTTTTGTTTTTGTTTGTAGCTACGGAAAATAAATATTGCAAGTATAAGTACGAGAAAAAGTCCGGAGCTAATCGACCAGATAACAATGCGCGTTACCTCATCCTTTTTTTCCTGTTCCGCTTTTGCAATGGCTTGTTTCTTGTCGAATTCATAATTCATCTCAATGCGGGTCTGATTTCTTGTGTTCTCGTCATTGTAAAGACTGTCGCGCACAGCAATAAATTTTTTATAATGCAGAAGTGCCTTGTCTGTTTTTCCCCAGGCTTCATAAAGATTACTCAAGGATTCTTCAAACTGCTTAATCATGTTTAGCGCTTTCATGTCTTCAGCCAGTGCCATTCCTTCATTCAGATAAAGTTCAGCATCTTCGAATTTCCCCGATTCAGTATTTATGCTGCCAATATTCCCAAGCCAACTAGCGATGAGGGTTTTGTCGCCTGTTATTCTCGATTCTTTCAAAGCTTCCTGATAATTCAGCAATGCTTTCTCATTCATCTCTGATTTTTTATTCGGATCTTTTTCTTGTTGCCCCTTTAGATAGTACACATTCCCAATATTCCCTAACCAATAGATCGATTGACTTGTGTTCTTAAGTTCGGCATCCATTTTTTGTGCCTGTAAAAGGTATACTAGGGAACTGTCGTAATCAAAGTTGTAGATGTATGCTACTCCAATAATTCCAGTATGTGCAGCGATGGCTGTTTTGTCTCCATTCTCTTTTGAAAATACTAGCGCTTTGTGAAAATACCCGAGTGCTTTCTTGTAATCATTCTGGAACATATACGCTTTGCCAATGTTGTGAAGGACGGTTGCAGAAGATTTCTTTAAAAATTTCAGACTCCTTTCTTTGCTTCCTGTAGCAATCAGTGAATCATAAATCTTAAGTGCATGAAAGAAGTGTTTAATCGCTACGGTGTAATCGCCCTTTTCTTCGTAATGACTACCAATGTATGTAAGTGCCTGTGCAACTCCGCTCTGAAAGTTGATTCTTTCTGCAGTGGTGAGCGCTTCCTGTGAATATTTTATAGAAAGATCGTATTCGCCTGCTTTAAGGTATTCCCAAGCAATATCACAATTGGTATTCACAATCTGCTTTTCTTCTGTCACGCCCATCAGGGACTGTTTCAGAGAATCCGCTTTTCTGTTTACAGAAAAGGCTGGCAGCGTAAGGAACGCAAGCAGGGAAAGAAGACAATAATATTTGAATTTCTTTTTGATGTTATTGGTTATAGAATGTTTTCTATCACTTTTGGAAAATGTTCATGTTCGAGCTGTTGTATTTTTTGAGCAAGGTTTTCAGGCGTATCTGTTTCCGAAACTTCACATTTATGCTGCGAAATTATTTTTCCTTCATCATATTTTTCATTCACGAAATGAATGGAGATTCCACTCTCTTTTTCTTTTGCTTCAATTACTGCTTTGTGGACATTCATTCCATACATTCCTTTCCCGCCAAATTTGGGTAAAAGCGCAGGATGAATATTTACAATTTTATTTGGAAATGCTTTAATTAAATTTTCCGGAATCATCCATAAAAATCCGGCAAGTACAATTAAATTAATATTGGCTTTTTTCAAAACATCAATCACCTCATTTGTTTCAGTAAAAGAATGTTTATCAATTATCAATGTGTCTATATTATTATTTTTTGCGCGATTCAAAACATTGGCCGTTGATTTATTTGAAACAACTAATGCAATTTTTACCTGATTTGATGTTTTGAAATAATCGATAATCGTTTGAGCATTGGTTCCTTCACCTGAAGCAAAAATGGCAATATTTTTAATCATGCTACAAAAGTACTATATTTTACAAAAAGCAGAATTTTAAATGGAAAAAACATATCCTTATATAGAATACACAAGAGAATCTTATCCTGAAGCGGAAATGATAAATCGTAGCAAAGAATTTTATCAATGGATGGATAAAAGAAGAACTGTACGTGATTTTTCTGATAAACCAATTCCAAAAGAAGTAATAGAAAATATTTTATTGGCAGCTTCCACTGCACCATCAGGAGCACATAAACAACCCTGGACATTTTGCGTGGTAACGAATCCTGATTTGAAAAAACAAATTCGTGCTGCAGCAGAAAAAGAAGAATACGATAGTTATAATGGCAGAATGACTGAAGAATGGTTGGATGATTTAGCGCCTTTAGGAACAAATTGGGAAAAACCATTTTTGGAGGTTGCTCCGGCTTTAATAATTGTCTTTAAACGAGCCTATGAATTTGTGGATGGGAAGAAAAAAAACAACTATTATGTAACCGAATCAGTAGGCTTGGCAGCAGGTTTTTTATTGGCTGCAATTCATAACGCTGGGCTCGTAGCCCTTACTCATACGCCAAGTCCGATGAATTTTTTGTGTAAATTGCTTGCCAGACCTGAGAATGAACGCCCTTTTTTGCTAATTCCCGTTGGATACCTAGCAAATAACACGCAAGTGCCTGATTTAAAGCGTAAAACATTAGAACAAATTGATGTTTTTTATGAATAATCTGCATATTTTTTTGTAATTATGCATATAACTATATCTTTGCACCCAAAATTAACCCAAAAACATTTAAAAAAATGTCAGACATTGCAACAAAAGTAAAAGCTATCATCGTTGATAAATTAGGTGTAGACGAAAAAGAAGTAACACCAACAGCAAGCTTTACAAATGATTTAGGAGCAGATTCATTGGATACTGTGGAATTAATCATGGAATTTGAAAAAGAATTCAACATCGCTATCCCAGATGATCAAGCTGAAAAAATCAGCACTGTAGGTGATGCAATTGCTTACATTGAAGCAAACGCAAAATAATTCTCTCATAAGATTTATTTAATGAAGTTTAGACGAGTAGTAGTAACAGGTCTTGGCGCTATCACACCTCTTGGAAACAATGTTTCCGATTTTTGGAATAATCTTCTGAATGGTGTTAGCGGGGCTGCTCCTATTACTCGTTTTGATGCTTCAAAGTTCAAAACTCAATTTGCTTGCGAAGTAAAAGGATTTAATCCTGAAGAATACCTCGACCGCAAGGAAGCCCGCAAAATAGATGTTTTCTCGCAATATGGATTATGCTCAGCTATTCAGGCAGTAAAAGATGCCGGATTAGATGGAGAAAATGCATTTGATAAAGATCGTGCTGGAGTTATCTGGGGCTCAGGAATCGGAGGATTACAAACTTTTCAAGACGAATGTTTTGGTTATGCTAAAGGCGATGGAACTCCACGTTTCAACCCTTTCTTCATTCCTAAAATGATCGCAGATATTTGTTCAGGACACATCTCTATCCGTTTCGGAATGCGTGGTCCTAACTTTACTACCGTTTCTGCTTGTGCTTCTTCTACTAATGCTTTAATAGATGCAGCTACTTATATTAAATTAGGTAAAGCCGATATTATTGTAACAGGTGGTTCCGAAGCTGCAGTTTGCGAAGCAGGTATTGGTGGATTCAACGCAATGCACGCACTTTCTACCCGTAACGATTCTCCTGAAACAGCTTCTCGTCCGTTTGACGTTGACCGTGATGGTTTTGTATTAGGTGAAGGCGCGGGTTGTTTAATTCTTGAAGAATTAGAACATGCTTTAAAACGTGGAGCAAAAATTTATGCTGAAGTAGTTGGTGGTGGAATGACCGCTGATGCAAATCACATTACCGCTCCTCATCCTGAAGGATTGGGTGCTTTGAATGTAATGCGTAATGCTTTGCAAGATGCTGAAATGAAACCGGAAGATATTGATTATGTAAACGTTCATGGAACATCAACGCCTTTGGGTGATATTGCAGAAACAAAAGCAATACTTGGAGTATTTGGTGAACATGCTTACAAATTGAATATCAGTTCTACAAAATCAATGACAGGACATTTACTTGGAGCAGCTGGTTCTATCGAAGCAATTGCTTGTGTATTGGCTTGTCAAAACGATATTGTTCCTCCTACAATAAATCACTTCAATGACGATCCTGCCTTGGACAATAAATTGAATCTTACTTTCCATAAAGCTCAAAAGCGTGTTGTACGTGCTGCTTTGAGTAACACTTTCGGTTTTGGTGGACACAATGCTTCTGTAATTGTTAAGAAATACACAGCTTAATTTCTCTTGCCAAAATTTACTAAATCAATAAGGGTATATTTTTCTCCCGACAAAAAATTACACGAATCACTTCGCAATATTCTCGGATTCTATCCAACCAATATCGCTTTGTATAAACTTGCTTTCCGCCACAGTTCTGCTGCACAGCTCATCAAAAAAGGAGTAAAAGACAGTAACGAACGATTGGAATTTCTTGGCGACTCAGTAATCGGAACAGTGGTTGCGGATTATTTATTTAAAAAATTTCCATTTAAAGACGAAGGATTTTTAACCAAAATGCGCTCTAAAATGGTGAGCCGTCAACAACACAATCAACTTGCAATTAAATTGGGATTAAATAATTTTTTGGAAGTGAATAACGACAGACATGGAAATAATAAATCCAGTTCTATCAATGGTGATGCTTACGAAGCTTTGATTGGGGCTATTTATTTAGATAAAGGCTATAAATTTGCTCAGCAATTTATTCTTACCCGAATTGTGAATGTGCACATCGATATGGATGAAGTGGAAACAAAAGAAGTGGATTTTAAGAGTAAATTAATTGAGTGGGCACAAAAAGAAAAAAAAGAGTTCCGCTTTGAAACTATTGCTGATGGTGCTACAGCGGAAGATAAATTATATTGTATTCAATTGGTTGTAGAAAATGAAGCAATTGGAAAGGCACAACATTTTTCAAAAAAACGTGCTGAACAACTAGTTTCTGAGTTGGGCTGTACTGCCTTAGGAATTTGATTACATAAAAATAATCCCATTTTACAAGCATTCTTCGTTATAGATTTATAAATTTACCATAGTTTTAAAATCAGGCTTTGGGAAAATATACCCTTGAAATAGAATATGATTACGATTTTGTGTTGATTGGAATTTCATCACACGAAAAAGATTATCGTATCTGCTGGGCACTTAATAATCAATTGGGATTAAATCTGGTTAAAACAGATGCGCTCGAGATTAAAGATAAAAAACAAGACGACCCATCACATTTTTCTTTGTTTTGCTTTGAGCAGCCTGATGAGTTTATGGAATATTTTATAATAGCCAACAGAAGTGAAAAAGGATTATTGATTCCGGAACAAAAACAAGTTGATTATTTTTTTATCATTCGTGGGGAAGTAGAAGATGAGAAAGTAATGGAAATGGTAAAACAAATAAAAGAAAGTAATTTGGTGCAAACGGCTTTCAGGGTAGATGTAAATGCACTCAAATCAAAACAGAATTTAATATTATAAGTAATTATGAAAAGAACAAAAATTGTTGCAACACTTGGACCGGCTTCATCGTCAGCAGAAGTGATTGAAGAAATGATTAAAGCAGGAGCAGATGTTTGCCGTGTAAATTTTTCACACGGAGCATATGATAAAGTATTGGAACAAATTAACACTATTCGGGCTATAAATAAAAAACTAGGAACACATGCTGCAATTCTTGCCGATCTGCAGGGCCCGAAATTGCGAATTGGAGTTGTAGAAAACAACGGTGTTGAATTGGTTGCCGGAAGAGAAGTAACTATCACCACAACAGAATGTGTTGGAACAGCTGAAAAATTATACATCACATATCCTCAGTTTCCGAAAGATGTGAACGTGGGAGAAAATATTTTGATTGATGACGGGAAACTTTTATTAACGGTAGTTTCTACAAACGGTAGCAATGAAGTGGTAGCAATAGTTGGTCACGGTGGAACTTTGTCATCTAAAAAAGGAGTGAACCTTCCTAACACAAAAATATCTCTGCCTTGTTTAACAGAAAAAGATTTGAAAGATTTGGATTTTGCCTTAACTCATAAAGTTGATTGGGTCGGACTTTCATTTGTTCGTTCGGCTGCTGATATTATTGAGTTAAAACATTTGATTCAGAATTTTGATCACAATGTAAGAACCAGAGTGGTTGCAAAAATTGAAAAGCCTGAAGCCATTTTGGATATCGATAACATCATCAAAGAAACAGATGCATTAATGGTTGCCCGAGGCGATTTAGGAGTGGAAGTTCCTATGCAGGAAGTTCCTGTAATTCAGAAAATGTTAGTGCGTAAATGTCTGGAAGCATCCAAACCGGTTATTATTGCCACGCAAATGATGGAAAGTATGATTACAAACATTAGTCCATCACGTGCTGAGGTGAACGATGTGGCTAATAGTGTAATGGACGGAGCAGATGCTGTAATGTTGAGCGGGGAAACTTCTGTTGGAAATCATCCTGTAAGAGTAGTTGCGGCTATGGCAAAAATTATTGAACACGTAGAAAAAGAAGCACCAATTTATGACAGAGAATTTGATGCCCCGGAAGTGGATTTGCGTGACGAACGTTTTCTTACAAACTCTATTTGTTTTACTGCAGCAAACATGGCACAACGTACAGGAGCAGCTGCAATTGTTACAATGACACATTCAGGTTATACAGCATTCAAGTTATCTAGTAACCGACCGAAAGCAAAAATATTTGTGTTTACCGACAACTATGACATTCTTACAACACTTAGTTTGGTTTGGGGAGTACAAGGTTTTTATTACGATAAAAATATCAGTACCGATCATACCATTGCAGATATCAAATTTATTTTGAAGAAAAGTGGAATGGTGAAAACAAATGATTTGGTTATCAATATCGCTAGTATTCCGCTAAGCGAAAAAGGAAAATCGAACATGATCAAGCTTTCTGCTGTAGAGTAATATGAATTTAAAGTCCATTCAGTGTTTTATCTTTTTGCTGATAGGATTAGTATGTTCTGCTCAGTCAACTTAAACCGATTGGGATAAAGAATCAATCATTAAAGATTTTAAAGAACTTTCCAAGAAAAACGAAAAGTATTTAGTTTCAACAAAGGACTCATCAGGAATCCTGAAAGTTGAAATAATAGGTCACGAAAAAATTACTTGTGAATTTCGTTTTGATTCTTTAGGCTTTTGCAATACTTCAAATTTTGTTTATTGTTGCGATGATTGTTCAGAAAAACACATCAAAGAATTTGTTGAGGATAAATATTATCGTTGGGTGAAAAAAACGCCAGGGTTGTATTATTCCAAAAGAAAATACAAAACTCAAATGGAAATTTTTAATTCCAATGTTGCAGTAACAATTATTACATTTACTAAAGTTTACTGGACAAAAAAAGAGTACAAAGAACTAATTAAATAGTCATGATGAAAATATATTACTTAAGCACTTGTTCTACTTGTATCCGAATCATTACAGAATTGGGGTTGAAGGATAAAAAATTCGAATTTCAGGATATTAAGACCGAAAAAATTACTGCATCTCAATTAGCTGAAATGAAAAAAATGGCAGGAAGTTATGAAGCATTATTCAGTAGAGTTGCATTAAAATATCGTGCATTAGGATTAGACAAAAAGAAGTTGGGAGAGGATGATTACAAAAAATACATCCTGGAAGAATACACATTTTTAAAACGCCCCGTAATAATAATCAAAAACAAAATATTTGTCGGGAATTCCAAAAATAACATTGCTGCAGTAAAAGCAGAATTATAATTATCGCTTTGAGCAAGATTCTTCAAGCACATTTCGCATTAATTGCTGTAAACTTAATTTACGGAGCAAACTATTCCATTGCTAAAGAAGTTATGCCAACACATGTGCAACCTTTTGCATTTGTGCTCATGCGCGTAGGTGGTGCGTTGATTTTATTTTGGTTGGTTAGCTCTCTTTTCATCAGAGAGAAAATAGATAAAAAGGATTTGCCTCGTTTTGCATTATTAGCCGTATTCGGAGTTGCATGTAACCAGCTTTTGTTTTTAAAAGGGTTAAGTATTACAACTCCAATCAATGCATCCATCATTATGATTTCAAATCCTATTGTGGTTTTGTTGATTGCAGCGGCCGTTCTTAAGGAAAGTGTTTCTGTCAATAAATTAATTGGAATTACATTAGGTATTGCAGGGGCATTGTTGCTTTTGTTGTTCAACAAATCATTTTCATTCGGCTCCGAAACAATCACTGGTGATTTAATGATACTTATTAATTCTATTTCTTGGGCTTTGTATTTAGTTCTTGTAAAACCGCTAATGAGCAAATACAATACTTTCACAATTGTAAAATGGGTTTTTCTTTTCGGGTTTTTATATGTGCTTCCTTTCGGATTTAATGAATTTACAGAAGTTAAATGGGAAACACTTCCGCCTGTAATTTGGTACGACATTTTATTTGTTGTGATAGGAACCACCTTTTTCGCCTACGTTTTAAATACATACGCTTTGAGAGCATTGAGCCCATCCATCGTTAGTATTTATATTTACCTGCAACCGTTCTTAGCTACTTTGTTTGCTATTTTTATTTATAGAAATGATACACTCGATTTAAGAAAAATTACTGCTGCTGTGTTGATTGTCTTTGGCGTTTACCTTGTAAGTATGCCTTTTAAAAAGGCGAAAGATTAAACGTTTACTGTTTTTGATAACATCAAAAAAACACTACATTTGTTATTCATATAACACAATTCTATGCAAATGAAATCAATGACTGGATTCGGAAAAGCAACTGCCGAAATCCCAGGTAAAAAAGTAACAGTTGAAGTACGCTCATTGAATAGCAAACAACTGGACTTGAATTTGCGACTTCCTTATCTGTATAAAGAAAAGGAATTGGAATTACGTGCCGATATCTCTAAACAAATTGAAAGAGGAAAAGTAGATATCACAGTTTTTACTGAAGCTACCCAGGATGCACAACCCATTGCAATCAACAAGACATTAGCGAAAATTTATTACAAAGAATTAAAAGCATTGTCGGATGAGCTGGATGAGGTAACTCCCAATATATTATCCTTGGTTGTAAAGATGCCTGATGTGATGAAAGCAGAACGTGAAGTGGTAGAGTTGGATGAAGAAGAGTGGAAACAAATAAAAGCAACAGTTGACAAAGCCATCGATGCATTTCAAAAATTCAGAAGCGATGAAGGGAAAACTTTATCAAATGAATTTACAACCCGGATAGGTTTAATTGATAATCTATTGACAGAAGTTGTAAAAATGGATGCGGCACGTGTTGAGAATATCCGTTCGAGAATAAAAAACAGTCTTTCTGAAGTCATAGAAAAAGAAAAAATTGATCAAAACCGTTTTGAGCAAGAACTAGTTTATTATATCGAGAAGTTAGATATTACAGAAGAAAAATTGCGCTTAAAAACTCACATCGATTATTTTTTGAATACAATGAAAGAAGCAGGTAGTGGAAGAAAATTAGGGTTTATTTCACAGGAAATCGGACGAGAGATAAATACGATTGGTTCAAAAGCAAATGATGCAACGGTGCAAAAACTAGTTGTGCAGATGAAAGATGAATTGGAAAAAATAAAAGAACAACTTCTCAACGTATTATAGGTTGAATGAAAGGTAAACTCATCATATTTTCAGCACCTTCAGGAGCAGGGAAAACAACCATTGTGCACCACTTGCTCAAGAAAATTTCTCAACTGGAATTTTCTGTTTCTGCTACTAGCCGGCCAATGAGAAAAGATGAAACACATGGCGTAGATTATTATTTTATTTCGGTGGATGAGTTTAAAAAGAAAATAGAAGATAAGGAATTTGTAGAGTGGGAAGAAGTTTACAAAGATAATTTCTACGGAACATTAAAAGCGGAAATCGAACGCATCTGGAAAAAAGGACACCACATTATTTTTGATATGGATGTTGTTGGCGGACTGAATCTGAAAAAATTATTCGGAGAACAAGCCTTAGCTATTTTTGTAATGCCACCTAGTATTGCTCATCTAGAAGCACGTTTAAAAATGCGTGAAACAGAAACTCCAGAAAGCATTGCACGTAGATTAGGAAAAGCAGAAGTGGAATTAAAAACCGCAAATCAATTTGATAAAATTATTTTGAACGATACATTGGAACATGCATTTGTAGAAGCGGAAAAAGTAGTGGGCGCGTTTTTGAAATAAAAAATTATGGCTAAGATTTTAACAATCGATATACACACACACATTCTTCCGGAAAACATTCCGAATTGGAAAGAAAAGTTTGGTTACGGAGGTTTTGTTCAATTACAACACCATAAGCCATGTTGCGCCAACATGATTTTGGATGATGGAAAATTTTTCAGAGAAGTGGAAGACAATTGCTGGAGTGCTGAAAAACGAATGAGCGAATGCGATCATCATCATGTGGATGTACAAGTGCTTTCTACCGTTCCAGTAATGTTCAGTTATTGGGCAAAACCACAAGACTGCTTAGAGCTTTCTATATTCTTAAACGACCATATTGCTGACATAGTAAAACGTTTTCCAAAACGGTTTGTTGGATTAGGAACAATTCCGTTACAATCTCCTGAGTTAGCAATTCAAGAATTAAAACGCTGTAAAGAAATTGGATTAGCAGGTGTGCAAATTGGTTCACATGTGAACGATTGGAATTTGAGTGATGCGAATTTGTTTCCGGTTTTTGAAGCCTGTGAAAAATTAGACATGGCTGTATTTGTTCATCCTTGGGATATGATGGGGCAAGACAAAATGCAAAAATATTGGCTACCTTGGTTAGTTGGAATGCCAGCAGAAACATCCTTAGCGATTTGTTCCATGATTTTCGGAGGAATTTTCGAACGTTTACCAAATTTAAGAGTTGCCTTCGCACACGGTGGGGGTTCATTTCCTGCAACCATCGGAAGAATAGAACACGGTTTCAATTGTCGCCCCGATTTAGTAGCAGTCGACAACAATGTAAATCCCCGCGAATATTTAGGAAAATTTTGGATTGATAGTTTGGTGCACGATGATCAAATGTTGGATTATGTTGTTGGAATGTTTGGTGCCGACAAAGTAGCATTAGGAACTGATTATCCTTTCCCATTAGGAGAATTAGAGCCAGGAAAACTCATCAAAGAAATGCCATACGAACGTGAAGTAAAAGAATTGCTTCTAAACGGAGCGGCTTTACAGTGGTTGAAGATGAAGAAGGAGAAGTTTTTGTAGGTTAATTTCGAATAATACGTTTTACATATTTTCCTTTATCAGTAGTTAGTTCTACAAAGTAAATTCCAGGTTCAAATTTTGACAAATCAATAGTTGTATTATTAGAAGTCAAAATTGTTTTTCCTAAAACATCTTTTATTTCAGCTGATTTGAATTTTATATTGTTTTCGGTTTGAATTGAAATAAAATTGGAAGTTGGATTTGGAAAAATTTGAATTTTTTGATTATCCTTAATTTCATTGATATCACTATACCAGGAATTTTGAATTATAATATTGTCAATCATCCATCCATCTTTATTTGTGTTCACACTATCTGATGTAAATGTAAAGCGGTATTCTACAACAGTATCGATTGTAAATCCCTCCATTGCAACACCTGTCCAACCAGATGTTCCAGAAAATCCAGGTTTATTGGAGTTGCTTGCAATAGTATCTGCATTTGAATATAGACTCCAACTCCAAATAGAATAGGTCGAATTTATGATATTGTTCCAAGTTGTTCCCCCATCAGTTGAATATTCAATGACGCAACCATCGGATAAAGTATCTGTATCAAAGCGATGCATAAAATAAACTGCAGACCAATTACAATTTGTCCATACGATAAAACTGAAAGAAGATGTGTTATTGTTGGGGTAAGTATTTACAGTATCAGTTACTAGGGCTAGTGGAGGAGTATAAGCGGAATCGAAAACAGCTTTTGTTGGTGTTCCAAGTTTCCAAATATTACCACTTTGAGTGGAATCAATATAAAAATATTTGTTAGTTGTATCCCGATCATTTAAATCAAAAAAACGACCATTTGGGAAAGGCCCCCAACATGACGTAAAAATAGTATCCTGCCCATAAAATTTAACTAGAACAAATAGAAGCAAAAACAATATTGAAATTCTTTTCATAATCATCGTATAACTAATATACACAAATCTATTATGAAAAACAAGGAGTGCTTTTAAATTAGCACATCAGCACATCGATAATTAGCACATCAGTCTAGTGCATATGAGCACTACTAGCTTCATTCGCCATTAGTTGATTGAATTTCTTCTGTTTTATTTCCATAAAACTTTTCTTTTCAATTTTACTTTCCAGCCAGGAAATCAAATCAAATAAATTCAAGGCGTTCTTCTCAACTTTGTTTGTGGTCAATTCTTCTATGCTGTTTTTTAAACGAATAAAATCTTTTGTCAACTCAGACGATCTTCGCACTTTATTTTGTGTGTCTTTAAAAAAGGCAATAATCTGTTTTTCGTAATTGTAAAGTTTATTCCGTTTCATTAATAAGCGGTATGTTGAACGGATACGTTTCTCCATCATTTCATCATCATCCATTTCAAAATAAATAATCAAACTCAAGATGTGAGCGAAACAAAATAAATCACTTCTGAAATCCAAATCAGTATTATGTAAAAGCAAATTGATGTTTTGGTTAGCTAATTTGTATTCGCCTAATCCAATATAGATATAGGCCAGTGCATAATGATGCAGTTGTTTTTCTTTTTGTAAAGTTTTTGTTTGAGGAAGCTGTCCGTAAATTTTTTCCACTTTGTTTGCAATCTCCAATGCTTTGTCGAACTGACCTGTAGGAATGTATACAAACAACTTTAAGTTTTCGGTAAGCAATTCGTAGTTTCTGTTTTGTTGTCCGTATTGCTCAACAAAACGATTCATTCGCTCTAGCGTATTAAACAAATCGCTGTATAGCATTAATGAAAGTTCATTTACAGCTTTGTTGCGTAACAACCCAATGTAAGTAAAGGGTTTTAACTCCAACATGTGTTTATTGTCGTCCAGCAATTCCACATTCTTTTTTAGAATTTCATTTGCTTGTCCTTGTTCATTTATTGTAAACAAGAAATTTGCCTGCATCAAATTACGATAGTACTGAGCATTAAACGTGTTCAATAAATTTTTATCGTTACTCTTATCTTCATTTGCAATTTTTTGAAATTCAATCACATCTTCATCGTTACGGGCTAATCCCGTATACAATGCTTTTGCACGTAACTTTTGGTACAGATGCTTATAACCAATAATGGTTTTCTTTTTTTCAATAGATTCGTACAGCTCTTCAAAATATTTGTTTACGAGTTTCAGATAATTTTCAGGAGTAGCTTCTTCCACCAATAAAATAATTTCCCAATCAATCAGCTCTTCCATAAATTCATACAATTCATGTTCAAGCGCAGTTGCTTTTGCTTTCAAGATCATTTTTTTAGCAACTACAGGAAGATTTTTATTGTAAAGAATCTCAATTTGATTTAATGCGCTCCGTAATTCACTTTTTACATTGGTATTGTATGATTCCAATGACTTTAATATGAATTTGAACAGATAGTTCTTGGCAACGGCAAAATTATTAAGAGTAGGTTCGCCTTTAAATTTCCGGATAATCTCCTTTTCATCGTAAACCTTTTGTTTGTCGATAGCATCAAAGATTTTGATGTACTTATTTTGTTCCCCAATAACGTGTAGCATAGCATGCTTCTTTATATACCCTTTTTCGGGGGCAGATAAAGATTTGATAAGCTGATGCAAATGGTTTGCTGACATTTAAGGGTTGCGTTAAATTTATGGGGAATACAAATATATCATTTGAAAGCAGAAAATCTAAATTTTTTTGATTTACCTCCCTAAAACCTGAATTTTTGAAAAATTAGGCCAAAAGGTCCAAAAATAGCCTTCGAAAACTTAATAGTATGTAAGCATAATAATCAGGCATAAAAATTAACGATTGTCAATAAAGATAAGCATTACAAAGGTATTGCTTCCCTCCAAATCAGAGGGTGAAAAAGTCAAAAAGTCCTTTCGAAGTCTTATTTTGACCTATTTTTTGTTTGGATTTAGCTTTTTTATATGCCATATTTGTATTGTAATATTAATCGATAGTCTCCCGACTACGATATATTACAAAAAGCTTGTTGTTGTGAAGGAGTAGCACAACAGTGTTTCATGTTTAGTTTTATCCAAATCCCGAAGTTGTAACAAGCTCTTCGGGATTTATTTTTTATAGCTTGGTCATTCAAAATCCGCTCTCCGTCTAAAGCCCTTCAAACATTTCAAACCAATGAAATAAAATCGTAAATTTGCTTTGTCACCCTGAGCGTAGTCGAATGGGGTCATTAAATAACACCCAAATTTATGAGCGATGCAATAAAACATGAATGTGGAATAGCAATGATTCGATTGCTCAAACCGCTGGATTATTACATCAAAAAGTATGGAACTCCACTTTACGGAGTGAACAAACTATACTTACTAATGGAGAAGCAACACAATCGTGGACAAGATGGGGCTGGGGTTGCAAATATTAAATTTGATGTTGTTCCTGGAACAAAATACATCAGCAGAACAAGAGCAGTTGGCAGTGGCGCAATAAAAGAGATCTTCGGAAAAATAAATTCCAGATTCGAAGACATTAACAAAAAAAATCCTGAAAAGTTACAAGATGCGAAATGGTTAAAGAAAAATTTGCCCTACACCGGTGAATTATTTTTAGGTCATTTGCGTTACGGAACATTTGGCGGAAACAGTATTGAAAACTGTCATCCGTTTTTACGTCAGAACAATTGGATGACCCGTAACTTAGTTGTTGCAGGGAATTTCAACCTTACAAATGTTGATGAGTTATTTAATCAACTGGTTGAATTAGGACAACATCCAAAAGAGAAAGCGGATACTGTTACAGTGATGGAAAAAATCGGACATTTTTTGGATGAAGAAAACGAACGATTATTTAAAAAGTATAAAAAAGAAGGACATTCAAATGCAGAAATTTCTTCATTGATTGCAGAAAATTTAGATGTGCAAGCAATTTTAAAAGATGCTAGCAAAAAGTGGGATGGCGGTTACGCAATGGCAGGATTGTTCGGACATGGTGATGCATTTGTGCTTCGCGATCCAAGCGGTATTCGTCCTGTTTTTTATTATTCCGATGATGAAATAGTTGTTGTAACTTCAGAACGACCTGTTATTCAAACAGCATTTAATATTCCGATTGGTGATGTAAAAGAATTGGCTCCTGGAAATGCGTTGATAATTAAAAAAGACGGAACATTTAAATCGAAAGAAATTATTGAACCGCTTGAAAAAACTTCTTGTTCATTCGAGCGTATATATTTTTCCCGCGGAAGTGATGCTGATATTTATCAAGAACGTCAAAAGTTAGGAAGTCAATTAACTCCTTCTGTTTTAAAATCGGTTGATTACGATTTAAAAAATACTGTTTTCTCATACATCCCAAATACTGCTGAAGTGGCATTTGGGGGCTTAATTGAAGGCTTGCATCATTATGCAAATACAATTAAGCGACACAAGATTTTACAAATGGGAACTGCAGTTCGTGACCCTGAATTGAGTGAAATACTTTCTATTCGCCCTCGTGTTCATAAAATCGCTATTAAAGATGCGAAGCTGAGAACTTTTATTACCAACGATTCTCAGCGTGATGATATGGTTGCTCACGTTTACGATACAACTTACGGAGTCATTAAAGAAGGGGTAGATAATTTAGTGATTGTAGATGATTCAATTGTACGTGGTACAACTTTAAAACAAAGTATTTTAAAAATATTAGACCGTTTAGGACCTAAAAAAATTGTAATTGTTTCATCAGCACCACAAATCCGTTATCCGGATTGTTATGGAATTGATATGGCTAAATTGGGCGATTTTATTGCTTTTCAGGCAGCCGTTCAATTGTTGAAAGACAATTTTAAAGAAAACTTGTTGGACGAATTATACGAAAAGGCAAAAGCACAAGAAGATCTTCCGAAAGAACAAATTGTAAATGTTGTAAAAGAAATTTACGAGCCATTTACTGCAGAACAAATCTCTGCTAAAATTGCAGAATTACTCCGTCCGGATACCATCAATGCAGAAGTGGATATTATCTATCAATCTATTGAGGGACTACACAACGCAATTCCAAATCATAAAGGTGATTGGTATTTTACAGGCAACTACCCAACTCCGGGTGGAAACAAAGTGGTAAACAAATCTTTCATTAATTTTATGGAAGGTAAAAATGTGAGAGCATATTAACTAAATATGTAAAAATCAGTTTTGCCTACAATAAAAAAAATTCATTTTATAACAATTAAAAACCCTCCCGAGTATATCAGGAGGGTTTTTTAGTTAAGATAGATGTAGTTTACCGAACAATTTAACCATTTCAACGAATTGTTAATTAAATACTGTTTTTTAGCAACTAAATTTGCAGAAAATGGTTGTAATTTCGCGGTCTGATTTTAAAAAATAAGTAAACTAATTAAAACAATAATTTCAACCCCAACAAAAAAATGAAAAACAATTACAAACGAATAACACTATTTAGTATAACACTTATGTGTTTTGCTATTGTGTTTACAAGCAAACTGAATGCTCAAGTGAGCATGTATACGTTTGCGCAAATGGCCGGGACGTCAACTCCTATAACAGGTGGAACTGCTGTAGCAACAGCTACTGGATTTACAGGAGCAACAGCTTTAGATGATAATGCTTATACTGGTCAGGCAATTCCTTTCACATTTACTTTTAATGGAATAGGATATACGTCTTTAGCCATTACTTCAAATGGATTTATAACTTTTGGTGCAACAGCTCCAGCCGGAACTAATTATACACCAATTTCAAACACAGCAACATATTCCGGAGCAGTCTCAGGTATAGGAAGAGATATTCGTGGAGTATATGCAACAACAGCAACCCGAACAACAGCATCAAACATTTTAACAGCTGTAACAAACGTTGGTTTTGTTGCTCCCGGTGATTTAGTAAGTATGACAGGGGTTCCTGCTGGAACAATTGTAACTGCAGTTGCAGCTGGAACAATAACAATGTCAGCAGCAGCTACATCAACAGGAACAGGAACAGTTACATTTGCAACAGGACAAATTCGTACGGAAACTTTAGGAGTAACTCCAAATCAAATTCATGTTATTCAATTTACTCGTTTTCAAGCGTACAACACTTTAAACACATCATACAATTTTCAAATTAGATTATATGAAACTTCAAATGTTGTAGAAGTTGTATATGGTCCATTTATTAGTGGAGCAACAGTTACTGCAACTCAAGTGGGTCTTCGTGGTGCTGCAAATACAGATTTTAATAATAGAACAACAACAACAGATTGGTCGGCATCAACTGCAGGAGCTGTCAACACGGCATCTCATACTTTATCAGCTACAGTTTTCCCTGCATCTGGCCAAACGTATGTATGGACTCCTCCGGTTCCGCCAGCTTGTCCACAACCCACATTATTAACTGCAACCGGAATCACAACAACTACTGCTAATTTAGGTTGGACATGTACAGCATGTACCGGAACATTTGTTTTAGAATACGGTCCAACCGGATTTACACCGGGCACAGGAACAATTGTTAACCCTGCAACTTCTCCGGTTCCGGTAACAGGGTTAACTCCTGCAACAACCTACCAATTTTATGTAATGCAAGATTGTTCGGGTTCTGGTAATGGCTTGAGTTTAGTTACCGGTCCGTTTTCATTTACTACTCATTTCTTAGGAGATGATGTTTGTAATGCATTGCCATTAATTTTTGGAACAAATGGTCCATACAATTCTGCAGGATCAACAAATGAAGTTGGTGAACCGGCAGCTCCTGCTGGTGGTTGTAATACTCAAACAACATGGTGTAACAGCACATTAAATGGATCATATTGGTTTACTTTTGTTGCTCCGGCTTCTGGTCGTGTTAGCATTGCTGCTCCGGGCTTTGATGATCAAATTGCTTTATACAGTGCGGCAAATTGTGCAGCTATTTTATCTGGAGGCTCAACTTTAATTGCTGCGAATGATGATGGCGGAGCCTCATTTTCTGCTGTTGTTAATCCGGTAAACTGTTTAACTCCAGGTGTAACTTATTATGTACAAGTTGATCAATATAACGCAACAACAGGAACATTTACTGTTGTTCTTACTGATCTTGGTGCCGCAGATCCTTCTTTCACAGGATTAGCTGCAACCTATTGTGATAACTCAGCTGCAGCAACTTTAACTCCTGCGGTAACAGGTGGTGTTTTTGCAGGAACAGGTGTTACAGGAAGTACATTTAATCCTGCTACTGCTGGTGCAGGAACATATTCAGTTACTTATACTTTAAACGGATGTTATACATCAACTCAATCGGTAACAGTGAATGCTTCACCAGTTGCAAGTTCATCTGTAACTTCACCGGTATTATGTAATGGTGGAAATGCTACTGTTACAGTTTCTGCAACAGGTGGAACTCCTTCTTATACAGGAATTGGAGCATTTACTGCACCTGCAGGAGCATACTCATATACGGTAACCGATGCAAATTCTTGTGCATCTACAACAACAGGAACAATTACTCAACCTACAGCGGTTACTGTTACTCCATCATCAACTGCAATTTTATGTAATGGCGGAACATCAACAGTAACAATTGTTGCATCTGGTGGAACTCCAACTTATACAGGTGAAGGAACATTTACACAATCAGCAGGAACAACAGTTTATACTGTAACAGATGCAAATTCTTGTGTTGGAACAGCTTCAGTTGTTGTCACAGAACCAACTGCAGTTGTTGTAACTCCTTCTTCAAGTGCAGTTTTGTGTAACGGTGGAACTTCAACAGTAACAATTGTTGCATCCGGTGGAACTCCAGCATATACAGGCGAAGGAACATTTACTCAATCAGCAGGGACAACTGTTTATACAGTTACAGATGCAAATTCTTGCGTTGGAACAGCTTCAGTTGTTGTAACAGAACCAACAGCAATTGTTGTTAGTTATTCTGAAACAGGTGTATTGTGTAATGGTGGAACATCTTCGGTAACAATTTCTGCAACAGGCGGAACACCTGCTTATACAGGTGAAGGAACATTTACTCAATCAGCAGGAACAACAGTTTATACTGTGACAGATGCGAATTCTTGTTCGTCAACAGTTTCTGTGGTAGTTACTGAACCAACAGCTTTAATGGCAATGTCTTCTTTTACTCCAATAGCATGTAATGGTGGATCTTCTACTGTTACAATTTCTGGAATGGATGGAACCGGCCCATATACAGGTGAAGGAACATTTTCGCAAACTGCAGGAACAACAGTTTATACTGTTACTGATGCCAATGGATGTACAGCAAACACAAGTGTTGTAATTACAGAACCAACTGCAATTTCTGCTTCAGTTGTTACGGTAAATGCTTCGTGTTTTGGATTATCTGACGGATCTATTGATTTAACAGTTACTGGTGGAACAGCGCCTTATACATTTGATTGGAATAGTGGTGCTTTCACAACAGAAGACCTTACAGGAATACCTGCTGGTGTATATGCAGGTGTGGTTACTGATAATAATGGTTGTACTGATGGCGGTTCAGTTACTATAACAGAACCGGCTTTATTAGTAGCAACAGCTTCTGGTACTAATGTTAATTGCAATGGAGTTTGTGATGGAACTTCATCAATAGTAATTTCTGGTGGAACTTCTGGATATACTATTGATTGGACTCCTGGTATACCTAGTGGAGATGGAACTTCAGCTATTACAAATTTATGTCCTGGAACATACACTGGAACTATAACTGATGCAAACGGATGTACTGCTTCATCAAGTTATACAGTTACTGAACCTGCAGCAATTGCAGCATCACAAACGGTGAACTTGTGTTCTGGTCAATCAGTAACAGTTGGAACAAGTACATATACATCAGCAGGAACTTATACAGATGTTCTAACTGCATTTAATTCTTGCGACAGTACAGTTACTACAATAGTTACAACTTCAACTGTTGATGTTTCAACATCAGTTGCAGGAGCTGTTATTACTGCTAACTCTGCTACAGGAACTTATCAATGGTTAGATTGCAATGCAGGAAATGCTCCGATAGCAGGCGAAACAAATCAAACATATACTGCAATCGCTAATGGCGATTATGCTGTTGAAGTTACAGATGGCGGTTGTGTTGATACTTCAGCTTGTGTGAACATTAACATAACAGGAATTTCAAATAATACAGAAAATGTATTATCGATTTATCCAAATCCTACAATGGGAATGTTTAACATCGTAATAAGCAATGCAAACATTTCAGAATTAATAATTACTATCGTTGACATACAAGGAAAAGAAGTTTTCTCTTCTGTAGATAAAAATGTTAATGGAACATTTAATAAACAAATCAACTTAGAGGGAATCTCTAACGGATTGTATTACATTAAAATGAATACAGGTGCCGAAGTGAAAATTCAAAAATTGATTGTTCAATAATTAACAAGCACAAAAACAAAAAACCCAGACTTTTATAGTCTGGGTTTTTTTATTTTCAAGAATGAAATAATTTATTGAAATA
Organism: Bacteroidota bacterium; assembly: GCA_005772895.1. Lineage (GTDB taxonomy): Bacteria > Bacteroidota > Bacteroidia > 2-12-FULL-35-15 > 2-12-FULL-35-15 > 2-12-FULL-35-15. Next base: position 8,988 of record SXIH01000035.1, on the reverse strand, counting down.
CTTCAATTGTTTTTCCATCAAAACTTCCATAAACCATACTTGGATGGGAATCTAAATGATAAATATTTCCTTTGTTATCAATAGCTATCGCTCCGCAAAAACCGTCTATCACCTTTAATTCGGCAAAGGTTTTTTCAAATGCTTTTTCAATTGTAAATCCATCGCTCACACGGGTAACAATTTTTGTAGCTACCGATCCGCTCACAATATCTTCTCCGATTCCTGTGCAACTTACTCCACAAAATTCAGTAGCATAATTTCCTGCTGTTGTTGCAGAGTCGGAAATTCTTCCAGGAACTTCAAATCCTTTTCCGCCTGTTGAGGTGGCTGCTGCTATGTTTCCGTTTGTATCAAAAGCAACACAACCCACTGTTCCTAAGGATTTACTTCCAATCTTTGCTTCGTATTCTTTTCTGCGTTGTGGAATTTCGGGATTAAAAAAATCAAACTTATTTAAGCGGGCATAAACTGTTGCGCCTTCACCACCTAAAACTCTGTCTTCAGTATTAAATAATTTTTCGGCAACACGAATTGGATTTTTTACATTTTCAATATTTATCACACCACTAAACTTAATTCTCTTCCCATCCATCAAAGAAGCACTCATCCGGATTTTGCCATCACTCTGAATTTGAGAACCAATTCCTGCATTAAATAATTCATCATCCTCCAACTGTTCAACAGCATGTACAACCGTTTCCAAAGCCGTATGTGTTTTTAAGTATTCATAAGAATTAGTCAATACACGTTTCAAAGCATTTTGCTTAGCAATTTTTGTTTCCAGACTTTGAGAAGATTCACTAAAAAATCCTCCGTGTATAATTAACTTCATTCTCTTTTTTTATTTCTTTTGATCCCGATAGCTATCGGGATTGACTTTTTTCTTGTCTATTGTCGACTGCAAAATTGCCTACTGACTTACATGTTTCTCTGAATGAATAGTCATTTCATGTTTAGAAAAATCGTAATGATCAAATTTACTCATAACATGTACAACTAAATTTTTTATAGAAATCGGACTGCCCATTTCTACTTGTGTTAAATTGGTGTCTTTGATGTGTCGGCCATCCACTAAAATAATTAATCCTGAACCAATTGCTTCCATGGAGTCGCCATTTGTGATTAATAGACCTGTGTCTTCACCCAAGCCAATTCCCAACGTACGCGGATTGCTCACTACTGCCTGAAACAAACGACCAATTCTTCCTCTGTGTACAAAATGTGTATCGATAATAACATGGTCAATCAATCCCAAACCACTGGTAATTTTTACTTCACCTTTTAATAAAGCTTCACTGCTCGACCCTTGATAAATCATACTGTTGGAAGCTGCAGCAGCTCCTGCAGATGTTCCTGCAAAAATAAAATTCTCTTCCTGATACTTATATAAAATTAAATCATGAATGGCTGTTCCTCCCAAAATAGAAGTTAAACGCAATTGATCTCCTCCGGTAAACATCACCACATCTGCCTTACGAATGCGTTCAATATTCTTTTCTTCCATTGCCTCTTCCCGTGTTTCTATGTGTAATACATTTACATTTTTCGCACCTAAATATTGCAATGCTTTTGCATACTCCGGACCTACTTCTTTGGGAATTTTTGATGCAGTAGTAATAATTTCAATTTGAGATTCTTCCTGTAAGACAGATTCTAAAATCAAACGTTTCAAAATTCCGGTTTCGAAAAAATTCAGATTTTTTTCTACCTGTTTGTCGAAATTCTTTTCTGTAAAACTTCCTTTGTCTACAGCCCCCCCAATTACGATTAGTTTGCCTCTAGGATTCATCAATCAGTTTTTTTAAGTTTGAACGTTTTGTTTTATATCATAAAAATAACTTTTATACCAATATATTATTCGGAATAATTGGTTATTTATTAAAAGGTTATTGTGCATTATTTCAGTGATGGCGGAATTTTCTTTGATTTCAGAAAATTTCCTTTTATCTTACATCGATTTGTGCCTATTTAAAAGGCAAACAGCTACTTTTAAAATACCGTTTTTATGAAAATACTAAGTGTACAAGCATTGCGCGGACCAAACATCTGGAGTGTTAGAAGAAAGAAATTGATTCAAATGAGATTGGATTTGGAAGAATTAGAAGCTCTTCCGACCAATAAAATCAAAGGTTTTAGAGAAAGACTGGAAGCCATGTTTCCAACTATGATAGAACACCGTTGCTCCGAAGAAGTGAGAGGTGGATTCTTTCAACGCATCGAACGTGGGACTTGGATGGGACACGTAATAGAACATATTGCTCTTGAAACACAATCTTTGGCTGGAATGGAAACGGGTTTTGGACGTACACGCGAGACTAAAACTCCCGGAGTTTACAATGTTGTTTTTAGCTATGTAGAAGAAAAAGTAGGACTTTTTGCTGCTGAATCAGCTGTTCAAATTGCTCAGTCGCTGGTGGACAATACACCTTATGATTTACAGGCAGACTTGAAAAAAATGCGTGAAATCCGTGAAGATGTTCGCCTTGGGCCAAGTACCGGAAGTATTGTAGACGAAGCGGTTGCCCGTGATATTCCTTGGATTCGTTTGGGTACAAATTCTTTGGTACAATTAGGATATGGTGTAAATCAAATGCGTTTTCAGGCAACCATTACCTGCAAAACCAGCAACATTGCTGTGGATATTGCCTGTAATAAAGAACAAACCAAACAAATGTTGGATGCAGCTTCTATTCCAGTCGCTAAAGGCGATATCTGTGTGGATGAAGAAGATTTGGAGTCAACCATCAAAAGAATTGGTTATCCGATTGTTTTAAAACCATTGGATGGAAACCACGGAAAAGGTGTTTCTATAAATGTAAATAAATGGGAAGATGCTGTTGCAGGATTAGCATTTGCACAAAAATATTCCCGCAAAGTTATTGTTGAACGTTTTGTAACCGGATTCGATTTCCGGATGTTGGTCATCGATAACAAATTAGTTGCAGCTGCACAACGTGTTCCTGCAAATGTTGTGGGTGACGGAAAACAAACGGTTCAGCAATTGATTGATGAAACAAACAGAGATCCGCGCAGAGGGTACGGACACGAAAATGTATTGACCGAAATTACTGTCGACAGAGATACAATGGATTTGTTGGAAAAGAAAAATTATACTTTAGAAAGTATTCCTCCTGCAAAAGAAATCGTTTATTTAAAATCGACTGCGAATTTAAGCACTGGTGGAACTTCAATAGATGTAACCGATATGGTGCATCCTGAAAATATATTTTTAGCAGAAAGAATTTCACGTGTCATAGGACTGGATGTTTGTGGAATCGACATCATGGCAAAAAATTTAACACAATCATTAAAAGAAAATGGCGGTGTTATTTTAGAAGTAAATGCAGCTCCGGGATTCAGAATGCACTTAGCTCCCTCAGAAGGGTTACCGCGTAACGTTGCAGCTCCTGTAATTGATATGCTTTATCCTTTAGGAAAACCTTCACGCATTCCAATTATTGCTGTTACTGGGACAAACGGAAAAACAACAACAACACGTTTGATTGCACACATTGTAAAAAATAACGGATACAAAGTTGGCTTCACAACATCGGATGGAATTTATGTGCAGAATCACATGCTGGAAAAAGGTGATACAACCGGTCCGTTGAGTACCGAATTTATTTTGAAAGATCCAACTGTTGAATTTGCAGTTCTGGAAACAGCACGTGGTGGAATCCTTCGCTCCGGTTTGGGCTTTAGCAGATGTGACATTGGAATCATTACCAACATACAAGAAGACCATTTGGGTTTAAGTGATATTCACGATTTAAAAGATTTAGCAAGAGTAAAAGCTGTTGTTGTAAACAGTGTAAAAAAAGATGGCTGGGCTGTTTTAAATGCGGAAGATGAAAACTGTGTGGAGATTGCAAAAGATTTGGATTGTAAAGTTGCATACTTCAGCATGAACGAACATTGCGATGTAATTGTAAACCATTGCAGAGCTGGCGGAATTGCAGCCATCTACGAAAACGGATATATTACTATTAAAAAAGGTGATTGGAAAATGCGTGTAGAAAAAGCAACACATGTTCCATTGACATTAAACGGAAAAGCAAAATTCATGATTGCGAATGTGCTTGCTGCAACCTTAGCAAGTTATTTGTGGGGATTCAAAACGGAAGATATTAAAACTTCCTTGGCGACATTCATTCCGAGCGCAGCACAAACGCCAGGACGAATGAATATTTTCGACTTTAAGAAATTTAAAGTGATGATTGACTTTGCACACAACCCTTCCGGATATTTAGGTGTGGAAGATTTTTTACAAAGCATCAAGTCTTCACACAAAGTTGGAATTATTGCAGGAGTGGGAGATAGAAGAGATGCGGATATTAAAGATTGTGCAGTAATCGCTGCAAGAATGTTTGATCACATCATCATCCGACAAGAAAAACATTTACGTGGAAGAACAGAAGAAGAAATCATCAACTTAATTATTGATGGAATCAAATCGGTTGACAAAGCTGTGACCTACGAAATTATTCCGAAAGAAACAGATGCGATTAAACATGCCATTAATATTGCAAAAGAAGGAACGTTCATTACAGCATTAAGTGATGTAATTACAAATGCAATTGAAGTGGTGCAACAACATTTAGATAAAGAAGTGGAGGAGGTGTAGAAGTGGAAGGTTTTACAATAAAGGGGAATGGTGACTTTTTAACAATTACGTTTACAGAAGTCTTTGGTTTTCCTGATACAACTTTTCATTGGGGTGGATATGATGTGAGAGTAACCCTCGAAATTAAATCAGGAGATTTTGCAGTAAAATCAGCTATGTACACGTCTACAGGAGAAATATTTAATTTTTATAATGAACTTAAAAAATGCAACGAAAGTTTATTTGGGACGGCAAAATTTATTTCTTATGAAGGGAATTTGGAATTTCTCGCATCATATGATACAATGGGGCATGTTACAATTGAGGGAACATTCTCAAAGCAAAATGAATTTGATAATAGATTAAAATTTGAATTTGTTACTGACCAAACTTTTATTCGTTATTCTGTCGAAGAGCTTGGCTTAATTGCTGATAAATATGGCGATATGAAAGGAGTTAAAAAATAATTTTTACTCCTTCGCCTTCTTATACAAAGGAACCGTAGAACAAGGTTCGCCATACATAATACTTTTTGCAACGGGACGAAGCATACTTGTGATTTGAACATAGGCAGCTTTTGGAACTGGTAAATCTCCGCAGCCTTTTATAACAATACGTGCATCTTTGTACTCATCTATTTTTAATTGACTTAAAATTTCAGAGTAAAGAATAGTTTCTAGTGTTTCTAAATTTCCAAAGACTACTTTTTTCGCAATAGGTTCCAATTGTGTTGCCAATAACATATACGCCCAGGTTGGAACAATAGCGTCTGCTGAACAAATCAACGCAACATATTTGTCTTTGTATTTATTCCAGTTTTCATTTTTAATGTATTCTCTAAAGTCTTTTTCTTTCAGAATTAATCCTTGGAATAAAAGGTCTTTGATATCAAACAATACACGTTCTCCCTGAGGGTAAAACGTCTCAAGGTCAATGGTCACTAGTCCGCTTTGCGAAACTTTATTTATTATTTCATTTTCCATTTTTTGTCATTTCGAGCGAAGTCGAGAAATTCACTCATTTTTTTCTTTTTTAATTGCCTACTGCCAACTGCTGAATTGCCTACTCATTATGGTATCACCACCTTCTTACTCTCTGTATAATTTGCTGTAGAAAACTTACACCAATACGTTCCCGGTTTTAATGTCTCAGTACTGATAAGTGTTCCGTGTTTCCCTATTTCAGTTTCTTTGTTTTTAATGAGATTGGTTGCTTTGTTTTTAGCATCACATAACTTTATTATTACATCTGTATTCTCTGCTAAATTATAAAAAACGTTAATGCATTTTTTTTCTGCATTGTAAATTGCATCAAATGAATTCATACTTCCCGCTATGTCAATGTTTTCATCTCCTGGTTTGTAATCTACATATGAAAAATAAAACAAAAACATTTCATCCTTTGCACTTTCTCCCCAAGCTACATTTTTAATCGGACGATTGGGATTGCGGTAATTTTTTTCTGTGTTGTCGTATGTTACGTTACAATATATAATTGTTCCTTTTTCGAGTTTGATGAATTTTGGGAAGCTGAAAAAATTCTGCCAGTTAAAATCCCAATCGTTTATGCGAATCAAATTAGTTGTATCGCCATTCGGATGAACTGCAAATACTTCCCACTTTTTTCCTAACCAATGTGCATGTGGTGTTACGTTAATCAAGCTGTAATCGCCTACTACTTTGTATTGTGCATGAAATGTTGGTTTGGTGTTAGCTTTAATAAAAAACGGACCATCTTTAATATCATTCGGACTGATCACCCAGCCTTTTAAAAAACGATCAACAGGTTTTTTGCTGTAATAAACATTTACAGTTGTAGAATCCCAAGCATCAATTGGAGTTGGACCATAATGCATTTGCAAAAGCACCTTTGAGTTTGGTAAAACATAATTACTTATTCCATCAGGAAAAAATCTAGTTTTTTGTCCGGGCACCCATCCGCTCCAATTATAATACGTTGGATAAAAACCAAATCCTGCATATTGTGAATAGCCATAGCCTTCATCTTTTGCATCTAAGCCATCAGCAAATTGTGTTGTATCTAATCCTAAAATAATGTGATGTGCAATTTTCGGATTCCCGGGAACTATTTCTATGGCAGACACATTGTGTCCTTCTTTTATATTGGTTGGCAAAACAAATATTCTGTATTCGTCTTCGTTATTTCCTTTATGTAAGAACGATTCTTTCATTGAAACACTTAAATCAGGTTTTCCCAGTTGGGCACCTTTTGGAAAATAGGGTAAGTCGGGTTCCGCAGCAATATCTCCTTGTACCATTCCTCCTTCAATCCATGTTTTTATCGCTTCGGTTTCTTTATCAGTCAACACACGCTCATCAATAAAATGGCTGTATTTTGTATCAGGCATCCATGGCGGCATAAATTTATTTTTTGGATCGAGTGCCGCCATCGAAATCATTCCAATGTTTTTTTTGATTTCTGCATAGCTGGTAAATTGTAAAGGCGCGATTCCTCCAGCATGATGACATGAAGCACATTTGTTATAAATGATAGGAGCAACATGTTCTGTAAAGGTTGTTTGTGCTTTTACAAAAACAGGAATAAAGAATAGTATGTAGAAATAGTTCTTCATTTCTATTTAGTAGAACATTTTAACACTTGTAAATATAAAATTTCGAATTGTTCTTTTGTAATTGCTTTGTAACGCTCTTTATAACGAACAGTTAATTTTCCATCCGCTCCGTAAAAAGCCTTGTTTACAACCAAACCAACTAAAGAAATATAATTGTACGCATCAATTTTTCCTACAGGATTTTTTGTATTGATAACATAACTCCAGCTGCTCCATTTCCATTCAGAACCATGTAATTTCCCCGTTCCTGTATAAGAGCTGTCATCCGCCATTATTGTAAATGTTGGATCGGTTATGTTCATCGTGTAATTGTATTCGGTTGTTTCACCTTTCTGATCGATGCTAATCGATTTCATTGTGATTTTGTTTTCTTTTCTATTTATGATTTCTTTACTTATCGCAACAAAAGTTCCATATGGAGTGCTATCGGCTGCCATTGCTTTTATTTCTCCGATTGAATATAATTCAGAAGGGTCAACAATCTCTTTTTCCTTTTTCTTTTTTTTATCATCTCCCGGATTAATAAAAGAAGATGTAAGAATAAAATTTAAAGAAAGCAGAATAACATAACTGAATATTTTGATTGGGTTCATGTTTCTTTTATTAATGAGTATTAAAAATAAGCATTTATTTCGAGATGCTTATGATGCAGCCCACAGCTTGTGTTTTGGGAATTGCAACCGGGTGTCCAGATACAATTTGTATTAATGCATCAGACAATTCGGTTGATGTAATCACGGTTCTTCGTTTTCCAATTGCATAAAAAGAATCATCAATTCTTCCAGAATACAATAACTTTCCACTTTCGGTTTCAACAAAAACTTCAGGAGTAATACTTGCTTTAAAATGTTTTGTCAGCTCAGCATTTTTATCTATAATCAATTCAAAAGGAATAGAATATTTTTCTTTGAATGCAAGTATACTATCCGAATCGGCATAATAATTAGGAAACACTCCAACAAATTTTATTTTTGAGTTATACTTTTTATGAAGTTCTTTTAACGTTAAAGTATAACTCTGGCAAATCGGGCAAGTTTCGGAAAGAAAAATATAAACGGTAGTTTCTTTAGGGGTGTTTTTTTGATAGTTAGAAAATGACATTGTTAGAATGGCAACAGACACTAATAACAGAATCTTATATCTTATATCTAACATCTAATATCTTTTTACATAAACCCCAACTCCAATTGTGCCACTTCACTCATCATTTCTTTTTCCCAAGGCGGTTCAAACGTTAATTCAATTTTTGCTGAACGAATTCCTTCCACATCTCTTAATTTATCTTCCACTTCTGGAGGCAATGTTTCTGCAACCGGACAACTAGGTGAAGTCAATGTCATTTTCACCATCAAATTGTTTTCCTGATCGATATTGATTTCATAAATCAAGCCAAGTTCCCAAATATCAACAGGAATTTCAGGATCGTAACAAGTTTTAATTGTATCGATTACTTTTTGAGTTAATTCAGTATTGTATGTATTTATTATAGCAGGCATAAAAAAGTTTAAAGTTTAAAGTTTTTTAGTTTAAAGTTGTGGGTCAAAATTCTTCATCTGCAGTTAGCAAACTTTGAACTTTGAACTTTTCAACTTTAAACTAGCTTATTTTTATAAGCTAAAGCATCCAGCTTCATTTGTTTAATCATACTTAACAACCCATTGCTTCTCGTTGGCGAAAGATGTTTTGTTAATCCTATTTTTTCTATAAAATCCAATTTCGAATCAATAATTTCTTGAGGAGTATGATTTGATAAAACCCGTATCATTAAAGCCACCATCCCTTTTGTAATAAT
>SXIH01000034.1 GCA_005772895.1 Bacteroidota bacterium | reverse complement strand
TTTTAATTTTTATATGAAAAAAATGAACAAATTAAAAATTTTCGGAATTGTTTCTTTATTGTCTGCAAATGCTTTGTTTGCACAAGAAGTAATTCATAATCATACTATCAATACACAAAATCAAAATGCTCAATTGCTTATTGGTTTTGATGAAGCAGCTATTATTGCTGAGTTAAAAGAAAATGGTATTCGCGAATGTGAGTACAGTTCTATTATTCGTCATAAAAAACAGGAATACATTGATAAAAAATTAGGTAAAGTAGAAAAAGAAAGTTCACCTTATTTTTCTCCACAAAAGGAATCAATGGCGGTATGTGATAATGCCGGCTTTGAATTTGGGGATTTTACAAATTGGAATGGAGCAACAGGATTATGCGATTTTCTTCCAACAACATGGACACCGGGTTTTGTGGTTGGTCGTCACACAGTTAATACAGGAGCAGGATTCGATCCTATTGCAATCAATACAATTAGCGGTTTACCTGAAATTCCATTAGTTGCCCCGGGAGGTTTGAGTTATTCTACTCGTTTAGGTAACTCTAATATAGGTGCTGAAACTGAGTATCTTAACTATCCAATTACAGTAACTGCTGCAAACACTTCTTTCACTTACCAATACGCAGTTGTTCTTGAAAATCCGGGCTCACATACAGCAGCTGAACAACCTCGTTTCGATATCACAGTTTACGATGCCGCAGGAAACCCTGTTTCAGGACCATGTGGAGTTTATTCTGTTGAAGGAATTGCAGCATCCAGCGATACTACTTTCTTCCCTTTCAATGATTCATTTGGAACGTTACAAGGATATTATAAGAAATGGACTACCGTAAGTATAGATTTAACACCATACATCGGAACTACAGTATCAATTCAGTTTCAAACAAGTGATTGTACTTTAACCGGACATTTTGGATATGCATACATTGATGCCAGCTGTTCTCAGCTTGCTGCACAAGTAGCTTTTTGTCCGGATGACACACTTCTAATATTAACTGCTCCAGCAGGATTTAATTCTTACCAATGGTATGATGCTTCTTCAGTGCTTATTCCGGGAGCTAACACAGATACTTTAGCAATTGTAAATCCTATTTTAGGACAAGTTTACAGTGTTAGTATGCTTTCTGCTTCAGGATGCGGTACTTCATTAACAGTAACTCTTGCATATTCTGAAATTAACGTAAATACAAGCGTTATACCTGCTTCTTGTCACGATTACACTGATGGTTATGCTTATGCCCAACCAACAGGTGCTATTCCTCCATTTACTTTTGTTTGGGTAGATGCCAGCACAGGCTCAACTGTCGGGACAAATAATGACACGTTAGCAAATGTCCCACCAGGCACTTATTATATTACCGTATCTTCATTAGGTGGATGTTCAACGTTGGACACTCTTACAATTGCAAATCCTCCAAACCCGGGCGATACTCTAGGAATTGGAACTGTATTTTGTCCTGGCGACCCAACAGTTGTTTTACACGCCCCTCCAGGTTATGTAAGTTACCAATGGTATTTTAATCCCGATGGTACGGGACCTTTACTTGGTAGCTATGATTCATTAATTGTGGCAAATCCGGTGGCAGGTACACAGTACACTGTTGTTATGACTCCTGCAGTGGGATGTCCTGTATTTTTAACGACTGTTTTAGATTACTCTCCTCCACCTATTTTACCAGATTATATTGTAAAAACCAATGTTTTTACACCGGATGGCGATTTCGAGAACCCTACTTTTGATTTCAATAAATTTGCATACGTAAAGGAATTTCATTTAGAAGTTTATGATCGATGGGGGAAGAAAGTGTTTGAAACAACCGACTTAACAGATAAGTGGGACGGTAAGATCAACGGAAAAGATGCTTCTGAAGGAGTATATTTCTGGTTAGCACATTTTACTTCTGCTTGCGTTGTTGATGCTCAACCTGTTGAAAACAAAGGCTTCGTACATTTATTAAGAAAAAATTAAATCTCTCTAAATACCCCAAAAACAGTCACGAACACTACGTGGCTGTTTTTGTTTTTATACATTTGTGTTATGAAAAAAATTGTTGCTTTACTTTTTATTGTATCCATTTCATTTTCATTTGTACCACGAGAAAAATCGAACTGTGCTGTGATGTATAATGGAATATATGCATATAAGATTGATGCTGAACACTCTGCTATTATACGGTTTTATGCGGACGGAACAGTTTTAGCTTCTACATCCGTGAATGATTACATGGACGTTTTTAGTTGGTTTCACAAAGAAAATAAAGACCTTGTTTTAAAAGGAAAGTACACAATAAAGAAATGTGAAATTAAATTTGAAGTGAGCGGAATGACAGGAGAACAAAAATACAATGGAGTAATTTCCGGAAACACACTGAATATAAAGCTTACAGATAAAGAAAGCAAAAAGACTGCTGACAGGGTTTATACTTTTTTTGCTCTTTAATTACAATTTAAATAACCTCCACAATAATACGTTCTGCAACCTTATTACTAATTATCACTTCCTTTTTCTTACAAGTCAGAATAATTGAATTGTCAAACTCTTCAATTGTTTTAATGCTCAATACCGCTCCTATAATTAGCTGATGCTTTTCTAAATATTTCAAAAATGCTATTGAGTGATCGGTTACACCCATCACTTTATATTGATTATTAACTTTTGCTTCCGATAATTTCACAAAATTGCTTTTCATAATTTTCCCTTTAGCATCCGGGATTGGATCGCCATGCGGGTCGAAGGCTGGGTTTCCCATAATTTGAGCGAGCTTATTAATCAGTTTATCATTTTTAATATGCTCTAATTCTTCAGCTATTTCATGTACTTCGTGCCAACCAAAACCCAACTCTTTTGCAAGATATGTTTCCCATATTCTATGTCTGCGGACAATTCCCAAGGCTTCTTTTGTTCCTTGAGCAGTTAATCTTGTACCATAAGATTTTTCATATACAACAAATTTTAATTCGTGTAATTTTCTCAATGCTTCAGTAACTGAAGCCGGACTAATAGCAAGCTTGTCGGCTAATTTCTGATTACTTACCACCATTGTATTATTGGAAGAAAGATGATATATATTCTTCAGGTAATTTTCTATTGTTTCAATTCTCATTAAAAAATCTTTTAGGTATACCAAAATTAATAATTATATTTTATTAAATTGTTATCATTTTTGTAAAAAATTTAACGGAAATGAAAAAAGCGTCTTTTGCGATTACCTTATTATGTTTATTTGTTATTGCGTTGGCATCCTGTGAAAAGCTTCTGCCTCCTGCTCCTAAAGATGAAGAAGTATTAGCAGGAACTATCCCCGGCTTAACGGCAGAACAAGAAAGAGAGCACTTGGTTGGTGATGAGGCTTTCGGAACCATCTTTAGTAAAGAAGAAGGCTTAGGTCCCATTTTCGTGCAAACATCTTGTGCCAATTGCCATATTGGGAATGGAAAAGGTCATCCATCAGCAGAATTAACCCGCTATGCTTATGTAAATGGCTCCACCGTTGATTATTTAACAACAAAAGGCGGTCCTCAACTTCAACAAAGAGCTGTTATTGGTTACGCTCCTGAATCTTTACCAAGCGAAGCAAATGTTTTTAGTAAACGTATTGCGCCTGCTGTAATGGGTTTAGGATATATTGCAGCTTTGGACGATCAATCTATTTTAAATAATGCTGATTCAAGTGATGCGAATGGTGATGGAATATCAGGTCGTCCAAATTATGTGAATCCTACAGACTTTTTTAGTCCTTTGGCTATCCATATTTCCTCCGGAGGAAAATACATAGGTAGATTTGGAAAAAAAGCCGAAAAGGTGGCTATACAAGATCAAGTAGTCTTTGCTTTAAAGCAAGATATTGGAATTACTTCTGATTTTGACATGCAGGATTTGTATAATTATCAAATTGGAATAAATACCGGAGATAATGTTCCTGACCCGGAAGTTTCTGCAAGTTTTGTAAACAGTTTAGTGTTTTACATGAGAACCTTGAAAGCACCGCCAAGAAGAAACGCAGAAGATGCTGATGTATTAGCAGGAGAAAGCATTTTTAATTCTATCGGGTGCGTTAGTTGTCATATTCCAACATTTACGACTGCAATAACTGATATTTCTGCATTAAGCAATCAAACATTTCACCCTTATTCTGATTTTCTTTTGCACGATATGGGTTCGGCTTTGGATGACGGCTATCCGGAAGGAAGCGCAAATGGTTCAGAATGGAGAACTCCACCGCTTTGGGGAATTGGATTAGCAAAAGATTCGCAAGGTGGTCAATTATTTTTATTGCATGATGGAAGAGCACATAGTTTTGAAGAAGCTATTTCTTTTCATGGTGGTGAAGCAACCAGTCGCAGAAGTGCATATTATAATTTGAGTCCGACTGAAAAAGATCAACTCATAAAATTTTTGGAGTCATTATAATGGAAAGAAGAAGTTTCATAAAAAGTTGTACTCTTTTATGTGCCAGTGGAATTGGAATTGCTGCATTGATGGAAAGTTGCGGTTCTATTCATTATGCTGCATCAACTATTGAAACAAATAAAATAAAAATTAATAAATCAGAATTTATTGACAAGAAGAATGCAGAAAGAAAATTTGTAGTTGTCCGTTCAGAAAAATTAGACTTTCCAATTTGCATTTATAAAAAGAATGAAACGCTTGTTGCAATTTCAATGCAATGCTCTCACCAAGGTTGTGAATTGAATCCAAACGAAACAAGTTTGGTTTGCCCATGTCACGGAAGCGAATTTTCAAAGGAAGGAAAAGTATTGAGTCCGCCTGCAGATAAAGATTTAAAACAGTTTAAAGTAATTACCGATAATGAAACTATTTACATTGAATTATAAAATAATTTGTATTCTGTTAGTACAAACATGTGTCATCAATTCATTTGCACAAAAGGACAGCTCTTTAGTTAAAAGAATTCCATCAGATACATCCAAACTCAATATGAATTTGGATGCAATTTATAATCGTCCGTTCTTACAAATAGGAAAAATGCCTGTTGCATTAGGTGGATACATTGAAGTGAATACCGATTATTCAGGGACAGATGGTGTAAATGAAGGTTTGTCATTCCAATTCAGAAGATTGACCATGTTTATGTCGTCCACCATAACTAAAAAAATTAAATTTTTAACTGAGCTTGAATTTGAAGACGGAACCAAAGAAATAAACATTGAATGCGCTGCTATCGATTTTGAATTTCATCCTTTATTAAATTTACGAGGTGGAATTATTATGAATCCAATTGGAGCATTTAATCAAAATCACGATGGACCGAAATGGGAATTTATTGAGCGGCCGATTTCTGCAACACAAATGCTTCCGGCAACATGGTCAAATGCGGGTTTCGGGCTTCATGGTAAATTATACAAATCGGATTGGGTATTGGCTTATGAAGCTTATTTAACAAATGGCTTTGACGAAAATATTATTTCAAATACAGAAGGAAAAACATTTTTACCGGCAACAAAATTAAACAGAGACCGTTTCGAAGAAAGTTTTAATGGCAAAGCAATGTTCACAGGAAAAGTAGCAATTAAAAAGAGAAAAATCGGAGAAATAGGATTTTCTTATATGGGTGGCGTTTACAATCAATATCAATTGGATGGTGTTATTTTAGATAAAAAAAGAAAGGTTGATGTTTTTGCTATTGATATTAGTACTAACATTTTAAAAACAAACACAGCTATTACAGGAGAATTTGCATGGGTATTAGTAGATTTGCCGGACGATTACATTCAAAATTTTGGCAACAAACAGCGAGGTGGATATTTGGATATTGTTCAACCAATATTAAAACGAAAAATGTTTGGCTGGGAAAACGCGGTTTTAAATCTTGCATTCAGAACAGAATATGTTGATTGGAATGTTGGAACATTTGAAGCAACAGGCGATAATATTTATGAAAGTGTTTTCGGAATTGCACCCGGAATTAGTTTCCGACCATCCGGACAAACAGTATTGCGTTTTAATTATAGATATCAATGGCAAAAAGATATTTTAGGTAATCCACCTGCACGAACTGCCGCTATTCAGTTTGGAATAAGCAGCTACTTTTAAAAACATGAGTGACAATTCAAACAAATCATTATCTGAAGTACATTCAAGCGTAAAAACCGATAAAGCAGGGTTTTGGAAAAAACTTTTTGCCTTTATGGGTCCCGCTTACTTAGTGAGTGTTGGTTATATGGATCCGGGGAATTGGGCTACAGATATTGCTGGTGGTAGTCAGTTTGGCTACAAACTACTTTGGGTTTTATTGATGAGTAATTTAATGGCTTTGCTTTTACAAAGTTTAAGTGCAAAACTTGGATTGGTAAGAGGATTGGATTTAGCTCAAGCATCGCGACAAGCATATCCTAAAACAGTAAATTTTTGCAATTGGTTTTTAGCAGAAATAGCTATTGCAGCCTGTGATTTGGCTGAAGTAATTGGAATGGCAATTGGATTGCAATTGTTATTCGGACTTCCATTACTTGCCGGAGTTACAATAAGTGTAGCTGATACACTTTTATTGTTGGTTTTACAACGATACGGAATGCGTAAAATGGAAGCATTCATTTTAGTTTTGGTTGCAACTATTGGATTTGCTTTTGTGGCAGAATTAATTTTTGCAAAACCTGACGGATTAGAATTAGTAAAAGGTTTTATTCCTTCGATGCCTAACAATACTGCACTTTATATTGCAATCGGAATTATTGGTGCAACGGTAATGCCTCATAATTTGTACTTGCATTCATCGCTGGTGCAAACCCGTAAAATAGATCGTTCATTCAAAGGAATAAAAGATGCTATCAAATACAATTTCATTGATACATTTATTGCACTCAATATGGCATTGTTTGTAAATGGAGCTATTTTGATTCTTGCTGCAGCTGCATTTTATACAACCGGGCATAATCAGGTTTCAGAAATACAAGATGCTCATACATTATTAAATGATATTTTAGGAAGCGCTGCTCCTACTCTATTTGCGATTGCTTTAATTGCTGCCGGACAAAGTTCTACACTTACTGGAACGCTCTCAGGACAAATTGTAATGGAAGGTTATTTGAATATACGATTACAACCTTGGTTGAGAAGATTGATTACACGCTTAATTGCAATCATTCCTGCTTTCCTTGTTATCTTTTTATTGGGTGAAGATGCAACAGGTGAATTATTGATTTTAAGTCAGGTGATTTTAAGTTTACAATTAGGATTTGCTGTAATTCCTTTGATTCACTTAACCAGTGATAAAAAACAAATGGGAAAATTTGCAAATAAACTTTGGGTGAAAATTTGTGCCTGGTTAATTGCATTAACAATAGTAAGTTTAAATGCTAAATTAGTTATTGAAACAGTTGCAGGATGGATCGAAGCATCAGACAATCCAACAGTTTATTATTTTACAGTTGTACCATTAGTAGTTGGTGCAGGAATATTGTTGTTATACATTACCTTTGTACCAATCATTAAGAGTGTGAAACAAAAAGTGATGTATTCTCCCGATGGACTTCCAATGGATTTAGAAATTACAAATACAAAAAAATACAATCGCATTGCCATTACTGTTGACTTTAGCTCTAGCGACAGTAAAGCAATCAGTAATGCCTTTTCTCAAGGTGGTAAATCGGCATCTTATATTTTAATTCACATTGTAGAAACTGCCGGAGCACGGATGATGGGCTCTGATATTGATGATTTGGAAACGCTTTCTGATCAATCAAACTTAGAAAAATACAAAACCGATTTAGAATCAAAAGGATATATTATTGAAACAAAACTTGGTTTTGGTAGTCCGAAAAAAAGCATTCCGGATATTGTAAACAACTGCGATTGCGATTTATTGGTAATGGGTGCCCACGGACACAGAGCATTGAAAGACTTGCTATTTGGAACAACTCTGGATGAAGTTCGTCACAATGTGAAAGTACCAGTTTTAATTGTGAAGTAAGACCTCTCCCTAGCCCTCTCCATATGGAGAGGGAATTCAGTTCGATTTTAGTACCTTTACAGCCTAATGAGTTTAGAAAACAACATCAATATAAAGAATAGACAAGCATCTTATGAATATGCTTTCATTGATAAGTATTTGGCCGGAATTCAACTTACAGGGACAGAAATCAAATCTATCAGAGAAGGAAAAGCAAACATCACTGATGCATTTTGTGTGTTTTTGAAAAACGAATTGTTTGTTCGTAATATGAATGTGTCACCCTACTTCAATGGCACATACAACAATGTCCCCGAGAAACGCGACAGAAAATTATTGCTGAACCGACAAGAATTAAATAAACTTCAAGGAAAATTAAAAGATCAAGGATTAACCATTGTCCCTTTGAAATTATTCATCAACGAAAAAGGATTCGCCAAGCTGGAAATTGCTCTAGCAAAAGGTAAGAAGCTTTTCGACAAGCGCGCTGATATTAAAAAGAAAGATATCGAAAGAGAAACGGATAGAAGGTTGAAGTAAAATCATTTCCTTATAAAGCTCCCAGGCCTGGCACTCGTTTGAATATATAAAAACATTCTCCAATCCTGGCAATGGCAAATCGGTTGGCGAATAAAATATTTTATTGCCAACGGGCTCTGGTGACATCCATAATGTCACCCTCATCAAACATCTTTTTTAGTTCCTTTTTTGACATAGTATAAACGTCAAGCGCGAATCTTTTAGATTTCAATTGTTCAAGTCCGGACAATGCATCTGTTTGATATTCGTGAATGAAGAAATCGACACTATCTGTACTTACATCTTTTACTAGATACAAAGTATAATTTCCATCGTCTAATCTCACTTCATATAAATCCTTTTTTTTAGGATCAAGGATATAGTCGGCACTATAGCTATCAGAAATACTACCCCCAATTATTCCGGCTATAATCATGAGTACCAATAGCATTGGACCCAAGAAACTCCACCATGGGGCTCTAGCTTTTTTCTGAACTTCTAAATAGAGATTTTTATAATGTGGAATCAATCGCTCTTGTGGAACAATTGCATTACAACTTGTACAATAGATTACTCCTGTTTTTTCTATCGGGAGACAAGGTGCCCAGAACACATGAAAGAAGACTTGATGTACGCTTGCATGCAAACTATTTTCAGTTTCGCATTTACCACATTTCTCTTCGATTTTTTCGTTGAGTACTTCTACAGATCTGGTTCCAAAAAAAATTAACATGGTCTGTCTTTGTTTTAATAATAAAATTTAGATCGGTCTGTCGTCTTTGAAACGGTGGCCATACCATTCATTGGTTATAACTTGCAACTAAGCGCAACTAATATACAAAACATTCGCCAATCCAACTATAATTGTGGGGTTAGCGAAACAAACTAACCGTATGAACAAGTAAACACAAACAAAAACGCTTCATCCAAGAGGATAAAGCGTCTTAATATTTTTAAATATTATTTACTTCTTCGTCTTCTCAGTCCCCGCAAATTCATACTTCTTCTTCTCTAACCCCGATTTCATCTGAACTATTGTACCTTCAATTTCATAATTAATTAAAGTAACATCCCAGTGATAATCATTTTTTTCTTCTGAATGGTCTGCTTCAAATTTAACCATGTGCATTTCCACTTCATCTTCTGTATAGGTAGAATCAAGCGTCACATGAATAGCAACCGGAGGCAATGAAAGTTTTTCGTACATCAAATCAGCTTCAATTTTTCCACCCTTTAACAATAAAATGCTTGGTACAGCTTTTCCTCTGCCGGCAGCTTTTACTTCATAAAATTGTACATTAAACTTTTTGTTATCTAAAAATTTGTTGGGCTTAGCTTTTTGTGCAAACGAGGGAATAGAAAACAATACAGCAATAAGTATAGATAAAAAAGTAGCTTTCAATTTGTAGGAATTTTTCATTTTTAGTATTATTAAGATATTAATTTGTGCTTTTCATAAACTAAGGCAATTATTTTGCCAAAAATTTAAATACGTGGTGTAAAACTAAACTTTATCTTTACTTTATAAAAATTTTTCGAATGAATTTAATGAACAGGTTTCTTTATTATGGAGTAATTCTTCCCATTTCCTCGCTTCCTTTTCCTTTATTATATGGATTATCCAACTTTACTTACCTAATCCTATATAAGCTTATTGGATACAGAAAGAAAGTAGTTTTAGGCAATATTCAACGTTCTTTCCCAAATATGACGCATAAAGAGCACATGGAAATTTGCAATAAATTTTACAGCCATTTTTGTGACTTGGTATTAGAAAGCTTAAAAACATTCACCATTTCCGAAAAACAAGTCTTAAAAAGGGTTGTATGTAAAAATCCGGAACTTATCAATAAATATTTTGATCAAAAACGAAGCGTGATCATTGCTGGCGGACATTTAGCAAACTGGGAAATATTTGCTGTTGCTGTAGATGCCTTAATAAAACATAAAACCATTGGAATTTATAAGCCATTGTCCAATAAATATTTTGATGAAAAAATGCGTAAAACGCGAAGTAAATATGGTTTGTATATGATCTCTACAAAAATTGTAAAACAAGTTTACGAAGAAGAAAAAAACAATTATACAGCTACTATTTTTGCAATTGACCAATCACCATCCAATCCAAACAATTGCCATTGGATGACATTTTTAAATCAGGATACGGGAGTTTTGTTTGGGACTGAAAAGTTTGCTAAAGAATACAATCAACCTGTTTTGTATGGACGAATTAATAAAGAAAAACGGGGATATTATAGTTTTGAATTCTTTGAAACCTTTGACCAGCCAAAGGATACAAAAGAAGGAGAAATTACAGAACTGGTAACAAAATTACTTGAAAAAGATATTATTGCCGCTCCGCAATATTGGTTGTGGAGCCACAAAAGGTGGAAACATAAACGACCTGAAGGAAAGTAAAAAGAGAAAAAAGTCAAAAGTCAAAAGAAAAAAGTAGGCAGTAGACAGTAGACAGTAGACAGTAGACAGTAGACAGTAGACAGTAGACAGTAGACAATT
>SXIH01000033.1 GCA_005772895.1 Bacteroidota bacterium | reverse complement strand
TGGCCTTTTTCTACTTCATCAACTAATTGAAGTTTAAAAGCCAAACTGTAATCTTTTTGAGTCCTCTTTTGAATTCGTGATTTACTTGTGTTTATCATATAAGTCAACTTTTGTGTCAACTTATTTCAGGACGAGGCATTTAGATTAATATAAAAAGGGTCCGTAAAGTAATTACGGACCTTTTTTATTCAAATAATTACCGATTTCATTTAAAAGCAGCCACTTACACATAAATACCAACCACTCCTATAATGGTCTTGCTTTTTAGACTATTTTTCCTTAATATTGCCTTAGATAAATTCTAATCTATACCAACATGAAATTAAAATACTTAAAATTAGCTGTATTAAGTTCAATTGTTTGTTTTTCACAAATCAAAATTGTTACAGCTCAAGGAGTTATTCCTTGCGGAACCGTTGAAAAGAACGAAGAAATGTATCTTAAACATCCAGAATTGAGACAAGCATATGTTGATTATGTAAATGCAATCAATCAAAAAGTAAATCAGAAAGAAGGAAGAAGTACTACCCTTTATACCATCCCTACTGTATTTCACGTGATTCATATCAATGGTTCAGAAAACATTTCTGATGCGAGTATTTATGCTCAAGTAGATGCATTGAATGATGATTTCGCTATGTTAAACTCCGACTATAGTTCAAATCCTCCATATTTTCAGTCTATTGGTGGCGATGCATTAATTCAATTTAAGTTAGCTAAAATTGATCCTAATGGTAATTGCACAAATGGTATTGATCGTATTTATTCGCACAGAACTATAGATGCTGATGACTATTCAAAATTAAATCAATGGCCTAGAGATAAATATTTTAACGTTTGGGTAGTGACCAATATCCCTCCGGGATCTACACCCGGAACTATATTAGCTTATGCAACCTTCCCATCATCTGTAAATACGTTTGGTGCACCTTCAGATGGTGTAATTATGATTTCTTCACAATGTAATGGTTCATCAACAACATTAACTCACGAAGTTGGTCACTGGTTAGGACTAGAGCATACTTGGGGAAACACACAAGTTGCTACAGCTTGTGGTGATGATGGGATAAATGATACACCTCCTACAAAAGGGCATTTTTCTACTTGTCCTTCTTACGACTTCTTTTGTGACAATGCAGCTTTAAGTGCTTCTTACACTTTTTCTAGTGTTACTACTTCTTCGGGATCAACTGACCCAAGCACTAATCCAACTGTTGCTGATTCAACTTTAACATTAACTAGTTTTATGGCTAATGGTGTTTCTGCAAATTCAGTTTCCACAAACATGTTTGAATTTACAGGCTGGGATACAGGAGCAGTAAATGGTGAAACATCTTTCGCAGGTTTAACAGGGGCAATTAACGCTGGAAAATATTATGAATTTAAAGTAAAAGCAGATACAAGAGTTTTAATGTCTTTAACCGGAATTACTTTTGATTTCAAACGTGATTCTGCTGGAGCTAGAACTTATGCAGTGCGTTCAAGCAAAGATAACTATACAGCAAATTTATCCGCATCCATTACTCCAGCAAATCCAAATTTAAGTGTACAAACAGGAAACGTTTTCTTCAGTAATTATGATTCAATTAATACCAATCAAGCTGGAAGCAAAATTACATTAAGTGGTGCTTCATTTACGGGTGTTACCGACTCAATTACTTTCCGTATTTATGGATACAATGCAGAAAGTACTTCTGGAACATTTGGAATTGACAACGTTGTATTGACAGGAACTTATGGTGATGCTGAAAATATTACCAATTACATGGATTATTCAAGTTGCACTTATATGTTTACCCAAAATCAAATTGATAGGATGAGAGCAACTGCTGAAAGTACAGTAGCTCAAAGAAGTAGCTTATGGATTAATTCTAACTTAGCTGCAACTGGTACAGATGGTGGCACTTATCCTAATTGTACTCCTACTACAAACTTTTATGCAGATGATTATATGATTTGTCCGGGTGCAAACATTGCATACACACCGAACGTATTAAATTTATCACAAGGTGCATCCGTATCTTATGCATGGACTTTTCCTGGTGGAACTCCTGGAACATCAATTTCTCCTTCACCGGTAGTCGTTTACAATACTCCCGGAGGATATGATGTAACATTAACAGTTACTTCTGGAACACTTTCTACGACTGTAACAAAAACAAATTTCATTAATGTGTCTGACAACTTCGCTCAAGTATCAAACACTTATTCTGAAGGTTTTGAAAATCCTACCTCTTTCTATAACTTATGGCAAGTGAAAGATTTGGATATGAACGGCAAAACTTGGTGGATAAATTCTACTGCTGCTTATACTGGCTCACGTAGTATTATGATGAATGGATATTACAATTATCCAAATGATGTGGATGAATTAATTTCTCCTTCATTTAATTTAACTTATATCAGCAGTGCTGTTCTTACTTTCAGATGTGCTGCTGCCACTCAGGCAACAGATGCTGCAGATATAACTGATGAACTAAAAGTTTATTCATCAAACGACTGCGGTGCTACGTGGAACTTACGTTCTCCTACAAGTATTTCCGGAGCAGGAACAACCAATGCCGATTTAATTAACAATAGCTACCATCCTGAAGAATTTGTTCCTACAAGTGCAAGTCAATGGATGTTACATACTATTAGTGTTCCTGCAACTTTTGCAACTGCTAATACCCGCTTTAAATTTGAGTACACTTCAGGAGATGCTAACAACACCATTTGGATTGATGATATTAATATGACGGGTGTATTAAACATTGACGAAAGTGTAATTGATGGTGCTAACGTTTCTATCTACCCTAACCCTACAAACCAAGCTTCTACTTTATATTATCACTTGAATAAAAAAGGTGATGTAAAAATTGAAGTGGTTGATGTATTAGGAAAGAAAATAATGGAAGTTAAGAATGGTAATCAAGTTGAAGGTGATTATTCAGTTGAAATTTCAAAAAGCGAATTGAATTTATTGAATGGTATTTATTTTGTGAGATTCACAATTGACAATGCTACAGTTACTAAAAAATTAATTATTACTCAATAACACAAACAAAGCCCCGAGGATTTTTTCTCGGGGCTTTTATTAATTTATTAATTAAGCAGAAAAATGAGTCGTATTTCAAAACTTATTCTTACAACATTCTTTATCTTCATAGCCAATTATGGTTTTTCTAAAGGTACAGGAGATTTGAATAAACCCGGTCCAAAAGGAAATGACTCAACCATTACTACAAAAAGCAACATTGTTATTTTTAAAATGATTCCAGCTCCTACTTTGAGTAATAATAACGGAAGCTTAAAAAAAGCTGGCAAAGTGGCACGTACTTCCAATTCAAGAAACTAATTACTAGAGTTTTTCCAGTAGTTTAAACAATTTTCCATCGCTTATCATACAACCGGTTTGCAATAATTCAAACACTTCCTCTCCTCTTTCTTTAGAATAAATTTTTTCTGTTTTAATAAGATTAACAGCATTCATATTGCTTTGATTCCATGCCTCAAATACATTGTCTGTCATCAAATCCAAACTGCTATTCTCCTTTACTCTTAAACCAACTAAAAGTATTTTATCGCTTGTAAAATGAAAAATATTGAGGGATTTATTATCTCTGTATTCCAAATATTCAATCTTGTTCATTACCTTTTCATAAACCAAATCACTAAACACGTCAATCAGCTCTTCAGCTTTTTCAACTTCTTCTACTTTCATCTTTTCCCAATCACTTCCTGTAATTTGAGCAGATGCTAAAAAACGAACAAACTCCTGCTCCAATTCCTTCAGCTCTTCACTTGCTAAACGTTTGTATTTCATGGCAAATTATATTTTGAATATTGCTCAAAAATAGTGTAATTCGTGATATAATTTATTTAAATACAAAAGCAATGACAATCAGCCATACCGTAACCGAGCGATTTTTAAAATACGTTAAAATCGATACACAAAGCGATCCGAATTCCCCTACTTGCCCTTCAACTATGAAGCAAAAAGATTTAGCAAAAGTGCTGGTATCCGAATTACTGGAAATGGGCATTAGTGATGCACATATGGATGAACACGGATACATTTATGCAACTATCCAGAGTAACACGTCTAAAAAGGTTCCTGTTATTTGTTTCTGCTCACACATGGATACTTCTCCTGATTGTTCGGGCAAAGATGTAAACCCACAAATTCATAAAAAATACGATGGAAAAGATATTGTTTTACTAAATGATAAAACACAGGTGATTCGGGTGCATGAACATCCATCCTTGACTAAACAAATTGGAAACGACATTATCACTACAGACGGAACCACATTATTGGGTGCCGACAATAAAGCAGGTGTTGCAGAAATTATGGATGCTGCTCATCATTTAATGAAACATCCAGAAATAAAACACGGAGCAATAAAAATATTATTTACTCCCGATGAAGAAATAGGAAGAGGTGCGGACAAAGCCGACATGAAAAAGTTAGGAGCTGATTTTGGTTATACTATTGATGGAGAGGAATTAGGACATATAGAAAATGAAACATTTTCTGCTGATGGCGTAACCATCAATATTCATGGGGTAAGTACGCATCCCGGATTTGCAAAAAATAAAATGGAAAGTGCTATTAAAATTGCAAGCGAAATTGTTGCAGCACTTCCAAAAGATAAAATGAGTCCTGAGTCGACCGAAAAGAAAGAACCATTTGTTCACCCAGTTAGCATTTCGGGAGGCATAGAAGAAACCACTTTGCAATTTATTATCCGTGCTTTTGATGAAGAGAATTTAAAAACGCAAGAAGATTTTCTAAAAGAATTAACTGAAAAAATTATAAAAAATTATCCGCATTCTACTTTCGATTTTATAGTAAAGCAACAGTACAGAAACATGAAACAAGTGCTGGATAAAAATCCGGAAATTGTAAACAACGCATTGGAAGCAATTAAAAGAGCAGGTGTAGAACCAGTGTTATCAAGTATAAGAGGCGGAACAGATGGTTCCCGTTTTTCTTACATGGGCTTACCTTGTCCGAATATTTTTGCCGGAGAGCATGCTTTTCACTCCAAACACGAATGGGTATCAATCCAGGATATGGAAAAAGCAGTTGCTACCATTGTGCATTTGTGCATGATCTGGGAAGAGAAAGCTTAGATAATAACGCTCTGCTACCCCGGACGTCATGCCGTGCCACGACACGGCATCTCCATGTTTCGAAGGCAAACCTAAATTCGTGAGACCCCGTGTCGTGGCACGGGATGACGGTTTCAAAGAAGCATCCTCAAAAATGCCACAAATCATGCTCATAAGTAAAGATATCATTCTTCACTCTTTCAGATTCTAACTGTTGTTCTAAGCCAACTTTATAATCGTAAATTCCTCTATCGTAAACATTACTTTCTTTCCGGATATAACTTGAAAACATTCGTTTCCAGAAGATGTCGTCCAGTGTTCTTCTTTCAGCGTCATTATCTCGCATAAAGACTTCTGAAGTCGCAAACACCGGACGGGCTTCCGGAAAATAGATCCAGAAAAGGGGTTTATCTGCACCTAAATGTTCTCCTGATTCGGAAACTTTCTCTATTAACGGACAAAGTCCTATAATTCGTACATCCATCACCGATCTTTGTTTATCATAAAACCAATCTTCTTTTACCCAGTATTTCCAAACTTTGTCTGTTGTAACTGGAACAGGCGTTGGAACTGTATCAAAAATTCCTGAACCATCCAATCGTTCAATATACATCATCACAATGGGTGAAAGTTTTTGAATTGCTTCGGCAGATGTCATCTCATACCTGAACTGAGCATCTGTTGCAGGATTGTCAAATAATGTAATTCTTCCTTCATTTAAGGCCGCATTTGTAATTACATCAAACAAACTTTTTCTATCTAAAATTGGGGAATCAGGATAGTACAATGGATGATTTATTTTTTCTCTTAAATCAATCACTCTCCAAACTCTTTTGCTCCACATTACATCAGCTTCTCTGATAGATGGTCCTGAAACCACTTCTTTATTTGGAGCATTTTCTTTTATATAAAACAAATCAGGATACTTGGATGGACTCAGACTGGTAGGCTGAGCAGTAACACTTGCTGCACTGCCAATAAAAATAAGCGAAAGAAAGAAAATTGGATTTTGCATTTGTACCTCCGTTTTTAGTTTAGATATTATTATAACGGAATCCAATAAATTAGATACAAAAAATAATTTGTATAGATTCGAATTAGGAGGAACTGGTGTGGAAAGAAAATTATAATACCGGTTGAGTGATAGAAATAAAAAATCCCCAGAGTTATGAACTCTGGGGATTTTTTTTAGTTGACAAAATTACTTGTTAACTGTTTTAGCTAAATCAGCTCCAGCTTTAAATTTCGCAACTTTTTTAGCAGCAATTTTAATAGCTTTCCCTGTTTGTGGGTTACGGCCATTTCTAGCAGCTCTTTTAGAAACTGAGAAAGAACCAAATCCAACTAATGCAACTCTGTCACCTTTTTTAAGTGCTTTTGTTGTAGCGTTAACGAATGCGTCTAATGCTCTTCCAGCATCAGCTTTTGATAATTTTGTTTCTGCAGCCATTGCATCAACTAATTCTGCCTTGTTCATCTTGTTTTGTTTTTTGGGTTAAACATTAAATTTATGTAACGAATGTAATGCAGAAAACATACACAAGGCAAGTTTTTCGAACAAAAATTTATAAAAATGTTGGAAATCATGTTTTTTTGCAGATAATCATATCCAAAAAGTACCTTTAATCAAGAGCTACGTAGCAAATCTTCTCGAAAAAGTATATTTTTACTACAAAAAGAAATCTTGAAAAATTCTTCTGAAAATACAAATTCAAAAAAAATAATCAATGCTATTGAAATATCTGCTGATGGTTCATTAGGACTTCTTGCATTAGGTGCAGTTGGAATAAAAGCCTGGAGAAAAAAACGTGATGCAGAAAAATCAAAAGAAAATAACAATTCTAAAAATGACTAACCGATTAGCAAAGAAAGTATTGGTACTTGGATGGGATGCTGCTGATTGGAAAATTATTAATCCATTGCTGGACGCAGGGCTAATGCCTTCACTGGAATCCTTAATTAATAAAGGAGTAATGGGTGATATCGCAACACTCGATCCTGTATTATCCCCTATTTTATGGACTTCTATAGCCACCGGAAAAACGGGCGACAAACATGGCATCCTGAATTTTGTTGAACCAATTCCTGAACAAATGGAATTGCGGCCTGTAACTTCTACCAGTAGAAAATGTAAGGCATTGTGGAATATTCTATCACAAAATAATTTAAAATCAAATATTGTCGGCTGGTGGCCCAGTAATCCGGTAGAGCCTATAAACGGAGCAATGGTTTCTAATTTTTATCATAAAATTACAAGCGAAAAAGCAGAAGATTGGAAATTACCGGAAGGAACTATTTATCCTGAACGATTAAAAGAAATAATTGCTGAGTACAGAGTGCATCCTGCTGAATTAACAGCAGAACATCTTTTACCTTTCATTCCAAAAGCAAGATTAATTGATCAGGAAAACGATAAAAACCTTACTATCATAGCAAAAAACATTGCCGAGTGTGCCTCTACTCATGCTGCTGCAACATGGCTAATGGAAAATGAACCGTGGGATTTAACAGCTGTTTATTTCGATACGATTGACCACTTGAGCCATGGTTTCATGAAATTTCATCCACCGCAAATGCAAGGCATTTCAGATGAAAAATTTGATTTATATAAAGATGTAGTAAATGGAATTTACCGTTTCCACGATATGATGCTGGAACGGTATATCAAACTTGCCGGTGAAGATGCTACAATTATTATTCTTTCTGATCACGGTTTTCATTCAGATCACCTTCGTCCTAAACGCTTACCAACAGAGCCAATGGCACCCGCTTTAGAGCATCGTCAATTTGGAATGTTTTGTATGTCGGGTCCAAATATAATTAAGGATGAACGAATTTACGGAGCAACTTTATTAGACATCACACCAACCATTTTAACTTTATTCGGACTGCCTGTTGGAAAAGATATGGATGGAAAAGTTTTAACACAGGTGTTCGATAAAAAAATTATTCCTGAATATATTGAAACATGGGAAAATGTGGAAGGAAACTCAGGAAACCATCCGGAAGAATTGCAACAGGATCCATTAGCTGCTCAGGAAGCTCTGAAACAGTTAATAGAACTTGGTTATATTGAAGCTCCTTCAGAAGACAAAGCTAAAACCATTCAAAAAGTTGTGAATGAAACTCAATTTAATTTAGCACGTATTTATTTATTTAAAGAACAGGCAAATTTAGCAGAACCCATTTTAGAAGAGCTTTTCAACAAAACTCCTGACATAGCACGCTATGCTTTAAAATATGCTGAGTGTTTACAAAAGTTAAGAAAATTTGACATTTGTGTTTCTGTTATTGAACAAATAAAAAAACTTGATAAAAAGGAATTACCTCATTTAGACTTTCTAGAAGGTGTTTTATTAGTATCACAAAACCGTCCTCGAAAAGCTTTACCATTATTTAAAAAGGCAATGGAAGCCATTGCTCATATGCCTGATATACATGTAAAAGTTGGTGAAGCATTTATTAAATTAAAAGAATGGGAAGAAGCAAAAAATGCATTTACTAAAGCCTTAGAAATTGATCCGGAAAATGCTGGTGCTCATTTAGGATTAGGAATCGCACTTCTCCGACAGGATAAATTGGAAGATGCTACTGACCACTTATTAAGCTCTGTATCGCTTATTTTTAATAACGCATTAGCACATTATTTTTTGGGGGAAGCATTTTACCGTTTAGAGATGTATGAGAGAGCTATAGAAGCTTTTAAAGTAGTGACAACATACCAACCCGGAAACCGAAAAGCGCATTTGTTTTTAGTTAAAATTTTTACAAATAATATTATCAATTTATCTGAAGCTGAAAAACATACTTCATTTATAAAAAATAATATCAAAGGAACAATTACAATTGTTTCGGGAATGCCCCGTTCAGGAACATCCATGATGATGCAAATGTTACAAGCCGGTGGTTTAGCTGTTTTAACAGATAACATAAGAGCTAGCGATGAAAATAATCCAAAAGGTTATTTAGAATATCAAAAAGTTAAAAGTTTAGCCACCGATAATTCCTGGATACATGAGGGACAAAACAAAGTAATAAAAGTGATTGCACAATTACTTCAGCATTTACCTGCATCTTATCAATATAAAGTGGTATTTATGGAACGTGATATGGAAGAAATTATCAAATCCCAGCAAATCATGTTAGGAAAAAAATCAGAAGTAGATAAAAAAGTTTATCCAACTGCCCTAGCTGATACATTTAAAAAACAACTCGAAAAAACACGCTCCTGGATTAAAACACATCCACAATTTGAAGTTATGTATGTTGACTATGCAGATGTAATTAATAATCCTTCAGAAGTAGCAGAAAATTTATCCATGTTTTTAGATGCTGATTTAAATAGTGCTAAAATGGTTGAAGCCGTGGATTCAAATCTTTATAGAAATAGAAAAACTTCATAATATAACAATTCATATTTTTTAGTATTTTTACACTACATATAATATCGGCATATAATTTAATAAACTATACATGAAAAAAAATCTACAAAACAAACTAAAATCCTACTCTGCACTTGCAGGTGCTGTTGCAACCACAGGTGTTGTTAATGCTCAAATCATTTACACAGATGTTATTCCAGATGTGACTATTAGCACTACTTTATCCGGAGTTAACATCGACCTTGACAATGGTGGATTTGTTGATTTTATGGTTGCCGAACAAACAGGTGTAACCGGCTCAGGTTATGCCTACAATGAAGTTTTAAGTGTTGTTCCACAAAATGGCGTAAATGCAATTGCACAAAATGGTCTTATTTCTACATATCCTTTAAATGCAATGTTAAATTTAAGCGATCCTATTGATGCTTCTTTAACTTGGGCTACAGACACTGTTCAATTTGCAGCTCGAGTTTATCCAGCTTCAACTTCTTATAATTTCGGGAATTGGGTAGGTGCTGTAGATAAATATTTTGGATTTCGTTTCAATTTAGCCGGTGCTACTCATTATGGTTGGGCTCGTTTTGATGTTGCTACAGACGGAGCATCGTTTACCATTAAAGATTATGCTTATGATGCAACTCCAAATACTGCAATTCCTGCAGGAGGAATGCCTTTGCCAACTGGAATTAATGAATTATTGTCACAAAATACTTTGATTTATGGATTTGATAAATCAATCAATGTTAAGATTTTAAACAACTCTACCATTGATGGTATTGTAACTGTAACTAATGTTTTAGGACAAGAACTTGCTAAAACTTCTATTACTAATGAAACAACAACCATTTCTATGGAGGATGCAAAAGCTGGTGTTTATTTTGTAACCATATCAAAAGCTGATGGTAGTAGCTATACTAAAAAATTGTTTTTGAAATAATATTCAATAAATAACAATTATTAAGCCTCTAGATTATTTCTCGGGGCTTTTTTTTGTATATTTGATAAAACTAAATCAAAATGACAGCTCCTACTCTTAATAACAAACTAAAGTCGTATTCTGCTTTAGCAGGATCTATAGCATTAATGAGCTCTCAAGCCGATGCTCAAATCATTTATACAGACATAAACCCTGATTCTACTACAAACATCGGAGGTAATTTTTACAATCTCGATTTGGATAATGGAGGGGTTTTCGACTATACAATTACATTAAATATTGGAACAGGAACATATACTTCTCAGCAAGTAGCTATCTCCCCAACTGGCAGCAACGGAATAGCGGGTGATACAGTTGGAGCATATGTATATCCATTTGCTTTTAATTCAGGTGACACCATCAAATCTACTTTACAATTTAACTTTACCACAAGTCAATCGATGGCTAGCTACTTTGGCTCAGGATATAGCTATGGAAATTTCTTGGGACAAACCGATAAATTTATAGGATTGCAATTTAACATAGGCCCTAATTTACATTATGGATGGGCTCGTTTTGATGTAGATGCTACTGCAAGTTTATTTACTATAAAAGACTATGCTTATAATTCGGTTCCTGATGCATACATTCTTGCGGGTGAAATGCCTGTTGGAATAAGTGAAAATTCGTTGACAAACAATACTTCAATTTATAGTTCTAACAAAAACATAGTTATTAAATTTTTAACTGAAGAAATAATTCAAGCAGATGTTAAAATCACCAATGCTTTAGGTCAAGAAGTTTACAATGCATCCATTAGTAACAAAGAAACAACAATTGACATGGCTAAAGAAAAGACTGGAATTTATTTTGTTACCATATCACAAGAAAACCTTGTTTATACTAAAAAGGTATTTATCCAATAATAAATCAATAAACCAATAAATAAAGCCATCACGCCTTTAGCATGATGGCTTTTTTATTTAATTTTGTAGCATGAACGAATTCCGAGAAGCGCTTCTTATTGCTATTACAACTCCTATTTATGCCATTGTGATTGGAGCAGAAATCCTATTCAGTTATTTGCACCACAAAAATTATTACTCAGTAAAAGGAACGCTTGCTAATATTTATCTTACTTCTTTGAATCTGGGATTAGATATCCTGGTCAGAGGAATATGTTTAATAGTTTTAAATTATTTCTTTCAATTCAAATTTATTGAAATTGAAAATCAATTTGCATATTGGGGAATTTTATTAATAGCCCAGGATTTTATGTATTACTGGCTTCATAGAGTTGACCACTATTGCAGAATGTTTTGGGCTGTTCATGTTACACACCATTCGTCTGAAGAATTTAATTTAACTGTTGGATTCAGGTCTTCCGTTTTCCAACCTTTGTATCGTTTTATTTATTTTATTCCACTAGCACTATTGGGATTCAAAGGAATTGATATCATGTTTATATATTCAGCAACTCAGATTTATGGTATATTAATTCATACAAAAACGGTTAAAAAACTTGGGTTTTTAGAATATTTCATGTCTACCCCATCACATCATAGAGTGCACCATGCAAGCAATGTAAAGTATCTCGACAAAAACATGGGAATGGTTTTTATTATTTGGGACAAATTATTTGGAACATTTGTAGCCGAAGATGAAAAAGAGAATGTTGTTTATGGACTAACCGAAAACATAAAAACGTATCATCCAATAAAAATGGTTTTTCATGAATGGATTAACATAGCGAAAGATTTAAAAAAGCCTTCTACTTTAAAAGCTAAGTTTATGTACGTATTTGGCCCACCAGGCTGGAGCCACGATGGAAGCAAAAAAACTTCCCGCCAATTAAGAAACGAATTATTGAAAAAAAATTCAACTCCATAGAATCTATTTGAAACACATTCCTTCCATATTAAAGTTCATAAAGAGCAGAAAAGGAATAGTTTTTATTTTTCTATTTATTCTATTAGTTTGGTATTGCTTATGTTTACCTTCTCCTCTATTTAAAAGCAAAACAAGTACTGTTCTGGAAGATAACAAAGGAGTATTATTAGCCGCTAAAATTGCTGATGATGGACAATGGAGGTTTCCATTAACAAAAAAATTATCTCAAAAATTTATTGACTGCATTATACAATTCGAGGACAGGGGTTATTATACTCATTGGGGTGTTAGCCCTTCAGCAATTGCCAGAGCTACCAAACAAAATATAGAAGCAAAAAAAACGGTGAGCGGTGGAAGTACAATAACAATGCAGGTAATCCGTATGTCGAGGAAAGGACAAAAACGGACTTTCTTTGAAAAATTTATTGAAATTATTTTAGCAACCAGATTAGAATTTAGTTATTCGAAAAAAGAAATACTTTCACTTTATGCATCAAATGCACCATTCGGAAGTAATGTAGTTGGAATTGATGCAGCCTCATGGAGATATTTTGGTCGGGAGCCCTCAAAACTTTCATGGGCAGAAGCAGCCACATTAGCAGTATTGCCGAATGCACCCAGCTTAATTTACCCTGGTAAAAATCAAGAAAGATTATTAAAAAAACGCAATCGGTTATTGGATCAATTATTCGTAGCTAAAATAATTGACAAAGAAACTTGTGAATTAAGTAAAGAAGAACCATTACCAGGAAAGCCACATGCAATCCCACAACTTGCGCCACATCTTTTACAAAGAGCAGTAAAAGAAACTTTTTCAGGACAAAGAATTTCTTCAACAATAGACGGACATATACAAGAACGTGTAAACGCCATAATAGAAAATCATCATAAAATTTTAAGAGGAAATGAAATCCATAACGCATGCGCAATAGTATTAGAAGTAAATACCGGAAATGTGCTTGCCTATGTTGGAAACACATCTAACAAAGGTAAACCTGAATACGAAGGAGATGTGGATGTAATAAATGCTCCAAGAAGTACAGGAAGTATTTTAAAACCGTTTTTATTTGCCAATATGCTCAATGATGGAGAACTGTTATCCACCTCGCTTATTCCAGACATTCCTACACAAATTGCGGGTTATGCTCCGCAAAATTACAATCAAACATTTGACGGAGCTGTCCCCGCAAAAAAAGCATTAGCCAGAAGTTTAAATGTTCCTGCAGTTCGTATGTTACAAAATTATGGAATAGAGAAATTTAATTACAATCTTAAAAAAATAGGAATGACAACATTAACGAATCCTCCTGACCATTATGGACTATCAGTTATTCTGGGTGGTGCAGAAGGAAAACTATGGGATATAACGGGGATGTATGCTAGCATGGCTCGCACTTTAAATAACTATACAAATTACGGAGGCAAATACAATAAAAATGATTTTCATCCTCCATATTATACGTTGCAAAATGAAAAAAAACTTGATTTAGAAAATACTTCCATTATTGATGCTGCATCCATCTATTTCACTTTTGAAGCAATGGTAGAAGTTGCTCGTCCTGACGAAGAAGCCGGGTGGAAACAATATACATCTTCAACTAAAGTTGCATGGAAAACAGGAACTAGCTTTGGTTATAGAGATGGTTGGGCAATTGGTGTAACACCAAAATACGTAGTTGGAGTTTGGGTTGGAAACGCAGACGGAGAAGGTCGGCCTGGATTGATTGGAATAGAAACAGCCGCTCCGATTTTATTTGACATTTTTAATGTTTTAAAACCTAGCAAATGGTTCATACCTCCTTACGATGAAATGGAAAAAATAAAACTTTGTACACAAAGCGGTAGCAGAGCAAGTGACATATGTGAACCTATTGATACAGTTTGGATTCAAAAAAACGGATTAAGAACAGAGCCATGCAAATACCATCGATTGATTCATTTAGATGCAAGTGAAACTTATCGTGTAAATAGTAATTGTGAAGATGTAAATGAAATGAAACACATCAGTTGGTTTGTTTTACCACCTGCAATGGAATGGTATTTTAAATCAAAAAATTCTACCTATAAAGAATTGCCACCATTGCGGAGCGATTGCGAAACAGCTGGACTAAGTGGAATGGAAATTATTTATCCAAAACAATTCAGCAAAATATATGTTCCGGTTGAAATAGATGGAAAAATGGGAAAAACAGTTTTCCAAGTAGCACACCGAAAAGCAAACACCATAATTTATTGGCATTTGGACGGAGTATTTATTGGCTCAACACAAAGCAATCATCAAATGGGATTAACGCCTGATGAAGGAGTTCATACACTTACGCTGGTTGATGAAGAAGGAGAATCATTGATTCAGCAATTCGAAATTGTAAGTAAGAAAAAATAATTTACAATCTCTTCTTCAACATTTTTCTCAAATCAAATCGATGCCCATAATAAAAACGGAAACAACCATTTTTATAATTGAGAGAAGACATTTTATTGTTGTTTACAAAGTATTGTGTATTGGTCCATGAAATTCCAATAAAATATCGTTTTTTATTATATCCAAATGAAAATCTAGATTGTAAAGCTCCCCCGATTGCAGTATTTGAATGTGATTTTTGATCATATGCATTCGTAGAATAATATTGTTGAACAGCTAAGCCGGGTAAAGTATAAATATTGACAAACCAATTTTTTCCAAATATCAGCGTATAAGTATATCCACAAGAAATACCCCAAGTAATACTACCAGCTGTTTTAAATTGAACTTCCTCTTTGAATTTATACCTTAGAGAATCAGGAAAAATCAAAGAATCAGCATCTATTGCATACAGAGAACAAAACGTTCCTAGTAGTAATGAGCCGGCACTCTTCTTTTGCTTTTGTGTAAGATTATATGGAGCAGAACTTGAAAAACGTTTATTATTAAAAACATAAACCAGTTCAGCACCCAAGGTGGTGTTTTTTATATCTGCTCGGTAAATGTGTTCCATTGTAAAACCTGTATCATTTGGAACTTTGTAAGTTGAAGTTGTATGATATCCTTGATTATATCTATAAAAAACATCATAAATAAATCTTCTACCATTAGCATTTGTAGCAAAAGCAATTTGCTTTGAAGCTCCAAATTTATAATCATCATTGTTTAATCCAGGAGGGTTATATTGAAATTCAAAACCAATACCTTTAAAACTCATACCAATACCCATGTTGGCGTTGGTATTAATGCTATACTCCAATTTGTTTTGGGTAATATTATCAGTTATACTGAATTTATTTGTCCTAATAACCCCAATTAATTTTGCATTTAACCAATCTCTATAGCTTTCTATGTAAGTTGTATCAATTTTATTATAAATGTGTAAGGTATCGCGTTTTCGGTTTATATCGCCTCCAAAAACACATGAAGAAACAGCTAAAAAAAATATTATTAGACTTTTTCTATACATTAATGAGCTTTTATTGGAAAGGTATACATAGTATTCATTTTTATGACCACCCCATTTTGAACACCTGGACTAAATTTCAAAGTTTGAATTAACTTTTTCACTTCTTCATCCACTCCATAACCTACTCCACTTATTACAACTGCATTTGTAACAGCACTATCAGGTTTTACATCAAAACTCAAAGTAACTTCTCCTTGAATATATTTTTTTTTCGATTCCTCAGAATACTTTAAATTCATATAAACATATGAATACAATGCATTATCACCTTTAGGAAAAGAAGGTTCACTATTGGTCACAACTTTTATATTTTGTTTATCTGCTTGAGCAAAAACAAAACAAGATGCAAATAAAAAGATGCAAGAAAAAAGAAATGATTTCATTTTATGTAAGTTTTTAAATAATCCAAAAAATAAAATCGTCCCGTCCCGAGTGCTCGGGACGGGACGATTTCAAAGAAACTAAATAATCATTATTTAGTTTTTACAATTTTTTTAGTTTCAACTATTACACCTTCATGGTAAGTACGGATAAAATAAACACCTGTATTTAAATCAGTAAGGTCAATCTCTGTTTTTGTTTCATTTTTTGGCAATTCAAAAGTTTTTACTTTTTCACCAATAATATTAAACAAATCAATAGACTCAATTGAACCATACTTAAATGTAAATTTATCCTTAAAAGGATTTGGATAAGCACTTGTCAATAAATCAACAGTTGGGGTTGCAATACCAGAAGTTCCAACGTTAATTGTTCCATTCATTCCTGTGTGAAATGTACAGCTGTATAGATAAGTACCAGCAACAGTTACAGTGTAATTATAAGTCTGTCCAAGAGTTGACATAGTACCTGAGCTCATTGCCGCTGCACCACCTGGAATAGAAGTACTAGTAACATTATGAGTACCAGCACCTAAAATAAACTGGATAACATCTCCTACTGCTGCAGAAACAGTTGAAGGAGTAAATACGTTAGCTGGCGTAAATGTAGCATCTACTCCTACACCTACTACAATAGTAGCAGCTTTTGAATTAAAGCCGATCAAAACAAAAGCGCAAGCAAAAATTATTGAGTAAAGTTTTTTCATATGATTTGGTTTTAAGGGTTTATAATACCCAAACATACAAAATTTACCAGTAAAATCAAAATTTAGTTGATTACCTCCTCTAAAACCGCCACAGACTTGATTTCACCAAAGGAAGGGATGTGAAATTGGAAGAAAAAAACGAGAGAAAAAAGCAAGGTTTTGCGTTGATTTGAGTCCATTTTTAAGTCTTGCATATTTTCGAATTTATGCAACATTATTTTGTTTAGAAGAGAAGAGAGAATAGGATTTAAATAATTGTTATGACTTGGCAAATGAGAAATAAATTTACCCTCACGCAAATCGAAATATGAATCTGAATTAGAAAAACTACCTTGCGGATAAAAACCAAAGAACTTACTTATTTGCACCAAAAAGCAAAGATGAAAATTTGAACAACTTTCACCTTTAATGTCTAAAATCAATAACGAATTTTTAATAAATGAAAATAAATCTTCGTTTGCTTCCTCTTCTTTTAAAGAGCGAAACAATATCTCATTTAAAAAAATAGCAATTGTACTTTTTACAATATTGTACGGAATATCAGAATAGGGATGACGAATAGAAATCTCAGAAATACGATGTAATGTTGATTTTGTAGAATTGGAAACTTCAATATCTACAATAGTCATAGGCTGAAACAAAGAAGCTTTTGTTTTAGATTTTTTGCTACGCACACCAGAAATCATATAGGATTGTAGTCCGAAATGTTCGGTATAAATTTTCGCAATTAAACTGGTGTCGGAATAAGTTGTCGTTTGAAGTATTATACCGCTTGTTTTGTGAAGCATATCATTTACATCAAAGACTTTTGAAAAATTAATTAATCACCAATATTTTAGTAACGGCTTTACTCGATCCATCTTCACTAGTACAAAAGACCATGTAAACTCCGGAACTTACTCGTTCATCTTTAAAATTTTTGCCGTACCAAATAGCTTGCCCACCTTCCGATTTCATTTCATAAACTAAAGCTCCACTAATGTCGGTGATTTTTAAAGTAGAATTATTCATTAAGCCCTTTATTGCTATTGGACCATCATAATCATGTCTCACAGGATTTGGAAATGCATAAACATCTGTAAACCCTTCAAAAGCTTCAATAGAAGTTCCTCTATAAGAAATAATACCTTTTGATGTTCCAAAATACACTTCACCCGTTTCGTGATTAATAGCTATACTTTTTACTGTATTGCTAAAAAGCGGACTATTAGAAATGTCAAAATGGTGAATTTGAGTTGTTCCATCAGCTGACATTAAATATACTCCAGAGTTTGAAGTTCCTATCCATTTTCTATTTGCATCATCAACTGCAATTGAAAGGACATTTTCTGTTTCAAGTAATATTTGTACATGTCCATCTTGTTCAAGCAAAATTTGTTGAGCATCAAAATTTGAACCTGAAAAAACATTTTCAGGAGAATAAAAAACGGCAACTCCTTTATCCGTACCCACCCAAATTTCATCATCCAAATCTTTTGCTAAGCAATAAACTACATTGCTTGGTAAACCACCGTTTCCAGCTGTAGTGGTTAGTTTTTTTGCGTTGGATGCACTTGGAGGTGCTGTCGTATTACCTTTATAAACTAAAATACCACCCCCACTATTTGAAATAACAACCCATTTTTGATCGGCTTTATCAATTACTATTTGTTCAACACTTGCCTTATTAATAATTGATTCAAAATTTAATGCCCCCCAAACTCCACTGGTATTTTTATAACACAAAGAATTGCTAACACCTGAATTACTTACCCACAAATTTCCTCCTTCATCAACAGCTAAACCATAAGTCCAAATATTATAACCAGGTGCATCAATATCAGACAATGTACTATTGGTTGTATTGTACACTTTCACTGCTTGTCCATCATACAATTCCAGCATCCCAAAATTCCAAGTTGTTGCATATAATTTTTTGGGATCATTTGGATCCACTAAAACATTCATGATATCATAAATTGAATCCATTGAAACCAATGTGGTATTTGATCTGATATTATACCATTGCTCTTCTTTAAACTGATAAATTCCATCTATTAAATATTTAGAATAGCCACCGGGAGCAACATACAACTGATTTTTTTCAATACACATATTTAATACACTTTCACTGGAAGGACCATTTGGAAAACGATATTGGTAACCAATACTTGGTCGCCATGACACTAGTCCATATTTACTATCTGCAATCCACATTCCGCCAGCATTATCGAGAATTGCTGCATTTGCTCTAGTGATATCAGAAAAATATCCTGAATAATATCCTGTTCCAAAAAAAGAAGAATCATAAGTATATATTGCCCAACCAATAACAAAAACAAGTTGATTGTTGTAGGTTTTTATTTGAACACCATTATAACCACTTATAGCAAAACCGGGTGGAATAAAATGCGTCCAAACAGTGCCATCAAAAACAAATAATGAATCTTCTCCGTAAGCACCTGTCATAATATTTTTAGAATAATTTGTATAAATTTTTCCGGCAAATGCTGTTATATTATTGTAAAGACCTGTTGGTAAATCAAGTCCAGTAGCAACATTGTTGATGTTTGTCCAGGATGTATAATTAGCTAAATTAGGATTGCTCACCAAAGCTCTGTAAATGCTTGTTTCGGTTGCTGCATAAAAATAAGTTCCGTCTGACGTAAGGTCCATCACATTTATTGCTCCACCTAGCGGACCAATATAATAAGTGTCTTTTATTTCGTTTCTTTCCGTATCTAAAACAACAATTCCAAAACCACAGGATAAGTAGGCATATTGATTAATAAAATAAATATTATTTATGGATTTGTTTCCAATAATTGATTTCCGTTTAATATCAGAAATATTTACAATTTGTCCTGTTTCGATAATATCAATATTGGAGTTTTTATAGGCGATAATAAATTTGTTGTTGTAAGGATTAAAATTGACCACTACTCCCTCAATATCCGACAAACCATTTACTTTTGATAAGCGGGTCATGGAATTATCAGCTTTTCTATAGTTAAAAATTCCACTTGTAGTTAAACAATACACTAATCCATTACCTTCAGCTACT
This sequence comes from Bacteroidota bacterium, assembly GCA_005772895.1. Classification (GTDB taxonomy): domain Bacteria; phylum Bacteroidota; class Bacteroidia; order 2-12-FULL-35-15; family 2-12-FULL-35-15; genus 2-12-FULL-35-15. The sequence continues at coordinate 2,405 of SXIH01000033.1, read as the reverse complement.
GAAATAGCATTTTTATAGGAAAGATGCTCTTGCCACCCTCCGATTGGAACTTGCTGTGCAGACAGTATTGTAAAGCTTAAAAGGAAAAGGAATAGAAGGCTTGTTTTTTTCATTACAGTTTAACACAATTAGTGCATAAAGTAAACATAAAAGTAGGGATTTTATTGCATTATTTCTAATAAAAAAGCGGGGAAATCTTAATACCTTTGCATAAATCAATTGGCTTCGTAGCTCAACTGGATAGAGTGTCGGTTTCCGGTACCGAAGGTTGGGGGTTCGACTCCCTTCGAGGCCACAAACAAAAACTCCTCTGAATTTTCAGAGGAGTTTTTAATTATGCTGTTACTGCAGCTTTTTTTGATGCCTTTTTAACTGATGAAATCATAGTAATAAAATCATCAAATAAATAACGGGCATCGTATGGGCCCGGACAAGCTTCAGGGTGATATTGTACTGAGAATACATTTCTATCGGTATAACGCAAACCTTCTATTGTATTATCATTAAGATTGAGGTGTGTTACTTCCATGTTTTTTACTTTTGCAACATCTTCTGCTTTCACGCCAAATCCATGGTTTTGAGAAGTAATTTCACTCTTACCGGTAATCATATTTTTAACCGGATGATTAATCCCTCTATGTCCTTTGTGCATTTTAAATGTTGATATTCCGGATGCTTCAGCAATCAACTGATGTCCCAAACAAATTCCGAATGTTGGAATACCAGAATTAATAATGGTTCTAATAGTTGCTATCTCTTCTTTCATTACTGATGGGTCTCCGGGACCGTTTGAAATCATAAAACCATCAGGGTTCCATTTTTTCATTTCTTCGAAAGAAGTTTTCATTGGAAAAACCTGAAGATAACAACCACGTTCAGCAAGAGAACGTAAGATATTTTTCTTCACACCAAAATCTGTCACAGCAACCTTGTAATCAGCATTGGGATCTCCCATAAAATAGGGTTTTGCAGTACTAACTTTTGATGAAAGCTCCAACCCCACCATTGATGGCACTTTTGAAAGCTTATCTTTTAATACGGCTATATCTTGTGTTTCAGATGAGATGATACAATTCATTGCTCCTTTATCACGGATATATCGAACAATTGCACGGGTATCTACATCTGAAATTGCAACAATGTTTCCATTTTCAAAATACTCTTTTAAAGAGCCATCAGAACGTTTACGGGAATGGAATTCGTTGAACTGCTTACAAACCAAGCCTGCAATTTTTATAGATTCTGATTCTACTTCGTCTTTATTTACTCCATAGTTTCCAATGTGCACGTTGGTTGTAACAATTATTTGCCCAAAATAAGAAGGATCAGTAAAAATCTCCTGATAGCCCGTCATACCTGTATTAAAACATATCTCACCTGTAGCAATACCAATTTTTCCGGCAGCTTTTCCATAAAATACTTTACCGTCTTCAAGTAATAAAATTGCCGGAGTTTTTGCTGTGTACTTCATAATTTTTCTTTTTTCCTCTACTTTCCAAATAAACGGTTTAGGTAAGGTATGGCCGTAAAAAAAGGATAAAGCAAAATTACTTTATCCTTTTTAAGATTGAAAATATTAAATTAACAAATTATTCACTTTTTGTGTTGTCATCTGTTGATTCTTCAGTTTTATCAACTGTTTTAGCAGTTGTTTCTGTTGATTTCTTTTTACCTCCACGTCTAGACGCTTTAGCTTTAGCAGGAGCTTTAGCTGCTAACATATTTTCGTTAAAGTCAACCAATTCGATAAAACACATATCAGCATTATCTCCTAAACGACCACCAGTCTTAAGAATACGAGTGTATCCACCCGGACGATCAGCAATTTTAGTTGATACATCTTTAAAAAGCATTTCTACTGCCTCTTTGTTGCCCAAATAAGCAAATACTGTACGTCTTGAATGTGTTGAATCTTCTTTTGACTTAGTCAAAATTGGCTCAACATATATTCTCAAAGCTTTAGCTTTAGCAACAGTTGTGCTAATACGTTTATGTAGAATCAATGAACTAGCCATATTTGCCAACATCGCCTTACGATGAGCAGATTTTCTACCTAAATTATTTAATTTATCTCCGTGTCTCATTTTATTTTTAGTATTGAGATGTGAGATGTGAGATGTGAGATAAAACTAAACGTCTCATATCTCTAATCTCATATCTCTAATCTGTTTTTTATTCTTTATCTAATTTATATTTTGCTAAGTTCATTCCGAAAGTCAAACCTTTATTAGCAACTAAGTCTTCCAATTCAGTAAGTGATTTTTTACCAAAGTTGCGGAATTTCAACAAATCAGCAATATCGTAGCTTACTAAATCACCCAGAGTTTTAATCTCAGCAGCTTTCAAGCAGTTGTATGCACGTACTGAAAGGTCAAGATCAGCCAATGGGGTTTTAAGCAACTTGC
>SXIH01000032.1 GCA_005772895.1 Bacteroidota bacterium | reverse complement strand
TGGCCTTTTTCTACTTCATCAACTAATTGAAGTTTAAAAGCCAAACTGTAATCTTTTTGAGTCCTCTTTTGAATTCGTGATTTACTTGTGTTTATCATATAAGTCAACTTTTGTGTCAACTTATTTCAGGACGAGGCATTTGTATAAATAAAAAAGTCTCGATTAAAAACCGAGACTTTTTTATTTAATCTTATAGAATCATTACATCGTAAACTCATAAACTACACCATTAATAGTAACAGTAGCATTATTATCGCAACCGCCAGTTCCGAAATCGATTATCCGGTCAGATAAATTAGGTGGACTTAATGTTAATTTACCTTGCTTGATGTAAGGGCAATTTAATGCAACAATCAGCGGATCAGTAATGGTAAGGGAAAATGTATTTCCATTTACAGCAGTTCCGTTTCCTGTTCCAATAATTGAATAAACATCATCCATTGGATTGTTCAAAGTGCTTTCTCCTGCAATCCATTCACGAGTACGGTAAGAGTTCCATGAAACAGTTCCGTTTGATGTAATTACACTGGCACTTTGCACATTGATTGTATAACTCAAATTCCCGCTGGCATTATGACCATTATTTGTAATAGTATGAGTACCAGCCTGAACAAAGTTGTTGTTGTGATAATAGTTAACAGTTGAAATTGTAATTACAGTTAATGAATCACGATAGCGACCGGTAAAAGAAGCAATAATTTTTCCTCTTCTTAAATTTCCATCGGCACACATACAATTGGATGTTCCAAAATCTATGGTCAATGTTTTTGGCCAGGAAGATGTTCCAACAGAATCTACCGTATAAACTGCACAAGCTGCTCTGATAAGTGCTGAGGAATCTGCATACTCTCCAACCGATTTAAAAATTCCGGCAAATGCATTTTCAGCCGCAAAATTATCCCGGGCTGATGTTGTATCCTTATCGTTGTCTCTGTCGTTTTTTCTACAAGCGGTATACACCAAACCAATAGAAGCTATTAGCACAATAAATGCAATTCGTTTTGTAGTCTTCATTTTTTTCATTTTTATACTTTCTTTGTCACCCTGAGTGGATTCGACTCCGCTCACCATAAACCAAGGTCGAAGGGTTAGTACATCGTAATATTATAAGTTGTGCCATCAAGCGTTGCAGTTGCATTTCCATCGCAAGCACCAGCTCCGTAATCAAAAACAATTGGATAAGTTGGATAACTGCCCAAAGTTAAGGTGAAACTGCCTTTTACAATCCAGTGACAACCAATATTTACTTGTAAAGGAGAATTAGTACCGATAGTGTAAGACTCGCCTTCCATTGAAACACCATTTGCAGTTCCTGTTATTAAATAAACATCGTCCCAGATGTTTAAATTAGTTAAGTAACCTGCATAAAATTCTCTGTCCTGATTTGTGTTCCAAGTACTGGAGCGGCCGTCTGTAGGGTGTGTTACAATTGCACTGTTTACAACAACATTATACACTAAATGTCCGGATGAGTTATTTCCTTTGTTAGTGATTGTTTGAGTACCTTGAATATGGTAATCGTTATGATAATAGTTGGTTAGTGTAACTGTAATAACAGTACCGGAATCTAAATACGGACCTGAAAATACCGCGGTGATAATTCCTCTTCTGTTATTTAAATCAGAACCTAAGCAATTTACAGTTCCGAAATCAATGGTAACAGTTTTTGGCCATGTTACTAAATCGAAAGGTGTTATTGATGCAGTTGCACAAGCAGAAGAAGGTGCACGCAATGTATTGGAGCTATCTGTTACAGTGCTTATTTGTTTCCATATTCCTGCAAAAGCACTTTCAGCATTTGAGTTGTCTGCCGCAGCGTTTGCATTTTTAGGTTTAGGGTCTTCTTTTTTTCTACATCCTGTATATATAAGTGATGTTAAAGCAATCAGTACAATTGCCGAAAATAGTTGAATTGTTTTTGTTTTCATTTGGGAGGAGCGTTTAGTTAATGTTCACTTATCAAATCTAAGCAATTTTTTCATAAGTAAAAAACGAGTGCGGGTATTTGTTATTGTCATCCGTTTTTCCTTCGACTTTTGACGTAAGCTTCCACTCTAAGTTTAAAAGCTCTGGAAAAAAAGCGTCTCCTTCGAAGCTGTGATTGATTTGTGTGAGGTATACTCTATCTGCAAAATGCAGAGATTGCTTATAAATTTCCCCTCCTCCAATGATGAAAATTTCGGTGTCTCCTGTATTTTTTGCGGTTAATAGTGCCTTCTCAATAGAATCAACTATAATTGCCCCGGGAGCAACATAATCTTTCTGACGGGTGATTACAATATTGGTACGATTAGGTAGTGGTCGGAATTTTTCAGGAATAGATTCGTAATTCTTTCTTCCTGTAATAACACAATGTCCTGTAGTTTTTTCTTTGAAAAATTTCATGTCGGCAGGAAGATGCCAAATTAACTTATTGTCTTTTCCTATAACATTGTTATTTGCTACCGCAACGATGATTGAAATCATAAATAATTTTAGAATTTTAGAATTTTAAAATTTTAGAATTTGCAGGTGATACAATCTACAAATCTAAAATTCAACAAATCAAAAATTAAACTGCAACAGCCGCTTTAATATGTGGATGAGGATCATATCCTTCCAAAGTAAAATCCTCAAACTTAAAACCGAAAATATCTTTTACTTCCGGATTGATTTTTAAAGTAGGAAGTTTTCTTAGATCACGTGATAATTGCAGATTCGCTTGTTCAATGTGATTGGAATATAAATGCGCATCACCTAGTGTATGTATAAATTCTCCTGCTTCTAAATTACAAACCTGAGCCACCATCATTGTTAATATTGCGTAAGACGCAATATTAAAAGGAACACCTAAAAATATATCTTCACTACGTTGATATAACTGGCAACTTAATTTTCCATCAGCAACATAAAATTGAAAAAATGCATGACACGGTGGTAATTTCATTTTATCAATTTCGCCAACATTCCATGCACTCACAATCATTCGTCTGCTATCGGGATTATTTTTAATTTGATTAATAACCTGAGTAATCTGATCGATGTGTCGGCCATCCGCTGCCGGCCAGCTGCGCCATTGTGAGCCGTAAACCGGACCAAGATTTCCGTTTTCATCTGCCCATTCATCCCAAATGCTTACGCCATTATCTTTTAAATATTTGATATTTGTATCGCCTTTTAAAAACCAAAGCAATTCGTGCAAAATAGATTTCATATGCACTTTTTTTGTGGTCATCATTGGAAAGCCTTCTTGCAAATCATAACGCATTTGGTATCCAAAAACACTTACTGTTCCAGTTCCGGTTCTGTCGGTTTTTGTTGCACCTTTTTCCAAAACATGGCGCATTAAATCGTGGTATTGTTTCATAGTATGTGTGACGAGTTTTACGATTATAAAAGTACTTCGATTTTTGCCTCAGAATGAAGCCAAGAAAAGGATAATATTCACAAAGTATTAACGAAAAGGAGGGCCTTAGTGGCTAATGTTTTCCACTTCTTTTGGATTATGCTTGTGCTTGAAAAGGATAGCGAATGCAATGGCAATTATCAATGCATAAGCAGAAAAGCATAGCCAAATGGGTTGCCAGTCTTTTTCACCATTAACAGTGAAAAACCGGTCGATTAACCAACCGCTAGCAACCGCTCCGAAAAATGCTCCGAAACCATTGCTCATCATCATAAACAAGCCTTGTGCACTGGAGCGGATACTTGAATCTGTAGTAGTTTCTATAAATAATGAGCCTGAAATATTAAAGAAATCGAATGCCATTCCGTAAACAATGCACGACATAATTATCATCCACAGTCCTCCCGATGGGTCGCCAAACGCAAACAATCCGAAACGCAATACCCAAGCAAACATAGAAAACAACATCACTTGTTTTATCCCGAATCGTTTTAAGAAAAATGGAATCGCCAGAATAAAGAGTGTTTCGGAAATTTGTGAAATCGACATAATTACTGTTGAATATTTCACAACAAATGAATCGGCATATTCCGGAATTTTTTCAAAATCGGATAGGAAAGTGTCGCCATACATATTTGTTAATTGCAAGGCTGCACCCAGCAACATAGAGAACAAGAAAAACAAAGCGATTTTATAAGTGCCAAAAAGTTTAAACGCATCCAGACCTAATTTTTGTGCTAATGAAGAATCTTTGGAAATAAGTTTTTGCGGAGGACATTTTGGTAACAGAAAAGAAAAAATTCCTAAAGCAATTGCTGCTGCTGCTGAAATATAAAACATATTTGCCGAAGCTTTATTTCCTGAAAGATTGGTCATCCACATAGCAGCAATAAATCCAATGGTTCCCCAAACCCGGATAGGAGGGAATACTTTCACAACATCGTACTTATTGTTTTTTAAAATCGTATAAGCAATAGAATTGGATAAAGAAATTGTTGGCATATAACAAAGCATAGCACCAAAAATTACCCAAAAGAAAGTGGAAGGATTGTCAACCTGAGGAATATAACAAAGTATTAAGCCTCCCATAATGTGTAAAATGCCGTATAATTTCTCAGCATTTATCCATTTGTCGGCAATGATTCCTGCTAAAGCAGGCATCAGAATAGAAGAAAATCCAAGCGTAGAAAAGATAGCACCAAATTCGGCTCCGCTCCATTGTTTTGTCGCAAACCAATAATTTCCTAAAGTAATTAACCAAGCTCCCCAAACAAAAAATTGTAGGAAACTCATTAATGTAAGACGAATCTTAATACTCATTAAGCTCTATAATTAATATATGTACTTATGATTTTTTGCGATTGTTCAATTCATCGCGTATGCGGGAAGCTTTTTCGTAATCTTCATCAGCCAAAGCTGTGTCAAGCATTTGTTTTAACTCTTCAGTAGATTTTTTCAGATAATCGGTTTCTTCAACTTCAACTAAATCTTCCTTTTCTAAAGCACTTTCTGCTCCGGAAATAGCATCATCGTCTAATAAAATTCCTGCTTGTGAAAGAATAAATTCGTAAGTATTGATTGGACAATTAAATCTGACCGCTAAAGCAATTGCATCAGAAGTACGTGCATCAATCTCTACTTCTTTTTCACCATTGTGAGTAATTAATTTTGCGAAAAATATTCCTTCAACTAAATTGTAAATGATAACTTCTTTGATGTTGATATTAAATCCTTCAGCAAAACTTTTGAAAAGATCGTGAGTGAGCGGACGACTAGGAGTCATTTTTTCTAATTCAATAGCAATGGCTTGAGCCTCAAATCCACCTATAATAATTGGCAATCTGCGTTTTCCTTTTGTCTCACCCAACACCAATGCGTATGCACCTGTTTGTGTTTGACTATAAGATAAACCTACTATTTCTAATTTAACTTTCTTCACTAAAAAATATTTTTATCTCTTATTAAGAGAGGAGAATCTTTAATAACTAAGTTACGAAAAAATTCCGAATTACCACTTCCGAATTCCGACTTTATCTTAGTTTTTGTTTGCTTTAAAATGTTTAACGGCTGCAATTAACTTAGGAACTACCTCAAAAGCATCGCCCACAATACCATAATCCGCTGACTTAAAGAATGGCGAATCTTTATCGGAATTGATTACTACAATTGTTTTGCTGCCATTAACACCGGCTAAATGCTGAATTGCTCCGGAAATACCAATAGCAATATATAAATTCGGGCGGATAGCAACACCTGTTTGACCAACGTGTTCGTGGTGTGGGCGCCAGTGCATATCTGCAACCGGGCGGGAACATGCAGTTGCTGCTCCTAGTTCTTTTGCTAATTCTTCAATCATTCCCCAGTTCTCCGGACCTTTCATTCCGCGACCGGCAGATACAACCAATTCCGCATCAGGTAAGTTTAATTCTCCGCTTACTTTTTTAACTTCTTTTACTTTTATAGGAGAGTTTACTGCATCTAGATTCACTGCAAAATCAGTAGCCTCAACAGCACTTCCTGTTAATTCAACAGGAAATGAATTTGGCAAAATGGAGATTACTTTTTTTGCTGATGCGATTGCATATGTTGCAACTGCTTTTCCTGAAAACACATTTTTCTTTACAGAGAAAGCATCACCTGAAATAGTTGGATTATCAACTGCACCAGCTACAATTCCTGCTTTTAATTTTGCAGCCAAACGAGGTGCAACTTCTTTCCCTGTGAAATCGTGTGCGAAAATAATGATGGAAGAGTTTTCTGCAGTAGCAACTTGTTCAACAGCAGCTGTAATATATTGTCCGTTTAAACCTGCAAGTTTATCATTCTTTAATTTTAACACTTTTGAAGCTCCTGCTTTTCCCAAATCGGATAAATCAGCATCACCAATAACTACTGCACTAGCAGTTGTGTTTAATTGTTTTGCAATTCGGCTTCCGTAATTCACAGCTTCCAAAGAAGATTTTTTTACTTTGCCTTTCGCGATTTCTGTATATATTAAAACTGACATATAAATAATTTTTTTAGTTCGTCATTCCGTGCTACGACACGGAATCTGTTAATTAGTAGCTGTAGTCCTCTTCGTGAGATCCCGTGTCGTGGCACGGGATGACAGCTCCGGAATTAAATCACTTTTGCTTGTGTATGTAATAGCTCAATTAATTGCTCTGGATTTGCAGCATCAATATATTTGCAATCAACACGACCTGCAGATAAAGTATAATTAGAAATGCTGGTTAATTTATCAGCACTTGCAGCAGGAACAACAGTCAATGGTTTTGTTCTGGCACTCATAATTCCTTTCATGTTAGGAATACGTTGTTCTGCCATTCCTTTGTTTGCCGACAGAACTAATGGTAAAGCACATTCCAATACTTCTGTTCCACCATCAATATCGTGTTCAATAGTTGCAACACCTGCTGCAACATCTAATTTTGTAGCTAAGGAAATGTATGGTAAGTTCATTAATTCAGCCAACATTGCTCCAACCATTGAACCATTGTAAGAGATAGTTTCTTTACCTGCCATGATCAAATCAAAACCTTTGTCTTTTGCATAAGCAGCAATTTGTTCAGCAACTGCAAAAGCATCATTGGGTTCAGCATCAATACGAACTGCATCATCCGCACCAATCGCTAATCCTTTACGGATAGTTGCTTCGCTATCAGCAGCACCAACGTGAATGATGGTTACATTTCCTCCATTTGCTTCTTTCAACTCAAGCGCACGAACCAAAGCATACCATTCGTCATAAGGATTGATTACAAACTGAACTCCTGCATTGTTAAAAGTAGAATTGTCGGCAGAGAAAGCAATTTTAGTAGTTGTGTCGGGCACATTACTAATACAAACTAATATTTTCATATAAATAAACGTATTTTTTAAAGAGTCGCAAATTTAACAAAATCTGTGGTATAAAAAAATGATTTTTTATGAGGTATTGTTGATAAAAACGAGAGTTGAAAAAGCGATGAAAAATATATTAAAAATGACACACTTTTGCCCATTTCCAATAAAATCCCTATCTTCGTACTCTCTATTGATTAAAGATACTACCAAAACAAATTTAGATTAGATGGAATATAACACTAGTCTGCCAAAAATGATTATCCCCGAATATGGCAGAAACATTCAAAAAATGATTGGCTTTGCGATGACTGTGAAAGATCGTGAAGAACGCAACAAAGTGGCTCGCGCTATTATTGATGTCATGGGACAGTTAAATCCGCATTTGCGTGATGTGACTGATTTTAAGCATAAATTGTGGGATCATATATTTATTATTTCCGACTTTAAATTGGATGTGGATTCACCTTATCCGAAGCCAACAGCAGAAACTTTTCAGACAAAACCTGATAGAGTAGCTTATCCAAGCAATGATATACGTTACAAACATTATGGTAAAACAGTAGAACGTATTATTGCCAAAGGAAAAGAATATCCTGCCGGAGCAGAAAAAGATGCTTTGGTAGAGCAAATTGCCAATTTAATGAAACGTTCTTATTTGACCTGGAACAGAGATTCGGTAAACGATGAGGTGATCTTGAAACAATTGGAAGAGCTTTCGAAAGGACAATTAAAATTATCGGATATTTCTTTATTGAGAAGTACTCAAACTTTTGTTCCGCGAAATAACAACACCAACAACCAAGGAGGTGGTAAGAAAAAAAACAACAACAATGGTGGCAAAAACAATGGCCATCGTCATCATAAAAACAATCAGAATTTTAAACGGAAACCTTTTTAAAAAAAAGTTTCTAGTTTATGGTTTAAAAAGTTTTGAGTTCGAGCTTATTAAGGGCACTTTTCTGTAAAAAGAAAGGTGCTTTTTATTTTGTAGCTATTAACAATCCTTAGTTGGTAAAAACCATTTTGCCAATCTCAATTTCTCCTTGATAAATGCTTACTTCGTAGTGAAGATTTAAAGAACTCTAAACTTTAAACTTTTTAACTCTAAACTGAATAAAATGAGTGTATTCGAAATCATTGGTGGAAAAAAATTAAAAGGCGAAATTATTCCACAGGGCGCTAAAAATGAAGCTCTGCAAATACTTTGCGCTGTTTTGTTAACTCCTGAAAAAGTGGTGATACAAAACATTCCTGATATTGTGGATGTAAATAAACTTATTGATTTGCTTCGTGATTTAGGTGTGAAGATTGAAAAAACAGGACATGAAGAATATACTTTTCAGGCTGATAATGTAGATGTGGATTATTTAAATTCAGCAGAATTTAAAAAGAAAGGTGGCAGTTTGCGAGGTTCCATTATGATTGTTGGTCCTTTGCTTTCACGTTTTGGTAAAGGTTATATTCCAAAACCGGGTGGCGATAAGATTGGAAGAAGAAGATTGGATACGCACTTTATCGGATTTCAGAATTTAGGTGCGAAGTTTATTTATGATGAAGCCAATGATTTTTATAAAGTAGAAGCTAAAAATCTGAAAGGCTGTTACATGCTTTTGGACGAAGCATCCGTGACAGGTACAGCCAATATTTTGATGGCAGCAGTATTGGCTAAAGGAACAACCACAATTTACAATGCGGCCTGTGAACCCTACATTCAACAATTGTGTAAAATGTTGAACAGAATGGGAGCAAAAATCACAGGAATAGGCTCTAATTTGTTGGTAATTGATGGAGTGGAGTATTTGGGTGGAACAACCCACAGGATGCTTCCTGATATGATTGAAGTGGGTAGTTTTATAGGTCTGGCAGCTATGACCCAATCGGAGATTACGATTAAAGATGTTCAGTTTGATGAATTGGGGGTTATTCCAAGCGTTTTTCAAAGATTAGGTATTAAATTAGAAAGAAGAGGAGATGATATTTATATCCCTTCACAGGAAAGATACGAAATAGATACCTTTATTGATGGTTCTATTTTAACCATTGCAGATGCCATTTGGCCGGGTTTCACACCCGATTTGTTAAGCATTATTCTGGTAGTAGCCACTCAGGCAAAGGGAGCCGTAATGATTCACCAAAAGATGTTTGAGAGTCGTTTATTTTTCGTTGATAAACTCATTGATATGGGTGCTCAAATTATCCTTTGCGACCCGCATCGTGCCACCGTTATTGGTTTAAACCGCGAACATCAGTTGAAAGGTATTTCCATGACGTCTCCCGATATCCGTGCTGGTGTTTCTCTTTTAATAGCAGCTCTTTCGGCTAATGGAAAGAGCACAATACACAATATTGAACAGATTGACAGAGGGTATCAAAACATTGATATAAGATTACAAAAACTTGGTGCGCAAATTGTAAGGAAGTAGCCAAAATAATTTGTAATATTGTAATCATGAAAAAAGTAAACATTCTACTAGCCTTAGCTGCCGTATCGGTTTTAGCATTCGGATTTATTAAAAACGACTCAGCACCTCTTCAAGAGGTAATCGGGACCAATGTTGGAAACAGAGCCGCAGAGTTAAATTTTAAAAGCCCTGAAGATAAAGACATTGCACTTTCTTCGTTGAAAGGTAAAATTGTGTTAATCGATTTTTGGGCTTCCTGGTGTGGTCCATGCCGTAAGGAAAATCCAAATGTGGTTGCTGTTTATGGTAAGTATAAAGACCAAAAATTCAACAAAAAAGCAAAAGGATTTACTGTTTATAGTGTTTCATTGGATAACAACAAACAAGCTTGGATCAATGCAATAGCAAAAGATGGTTTGGTTTGGGAAAATCATGTGAGCGACTTAGGTGGATGGCAGTCAAAAGGTGCCGCTATTTATGGTGTAAACTCTATTCCTGCAGGTTTTTTAATTGATGAAAATGGAATAATTGTCGCTAAAGCAGATGCTTTAAGAGGCCCGGGATTAGAAAACGAGCTTAAAAAATTAATTAAATAAAATTTATTTCGATAAATAAGAAAAGACAGAATTCAAATGGGTTCTGTCTTTTTATTTTATACATAACTGATTTTTTTTAGCTTTGGTAAATATTTATAAAAGCGTATGTCAATTCGTTTAAAATACTTTCTGTTTATTATTTCATTTTTGTCAATCAATTCGGTTGTTGCTCAAGGCGATATTGAAGTGAGAGTAGGTGGTTTTGCATCCGGAGATTTTGCTTCTGTAGAAGATATTCTTAAATATCCTTCAATGACTGTTATAAATAGAAATGCAGTTAAGGGAAATACCAAACTGATTTCTTACGAATGTGTTTTTTCAAATATGGATAAGAAAAGAAATCCTAGTGGAACTGCAGTTTGTAAAAATACTTCCTATGCGTTGAGCGAAGAAACAATTACTTTATTAAAGAAATATTTACCGGGAGAAGATTTTGTTATTAAAGACATCCAGGTTGAAGTAGTGAATGTTAAAACCGGAGCGATTGAAGTAATAACAATGGAGCCGGTAGCTGTAAAAATTGCTGCTAAATCAGGTGGTTCAGCCGGTCCGGTGAAAATTGATTATGCCGGTAAATTAATGACAGGAAAAGACAGAAATCAACCTGTGGCTAACCAAAAAGTAGTGTTGCAGGATCAGGATGATCAGGAAATACAAACAGCTATTACCGATAATTACGGAGATTTTAAATTCACCGAATTGAGTTCGGATAAATCGTATAAAATTAATGTATTGGTAACGGACGATACAAAAATAAAAGACGGACAATTGTACGCTGCAAGACCAGATGGAACGGTTATCCGATCGTTCAACAAAACAAAAAAAGGATTTGTATATGAATTACTACCAGCTGAGTTAGCAACCCTTGCCAGAGAAAAAGAAGAAGATACCAGTTTGAAAATTAAAAATTTCGGAGCGTCTAAAGATGCTACTCTAACTGTAATTGAGAATGTTTATTATGACCCGAATTCATCCGACATTAAACCTGAATCGATTGAAAAATTAGATAAAATTATTAATGAAATGTCACAGAATAAAAGCCTGAAACTATCCATAAACAGTCATACCGATGCCAACGGAGAAGATGCTTATAATATCACTTTATCCGAAAAAAGAGCACAAAAAGTAATGGAGTATTTTATTTTACAGGGTATTGAAAAGGGTAGATTAAAAGCTAAAGGTTTTGGTGAAACACAAATAAAAAACAGATGTAAAAACGGAGTAGATTGCTCCGAAATAGAACATCAGTTGAACCGGAGAACGGAGTTTAATTTCACTAAGTAATTAGTTAATGAAAAAATTATTTTCTGTTTTACTTATATTGATTTCCCTTAATACTTTTTCCCAAAAAGACACATTAGGATTGTATCTCAAATGCTATAAAGGCGGTGATACTATAGCGATAGATTCCCTTAAAAAAATTCCTAATTTATCAATATTAAGAGCAGGTAAAGGACAAAATGATTGCAGTATTGCTGCTTGGGAAATTGCAGTTTACAACGATGGTGTAATTTCTCTTTTTCCAGGCTATGCAGGACCAACAATTGCGGGACAAATAAATGAAGCTTTGCGGAAAGCGGGCAATAATCCTCCCGAAAAAATTGTATTTCAAGGACTCATTGTAAATGTAAAAACAGGGGATGCAATTGTCAAGCAAAAATTGAATCCTGTTACTTTTTATTTAACTAAAAAAGCACGAAAAATCTGTAAATAAATTATACATTTTTGGCAGAAAAGACAGGACTTTATGGGTTCTGTCTTTTTTATTTGGTTAATTATGTCAAAATGTCTTATTATCTTTGGTGGCAGATAATTTGAGAGGTTTAGTCGGTTTAAAATCTAATGAAAAAAATTAAAAATATATTTAAGAAAATGAGCACACCGGAAAGCGATATTGTGAATGAACAAAATGAAGAACAAACTCCTCAGGAAGAAGCAAATGTTGTTGATGAGAAAGATAAACAATTGGCAGAGTTAAAAGCAAAAGCAGACGAGATAAATGATAAGTATTTGCGATTGTATTCTGAGTTCGATAATTTCAGAAAACGTACAGCAAAAGAAAAGATTGATTTAATGCAATCAGCCGGAGAAGATGTTTTTAAAAGTATTCTTCCCATATTAGATGATTTTGAAAGAGCTATCAAATCAAATACAGAAACAACGGATGTAAAAGCGGTGAATGATGGTGTTAATTTAATTTTTAATAAATTGAAATCTTCGTTGTCACAAAAAGGTTTATCAGAAATGAAAACTGTTGGTGAAACATTTGATGCGGATATTCACGAAGCTATTACGAATGTTCCAGCTCCTTCTGAAGAACAGAAAGGAAAAGTAGTGGAAGAATTAGAAAAAGGATATAGTTTAAATGGAAAGATAATCCGCTTTGCGAAAGTGGTTATCGGTAACTAATAGATACAATGTCAAAGCGAGATTTTTACGACATATTAGAAATTCAAAAAGGTGCGAGTGCTGATGATATTAAAAAAGCATATCGCAAGATGGCAATCAAATACCATCCTGATAAAAACCCCGGAGACAAAGCTGCTGAAGAAAAATTTAAAGAGGCAGCTGAAGCTTATGAAATTTTAAGTAATCCGGAAAAGAAACAACGTTACGATCAATATGGTCATGCCGGAATGGGTAGCGGTGGTGGATTTGGTGGTGGCGGACAAGGTTTCGGTGGAATGAATATGGATGATATCTTCAGTCAGTTCGGAGATATTTTTGGTGGTCATTTCGGAGGCGGTGGAGGAAGAAGAGGCGGAAGAAGAGTGAATCGTGGTTCAAATTTACGTGTGAAGGTGAAAATGGATCTGACTGAGATAGCAAATGGTGTTGAGAAAAAAATCAAAGTAAATAAATATGTTGCATGCAAAACATGTAGCGGAAGTGGAGCAAAAAATGGTTCTGCTTTTAATACATGTTCAACTTGTAAAGGTTCCGGACAAGTTACCAGAGTAACAAACACCATTTTAGGTGCAATGCAAACAACCAGCACTTGTCCTAGTTGCGGAGGCGAAGGGCAAACAATTACTGATAAATGTTCACCATGTAATGGCGATGGAATTGTTCGCGATGAAGAAGTAATCAGCATAAATATTCCAGGAGGAGTTGCCGAAGGAATGCAATTGTCAGTCGCAGGAAAAGGAAATATGGGAGCTCGTGGAGGTGTTGCAGGCGATTTAATTGTTGTTATAGAAGAGATAGAACACGAACATTTGAAGCGTGATGGAATGAATTTATTTTACGATCATTTTGTAAGTTATTCAGATGCTGCTTTGGGAACAAATATAGAGGTTCCAACCATTGATGGAAAGGCAAAAGTGAAAGTGGATGCAGGCACACAAAGTGGAAAAGTGCTAAGATTAAAAGGAAAAGGCTTACCCGATATTAATACTTACGGAAGAGGTGATATTTTAGTAAACATCAATGTCTGGACACCTCAGCACTTAACAAAAGAGGAAAAGAAAATTTTAGAAGATTTAAAAGAAGCAGAAAATTTCAAGCCACATCCTACTAAAAAAGATAAAGGATTTTTTGAACGCATGAAACAATATTTTGAATAGTGAACATTTTATCAGCGAAGAACATAGTAAAAAAATACGCAGCTCATACTGCACTTGATGATGTTTCATTAGACATCCCTGCGCAAAGTATATTTGGACTGCTTGGTCCGAATGGTGCAGGAAAAACTTCTCTTATCAGAATTATCAATCAAATTACCGGTCCGGATAGTGGAGAAGTATTTTTCGAAAATGAAAAATTATCTCCCAAGCATGTGGAGCAAATTGGCTATTTGCCGGAAGAGCGTGGTTTGTATAAAAAGATGGAAGTGGGTGAGCAGGCTTTGTATTTGGCTCAGTTGAAGGGGATGAAAAAGTCTGAAGCAAAGAAAAAATTAAAATATTGGTTCGAGAAATTTGAAATAGATGCTTGGTGGAATAAAAAAGTAGAAGAGCTTTCGAAAGGAATGCAGCAAAAAGTACAGTTTATTGTAACCGTGATGCATGAGCCGAAGTTGTTGATTTTAGACGAACCTTTTAGCGGATTCGATCCTATCAATGCGAATTTAATTAAGAATGAAATTTTAGATTTAAAAAAGAAGGGCTCAACAATTTTATTTTCTACTCACAATATGGGCTCTGTAGAAGAGCTGTGTGATAATATTGCTTTAATAAACAGGTCTAAAAAAATTGTGGATGGTTCTGTAAAAGATATCCGCAAGCAAAATAAATCAAATGTTATTGAAATAGAATTTACTGGCAATATGATGGGTTTTACAAATTCATTATGGACGTTTGGAAAGTTAGGCGAACATTCTATGGAGGGTGAAATTTGTAAAGCTCAAATTGAATTGACACCCGGAAGTAGTTCCAATCAATTGTTGTCATCAGTATTGCCGGTTGTTGAAATACATTCGTTCAAGGAAGTTGTTCCAAGCATGAATGATATTTTTATTAAAAAAGTAAGTGAAGGAAATGCTATTGGTACACAAAGTAATTTTACAGAATAATTTAAAAAGTTAAAAGAGTTAAGACACAAGTCAAAAGTAAGTAAACAACGATTCACAAATTTAATGTCACCCTGAGCGGAGTCGAAGGGCGTAATTCCTAGGTTCAATGAATAAAATACTTCTGATCATAAAGCGTGAGTACTTATCCAGGGTAAAGAAAAAATCTTTTATTCTGATGACAATTCTCGGCCCTATTTTAATGGTAGGTATTATGATTGTTCCCATTTGGTTGTCGACTCAAAAAACAGAGAAACAAAAAATAGAAGTTATAGATGAAAGTTTTTTGTTTACAGGATTGATCCCTGAAAAAGATATAGTTCATTTTGATTATCCTCCAATTACGATTCAGCAAGCCCGTGCAGGTTTTTTTGATACAGATTACGATGCTATTTTGTGGATTCCTAAAAATGTATTAAACGGTGGGCAAAAAGGAATTAATTTGCTTTATAAAGAGCAGTTAAGCAATTCGGCTCAGCAACATATTCAATATAGTATAAGTAAAATGTTGTATGAAGTGATGCTTGCGAAGAATAATGTTAATGTGAATCTAATCAAAGACGCGAAAGATAAATCAACTTTCACGATGATTACTACTCAAATTGATGAATTGGGAGATGAGAAAAAAACTAATACCGGATTGTATATGGGAATTGGTTTGGTTGCAGCCATCATGATTTACATTTTTATATTTATGTATGGTGTTCAGGTGATGCGTGGAGTGATGGAAGAAAAGACAAGTAGAATTGTAGAAGTTATTTTATCATCTGTTAAACCCTTTCAACTAATGATGGGAAAAATAGTTGGAGTGGCGTTGGTTGGTCTAACTCAATTTTTATTATGGGTAATATTATCCACTACATTGTACAGTGTTGCTGTTGCTACTATATTTAAAGATATAGATATTAAACAAATTCAGGCCAAGGAGGAAGTTATAAAAATTGGTGAGAATTTGGATTTTGAGAATATGGGTAAAATAGAGGAGCCAAATGAAATGACAAAATTGTGGAATGATTTTAAAGGTGTTGATATGCCTTACATTACACTGTGTTTTTTATTTTATTTTTTAGCCGGATATTTAATGTACAGTGCAATGTTTGCGGCTATTGGTGCAGCTGTTGATAGTGAAGCAGATACCAATCAGTTTATGCTTCCGATAACCATTCCACTTATTTTTTCTTTCGGAATAGCACAAACTGTCATGCAAGATCCAAATGGGTCTTTGGCTGTTTGGTTTTCAATGATTCCACTTACTTCCCCGGTAGTGATGATGGTGCGTTTACCGTTTGATTGTGTTTCTGGGACAGAATTGGCAATGTCGATGGCTTCTTTAGTACTTGGTTTCCTTTTTACAACCTGGTTAGCTGCCCGTATTTATCGCACAGGAATTTTAATGTATGGTAAAAAAGTAAGCTGGAAAGAGCTTGCTAAATGGCTATTCTACAAGGGTTAATCAAAGTTTTTATAATCCCATTATTTTCATATCTTGTAGCTTTAAATGCTGTTTTATGAAGATTGCTGTCATTGATTTAGGAACAAATACCTTTAATTTACTTATTGTAGA
Organism: Bacteroidota bacterium; assembly: GCA_005772895.1. Taxonomy (GTDB): domain Bacteria; phylum Bacteroidota; class Bacteroidia; order 2-12-FULL-35-15; family 2-12-FULL-35-15; genus 2-12-FULL-35-15. The sequence continues at coordinate 9,034 of SXIH01000032.1, read as the reverse complement.
AGTCAATTCCGATAAAACATATTCTACACTTTTTCAAACGAAGATATCCGTTAAGCTTGCTGAGGGCGGAATGAATGAAGGTTTTATTGCAGATGCTGCATTTAACAGGGGGATTGATGCTTTTAAAACACATTTTGCAACTATTCAAAAATATAAGACAGATAAGATTTATTCACTCGCTACATCAGCTATAAGGAGCACCAGCAATGGTTTGGAATTTGTTGAACGAATAAAGAAAGAAACAGGAATTGCTATTCAGGTAATCTCCGGAGACAGGGAAGCAGAACTAATTTATTACGGAGTACGATCAGCTGTTCAGATGACAGATGAAGCATCCTTGATTATTGATATTGGTGGCGGAAGTACAGAGTTTATTATTGCCAATAAAAATCAAATTTTTTGGAAGCAGAGTTTTTTATTGGGAGCGGCCCGTTTGCTCGAAATGTTTCCTCCATCCGATCCAATAAAAGATGAAGAGATAAACGTTTTTATTAATTATTTAGCTAAAGAATTAAAGCCATTATTTGAAGCCATTAAAAAATACCCTGTAAAAGAATTGTTAGGGTCTTCCGGTTCCTTTGATTCTTTGGCTGAAATGATTGCTCACCGTTTTTATTCACCGGAAATATTGGATAATAAAACGGAATACACTTTTGACTTGGAAGACTGCGAGAAAATTTACGATGTTATTTTAAAATCAACCAATGTAGAACGTTTACATATGAAAGGGCTAGTCGCAATGCGTGTGGATATGATTGTTGTTTCAAGTATTATCGTAAATTTTGTAATTCGTTCTTTTGAAATTCAAAAAATGCGCTTATCAACATATTCTTTAAAAGAAGGAGTTCTTTATGAAATCTTAACAGGAAAATTATAATTTTATCTTATGGCAAAAATATTAATTATAGATGACGAAAAAAGTATCCGCAAAACTTTGCGTGAAATTTTAGAGTATGAAAAATATCATGTTGATGAAGCTTCTGATGGAGCAGAAGGCATTACTATGATTCAAAAGGAGAAGTATGACATTGTTTTATGTGATATTAAAATGCCGAAAATGGATGGTATTGAAGTGTTGGATAAAATCATGCAATTGTCTGCAGATACTCCAATTGTGATGATATCAGGGCACGGAAACATCGAAACGGCAGTTGAAGCAGTAAAAAAAGGCGCATTTGATTTTATTGCAAAGCCTTTAGACTTAAATCGTTTGTTGGTTACAATCCGTAATGCTATGGATAAATCTACTTTAGTTACGGAGACAAAAGTGTTGAAGAAAAAGGTAAGTAAAACCTTTGATATGGTGGGTGAATCAAAAGCAATTGTTCAAATTCAGGAAATGATTGAACGTGTTGCTCCAACGGATGCAAGAGTTCTAGTTACAGGTGGAAACGGCAGTGGAAAAGAATTAGTTGCACGTTGGTTGCATGAAAAAAGCAATAGAGCGAATGCTCCTTTGATTGAGGTGAATTGTGCAGCTATTCCAAGCGAATTAATAGAAAGTGAATTGTTTGGTCACGAAAAAGGCGCTTTTACATCTGCTATTAACCAGCGTAAAGGAAAGTTTGAACAAGCGGAAGGCGGAACTTTGTTTATGGATGAGATTGGTGATATGAGTCTTTCTGCTCAGGCAAAAGTGTTGCGTGCTTTACAAGAAAATAAAATTACCAGAGTGGGGGGGGAGAAAGAAATAAAAGTAAATGTACGTGTGGTTGCTGCAACTAATAAAGATTTACAAAAAGAAATTGCCGCAGGTAACTTTAGAGAGGATTTATACCACCGTTTGAGTGTTATTTTAATTCACGTACCATCCTTAAATGAGAGAAAAGAAGATATTCCTTTGCTAGCAGAACATTTCTTAAAAATGATTTGTGAAGATCATGGTATGCCAAACAAAAGTTTCTCGAAAGATGCAATTAAAGAATTGCAAAAAATTAACTGGACAGGGAATATCCGCGAATTTAGAAACGTAGTAGAACGCTTGATTATTTTATGTGATAAAACAATTACTGATAAAGATGTGATTGCTTATGCAAGACCATTAAAAGGATAGTTTATCTTAATTTTATTACATAAACATTTGGGAACATTTTTCCGGTAATAAACATCCTTTTTGTTGCGGGATCATAAGCTATTCCATTCAATACATCCGATTCTGGGTTTAATCTGTGTGCTTCATCTGTAATGTGCGAACAGTCCATTACACCAACAGTTTTTCCAGTTTTTGTATCAATCTTAATAATGTAATTCTTCATCCAAATATTTGCATAGATAAATCCATCAATGTATTCTAACTCATTTATATTATCTTCCGCATAACCAGCATTGGTGACGTTTAATGTTTTTGTAGGTTTTAATGTATTTGGATCTAGATATGTCAAAATATTTGTCCCATCACTCATAATTAAATTTATGCCATCTGTTGTCATTCCCCAACCTTCTTTATTGCTATAACTGAATTTACTGATTTGCTTATAGGTAGTAGCATTATAAACATAACCAACCTGGTTCTTATAAGTTAGTTGATATATTTTATCATTGAAAATAACAATTCCTTCTCCAAAGAAGTCTCTCCCAATATTTATTTTAGGATCTAACTTTCCTTTAAGTGTGTCCAAAATTCCTATCATCGTTTTATATTGCTCCTGATCAGCTGGAGCTCCAGTGCTTTCAAATAGTTGATTGTTATGAAACAAAAGTCCTTCTGTAAAGGCTGTAAGATCATGAGGGAATTTTCCTATAACATCATAATTTATTGTTGCAACCAGTTCTTCTGTTTTTGGAATAATGGTTTCAACTTCTACTTTTTTAGGGTCTGATGAGCAAGAATGTAGAAATATAAAAAGAATGAATATAGAAATTATTTTTCGCATGATTATAAGTTTTTGTTCAAAATTGTTCCGCTTCCTATAAGCTTCTCTAAATACGGTTCATAAACAACTTGTTTTACTAAATTAATATGTCCCATGTGATGACAATCGGTTCCAATAAATGAAATCATGTTTTTATCAATCATTTGCTCTGCTACCTTTTTGGTTGACAGGGAATAATAACCGGATAAAGAGTTGATATTCATTTGAAGCAAAACACCTTTGTCTACAAAAGATTCGTATTTTTCAAATTCTTTGTGCCAGAAATTATATCTCTCAGGATGCGCCAATACAGGTTTATAACCCAACAGTTGCATTTTGAATATTATATGATATAAATTATCAGGTGGATTCATATAAGAAATTTCAAAAAGCAGGTATTTATTTCCAAATGTCAACAGTGGACCATCATCTAATTTTTTTTCAAAATCGTAATCCAGGTAATATTCAGAAACAGCATCAAATTCAACTCCAATTTCGGCTTTTTTCAATTCCGCTTTTACATTTTCTTTACCAGTCAAAATAATTTCGGAAGTGTTTCTGTAATAATCACTCATTGTATGAGGTGAAGTAATTATTTTTTTATAACCCAGATTATGTAATTCCGAAATCATTTGAATACTATCTTCCATGGTTTGAGCACCATCATCAATCCCGGGAATAAAATGGGAGTGTATGTCAGTATTCAATACTGATAAGTCGACCGGGGTAGTTAGCCGTTTTGGTTTTTTATTGAAGATATTGAAAAGTCCCATAATACGGATAGCGAATAATTACGAATTTTACGAATCTGTATGTTACTATTATTTAGTTTTAAACCAAGCTAAAGTATACTTTAAGCCTTCCTCAATTTTTATTTGAGGTTGATAATTCAATGAGTTTTTTGCTTTAGAAATATCTGCCAATGAATCTCTTACATCTCCTGGTCTATCGGCTCTGTAAATTTGTTGGATATTGCTTCCAATTAATTTCTTCAATATTTCTATTAACCGATTTAATGAAACCCGTTCGCCAACAGCAATGTTAAAGATTGTGCCATCTGTTTTTACGTTTTGCTCAAACATAGCTTTAATGTTTGCTTGCACAGCATTTTCAACAAAAGTAAAATCGCGTGTTTGTTCACCGTCACCATTAATTGCCGGAGCTGTATTGTTTAATAATGAGTTAATAAACAAGGGTATTGCTGCAGCATATTCTCCTTTTGGATTTTGTCGCGGGCCAAAAATGTTAAAATAACGCAATCCAATAATTTCCATATTGTAAGTTTTCGCAAAAATTTCTCCATACAATTCATTGGTCATTTTTGAAACGGCATATGGGGAAAGTTGTTTGCCAATCTGATTTTCTACTTTTGGTAAAATTTTACTGTCGCCATATACGGATGAGGAACTAGCGTATACAACTCTTTTTACATTAGCATCACGTGCAGCTATTAATATATTTATAAAGCCAGTAGCATTTACATTATGTGTAGCGATTGGATTTTTAATTGAGCGAGGAACAGAACCTAAGGCCGCTTGATGAAAAACGTAATCAACACCAACACATGCTTTATTGCAATCATCAATGTTACAGATGTCACCTTTAATAAATTGGAAATTTGATAAGGGTAAGTAAGGTTTTAAATTATCTTCAAATCCTGTTGCAAGATTATCTAGAACAACTACTTTTTTTGCATTGTATTTTAACAGATACTCAACAATATTCGAACCAATAAAACCAGCGCCACCCGTTACTAAAAAGGTTTTGTTTGATAAATCGATAGTATGAAATGGAGTAGTATACATAATTTGTTTACTGTTTAGGGCTCAGGGTTTCACGACTTGAAACTAGAAACTCAAAACTATCTTTTGGTGTATTGTTGTTCGTAATATTTTTTATAATCGCCTGATGTTACATTGTTCAGCCATTCTTCGTTTGCTAAATACCAATCTACGGTTTTTTCTAAGCCTTCTTCAAATTGCAAAGATGGAACCCAGCCCAGTTCTTTTTTAAGTTTAGTTGAATCAATAGCATAACGCAAATCATGTCCTGCTCTGTCTTTCACAAAGGTGATTAATTTAGCAGATTCACCAGTAGAACGATTTAATTTCTTGTCCATAATTTTACATAACAAATGAATTAAATCAATGTTCGTCCATTCGTTATGACCACCAATATTATATGTCGTACCCGTTTTTGCAGTGTGATATATTAAATCTATTGCTCTGGCGTGATCTTCTACCCAAAGCCAGTCTCGTACATTTTCACCTTTTCCATAAATTGGAATGGATTTATTGTTTTTAATATTATGAATAGACAGTGGAATTAATTTTTCAGGAAAATGGTGACTTCCATAATTGTTTGAACAGTTCGAAATAACTGCATCTAAACCATAAGTGTCGTGATAAGCTCTTACAAAATGGTCGGAGCTGGCTTTTGATGCTGAATACGGACTGTGTGGATCATAAGCAGTTGTTTCAGTAAACATTCCTGTTTCTCCCAATGTTCCGTATACTTCATCTGTAGAAACGTGATAGAAACGATGTGATGAATAATTATCTTTCCAATTGGTTTTAGCAGCATTTAATAAATTCACTGTTCCAATTACATTGGTCATTACAAATTCAAGGGGGTTGGAAATACTTCTGTCTACATGACTTTCAGCTGCTAAATGAATAATCCCATCAAATTTGTGAAGCGAAAAAAGTTCAGTAATAAATAACGCATCAGTAATGTCGCCTTTTACAAAAGTATAATTGGATTTATTTTCAATGTCTCTCAAATTATTCAAATTACCCGCATAAGTCAGCTTATCCAAATTAATAATTTGATAATTTGGATATTTATTTACAAATAAACGAACTACGTGTGAGCCAATAAATCCGGCTCCTCCCGTTATAAGTATTTTTTTCATTTTGAATTTATTTTTAAAACAACTACAGTCATTTTTTTATTTGTAATGTTCATTATTCTCCAATCTGCTTCTCTTTCATTTCCTGTAATTGTAATTATATCATTGTGTAAAGTCCATCTTTCATCACTAAATCTAACCGGACTACTTTCAGAACTACATAATACGTTATGATATTCAGAAAAACTTTTGTCGGGAGCTAATTCTATTCCTGCTAACGCTCCGGCCCATTGATATAGTTTGTCGGTATACTTTGTTTTAGTAAAAATTAACGTATCGTTTACTTTCATATCGTACAAATCAACTTCACTTGTCCAATGTCCAATTATTTTTTTGCCTGAACTTCCTTTGAAAGAAAGAAGAAAAATGGATGAAATTAGTATAAGTGTAGATGATTTCATTTTTTAGCAAACACAGATTCGTAAACCTGCCTACCGCAGGCATGTTCGTTTTGATTAGTTATTCGTAACCTAAAGGCTCCAGTAGTTTAAATTTTTAATTTTTCCTCTGAGTATTCCTTTCACATCTACTAAAATTCCTCCATCAGATAAAATGGATTTGTAATAGGCTTCATCAAAGGCAAGATATTCTTTATGATTAACGGCTACAACAACTGCATCGTAGCCTTTTCCAATAGTTTTTACTAATTCAAAACCATATTCATGTTTTAATTCAGATGAATCGGCATGTGGGTCGATTACGTCCACTTGAACTCCAAAAGATTTAAATTCTTTAATTACATCTGATACTTTTGAATTACGGACATCCGTCACATTTTCTTTAAAAGTTGCGCCCATAACTAAAACACGGGATTCGGTCAGGTTCTTTTTTGCAGCAATTATTTTCTTTACTGTTTGTTTTGCTACATAAAATCCCATTGAATCGTTAACGTAACGACCAGAGTTAATCACTCTCGCGTGATATCCAAGTTCTTCTGCTTTATAAGTTAAATAATAAGGGTCAACGCCTATGCAATGTCCGCCAACTAAACCTGGAGAGAATTTCAAGAAATTCCATTTTGTACCTGCAGCTTCCAAAACATCATATGTGTTAATTCCAATACGGCTAAAAATGATAGATAATTCATTCATCAAAGCAATATTGACATCACGTTGTGTATTCTCAATAATTTTTGCTGCTTCAGCTACTTTAATAGAAGGAGCACGATGAGTACCTGCCTTTACAACAATCTCATAAACCTTTGCAATATTGTCCAATGATTCGGCATCACAACCTGAAACAACTTTAGTGATTTTAGTAATTGTATGTTCTTTATCACCCGGATTAATCCGTTCTGGAGAATACCCAACTTTAAAGTCAGTTACAAATTTCAAACCCGACATTTCCTCCAAAACAGGAATACAATCTTCTTCAGTGCAACCGGGATATACAGTAGATTCATAAACTACATAATCACCTTTCTTCAATGCTTTCCCAACCGACTTTGATGCCGACAAAACAGGAATTAAATCCGGCAAATTATGTTCATCAATTGGTGTTGGTACAGCTACAATAAAGAAGTTGGCGGTTCTTAAAACATCAATAGAAGAAGTGAACGTAATATCGCAACCATCAAAAGCAGTAGAGGGTAATTCTTCACTCGGGTCAATTTTATTACGCATCATTTCCAAACGCGCATCATTAATATCAAATCCAATTACAGGAACTGATTTAGCAAATTCAAGGGCAATGGGCAATCCTACATAACCAAGTCCAATAAGAGCAACCTTTGCATCTTTTTTGATTATTTTTTCATACATAAATTCTATTTCTTTAAAGAGTAAATGCGTTCAATTATATCAACCACTTTAAGGCCCTCAAGGGCGTTAGTGGTAATGGTATTTCTTCCTTTTAGTGTATCCACCACATTCTGAATAAGAAAATGGTGATTGTTTGCTGAACCTTTGTAAGCCCCGTAATCATTGGCAGGAGCAGTTTCTGCTAATTCAGGAAAGGTATAATCCTTTATGTGACAATGCTCAACCTTATCCATGTATTGTCCTCCTACTTTCACACTTCCTTTGCTTCCAATAACAGTAATGCTGCTTTCCAGATTTTTATCCCAAACAGAAGTTGAGAAATTGATACTTCCCATTCCACCGTTAATGAACTTAAAATTTACAAAACCACTGTCTTCAAATTCAGTCAGATCTTTATGATTGAAGTCGGCAAACTTTGCCTGAATATCAGTGATGTCACCGAAGAGCCAATACAGTAAATCAATCCAGTGCGAGAATTGCGTGAATAATGTTCCGCCATCTAAATCCTGAGTTCCTTTCCATCCACCTTTTTTGTAGTAACGTTCATCACGATTCCAATAGCAGTTTAGTTGAACCATATAGACATCACCTATAATTTTGCTGTCCACTATTTCTTTCATCCAAACACTAGGTGGCGAATATCGATTTTGCATAACACAAAATACCTGTTTGTGCATTTGCAAGGCTTTAAAAATAAGCTGCTCGCAATCCTGACGGTGGAGCGCCATTGGTTTTTCAACGACAACATGCTTATTGGCTTCTAAAGCAAGTAACGATTGACTTGCATGCCAACCATTGGGAGTGCAAATACTCACCACTTCAACTTCGGGATGAGATGCAAATAATTCTTCTGGGGTGTTGTAAAACTTTTCAGTTAAATCATTAAGCCCAAGTTTATCTTTTAGCTGAACATCGCAAACTGCAATCAGTTCTGTTTCGGGATTTCTACGCACCATTTCTGCATGGCGCTTACCTATATGCCCTTGCCCTATTACAGCAAATTTTATTTTCCTTTCGTCTTTACTCATTTTGTTTTAAAAACTTTTCCGTTTTCTAACTTGTATTGCTCTTTACTTTCCTCACAAACTGCTGTTCCGCTTTCATCAAAGTTAAGACGATGTCCATATTCACTCATCCAGCCCACCTGACGGGCAGGATTACCAACCACCAGTGCATAATCAGGAACATCTTTAATTACCACTGTTCCGGCACCTATAAACGCAAATTTGCCAACATCATTTCCACAAACAATAGTTGCATTTGCCCCAACTGAAGCACCTTTACCAACATGTGTATGTGCATATTGTCCTCGCCTGTTTACTGCGCTGCGCGGGTTACGCACATTTGTAAAAACCATTGAAGGTCCTAAAAAAACATCATCATCGCAGGTTACTCCTGTATAGATTGAAACGTTGTTCTGAACTTTTACATTTTTGCCAAGGATTACTCCCGGAGAAATAACACAATTCTGACCGATGTTACAGTTTTCGCCCAAAACACAATCGGGCATA
>SXIH01000031.1 GCA_005772895.1 Bacteroidota bacterium | reverse complement strand
ATGAAATTCGCACTCCGATGAATGCAATTATTGGATTTAATGAACGGTTAAGCAAAACATCGTTAGATGAAGTACAAAAAGAATATGTTTCAGCAGTTCAGAGCTCAGGTGAAAATTTATTGGCAATTGTAAACGACATTCTTGATTTTTCAAAAATTGAAGCAGGAATGGTTAGAATAGAAGAAATTCAGTTTAATTTACATGAATTGTTAAACTCTGTTTTCACGCTCTTTTATCAACAAGCAAAAGAAAAAAACATAGAGCTTAAGCTTCAGATTTCAAAATCTGTTCCTTTATCAATAATCGGTGATCCAACACGGTTAACACAAATTTTGGTTAATCTGATTGGGAATGCCATAAAATTTACAGACGAAGGGAATATTGACATTATTGTAGATGTTATACAAGTGAGTGAAGAGAATACAACTATTCAATTTATAGTAAAAGATACAGGAATAGGAATTTCTGAGGAGAAAATTTTCGAAATATTTGAACGTTTTACCCAGGCAAAAGCTGACACTTCACGTATTTATGGAGGAACAGGACTTGGTTTATCAATCGTAAAAAAGTTAGTTGAATTGCAATCGGGAAAAATTTCGGTAAGTAGTAAAAAGGATTTAGGTTCTGAATTCAAATTTATTATTCCATATAAAATAGCTAAAGTAGGCAAAACAGAATTGGAAAGGGAAAAAGAAAATGAATCTTCTTTTGTTTTTAATAGTGATATAAAAATATTAGTGGTTGAAGACAATATAATGAATCAAAAACTTGCAGGCTATATTTTAAATGATTGGGGAGTTGGTTTTGATGTTTGTAGCAATGGCAAAATAGCTATCGAAAAAATAAAAGACAATAACGCATATGATCTTATCTTAATGGACATTCAGATGCCCGAGATGAATGGATATGATACAACAAAATATATCCGTGAACAATTAAAATTAAAAACACCTATTATAGCAATGACAGCAGATGCATTGCCTGGAGAAAGGGATAAATGTATAAAACTGGGAATGACGGATTATATTTCAAAACCTATAAAAGAAAATGATTTACGAACTATTGTTATAAAAAACATTTAACTAAGTTTTACTTAATAACTTAAAAAAGAATGAACCTTCACAAAAATGTCACCAATCTTGATTATTTGAATGGGCTATCAAAAGGGAACAATACTTTTGTAGAAGAAATGATTGAAATTTTTTTGACTGAAAATCCTGAAGAAATCCGATTACTCGAGAGTGGAATTAACGATAAGAACTATACATTAATAAAAGCCTCAGCACATAAAATGAAATCAACCATTCCCTTTGTCGGTTTAGACGCTATTATTGGAGATGATCTTTCTGAAATTGAGAAATTATGTCTTGAAAATGGAGATATCCATAGAATAATAGAACTATTTTCAAAAGTAAAAAATATTTGCCTGAAAGCAATAGAAGAATTAAAACCCCTATAGACAAATTTTTGTTTGCGTATTTGAAATCTGTAATTCATTTATTGAATTACAGATTTTTTATGCAATATATGAAAGGAAATAAAAATCATGTATTAACTTTTTCTTTCCCCCTTTAGGCTATTAAAAATCCTCTTTTAACGAATATCACAACTATAAGTTTTTTCGCGTGGTACATTTGTAATGTAAATCAACAGATTATTAACTCTTAAATCTTAAAGCCATGTTAAACACATTAGAATTGAAAGAAAACTGGAGCATACTTAAAAAAGAGCTCAAAAAAAAGTACACAAACTTAACGGAAGACGATTTAGTACTTGAGGAAGGCAGAGAAGACGAGATGTACGAAAAATTGCAGACAAAATTAGGTAAATCCACGGAAGAGGTAGATGAGATGCTCGCTTCAATGCTCGAGGATTTTACTCTTCACTGAAGTTTGTGAAAGATGCCGTTTTACAGCGGTTTGTTTAACGGCATCTTTTTAAGATTGTAGTTAAACTTAAAAAATAAACGCTATGAAAAAATCAGTCTTATTCCTGACTCTTACAGCGTTTGCAGCAGGAATGGTTTTCACAGGTTGTGATCCCAAAGCAGAAAAAGTAGATTCAGCAAAAGCGAAATTGGAAGCAGCTGAACACGAATTAAAAAAAGCAAAAGAAGATTTTAATGCCGAGTATGAGGAGTTCAGAGTTGAAGCTGAAAAACAAATCAAAGAAAATGAATCTCTTATAGCAGACTTAAAAGAAGAGAGTAAAAAAATTAAAAGTGAAGCAAAAACTCAGTATGAAAAGACAATTGCTGATTTAGAAAAAAGAAATGATGTAATGAGAACCAAAATCAGAAATTACAAAAATGAAAGAGATGAAAAATGGGAAGCATTTAAACGTGAATTCAATCATGATGTAAAAGAGTTAAGCCAATCAATAAGAGATTTATTAAGGAATAATGTTGAATAGTTAAAAAATACAGCCATGAAAAAGTTATTAATGATTGTCGCTATTATTCTATCAATAAAAAACACAATCAAAGCACAGGAAAGTTTAATTGATAGCCGGGAAAAATTTCAATTAGTGTTTAAAACAGGAATAAATTATTCCAATGTTTATGACGAAGAAGGAAATGAATATGAGGCAGATCCAAAATTCGGATATGCTGTTGGAGGAGTGTTTGATATTCCGATTGGAAAATATATTGGTGTTCAGCCCGGTGCATTACTATCACAAAAAGGATTTCAGGGAAGCGGAACTATGTTAGGAAGAAGCTATCACTTCACGAGAATTACAAACCATATAGACGTTCCTTTACTAATTGCTCTTAAACCTAGTCCTTATATTACAATAGTTGGCGGGCCACAATATTCTTATCTTTTTAATAAAAGAGATGTTTATACGAACTCATCAAGCACATATGCCCAAGAACAAGAATTAGAAAATGACAATATCAGAAAAAACGTTTTTGGTTTTGCAGGAGGATTGGATATCAATTTTAATCACTTTTCATTAGGTACAAGATTAAACTGGGATGTACAGAATAATAATGGTGACGGAACATCAACATCTCCACGTTATAAAAATGTTTGGTATCAGGCAACAATCGGTTATAGATTTTATTGACAGAGTGCAATTAATAATCATTTAACAAAAAACTAAAGCCATGAAAAAGATCGTATTTATTTTGTTGGTTCTTCTAATCAGATTAGAAACTGGCATAACTGCTCAAGAATCAGTAGCAACTGAAAAGGAAAAATTCGGGAATACATTGAATCTTAGCGCAGGCGTTGGTTATTACGGATATGTTGGACATTCGCTTCCGGTTGGTATGTTGAATTATGAGTTTGATATTGCAAAAAATTTCACTCTCGCTCCTTTTACAGGATTATACACATACCACAATCATTATTACTGGGGCAATCCAAATAAGCCGATTGATGACCCTTCTTATCGTTTATACTCTTACAAGGCAACAATTATTCCTGTAGGCGCAAAAGGAACATACTATTTTGATGAGTTGTTTCGCGCAGGTCCAAAATGGGATTTCTATGCAGCAGGTTCTGTCGGATTTATGATTCGTAATGTCATTTGGGAAAGCGGTTATTACGGAGATAAATATGTCTACCAAAACTCCAGCCCGGTTTATCTGGATGCGCACATAGGAAGTGAATATCATTTTAATAAAAGAGCGGGTATGTTTTTAGACTTATCAACCGGTGTGTCCACATTTGGATTTGCACTTCATTTTTAAACAATTAATTAAACCAATAAAAAATTAACCTTATGAAAAAAATAATTTTTGCAGTGATTGCGATATTATCGTTAGCTGCCTGTAAGCCAAATGAAAGCGAAAAATCAAATCCCAAAATCGATTCTCTAACGGCAATCATAAATGAACGGGATGCTTCTCTTAACGATTTCGTGAATTCATTTAATGAAATTGAATCGAATTTAGATGCTGTTTCTGAAAAACAAAAAATCATTTCTTCTTATGCCGGACCTAAAGGTGAATTAAATAAAGATAAGAAAGAACGAATTAATGCGGAGATTACAGCGATTAATGAATTAATGACAAAAAACCGCAATGAAATTGATGCGCTTACAAAAAAATTAAAGGGGTCAAAAAATAAAAACGCTTTGCTTGAAAAAACCATTGCTAGTTTAACGGAGGAACTTTCTAAAAAAGACATGGAGTTAATCTCCTTAAATCAGCAATTGGCTCTACTTGATTCAAAAATAACTACTCTGAATACTTTGGTTGACTCACTTACCATGCATAATTATATTAAGTCAAAAATTATAAATGCTCAAACAGCTGATTTACATTCTGCATATTACAGAGTAGGGAGGAAAAGAGAACTTAAGAACGAAAAAATAATTCAACAAAAAGGAGGTGTTTTAGGAGTGGGGAAAACCGTAACACTCAGTGAAAATTTTGATAATAGTAAGTTCACTGCAATTGATTACACTCAAACAACTACTATTCCTATTGACGGTAATAATGTGAAAATCATTACTAATCATCCTACTGATTCTTATACCCTTATCGAAGACAAGACAAAAGACCCAGTTATTACCAGTTTAGCAGTCACCAGTCCTGAAAAATTTTGGAGTGCATCAAAGTATTTGGTTATCGTAAAAAAATAGCAATGCCATGTTTTTAAACCTCTCTTGACGAACAATCAATACTAAGCATTAAAACAAAGCCCTTCGTTTCTGAGGGCTTTGTTTTAATAGGCTAATTGACTTTATAACTCTAATTATATGGATTACTACCTACCGGCATGGATTCATAATGCCCTTCAATCGGACGGATGCTCATAACCGGAATTTTTGAATGGTTGATGATTTGTTTAGCAAAAGATCCTAAAAATATTCCATTCAAACGTGATTCATGATCGGTCATTGTTATAATCAAATCTCCTTTAACTTGATTAGAATAATTCATCGATTCAATTGCAAGGTTGGTTCCTCGTACAATTTTTTGCTCGTATTTAATTTTTGCATGTTTTAGTGCATCTTCCACACTTTCTATTTTTAGCATGAATTTATTTTCATCGTCATCTTCTGTCATCAACCCTAAAATATGTACAAAAGCACCATAATGCTTTGCTAATAAAATGAGATAATCTACTTTTTGACGAGAATGTAAAGTATTGTCGAAGGGGGCAATAATGTTTGTAAATCCCTTTTTTTGAGTTTTGGTTTGAATTGTAATAACAGGACAAGGGGAAACGGTTACTGTTCGGTGTGCATTGCTGCCGATAAAAAATTCTTCGAACCCCTTTGCCCCATGTGTTCCCATTACTATCAAGTCGACCTCTCTATTTTTTGCTGTTTCAACAATTTCTGTAACAACACGTCCTCTGGTAACAATTGAAATAACATTTAGCCCGTGTTGTGTTCTTATTTTCTGAGCTTCTTCTTCCATACTTTTATTAATGTTCTTTTGAAATTCGTCTTCATAATTAGGGGAAACTAATAGCGGATCATATAAAGTATAAGGATATTCAAACAGCTCCATTACATGAAGCAAATAAAGTTCTGCTTTGAATAAACTAGCCATAAAAACACCATGTTCCAAAGCTAAATGTCCTGTTTCGGAAAAATCCATTGGGATTAGTATCCGAGTAATTGCTGGCTTGTTCATGTTTTTAATTTTTTAAGTTTTACCAAAATCGTTTAGTATAGATTATTACAATGGCAACAGCGACCAAGCAAAAAATGAAAACAAGGGTTCTCATTCTCCGGTTTTGCGCTTCTTCTTTTTCAATTATTTTACCTAATTCCTTGTTTATTAATTGTTTTATTTCGGAAACCGAATTTTCACTTTTGTTAAAATAATCGGTCACCCCAGCATTTAAAAGTAGCGTTGCAATTTCTAAATCATGATCCTGCGTTAGTATTACTACCGGAACATTTTGGTTTTGTTGTCTGATCTTTTTAAAAACCTCCAGTCCGTTCATGCCGGGAAGCCAAAAATCAAGAATCACCATCATTGGGTTAAAATGTAAGTTTTCAAGACATTCTTCTCCGGTTTTAAAACACATAAACTTAACAATACTATCATTTGATAGTGTATAGTCCAGCATGATTGAATACATTTCATTGTCTTCAACAATAAAAATTAATTTGTTTTTTTTGTATATCATATATTTCTTTCGGTTTTATGATGTGAAAAACACTTTATAAAGTATCATTACAAGTGAGACTGCAACGACAAAAAGAATAGTAGCAATAAGGTAGCGTCTGAATGCTTGAACTCGTTTTACTGTTGTAATAGTTTCAATGGCGCTCTTTATGCTATTTTGTACTTTTAAAAATGTCAGATCATTTTTTGTGACATAATCGAAAGCTCCATTTTTTATGCTGTCCAGCGCAACCTCAATTTTATCCTGTCCCGATAGCATAATTACTTTTATTTCAGGAGATGTTTGTTTGATTTTTTGAAGAACAGAGCGACCGTCCATCGCAAAAGGATACAGGCTGTTTAAAACATAATCAAGAATAACAATATCGGTTTTATGATTTGGAATATATTTTAAAAACTCTTCCCCGGAATGAAAAATTCTGATTTTAATTCTATCACGCCATTTATCCTGAAGGTGGTGTTTTAGTGATTTTAGAAATAAATCATCATCATCTACAACACAAACTGACAATGTATTTTCTGTTTTCATGATGTTTTTTTTAGATGAACAAAAAAGCAGTTTTTATTTTTTATGCTTTTTAACCAAGCGCAATAAGTTTTTAAAATTTATTGGTTTACGTATAAAATCAACTGCTCCCAAACCAATTGAATGTAAAACCATATCTGCTTTATCAAGCGATGAAATAATAATCACAGGAATATTATTGAAATAAAATTGTTTCAGTAAGCTCAACAATCCTAAGCCGGAAATGTTTGGCATCATTACATCGGAGATAATCAAATCAATTTTAACTTTATCAATTATGCTTAATGCCTCATACCCATCCTCTGCTATTACGACCTCATACCCATCTTTTTTTAAGTTATGTGAAATAGCTTCTAGCATCAATTTATCATCATCTACAACTAGGATTTTCATACTGCTTTGTTTTAAATTTCTTACTACTTGAAATATTAAAGTTTAATAACTTGCTATAAAACTTGCAATTAAAACTAAAATGACAATCAACACAATAAATTGACATGTTTCATAAAAAGCAGAATTTACTTCAATGTTGCCAACTATATTTTTAAGTATGTTATTTATTCTTACTAGTGATGCTCTGCTTTTTGAAACATAATCGTAAGCCCCTTTTTCCATACAATCAATCGCAACATTTAAACTGTCTTGTGACGACAGCATTATCACTTTTGTTTTTGGATTGATTTTTTTAATCTGTTTCAGAATGTTCATTCCATCCCATGCGTAGGGAATTTCTGAGTTTAAATAGTAATCGAGGATAACTACAGAAGGTTTTAGTTTCATGTTTTGAAGGCATGCCTCACCTGTTTGAAAAGTGTTTATCGTAGCCGAACCTAAATTGCTGGAAATTGACAATTCTAAAGCTTTCAAAAACAATGGGTCGTCATCTACAAGAAACACTCTGATTTTTTTTGCTGATTCTTTTGAAAATAAATCTGTCGTTTTCGGATTTCTGAATGTTTTTTTCATCCGCGACAGAATGTTACCGGGGAACATTCTTTTTTGCGGAGTTTCTGAAGAATATATATTTTCCTGCGGTTCCATGAGAGATTTGATTTTGCTTTATGTTACGTAAAGCATAATCAAAAACAGCTGGTTTTCGTTAAACAGGGTAAAAGAGGGGGTGAATTAGTGGAAATTAGGATTGAAAAACAAGTGCTTAAATAAATTGTTTTTTTTCTTCTTCTAGCTCATTAATAGCCTCTGAACAAACTTCTTTAATTCTCTGAATTAATCCAGGCAATTTATCCAAATCGGTCTCTGTTTCACAGTATTTTTCGGCAGAAATGGCTATTGTTTCAAGCTCTTTTATCCCCATAAATGAAAAGGATGGTTTCATTTTGTGAATTACACCTTTTAATAATTTCCATTCATTGCTTTTCAGATGTTTATCCATGAGGTTTGTGGCTTCAGGTGTTTGGACCATAAAAATAGAAATCATTTGAACAATAAATTCATTGCTCCCGTTTGAGAGCTGCTTCAGATAGGAAAGATTAATATGTTTATTGTTTTGAGGGCTCATTTAGTAGAGAATTATGAAACGCTATTTTTGTTTAAAACAGAAATTATCTTGTTGTGTAAAACAGTTGTATCAAATGGTTTTGAAATATATTCATTCATTCCGGCATTAATACATTTTTCAGCTTCACCCGACATAGCATGAGCCGTCATCGCAATAATCGGGACATTACTTTTTGCTGTGTTTCCCATTTTTCGGATGTTTCGCGTAGCTTCATAACCATCCATTTCGGGTAGCTGTATGTCCATCAGTATAACATCAAAATCGTTTTGTTTTACTTTTTCTATGGCAATTAGGCCGTTTTCTGCAATATCTACATTCCAGTGCCAGTCGGAAAGAACCTTTTTAGCAAGTACTTGATTTAGCAAGTTGTCTTCTACCAATAAAATATTCAACCCTTTCATAGAAATCGTTTCATTTTCTTTTGAATAGCCATTTTTATTTTCAATTAACGATTTGCTTGATTTATCGAACCGAAGATTAAAATCAAATACCGATCCTTTTGCAAGTTCGCTTTTTACAGAAATATCCCCTCCTTGCAGTTCAATTAATTGTTTTACGATTGTAAGGCCAAGCCCTGTTCCGCCATATTTTCTAGTGGTTTCGTTGCTTGCCTGAGTAAAGCCTTGAAAAATAGTAGAGAGTTTATCTTTTGAAATTCCTATTCCTGTATCTATAACAGAAAATTGTAATTCAACTGAGGTTTCTGTTTCTTTGATAAGTTTGGCTTCAATTTTTACTTCTCCTTTTTCTGTAAATTTAATCGCATTTCCAACAAGGTTTAAAAGGATTTGACTCAATCTTGTCGGGTCGCCAATAAGTTTATCTGGTATTTGTTTGTCTATTTTAGTAGATAACGTAATGTTTTTTTCTACAGATTTTGGAAGCATTAAATCGGTGAGAGTTGAAATGAGTTGTGATAGACTCAGTTCAATTTTTTCAAAAGAAAACTTTCCTGATTGTATTTTGGAAAAATCAAGAATGTCGTTAATAATAACTAATAAGTTTTCTCCTGAAGTTTTAATTGCGTCAACATATTGTTTTTGTTCCAACCCGATTTCAGTTTTTAACAAAAGATTTGTAAAGCCAACGATGGCATTCATGGGGGTACGAATTTCGTGACTCATGTTTGCCAAAAATTGTTCTTTTACTTTCATTAGTGCTTCCAGCTACTTTTTGGCTTTTATCAATTCGTTAAGAGCTTTGTTGCCTTTCATTAAAGAGTGCTCAGCAATTTTATTTGCACTAACTAATTCTTGTTCCATTTGCTTTCTTAAAGTTATATCTGAATCAATTGCAATAATTCGCTCCACATCTCCACTTTTTCCTATTACAGGAGTGAGTGTAGTAATTACCCAATATTCTTTTCCGTCTTTTGTAAAATTTTTACTTTCATAGGTAATTGGAAACTTTTCCTTCATAACCGACTCGTGAAAACTTTCTTTTTCTGAAAGCCCTGTTGGAGAGCCTTTTCTCAATAGTTCACCATGTGTATTCAACACTTCATTTAACTCGTAACCGGTTAGTTTTGTAAATCCTTCATTCACCCACTCAATCTTTCCATTTTTGTCTGCTATAATAACTGAGTTATATGATTGAGTAGCTGCAAGTGCTAATTTTTCCAATTCTTGTTCATGAATCCGCTCCGTTACATCCTGATTTGTTCCAATCATTTTTCTACTTGTCCTTCGTCATTTACAATAGTTTCCCCTCTTGCATGGAGTGTTTTTATAGTTTTGCTTGGAAGTACAATTCGATAATAAAAACTAAAAGGTTTATTCATTTTTATTGATTCCCGAATTATTTTCTTTGCGTGTTGTTTGTCGGCCAAATGAATAAGCTCTTCAATTTTTTTACTTGTAATAATAGTTGTTTGGGGATCCATTTCATGAATATGAAAAAGTTCATCCGACCAATTAATCCTATCTTCTATAAGATCCCATTCCCAGCTGCCAATATGTGCAAGCTTTTGAGCGTCTGCTAATTTTAATCTTTCTTTCAGAAGGTCGGCTGATCTTTCCTCCAATTTTTTTGCATTCTCAGAAAGTTTTTTTAAAAGTTTATAACGCTCAATACTATAATTTATAGATCGGCTTAATTCTTTTCCATTCACTTTCCCTTTTATCAAAAAATCCTGAGCTCCCAATTTCATTGCATTTAATCCGGTAGTCTCGTCCTCATACCCTGTAAGTACAATAATTGGTATTTGTGGTGAGTGCGCATGCATTCTTTTAAATGTATCCAAGCCTGAACTATCTGGAAGTGAAAGATCCAGAATTATGATGTTAAAAAGATGCTGTTCAAGAAGCTCCAACCCTTTTGACAGAAGGGCGGTAGTATATAAGTTAAATGTGTTATTGAATGAACTTCTCAAGTATACATCCAACAGTCTGGCGTCTCCCGGATTGTCTTCTACTAACAATATGTTGATTTTTTCTTCCATACGACAATTTTTTATTTAATCAATATTTTTCTCTTGGTTGTGTATTGTAAAATAAAAAGTGCTTCCAACATTTACTTTTGATTCAAACCAAATTTCACCTCCATGCTTTTCAACTATTTTTTTGCAGATTGCCAAACCAATGCCAGTTCCGGGATATTTATCTGCGGGGTGCAGACGGTGCAAAATTTCAAATACTTTTTCCGAATATTCTTCTGGAATACCAATCCCATTATCTTTTACTGAAAACAGGTATTCTTTGTTCACTTTTTTTCCCGAAATAATTATCTCCGGATTTCTTTCCCCCTTAAATTTAACAGCATTGAGAATTAAATTTTGAAATAGCTGACCGATTAGAACGGGATCGCCATAAATATCAGGAAGTGCCTCAATTTTAATTTCTGCTTGATTATTTTTTATAGTGTCGTTTAAGTTTTGTAATATTTCAGATAATAAATTTCTAGTATCTATAGGTTGAAATGGATATACTTTGTTTACGCGCGAATATTCCAAAAGACTATTTATAAGCGTTCTCATCCTGCTAGCTCCATCTATAGCGAATGCAATGAATTCTGTTGAATCTGAATCCAGCTTATCCTTATAGCGTTCTTCAAGTAATTGCATATAGCTAGTAATCATTCTTAGGGGCTCTTGTAAGTCGTGTGATGCCACATAAGCAAATTGTTCCAATTCTGCATTTGAACGTGTAAGTTCCCGCGTTTTTTGTTTTAGATCATGTTCAACCTGAGTTCGCCTATTTATGTTTTTTTGAAGGTCTTCTATCATTTTATTGAATGAAGCTGCCAGTTGCCCAATTTCATCAGCAGAATAAATTTTTGCTTTTGCATTGAAATTAGCTTTCGCTACTTTTTCTGAAATCACAATTATTTCATTCAGACCTTTTGTTATCCCTATACTAACAGAGATTGTAAGGAATAGTCCAGTAAACTCTACCGTAAGTGCTATTACAAATAAGATCGTTAAAATTAAGTTTTCCAACCAGCGAGCCCCTTCCCCCAGCGTATATGAAAAATTATCTTCTAAAACAGATAATTTTTCGTTTAGTGGATCCAGTTCCTCAAGAATTTTTTCTACTTCGTCTTCTGAAGGTGCTTTAGAGTTTATTTCAGAATATAGCTTTTTACTTATAGGAATTACTTTTGTAATAGTTGTATCTGCGTCAATCCATATTGTTATCGCTTTATTAATATAATAGATATTATGAAATCTCCGGAAGAGTTGGATCATGCCATCAATGTCTTGCGGATGGTTTCTCCCTTCTAAAAATCCCAGTCTTGCAGCATCTAAATCAGGAGTTTTTTTTAGTAATTCCACGAGTGTTTTATGGTCGCCCAGAGGAACTTTCATGGAGTTTTGAAATTCTAAGTAATCATCGTTGTTATAGGTTCGTGCGTATTTTTGTAAATTGTAAAATGCATTCTTCTGCGCCTTTGACCATAAGCCTTCACCTGCAACAAATGCCCGTACTGATGAAAGTGTGCGTAAAGAAAAAAACAAAGTGAAAAGTTCAACGGCAATCAATAAAGCCATTATTCCTACAACAAAATATAATTTTTTGGATATGGATATATTCTTAAACCATTTGAAAAGTTTCATGTTATTTTTATAAAATACAAAATTAAAATCGAGTTATCTTTTTTTTATGGTAAAATAAAATGTACTTCCTTTCCCTATTTCAGATTCAAACCAAATTTTTCCTTCGTGACGTTCAATAATTTTTTTGCAGATAGCTAAGCCAATACCTGTTCCCGGATATTTATCTTTGCTATGTAATCTCTGAAAAATGATAAACACTTTTTCTTGATATTCCTTTTGTATCCCAATTCCATTGTCTTTTACAGAAAATAAGTATTCGTGTTGTCGTTTTTCGCAAGAAATGGTAATTAAAGGCTTTCTTTTGCTTTTAAATTTAATAGCATTGGTAATCAAATTTTGAAACAATCTGCTTATCAGAACAGGATCACCATATATATCGGAAAGTGAATTTATTTTAATGGTGGCTTTATTTTCCAAAATTTGATCTTTCAAATCCAACAAAACATCTTGCAGTAATTTTTTTAGATTGATTTTTTCAAAGGGTTTTACTCTGTTTACCCGTGAATATTCAAGCAAACTATTAATTAATATCCTCATCCTGTTGCTTCCATCCACTGCATAAGCAATAAAATCATTTGCATCATCATCCAATTTATCTTTATATCTATTCGATAATAATTGAACATAGCTTGTAACCATTCTGAGTGGTTCTTGTAAATCGTGTGATGCTACATAAGCAAATTGTTCAAGCTCTTGGTTGGAATGAGCCAACTCTGCAGATTTCTGTTTTAATTCTATTTCAGCTTTTTTTCGATCGGTGATATCGTGTGTGATTTTTGAATATCCTTTTAAATTTCCTTCTGTATCATAAAGTGCTGTAATAGAAATCTCTGCCCAAAACAAAGTGCCATCTTTCTTTTTCCGCCATCCTTCGTTTTCGAAACGCCCATTTTCTCTTGCTGATAATAAGCTCTGTTCTGCATCTTTTTTCGCCTCTTCAGGACTTGAATAAAAAACAGAAATATGCTTTCCGATAATTTCTTCGGCAGCATACCCGTTTATATGTTCTGCTCCTTTGTTCCAACTGGCAATTTTTCCGTTTGGGTCAACCATAAAAATGGCATAATCTTTTATATTAGTAACTAGCAAACGAAATTTTTCTTCATTTTCTTTAGCAATTTTTATCTGATACGTTAGTTCATCTACTAAAGTATTTATCCCCGCAGCTGTTGCATCTATTTCATCCCCTTTGTCGCTGATAGAAGCCTTTTCAGTAAAATCTAAAACAGTAAATCGTAATAAAATTTCTAATATCGAATTCAGTCTTTTTTCATTTTCCTTTATCTCTGCTTTTTTAGCATTCCACTCTTCCTGAAGAATATTTAACCCGGCTATAATTGCATCAATCTCGTCCCCTTTTTCCGAAACAGTTCCCCGTACCGAATAATTGGAGTCGGCAAATTTTAGAATTTGATTAAGTATCCGATCAATTCTATCATCATCTTTATATGCTGTCATAGTTCATTTCTTTATTTAGTTATTTAAAGAAATTTTTTGAGCCATCTTTTTGCGTCTGCTTCTTCCGAAAACATTTTGACAGGATAAGGTTGTTCTTTTATGCTAAAGAACATATTAGCAAGCATTCTTCCCAAAGCCGATTTTGAAATCATCGCAACAGCTTTTACCAGCTTTGGTAATTCAACTGCTGCATAATCTCTTACCTCCCGGGTAGTTTCTGTAGAATTTGTCACATCTGCCAACAGACAAACTTTTTTGTTCCCGATTATTTTTTTAAAATCTTCTACCCCTTTTTTTGAATCTTCGAGTGTTTGAGTAGGTATTTTTTTGGAAACAGAACAAACAATTCCATCTTCATCAAACCACATTGTAGACGTTTTTAGGTCGTACACTTTTACGTTTTTGGGAGGTTCCATCTTTTTTAATTAAAGAAAAGTTTATTTAATAAATATTTTATTTTCGTTTAGGACTCGGAAGTTTTACGATGTTAAGCCAAAAATTTTCAATGGACCGGACAACATTAATAAACTGATTAAAATCTACAGGTTTTGTAATATAACAATTGGCATGATGTGCATACATGTTTATGATATCTTGCTCCGCTTCAGAAGTAGTAAGAACAATTACCGGAATAGTCATCAATTCCGGATCGGATTTAATTTCTGATAGCACTTCTCTGCCATCTTTTTTGGGCAAATTAAGATCCAGCAAAATTATATCAGGTGTAACTGCTGTTTTGTGTTTCCCTTGTTTGTTTAAATAAAACAAGGCTTCTTCTCCGTCCATAACAACGCTTAGGTTGTTACGTATTTTGCCCTCCTTTAGAACTTCTTTAGTTAATCTGATATCCCCCGGATTGTCCTCCACCAGCAATATATTTATTGCCTGAAAATTTTCTTTTGCAGCCATAATTCTTCCTTTATTAATTATATTAATAAACGTTACGATTACAATGCTATTTTTTTATTAAAATTCGTTAAACTTGTTACAATGGGAGTTGAACAAGGCAAAAATGGAGTGGAAATTCTGATTCTTTACTACAACAAATTTAATCGTTTAGTCAAATTTTCTTTATAAACAAAGCCAACGGGAATAAGCTGTTTGTTAATTACTATTGTATTATCATCAATGGAGTTAATATTTTCGAGTGACACAATATAGGAACGATGTACTCTTATATATTTATCGCTCGAAAGTTTATTTTCAATTGATTTTAAAGTAGAGTGGATTGTGTATTTTTTTTCTAAAGTGTTTACTACAATATAATCTCCAAGTGCTTCTATCCACAAAATATCTTTCATACAAATTTTTGTCAGAACACCATTTACTTTTGCAAAAAGAAATTCATGGTTTGAGAGAGGAATATTTTCAGAAAAATCTTTATGTAAATGTTTGGATTTTTCAATCGCACTAAAAAAACGATTAACTGCAATGGGCTTGACCAAATAATCAACAACATTGCATTCAAATGCTTCAAGTGCATACTCCTTTTTGGAAGTTGCCAGAATTGTCATTGGAGGCTTTTTAAGACTCCTCATAAATTCAATCCCATTC
Source organism: Bacteroidota bacterium (assembly GCA_005772895.1). Taxonomy (GTDB): domain Bacteria; phylum Bacteroidota; class Bacteroidia; order 2-12-FULL-35-15; family 2-12-FULL-35-15; genus 2-12-FULL-35-15. Next base: position 4,316 of record SXIH01000031.1, on the reverse strand, counting down.
ATCACAGGCATTTCTACATCCAATAGCATCAAATCTATTTTGCCTTTGTTTAATGCATCTATTGCTTCACTTGGATTAGAGTACGTGCCCACTAGATTCAAGAACGGAACCTGAGAGACTAAGTGTTTCATTGCCTTTTGCGACATTTCATCATCATCAACAATTATACAATCCATACCTGAAAGGTTTAAAAACGTAACATATTATACTCTATCCAGATTAAAAGGTTCTGCTTTTAATGAAATATAATATAGAAATTTTATTGGTATTCCGGCTTTAAAAATGATTGTTTGCAAAAGCAATATAAATCTTACATCTGATTAAGAGATTAAGGATGACAACTATGAATTCAGAAAATCTTTGTTCGAAATAAATTCATGTAATTGATTCAATTCTGTTTTATTTAAAAATGTAGCGGCAATTCTTACTTTACTATCATTCGAATAAATTGCACCATCTTTCATTTCTATTTTATCTGTATGGAAAGAATATTTTCTGACACTACTTCCATATAGATTTTTGATATGCAATTCATCTTTATCATATTCAAGAGCGGGATTATTGAGATATAAAATTCCTACAATAAGTAAAATTCCTCCGGTTAATGTATTCAATGAAATTCCTATGAGAAGTGAAACACTTAAAATAAAAAGAGCTCCGATAATTAAAGAAATTCCAAATGCTTTATGGTAAGTTACTTTTTCTTTCATAATAATATAGTTTTAGGTAAATATAGAAAATTAAAGGACTATTAATAAAGGTTAAAAAGCGGGCTTAAGGGTAATTTTTATTTACCTTAGCTTCCTGAAAAAAGATTATGAGCAAACCAAGTTTTGATGAAATTTATATGGATTTGGCAGAAAATCTTGCCAAACGGTCGCATTGCGTGAAAGCGCAAGTTGGGGCAGTACTTACAAAAGATACTAGAATAGTTTCTTTAGGATATAATGGTCCACCAGCGGGAACCCACAATTGTGATATAGATTTTGCAAAAGAAGGTTGCCCGCGGGATAGCAAAGGAAGTTGTTCTTTAGCCTTGCATGCAGAACAAAATGCAATTCTGTACGCTTCAAAAAATAAAGTTTCTATAGAAGGGTCAACTTTGTATGTGACGCTTTCACCTTGTATTTCATGTGCCCGGGTAATTTACACCATGGGAATTAAAAAAGTATATTATTTAAATTCGTATGCCGATTTCAAAGGACTAAAAAACGATGAAGGGGTTGATTTTCTTCAAAAATTCGGGGTGGAAGTGGTGCGATATAAAAAGTAGACAAGAAAAGAAGAAGTCGACAATAAACAAAAAAATAAATATACAAATTGTTGTTTCCATAAAAATTGCAAAATGAGAAAAGAGAATGATGATATTTTACTAAAAACAAAACTTGTCTACTGTCTATTGTTTTAATTGTCGACTGAAATGAATCGCCCTAAATTCTACATATATCTTCCAATTGTTTTTGCTTTGGTTCTTATTCTGGGAATCTTTATTGGTAGTAAATTCAATCTTAAAAATTCAAATGGCTCTATTTCACTTGATAGTGATAATCAGTACAGCAAAATAGATCAGATTTTAAGATATGTACAGGATGAGTATGTTGACACCATTCAAACAAAAGAGCTTGTAGACAAAACAATCATTTCTTTGTTAGCCAATCTCGACCCACACTCCAGCTATATTACTGCCGAAGAATTAATTGCCAGCAACGAACCATTACAAGGAAATTTTGAAGGAATTGGTGTTGAATTTAATATTGTGGATGATACGATAAGGGTTATTTCAGCCATTGCTGGCGGACCTTCAGAAGCAGTTGGTGTGCAAGCGGGAGATAAAATTATTAAGGTGGATGGGAAAGTAGTTGCCGGAATAAAAATCACAAATAAACAAGTGATGGAAAATCTGAAAGGCAAAGGAGGAACAAAAGTAAAAGTTAGTATGATGCGAAGAGGGAAACGTGGATTGCTTGATTTTTCTATTACACGCGGCACAATTCCGATTTATAGTATAGATGTTTCTTATATGTTAAATCCAAAAACAGGATATATTAAAATCAGCCGGTTTGGAGCAACAACATATGATGAGTATATGCAGGCATTTGAAAAATTACAAACATTGGGAATGCAACAATTGATTGTTGATTTGCGAGGGAATGGTGGTGGATTCTTAAATACAGCAGTTGATATAGCAGATGAATTTTTAAGTTCAGGAAAAGAAATTGTTTATACAATAGGAAAAGCCAGACCAAGAAAAGATTATAAAGCAACACAAAAAGGTGAATTTGAAAACGGAAAATTAATTGTTTTGATTGATGATGGATCTGCATCAGCAAGTGAAATTTTAGCAGGAGCATTGCAAGATAACGACAGAGCAACAATTATCGGAAGACGCTCGTTTGGAAAAGGCTTGGTACAGGAACAAAGCGAATTTTCAGATAGCTCAGCCATACGATTAACAATTGCCCGTTATTACACTCCAACAGGAAGATGTATTCAAAAACCTTATGAAGATGGAGTAGAAGCTTATTACGAAGAAGAGAATAACCGTTATGCAAACGGAGAATTGGAAAGTGCCGACAGTATAAAAGTGAACGATTCGATTAAATTTACAACTCCTGCAGGAAAAATAGTTTATGGAGGAGGAGGAATTGTTCCAGATGTTTTTGTAGGATTGGATACTACAGGCCGTTCTCTATATGTAACTGAAATTGTTTTTTCGGGCGTGTTGAATGATTTTGCTTTTCAGTACTCTGATAAACAACGAAACAAATTAAAAGAATATAAAACGGTTGAGAATTTTAATAAATCATTTTCAATTACTCCGGAAATATTAAATGAGTTGATTGTTTATGCAGAAAAAAATAAAATAAAAAGAAACCAAAAGGAAATTGAAAAGTCGGAAGCAATTATCAAAACTCAATTAAAAGCATTGATAGCAAGAAATATTTTTAACGGGGAAGGATATTATCAGGTTATCCAAACACAGGACAATGTTTTGAAAAAAGCCATTGAATTAATGAAATAGACAATCTACGTAATAAAAAAGCCTCTCAAACATTTTGCTTGAGAGGCTTTTTTATGTAATAATTAATTAGTGAGCAGCAGCTGCAGTATCAGGAGCAGTTGCAGCAGTGTCAGGAGCTACATCGGTAGTCACAGCAGTGCTAGCAGCATTGAACAAAGAGTCCATTTTTGCTTTTGCTTCAGCTTCCATTTTAGCAGCTTCTTCTGCAGACGGTCCACAAGACATGATGCTTAATGCACCAGCTACGAACAATAAAGAAAATAATTTTTTCATTTTGGTTTGTTTTGTTTTTTGATTAATACTAGTATCTGGGCGCAAAGGTAGCTAAAAATCAATATCAGCAAAATGTTATGGCTATCTAAAACGCAATTATTTAAACAAAACATTGTTAAGAACCCTAAAAACAAGGATTCTTAGCATCTTTTTAATCAAAAAGAGTATAAAAAGACATATCTTTACGACTCAATAATCAAAAAATTAACCCTAAAAACTAATAATATGTCTTTCGAATTACCTAAATTACCTTATGCTTATAATGCATTAGAGCCCCATATAGATGCTCAAACAATGGAAATACACCATTCAAAACATCATCAAGCATATGTAACCAACCTGAACGCAGCTATTGCCGGGTCGGAGACCGAAAAATTAAGCATTGAAGAAATTTGTAAAAACATTTCTAAATACCCTATGCCTGTTAGAAATAATGGTGGCGGGCATTTCAACCACTCGCTTTTTTGGACAGTGATGGCGCCTAATGCAGGTGGTGAGCCTACAGGAGATTTGGCAGCAGCAATTAACAGCGCTTTTGGCTCTTTTGCTGATTTTAAAACACAGTTTGCTACTGCTGGAGCAACTAGATTTGGTTCCGGTTGGGCTTGGTTAATAGTAAAAGACGGGAAATTGGCCGTTTCTTCTACTCCTAATCAAGACAATCCATTAATGGATATAGCTGAGGTGAAAGGAACTCCTATTTTAGGAATGGATGTTTGGGAGCATGCCTATTATTTAAAATATAAAAATAATCGTCCGGAATATATAGCTGAATTTTGGAATGTAGTAAACTGGGCAGAAGTTGCTAAACGCTTTTCGGCAGCAAAATAATATAAATGAAAGGGGATGCGGTTTATCATCCCCTTTTTTATTCTACAATATGCCTCGTCCTGAAATAAGTTGACACAAAAGTTGACTTATATGATAAACACAAGTAAATCACGAATTCAAAAGAGGACTCAAAAAGATTACAGTTTGGCTTTTAAACTTCAATTAGTTGATGAAGTAGAAAAAGGCCATT
>SXIH01000030.1 GCA_005772895.1 Bacteroidota bacterium | reverse complement strand
TGGCCTTTTTCTACTTCATCAACTAATTGAAGTTTAAAAGCCAAACTGTAATCTTTTTGAGTCCTCTTTTGAATTCGTGATTTACTTGTGTTTATCATATAAGTCAACTTTTGTGTCAACTTATTTCAGGACGAGGCATTTTAATTAATGAAAAAGGGATCCTGAACATGGGATTCCTTTTTTTTATTTTCCATTTTTCAATCCCTTTCTTTTTTCAAAATCAGAATGAGTTATTATGCCTTTAGGTTGAGGTGTTGATAATTTTTTAAAGCCTAAATTCCTTAATTATTGAGCGATTCAGACTATTTTACCCCCGAAATATTAATTTTTTCGCATAAATCACGTTTTTTTTTGAACGGGCTATTGTTTATAATAAATATTTATTACCTTTGCCCTCCCCAAAAAAGCGGGGGTGTATTTTATTTACACTAAAAAACGATAAAAATTTAACAACAGAAAAATGCCTACAATATCACAATTAGTGCGTAAAGGGAGATTAAAAGCAGTTAACAAAAGTAAGTCTGCAGCTCTTGATTCTTGTCCTCAAAAACGTGGAGTTTGTACTCGTGTTTACACGACAACTCCTAAGAAACCGAATTCAGCTATGAGAAAAGTAGCTCGTGTGCGTTTAACCAACAAAAAAGAGGTGAATGCTTACATTCCGGGAGAAGGTCATAACCTGCAAGAACACTCGATTGTGTTGATTCGTGGTGGAAGAGTAAAAGATTTACCAGGTGTTCGTTACCACATCGTTCGTGGTGCTTTAGATACTTCAGGAGTTGATGGTCGTAACCAAAGACGTTCGAAATACGGAACTAAAAAACCAAAAGCAGGTGCTAAACCAGCTGCTAAAAAATAAATTGAGAACCGAGTGAGGATTTGAGTAAGGAAAAACCTGAAGCAACAAATTTAAGCTCTAAAAAAACAAATAATGAGAAAGACCAAAGCAAAAAAGAGAATTCTTTTACCTGATCCAAAATTCAATGATATTTTGGTAACACGTTTCGTTAACAATTTAATGTATGATGGTAAAAAAAGTACATCTTATGATGTGTTTTATGATGCTATCGAAATCGTTCAGAAAAGAAATCCTGATGTTGATGGATTAGAAACTTTCAAAAAAGCATTAAGTAACATTACTCCGGCAGTTGAAGTTCGTAGCCGTAGAGTTGGTGGTGCAACTTTTCAGATTCCATCTGAAATTCGCCCTGAAAGAAAACTTTCTATGGGAATTAAATGGATGATTCTTTATGCTCGTAAACGTAACGAAAAATCAATGGCTCAGAAATTAGCCGGAGAAATTGTTGCAGCAGCAAAAGAAGAAGGAGCAGCTTTCAAAAAGAAAGAAGATGTTCACAAAATGGCAGAAGCTAACAAAGCGTTCTCACATTTCCGTTTCTAATACAATGAAGATTTAGATAATTAAGCGTTTAGAATAAAATAAAATGGCAGATTTAAGATATACAAGAAACATTGGGATTGCAGCTCACATCGATGCAGGTAAAACAACTTGCACCGAGCGTATTCTATATTATACAGGAGTGAATCACAAAATTGGTGAAGTGCATGATGGTGCAGCAACAATGGATTGGATGGTTCAAGAGCAAGAGCGTGGTATTACAATCACTTCTGCTGCTACAACTTGTTTTTGGAAATACAGAAATCAACAGTATAAAGTAAACATTATAGATACTCCGGGCCACGTTGATTTTACAGTTGAGGTGAATCGTTCATTACGTATCCTTGATGGTTTAGTGTTTTTGTTTTCTGCTGTTGATGGTGTTGAGCCGCAATCAGAAACAAACTGGAGATTAGCTAACAACTATAACGTAACTCGTATTGGTTTCGTTAATAAAATGGACCGTTCTGGTGCAGATTTTTTAAAGGTTGTTGGACAAGTGAAAGAAGTATTGGGTGGAAATCCATTACCATTACAATTGCCTATCGGTGCTGAGGAAACGTTTATGGGAGTAGTTGATTTAATTAACTTCCGTGGAATCGTATGGAATGAAGAAGATCAAGGAATGACCTTTAAAGAAGTTCCAATTCCCGCAGAAATGATGGATGAGGCGAAAGAGTGGAGAGGTAAATTATTAGAAGCAATTGCTGAATTCGATGATAGATTGATGGAGAAATTCTTCGAAGATCCTGAATCTCTTACAGAACGCGAAATTCTTGATGCACTTCGTCAAGCATGTGTTGCTAATAAAGTAGTACCAATGGTTTGCGGATCAGCATTTAAAAATAAAGGTGTTCAAACAATGTTGGATTTGGTAATGGAATTAATGCCATCACCATTAGATAAAGAAAGTACAAAAGGAACACATCCTGATACTGGTGAAGAACTTTCTCGTAAGCCAGATGTTAAAGAACCATTTACTGCATTAGCATTTAAAATTGCAACTGACCCTTTTGTTGGTCGTTTGTGTTTCTTCCGTGCTTATGCTGGTCGTTTAGATGCAGGTTCATACGTATTAAATACTCGTAGCGGAAATAAAGAACGTATTTCACGTATCTTCCAAATGCATGCAAACAAACAAAACGCCATTGATTTTATTGAAGCAGGTGATATTGGTGCAGCAGTAGGATTTAAGGATATCAAAACAGGTGATACACTTTGTGATGAAAAAAATCCTATCGTTCTTGAATCAATGAATTTCCCTGAGCCTGTTATCGGAGTTGCTATCGAGCCAAAAACTCAGGCCGACTTAGATAAATTAGGTGTTTCATTAAATAAATTAGCTGAAGAAGATCCAACTTTCCGTGTTAAAACGGATGAAGATAGTGGTCAAACAATCATCAGCGGAATGGGTGAACTTCACTTAGAAATTATCATGGATCGTTTGAAACGTGAATTTAAAGTAGAGTGTAACCAAGGTCCTCCTCAAGTATCTTACAAAGAAACTATAAACGCAGAAGTACAACACCGCGAAGTTTATAAAAAACAATCCGGTGGTCGTGGTAAGTTTGCCGATATACAAGTTGTTATCTCTCCGGTTGATGCAGATTTTGATGCAACAACTAAAAAAGCCGGTGGTTTACAATTCATCAACGAAATTTCAGGTGGTAATATTCCTCGCGAATTTATTCCTGCAGTTGAAAAAGGATTTAAATCAGCAATGGCAAATGGTGTATTGGCTGGATATCCTGTAGATACATTAAAAGTAAGATTGATAGATGGTTCATACCACAACGTGGATTCAGATGCATTGTCTTTTGAGATTTGTGCACGTGCTGCATTCCGTGAGGCATTGCCAAAAGCTAAGCCTGTGTTGTTAGAGCCAATTATGAAAGTGGAAGTTTTAACTCCTGAACAAAACATGGGTGATGTTGTAGGAGATTTGAACAAACGCAGAGGAATGATTGAAGGAATGGATACCAGAGCAGGTTCTCAGGTTATCAAAGCAAAAGTGCCTTTGTCAGAAATGTTTGGATATGTAACAACATTGCGTACTATCACTTCTGGTCGTGCAACTTCAACAATGGAATTTTCTCATTATGCAGAAGCTCCGCGTAGCACTTCAGATGAGGTAATCGCTAAAGCAAAAGGAAAAGCAGAAAAAGTATAATTAATATAACATCGTTCTTTATAAAACAAAACTATGAGCCAAAAAATCAGAATCAAATTAAAATCTTATGACTTCAACTTAGTTGACAAGTCAGCAGAGAAAATTGTTAAAACTGTGAAAATGACAGGAGCAGTAGTAAGCGGACCAATTCCATTGCCTACTCAGAAAAAGATTTATACAGTTTTGCGTTCACCGCACGTAAACAAAAAAGCACGTGAACAATTTCAATTGTGCTCATACAAAAGATTGTTAGACATCTACAATTCAACGTCTAAAACAGTTGATGCACTTATGAAATTAGAATTACCAAGTGGAGTAGAAGTTGAAATTAAAGCATCTTAATAAAATAGAGAAATAGAGAAGTGGGGAATTAGAGATTTATAATTTAAGACAAATCAAAAATTCTCCAGATCTCCAAATCAATAAATCAATAATTAATTAATTAATTAAACAATGTCTGGAATAATAGGTAAAAAAATTGGAATGACCAGTATCTTCAGTGCCAATGGTAAATATATACCATGCACAGTTATTGAAGCTGGTCCTTGCGTTGTTACGCAAGTAAAAACCTTGGAGAAAGACGGATACGCTTCAGTACAATTGGCATTTGATGAGAAGAAAGAAAAACATACTTCTTCTGCAATGAAAGGTCATTTTGCTAAAGCCGCTACCACTCCTAAACGTAAATTGGTTGAATTTAAATACTTCGAAACTGAGAAAAATCTTGGAGAAGTTGTTACAGTTGATCTTTTCGCTGAAGGCGATTTTATTGATGTAGCAGGAACTTCAAAAGGAAAAGGTTTTCAAGGTGTTGTAAAACGTCACAGCTTTAGTGGTGTAGGTGGATCAACTCACGGTCAACACGATCGTCAACGTGCACCGGGTTCATTAGGGGCATCTTCTTGGCCTTCACGTGTATTCAAAGGAATGAGAATGGGTGGAAGAACTGGTGGAGACCGTGTTAAAATCCAAAATTTAGAAGTAGTAAAAATCATTGCAGATAAAAATCTTTTAATTGTAAAAGGTTCTGTTGCAGGAGCAAAAGGTTCATACGTTACAATCGAGAAATAAAATGGAAGTATCAATTTTAAATATAAGCGGTAAAGCTACTTCTAAGAAGGTGAGCTTAAACGATGCAATCTTTGGCATCGAGCCGAACGACCATGCTATTTATTTAGATGTTAAACAACATTTAGCTAATAAGCGTCAAGGTACACACAAATCAAAAGAAAGAGGAGAGATCCGTGGTTCTAGTAAAAAATTAAAGAACCAAAAAGGTACTGGTGGAGCCCGTGCTGGTAACGACAAATCTCCAACCCGTATTGGTGGAGGTAGAGCATTTGGTCCTCGCCCTAAGGATTATGCTTTCAAATTGAATAAAAAATTAAAGCGCTTGGCTCGTATGTCAGCATTGACTTACAAAGCTCAAGATAGCAGTATTACTATTTTAGAAGATTTCAATTTCGATTCTCCTAAAACTCAGAAATATGCTGATTTAATTAATAATTTGAAGCTTTCCGATAAAAAAACGCTATTGGTGTTGGGCGAATCAAATAAAAACATATATTTGTCGTCCCGAAATTTGACCAATGCAAAAGTCGTAACGGCTTCGGATTTAAACACTTACGATATTTTGAACGCAAATAATCTGTTGCTTGTTGAGAGCTCAGTGAAGGAAATTGAAAATTTATTAAGCAATTAATAAGATGAACGTGATAGTAAAACCGGTTATAACCGAAAAAATGACAGCACAAGGCGAGAAATTTAATCGCTATGGTTTTGTTGTGGCAAAAGCTGCAAACAAAGTGGAAATAAAATCAGCTGTTGAGAAATTATATGGTGTTACTGTTGAGTCAGTAAACACTCAAAATTATGTTGGTAAAGTAAAAACCCGTAACACTACAAAAGGTATTGCTATTGGTAGAGTTAACCAACATAAAAAAGCAGTTGTTACGCTTAAAGCAGGCGAATCAATTGATTTTTATTCAAGCATTTAATAAAGAAATCCTGAATTAAGATTTAGGATTAGGAAAATTTTAATAAACTATACTCCGAGCAGTCGGAGTGATAATAAAAAAAACTGAGATGGCTTTAAAGAAATTTAGACCCCTAACCCCAGGGCAACGATTTAAGTTAGTTAGCGATAACGATGATATTACACACGGCAAACCTGAAAAGAGTTTGTTGGAGCCAGTAAAAAAATCGGGAGGACGTGATAATACTGGAAAGATGACGATGCGCTACATTGGCGGTGGTCACAAACAGCAATATCGTATTATCGATTTCAAAAGAGATAAACAAGGAATTCCTGCTACAGTTAAAACAATTGAGTACGATCCAAATCGTACTGCTCGTATTGCTTTAGTTGTTTATGCTGACGGAGAAAAGCGTTACATTATTGCTCCAAATGGTTTACAAGTAGGACAAAAAATTAATTCTGGAAAAGATGCTTCTCCGGAAGTAGGAAATGCTTTGTACTTAGCAGATATTCCATTAGGAACTGCAATCCACAATATCGAATTACGTCCGGGGCAAGGAGCAATTATGGCTCGTAGTGCTGGTTCAGCTGCTCAGTTGAGCGCAAGAGATGGAAAATATGCAATTGTAAAAATGCCTTCAGGTGAAACACGTATGATTTTAATTACTTGTATGGCTACTATCGGAACTGTTTCTAACGCTGACCACAATTTGGAAATCAGCGGTAAAGCTGGCCGTACACGTTGGCAAGGTCGCAGACCGAGAACTCGTCCGGTTGCAATGAACCCTGTGGATCACCCAATGGGTGGAGGTGAAGGTAGAGCTTCAGGAGGTCACCCTCGTTCACGTACAGGAACGCCTGCTAAAGGATACAAAACACGTTATCCAAAAAAGGCTTCTAACAAATACATTATAGAAAGAAGAAAAAAATAATATAAACAGTTTAATGGTGCAGACGGTACCGTCTGCATTCACAACTTAAAAACAAAATAGATGTCACGTTCATTAAAAAAAGGTCCTTTTATCGACTATAAGCTTGAAAAGAAATTATTAGATCTTCAAGCTTCAGGTAAAAAAACAGTAATTAAAACTTGGTCACGCAGATCAATGATTTCTCCTGATTTCGTTGGATTGACTGTAGCAGTTCACAATGGGAATAAATTTATTCCTGTTTATGTAACTGAAAACATGGTTGGTCATAAGTTTGGAGAATTTGCTCCAACACGTACATTCAGAGGTCACTCTGGGAACAAAGATAAAGTAGCAAAATAGTTATTAAGAGATTTATAATATAAAGTAAAATGGGAGTTAGAAAACAAAAGGCGGCAGATGCACGCAAAGAGGCAAACAAAAGCAGATATTTTGCTGTATTGAAAAATTGCCCTACATCTCCACGTAAAATGAGATTGTTAGCCGACCTAATCAGAGGTAAAGAAGTATTTATGGCTTTGAATATTTTAAAATTCAATCCAAAAGAGGCTTCCGGAAGATTAGAAAAATTGTTGACTTCAGCAATTTCAAACTATGAAGCAAAAACAGGACAACGTTCTGAAGACAGCAACTTAGTTGTAAAAGAAATTTTTGTTGACAGCGCACTTCAGATGAAGCGTTTAAGAACAGCTCCACAAGGGCGTGCTAACAGAATCAGAAAGCGTTCAAACCACGTTACGATTGTTGTTGACAGCAAAAAGGTAGAAGAGAAAAAAGTATCAAACAAGAAACAAGAAGAAACTAAATAATAAAATTTTCAATGGGACAAAAAGCAAATCCGATAGGCTTACGTTTAGGCATCATTAAAGGATGGGATTCAAACTGGTATGGTGGAAAAAATTTTTCTGACAAATTAGTTGAAGATTTCAAAATCAGAGAATATTTGAAAGCTCGTTTAGCGAAAGCTAGCATTTCAAAAATTGTGATTGAAAGAACAGTTAAAATTATTACTGTTACTATTAACACATCTCGCCCTGGAATTATTATCGGTAAAGGAGGAGCTGAGGTTGATAAAATTAAAGAAGAATTAAAAAAGATTACAAAAAAAGATATTCAAATCAATATTTTCGAAATTAAACGTCCGGAATTAGATGCTCGTTTAGTTGCTGATAGTATTGCTCGTCAAATTGAAGGACGTATCTCTTTCCGTAGAGCTGTGAAAATGGCAGTTGCTTCTACAATGAGAATGGGTGCTGAAGGAATCAAAGTAAAATGTTCTGGTCGTTTAGCCGGAGCTGAGATGGCACGTGTTGAAGGATACAAGGAAGGTCGTACTCCATTGCATACTTTACGTGCTGATATTGATTATGCTTTGGGTGAAGCTCACACAACTTATGGTCGTATTGGTGTAAAAGTTTGGATTTGCAAAGGTGAAGTTTATGGAAAACGTGATCTTTCTCCAAATGTTGGAAATGCAGCTGCAGGTTCAAAAGATGGAAAAGGCGGACCAAAAGGTGGAAATCCAAAATTTGATAAACGCGGACCTGGTGGACCAAGAAAAGGTGGAAACGATAGAAGAGAAAGAAAATAAATAGTTTTTTGAAAAGATAAAAAAGAAATTAATTGTTATAATAAAGAAATACAATGTTACAGCCGAAAAGAACCAAATACAGAAAGATGCACAAAATGAAAATGAAAGGCAACGCTAAGCGTGGTGATCAACTTTCATTCGGTTCATTTGGATTAAAGGCAACTGAAGGATGCTGGGTTACAGCTCGTCAATTAGAAGCTGCAAGGGTTGCAGTAACCCGTTTTATGAAACGTGAAGGTCAGATTTGGATTTGCGTTTTCCCTGATAAACCTATTACATCTAAACCTGCAGAGGTTCGTATGGGTAAAGGTAAAGGTGCTCCTGAATATTGGGTTGCTGTTGTAAAACCAGGTCGTATTCTTTTTGAAGCAGAAGGCGTTCCGATGGAAGTTGCAAAAGAAGCATTGCGTTTAGCAGCTCAAAAATTGCCTGTAACAACAAAGTTTATTGTTAGAAGAGATTACGCTGCTGAAGCGAACTAAAATAAATAAAAGAACATCAATCAAAATGAAACAAGAAGATATCAAACAACTTTCAACTGCTGATTTAGCTGACAGAATCAAAGAGCAAAAAATTTCTTTGTCTAAATTAAAGTTGAATCATTCAGTATCTCCTATTGAAAATCCTGCTAGCATCACTGCTAACAGAAAAACAGTAGCTAGATTACAAACAGAACTTCGCTCAAGACAAATTGCTGAGGCTAAAAAATAATTTCAAACAATGGAAAGAAATTTAAGAAAAGAAAAAATTGGTATGGTTACCAGTAACAAAATGGAAAAATCCATTGTTGTGTCGGTTGAACGTAAAGTAAAACACCCGAAGTATGGTAAGTTCGTAAACAAAACTACAAAGTTTGTTGCTCATGATGATGCAAACACTTGTAACATTGGAGATACAGTAAAAATTATTGAAACTCGTCCTATCAGCAAAAACAAATGCTGGAGATTAGTAGAAGTAATTGAAAGAGCGAAATAGTTAAACAAAAACCTTTGGGGTGCGCTGACTGAAATAGTTTATCAACCCAAATTAGATAAATAAAAAAATGGTACAACAGGAATCAAGATTATTAGTAGCAGATAACAGCGGTGCAAAAGAAGTGCTTGTTATCCGTGTACTTGGCGGAACGAAAAAAAGATATGCTTCTATCGGAGATAAAGTAGTTGTGACTGTAAAGCACGCTTTGCCTTCAGGAAATATTAAAAAAGGTGCAGTTTCTAAAGCGGTAGTTGTTAGAACAAAAAAAGAAATTAGCCGTTCTGACGGATCTTATATTCGTTTTGATGACAATGCAGTTGTATTGTTAAACGCAACAGACGAATTAAGAGGAACACGTATTTTCGGACCAGTTGCTCGTGAATTAAGAGATAAAAATTTTATGAAAATTATTTCTTTAGCACCAGAAGTATTATAGATAATGATTATCACCGTATGCTTCAGCAAACGGGATTAAAAATAAAAAACAATGAAAGTTAAATTACATATCAAAAAAGACGACTTAGTAAAAGTCCTTGCAGGCGATTCAAAAGGGCAAGAGGGAAAAGTTTTATCAATCGATAAGATTAAAAACCGTGCACTTGTTGAAGGAGTTAATTTAGTATCTAAGCATACTAAACCGGATGCAAAAAATCCTCAAGGAGGAATTATTAAAAAAGAATCTACGATTCATGTTTCCAACTTAATGTTAATTGAGCCAGGAACAGGAAAAGTGACTCGCGTTGGTCGCAAATTAGATGAAAAATCGAACAAATTAGTACGTTACTCAAAAAAGACAGGGGAGGTAATTAAATAATGGCTTATTCACCACGTTTAAAAGACAAATACAAAGCAGATGTAATTCCTGCTTTACAGAAAAAGTATGGTTACAGCAGTTCAATGCAAGTGCCAAAACTTCAAAAGATATGCCTTAATCAAGGTGTTGGAGACGCAGTTTCTGACAAAAAATTGATTGAAGGTGCTATCAAAGAAATGTCTACAATCAGCGGACAAAAAGCTGTTTCAACTATTTCTAAAAAAGATATTTCTAATTTCAAACTTCGTAAAGGAGTTCCAATTGGAGTAAGAGTAACACTTCGCGGAGATACAATGTATGAGTTTTTAGACAGATTAATTTCTGTTGCTTTGCCTCGTATCCGTGATTTCAGAGGTATCAATGATAAAGGATTTGATGGAAGCGGAAACTACACTTTAGGTGTTACCGAGCAAATCATTTTTCCGGAAATCGATATCGATAAAGTAAGCAAAATCATGGGTATGGATATTACCTTTGTAACTACTGCTACTTCTGACGGAGAAGCATTAGCATTGTTAAGTGAATTTGGATTACCATTTAAAAATCAAAAAAAATAATATAAGTCGATGGCAAAAGAATCAATGAAAGCAAGAGAAGTTAAACGTAAGAGACTTGCTGATCTATACGCTGAAAGAAGAGCTGCTTTAAAAGCTGCAGGTGATTCAGTTGGGTTACAAAAATTACCTAGAGCTTCATCTCCAACTCGTCAGCGTAACCGTTGTAAATTAACCGGTCGTCCGAGAGGATATATGCGTCAATTCGGTATTTCACGTAATCAATTCCGTGAAATGGTTTTGGATGGTTTGATTCCAGGATTGACAAAATCAAGTTGGTAATTCAACTCGATCACAAAAAAGAGTATTAATGTATAATTATCCTGCGTGCGGGATAACATATAAAACCAAATAAAATGACAGATACAATTGCAGATTACCTCACAAGAGTGAGAAATGCTATCAAAGCAAACCACAGAATCGTTGAGATTCCTTCTTCTAACCTGAAAAAAGAGATCACAAAGATCCTTTTCGAAAAAGGCTACATTCTTAGTTACAAATTTGAAGATTCAACTTCACAAGGCAATATCAAAATTGCATTGAAGTACCATCCTGTTAACAAACAGTCGGCTATCAAAAATCTTGAAAGAGTGAGTTCTCCGGGTTTACGTAAATATACTGGTTCTTCAAATTTACCACGTGTATTGAATGGATTAGGAATAGCAATTATTTCAACTTCTAAAGGTGTTATGACCGATAAAGAAGCGAAAACACAAAAAGTAGGTGGCGAAGTATTGTGCTACGTTTATTAATATTTAGGAGGAAAGAAAAATGTCAAGAATAGGTAAATTACCAATCACACTTCCGAAAGGAGTTGAGTTCAATGTTTCAGATAAAAACGTTGCAACTGTTAAAGGTCCAAAAGGAACTTTAACACAAGCTATGGATACTGCAATTACAGTTGTAAATACTGATGGTGTTTTAACTGTAACTAGAGCTACTGACCAAAAACGTCACAGAGCAATGCATGGTTTGTACCGTGCACTTTTAGCTTCTATGGTAAAAGGTGTAAGTGAAGGTTATAAAACAGAACAAGAATTAGTGGGTGTTGGTTATCGTGCTGCAAACAAAGGACAATTGTTGGAATTAACTTTAGGGTTTTCTCACAACGTTGCTTTTGAATTGCCTGCAGAAATAAAAGTTTCAACTGCAACTGAAAAGGGAGCGAATCCGAAAATTATTTTGGAATCGGCTAACAAACAATTGCTAGGTGCTGTTGCTGCTAAAATTCGTTCGTTACGTAAGCCTGAACCATATAAAGGAAAAGGTATCAAGTTTACTGATGAAATCTTGAGAAGAAAAGCAGGTAAATCAGCAGGTAAATAATTAAGAATTTAATTTTCGGCTCAAACCGAAAGAAATAAGGTAAATAAAATGGCTAATACAAAAGATTTCAGAAGAAACAGAATTAAACAACGTATTCGTAAGGTTGTTAACGGTGACGCACAAAGTCCACGTTTATCTGTATTCAGAAGCAACAAAGGAATATACGTTCAATTAATTGATGATATTTCAGAAAAAACTTTAATTGCTGCATCTTCAGCAGATAAAGGAATTGCTGATGCAAAAGGAAACAAAATCGATCAGGCTAAATTGGTTGGAAAAGCAATTGCTGAAAAAGCAATCAAAGCTGGTATTTCATCCGTACGTTTTGATAGAAATGGTTATTTGTATCATGGACGAGTTAAATCATTAGCAGAAGGTGCTCGTGAAGGCGGGTTGAAATTTTAGAATTTTAGAATTGTAAATTTTTAGAATATAAAATAAAAGAATTTAAATAGAGGCTTAGGATTTTTCAATCAAAAATTCTAAAAATCAAAAAATCAAAAAATCGAATGTCAAACGCAAACATTAAAAGAGTAAAATCAAGTGATATCGAATTAAAAGATAAACTTGTTAGCATCCAACGTGTAACGAAGGTTACTAAAGGAGGAAGAAACTTTACGTTTTCAGCTATTGTTGTAGTTGGAAATGAAAAAGGAATCGTTGGTTACGGTTTAGGAAAAGCAAAAGAGGTTACTGATGCTATCACTAAAGGTATTGATGATGCTAAAAAGAATTTAATCAAAGTTGCTATCGTAAAAGGAACAGTTCCTCACGAACAATATGGTAAATTCAGTGGTTCATTGGTTTTCTTAAAACCAGCAGCTCATGGAACAGGTGTTATCGCAGGTGGTGCGATGCGTGCAGTTTTAGAAAGCGTTGGAGTAACAGATGTATTGGCTAAATCAAAAGGTTCATCAAATCCTCACAACGTTGTGAAAGCAACAATGGATGCGTTGATGAAAATGCGTGATGCTGCTACAGTTGCTCAAACTCGTGGTATTTCAATGGAAAAAGTATTTAACGGATAATAAATAATTGGAGAGTTAGTGAAATAGAGAATTAGAGAATTAATTCAACAAATCACCAGATCACCAAATCAACAATTAGAAAAAATGGCAAAAATTAAAATTAAACAGGTAAAAAGCGGAATCGGTCAGACTGTGCGTCAAAAGCGTACTTTAGAGGCTTTAGGTTTCCGTAAAATGAACCAGACTATTGAGAAGGAAGCAAATCCTGAAGTAATGGGAATGGTGAACAAAGTAGCACATTTGCTAACTGTTATAAAATAATTAGAGAAATATAGAAATAGAGAGATGGAGATTTTAAATTCTCCAATTCACTAAATCTACAAATCAATAAATAAAAAAAAGATGAATTTAAGTAATTTAACACCAGCAGAAGGTTCTGTAAAAAACGCTAAGAAGCGCATTGGTAGAGGTCAAGGATCTGGAAAAGGCGGAACTTCAACAAAAGGTCACAAAGGTGCTCAGTCACGTTCTGGATACTCTGCAAAAAGAGGTTTTGAAGGTGGACAAATGCCATTGCAAAGACGCGTTCCAAAATTTGGATTCAAAAATATTAACCGTGTTGAGTATCGTGGAATTAACTTAGATGTTATTCAAGGTTTAGTTGATAATAACAAAGTGTCTACAATTGATTTGGCATTTTTAGTTTCAAAAGGGTTGGCTCATAAAAATGACAAAGTAAAAGTACTTGGTCGTGGTGAGTTAAAATCAAAAGTAGATGTTTCTGTTCATGCTTTTTCAGCATCAGCAAAATCAGCAATTGAAGCAAAAGGTGGATCAGCAGTTTCTGTTGAAAAAGCTTAATTAGACACAGTAATACTGTTTTATGAAAAACTTTATAAATACAATAAAAAACATTTGGAAAATCGATGAACTAAGAGGTCGTATTCTTATGACACTTGGTCTTATTTTGATTTACCGTTTGGGTTCGTATGTTGTTCTTCCGGGGGTGAATACTCAAGTTCTTGCGGATGCGAGTAAAACTTCAAATGAAGGTATTATTGGATTGATTAACATTTTTGCAGGTGGAGCTTTTTCACGTGCATCTATTTTCGGATTAGGTATCATGCCTTATATCTCTGCATCTATCGTTGTGCAGTTATTAGGAATGGCTTTACCATATTTCAGAAAATTACAAATGTCTGGTGAAAGTGGACGTAAAAAAATAAATCAAATTACTCGTTTTTTAACTGTTGGTATTACGTTGATGCAAGCACCAGGTTATATTGCAACTCAAATTACGAGCAAAGCAGGTGTTGTAGCTGATCCTAGTTTTTTCTGGATGGCACAATCTATTTTGATTTTGATCACTGGAACGATGTTCGTAATGTGGTTAGGTGAAAAAATTACTGATAAAGGAATTGGTAACGGTATTTCATTAATCATTATGATTGGTATTATCGCTCGTTTACCTGAATCATTTTTACAAGAATTTGCTAATCGCTTAGGCGGTGAAGGTGGAGGCGGTGGATTAATCATGTTGTTAATCGAGATGGTTCTTTTATTATTAATCATTGTTGGAACAATTATGTTAGTTCAAGGAACAAGAAAAATTCCTGTTCAGTACGCTAAAAAAATTGTTGGAAGTAAACAATATGGTGGAACGCGTCAGTATATTCCATTGAAAGTGAATGCTGCCGGAGTAATGCCAATCATTTTTGCTCAGGCAATTATGTTTATTCCAATTACAGTTATTTCTTATACTCAATCCGATTCGTTGACAGGCGTTTTAGGTGCTTTGTCAGATCACAATGGGTTTTGGTATAATTTGGTTTTTGCATTATTGATTATTGTGTTTACATATTTCTATACAGCAATCACTGTTAATCCTAATCAAATGGCGGAAGATATGAAACGCAATGGTGGATTTGTACCAGGAGTTGTTCCGGGTAAAAAGACAGCTGAATTTATTGATGCTGTTATGTCGCGCATTACGTTACCTGGTTCTATTTTATTAGCATTTGTAGCTATTTTACCTGCATTTGCTTATTTATTAAATGTAGATGCCGGATTCGCACAATTTTTTGGTGGTACGTCATTATTGATTTTAGTTGGTGTTGTTTTGGATACATTGCAACAAATAGAAAGTTATTTATTGATGCGTCATTATGATGGATTAATGAAAACTGGAAGAATAAAAGGTCGTTCTTCAATGAGTATGACCACAGCTTAATATAAGGAGAAGGGAAAGAAACGTGTCGAAAGGCTTGTATTATAAAACGAAAGAAGAGATTGAATTAATAAGAGAAAGTTCTTTACTTGTTGGAAAAACTTTAGCCGAAGTTGCAAAAGTTATTAAACCCGGAATCACTACATTATCATTAGATAAAGTAGCTTACGAGTTTATTAATGATAACAAAGCAATTCCCGCTTTTTTGAATTACAGTGGTTTCCCAAACTCTTTATGCATTTCAGTAAATGCACAAGTGGTTCACGGAATTCCTGGAAAGTATGAATTAAAAGATGGTGATATTGTTTCTGTTGATTGCGGAGTTATAAAAAATAAATTTTTTGGAGACTCAGCATATACATTCACAATTGGAGAAGTAAAACCGGAAATTGTAAATCTGTTGAAGGTTACAAAAGAAAGTCTTTACAAAGCAATTGATGTAGCAATAGTTGGAAAGCGTTTAGGTGATATTGGTGATGCAGTTCAAAGTTATGCCGAACAAAATGGATTCTCTGTAGTAAGAGAATTAGTTGGACACGGAATAGGTCAGAATCTTCACGAATCACCTGAAGTTCCTAATTATGGAAAAAAAGGAACAGGCATGAAGTTGCAGGAGGGTTTGGTGATTGCAATTGAACCGATGATAAATTTTGGTAAAAAAGCAATCAAAACCGATAGTGATGGTTGGACAATTACAACAGCTGATAATTTACCATCAGCACATTTTGAACATACAGTAGCAATAGGAAAAAACAAAGCAGATATTTTATCAAGCTTTGAATACATAGAAGAAGTTTTAAAGAATAAAAAATAAAGAGTACGATTATTAAAGAATATGGCGAAACAAGCATCAATTGAGCAAGATGGAACAATTTTAGAAGCATTGTCAAATGCAATGTTTCGTGTTGAGCTCGAAAACGGACATGTGATTACAGCTCACATTTCAGGAAAAATGCGAATGCACTATATTAAAATTTTAACAGGTGATAAAGTAAAAATTGAAATGTCACCCTACGATTTAACTAAAGGAAGAATTTCATACAGATACAAATAAAAATTAGTAAAATGAAAGTTAGAACATCCATTAAAAAAAGAAGTGTTGACTGCAAAATCGTTCGCAGAAAGGGCGTTTTGTATGTAATCAACAAAAAAAATCCTAAGTTCAAACAAAGACAAGGATAATCTATAATTCATAATAAGATAAAAAAATGGCTAGAATTGCAGGTATTGACTTACCAAACAACAAAAGAGGAGAAATCGGTTTAACATACATTTATGGTATTGGCCGTAGTACAGCTCAAAAAGTATTAACTGAAGCAGGTATCGACTGGAACATCAAAGTTCAAGATTGGAACGATGCACAGTTAACTGCTATCCGTACTATCCTTGCTGATAAATATAAATTAGAAGGTTCATTACGTTCTGAAGTTCAATTGAACATCAAACGTTTGATGGATATTGGAGCTTACAGAGGAATCCGTCACCGTGTTGGTTTACCTGTTCGTGGACAAACAACTAAAAACAACGCACGTACCAGAAAAGGTAAGCGTAAGACAGTTGCTAACAAGAAAAAAGTAACTAAGTAGTAATTAACGGTCAGTGTCAACTGACGATCATATATAAACCAAACTAAAAAAATGGCTAAAACAACAACTCAAACAACAACTGCTGTAAAAGCTGCCGCTAGAAAGCGCGTTGTAAAAGTAGATGCAGTTGGCGAAGCGCATATCAATGCTACCTTCAATAACATCATCATTTCATTGACAAATTTAACTGGACAAGTAATTTCTTGGTCTAGCGCTGGAAAAATGGGTTTCCGTGGTTCTAAGAAAAACACACCTTATGCTGCTCAATTAGCTGCTCAGGATTGTGCTAAAGTTGCTTACGATAACGGATTAAGAAAAGTAAAAGTATTTGTAAAAGGTCCTGGTGCTGGTCGCGAATCAGCTATCCGTACTTTAGCTGGTGCTGGAATTGAAGTTACAGAAATTATGGATATCACGCCAATCCCTCACAATGGTTGTCGTCCTCCAAAACGTAGAAGAGTATAACAGAAATTATAAATTATGAATTATTAATGAAAAATGATAATTTATAATTTATACAAAAAACAAAAATTTATAATTTATAATTCATCATTTATAATTACAAAAAATGGCAAGATACATAGGCCCAAAGTCAAGAATAGCTAGAAAGTTTAAAGAACCAATTTTTGGTGCTGATAAAGTTTTAGAAAAAAAGAACTACCCTCCGGGACAACACGGTTTGTCAAAAAAACGTGCAAAACAATCGGAATATGCTGTTCAGTTACAGGAAAAACAAAAAGCAAAATATACTTACGGAATTTTAGAGCGTCAATTTGCTAAAATTTATACAATGGCTCAAAGAGCTCATGGTGTAACAGGTGAGGTTTTGTTACAATTAATCGAATCTCGTATTGATAACGTAGTTTATCGTATGGGAATTGCGCCCACACGTAGTGGCGCTCGTCAATTGGTTGGTCACCGTCACATTACTGTTAACGGAAACGTTGTAAACATACCTTCTTATATTTTAAAAGCAGGTGATGTTGTTGCAGTTCGTGAGCGTTCAAAAACATTAGAAGTAATCAACAACAGTGTTGCAGGTGCTACTAATGCTTATCCTTGGATGGATTTTGATAAAACTTCAATGACAGGAAAATTCATTTCTGTTCCTGAAAGAGTTCAGATTCCTGAAAATATCAAAGAACAACTTATTGTCGAGTTGTACTCTAAATAATAGAGAATCAGTATTGATGCTTGCATCATTTACCAGACAAATTAAAATAGTAATTAACTTAATAAAATATAACACATGGCAATTTTAGCTTTTCAAAAACCTGATAAGGTAATTATGATTAACTCTAGTGAAACAGAAGGTCAATTCGAATTCCGTCCTCTAGAGCCTGGTTATGGTATTACTGTTGGTAATGCTTTAAGAAGAATCTTATTGTCATCTTTAGAAGGTCATGCTATCACTACTATCAAAATAGAAGGTGTTGATCACGAATTTTCAACTCTAAAAGGAGTTGCTGAAGATATTACTGAAATCATTTTGAACTTAAAACAAGTTCGTTTCAAAAAACAAATTGAAACAACCGATTTCGAAAAAGTAACAGTAACAGTTACTGGTAAAACTCAGTTAACTGCTGGTGATATCGGTAAATTTACTTCTGGTTTCCAAGTATTAAATTCAGATTTAGTTATCTGTAACATGGAATCAAACGTGAAATTGAAAATCGAATTGACTATTGATAAAGGTCGTGGTTATGTTCCTGCTGAAGAGAACAAACCTGTAAATGCTTCTGCTGGATTAATTCCAATCGATTCTATTTACACCCCGATCAAAAATGTTCAATACAGCATTGAAAATTTCCGTGTGGAGCAAAAAACAGATTACGAAAAGTTGATTATGAACATCACTACTGATGGTTCTATTCATCCGAAAGAAGCTTTGAAAGAAGCTGCTAAGATTTTAATTCACCACTTCATGTTATTCTCTGATGAGCGTATCACTTTGGATACTGAAGAAAAAATGGCTACTGAAGAGTTTGATGAAACATCATTACACATGCGTCAGTTGCTTAAAACTAAATTAGTTGATATGGATTTGTCAGTTCGTGCTTTAAATTGCTTAAAAGCTGCTGATGTTGAAACTTTAGCTGATTTAGTATCATTCGCAAAACACGACCTTTTAAAATTCAGAAACTTCGGTAAAAAATCACTTA
>SXIH01000029.1 GCA_005772895.1 Bacteroidota bacterium | reverse complement strand
AATACTTTTGAAGTATGTCTCACAAATTAAACAATTATAAACCTATTTAACAAATATACATTCACCTTTTTTAAGCATACTAACATGACGAAAATCATTGCAGAAACAGAACTGATACTTAACCCGAACGGAAGTGTTTACCATTTGCAGCTTTCACCGGAGAACATAGCTGAAAATATTATTATTGTTGGGGATCAAGGAAGAGTAGAAACGGTTTCAGCTTTCTTCGATACAATTGACTTTAAAATTCAAAATCGCGAGTTTGTGACTCATTCAGGTACATATAATGGAAAACGTGTAATGGTTTTATCATCAGGTATTGGAACTGATAATATTGATATCCTAGTAAATGAACTGGATGCAGCCGTAAATATTGATTTAAAAACAAGAACTATCAAAAAAGAACATACCAGCCTGAACATAGTCAGAATTGGAACATCCGGAGCTTTGCAAAAAGATATTCCTGTAGATAGTTTTGTAGTATCGTCCTACGGATTGGGATTTGATGGCTTATTAAATTATTACCTGGAATTACCTAAAGTGAATGACAATGCTATTTCCGAAGCATTTATAAAACAAACCAATTGGGATAAAAACTTACCTTATCCCTATGCTGTTAAAGGTTCCGAAAAGCTAATAAACCAAATAGGTTTCGACCTAACAAAAGGTATAACTGCCACCGCACCAGGGTTTTATGGACCACAAGGCCGAAAATTGCGATTAACACCATGGGTAGAGGATTTTAATCAACAATTGACCGATTTCAAATCAGGGGAAAACCGTATAACAAACTTCGAAATGGAGACCTCTGCTTTATATGGCTTAGGAGCTCTGCTTGGTCACCAAACCTGCACTGTTTGTGCTATTATAGCCAATCGTGTTGCTAAGGAATACAGCAAAAATTACCATGCTGCTGTAGAGAAATTAATCAAATTAGTACTTGAGAGATTAACAAAGTAACGTTGAAATCTTCTTAGCTGTAGCAACAAATACCTTAAATCCGCAGTCTACTTTTGTGGAAATAGTTAACCAAGGTATGAACAAACAAGAAGTCTTCGCACTTATTAGCTTATTGGATGACCCCGATGAGATGGTATTCAAAGAAGTTAGTATGAAGTTTTTATCTCTTGGAGAGGAAGTAATTCCTGTTTTAGAAGATGCCTGGGAACATTCCTTCGATACTTTAATTCAAAACCGGATTGAAAACATTATTCACCAGATTCAATTCGATCTTATTAAAGATGCACTTAAAGAATGGTCGCATCCCGAACAGCAAAATTTATTGGAAGGTGCTTTATTAATTGCCAGATATCAATATCCCGATATCGATACAGCAAAAATTAAAAAACAAATTGATCAGATAAAGCAGGATGTTTGGTTAGAATTAAATGAAAACTTAACTGCTCTTGAAAAAGTAAAGATCATCAACCATATTTTATTTGATGTTCATAACTTCAGCGGAAACACTACTAATTATCACGCTCCGCAAAACTCCTATATCAACAATGTATTAGAAAGTAAAAAAGGAAATCCACTTTTGCTTTCTATAATTTACACCATCATTGCACAAAATCTGGACATTCCTATTTACGGAGTGAATCTTCCTGAACATTTTATTTTATGTTATGTGGATATCGAACACATGGGAGTTCCATCTACAGAAGGCAATGAAGGCAGCAACGTATTTTTCTACATCAACCCTTTTAGTAAAGGCGCTGTGTTCGGACAAAAAGAGATTGATGCATTTTTGAAACAATTAAAATTAGAGCCATTGGCAATTTTCTACGAGCCATGTTCTAATCTTGAAATTATCAAACGCTTGTTGCGAAATTTAATTTCTTCCTACGAAAAGCTAGGTTATCCTGATAAAAGCGAAGAGTTGAAAGGACTTTTGAATTCTTTGGGGTAATTAACGGATTATCTTCCCAATCGTTTTAAAGATAATTTTCAAATCGGTACTAATTCCTTGCTCTGCAATGTATTTCAGATTGAGCTTTAACTTTGCAGGCATAATTTCATTTATATAAACTTCTTCAGGCTTTTCTGCTTTTCCCAAAAGTTCGTTCTCATTACTATACTCAATACTTGCATAATCAGTAATTCCGGGTTTTACAGACAATACCGTTTTCTGCTCAGAATTATATAAGTCTACATACTTTCTGACTTCCGGTCGTGGACCTACCAAACTCATCTCTCCTGACAGAACATTTATCAGCTGAGGTAATTCATCAATTTTATATTTCCGGAGCGTATAGCCAATCTTTGTAATTCTGCTGTCATTGCCACCAACAGTAAGTAATCCTGATCTATCAGAACCTGTTGCCATTGAACGGAATTTCAATAGATCAAAATCAACCCCATCCTTCCCTACTCTTTTTTGTTTGTAGAAAATGCCTCCTGAAGAATCAATTGAAATGAGAATAGCAATAAATAAAAATGGAATAAAAAGAAGAATCAGGCCAATCAATGAAAAGAATATATCAAAGAGGCGCTTTCCCATTTTAAGCAATTACTTTTTGAACTGAAGCCACAACAGCATCTATTACCCGTTTTACCTTGCTGTCATCCAAATCGAGATAAACAGGAAGCGAAATTTCTCTGGAATAATTATCAAATGTTACCGGATAATTTTTGATATCGTAACCCTGCTTTTTATAAAAGCTCATCATCGGAACAGGAATAAAATGGACATTTACAGAAACATCATGATCAAAAATTTCTTTAATGATTGCATCCCGTTGCTCTTCTGAAACACCTTTTATTCTTAAAGCATATAAATGGTAACAAGAAGTTTTGTCTTTTGTTTTATACTCAGGCAACTGTGCCCAATCGTATTTGGAAAAAGCCGAATCATATTGCTTAAAAATATGTTCTCTGCCTTTAGATGTTTCGCTGTCATAGCGCTCCAACTCTACCAAACCAATTGCAGCCATAATATCAGGCATATTGCATTTGTATCCGGCTTCTACAATATCGTAACGCCAATTTCCTTTTTGAGTTTTTGCCAAAGCATCTTTATCTTGTCCGTGCAATGTTTTTACACACAAATATTTATATACAGCTTCGTTATCAAATGGTGCAGGCAAATTTAAAGCCACTCCTCCACCTTCTGCAGTAGTAAGATTTTTTACAGCATGAAAAGAAAAAACAGAAATATCCGTTAAAGAGCCTGCTTTTTTCCCTTTATAAATTGCGCCAAAAGAATGTGCAGAATCGGAAAGAATCAAAATTCTTCCAAGCATTTTTTGCTCTTCGGAATTAGCTGAAAATTTGTCTTTATATTTTACTACAAGAGCATTTATTTCATCATAGTCACAAACTTGTCCACCAAAATCAACCGGCATAATTACTTTTGTTCTCGAAGTAATTGCTTTTTCGATATTAGCAACTGAAATATTAAAATCGTGAGCATTCACATCAACAAAAACCGGTTTTGCACCACAATGCATAACAACATTTGCTGTTGCTGTATAAGTATATGCGGGTAGTATTACTTCATCACCTTCCTGAACACCGTACCATCTCAATATTATTTCTAATCCGGCAGTAGCACTGTTCAAACATAAAGTAGCTTTATTTCCACAATATTTTGTAAGTTCTTTTTCAAATAATTTTGTTCTTGGTCCGGTTGTGATCCAACCTGATAATAAAACTTTAGTTACTTCATCAACAACTTTTTGATCGATGTGCGGTGGTGAAAATGGAATCATATTATTAAAAAATTAATTATTAGTAAGCTTTGTATTGTCGGATGTTGTAAAACATAATAAAGAATTAAAAAAAGCATAAAAGATAACTCCTGCCTGTGTTTCTAACATTGATTCAGGAATAAAATTTATTATAACCAGGAGCAAAAATAAGATATAAATCGCATTTGAGGAAGTAAAAGCCTTGTACAATGGTAAAAATAAGGACGCTATTAAAAGGATAAAACCCATTAAGCCAATACTCACAAATACCTGATAATACTCGTTGTGAGCGTTCAGCTTACGTTCCAAAGCTCCTGTCATTCCACGTTTGGCATACTCTGCCATAAGTACATCTTTTGCATCTCCTGTTCCTGCTCCCAGAATTAAATTTTCTGAAACTACCTGATTTGAAGCACTCCAAATTAATAAACGGACTGCAGTACTCTCAGAGTCGGCTTGATTATTTGTTGTACTTGACATTGCTGTCACAATACTGTTTAAACGACTGGTTGCTTCCGGAACAAAGCGAAATAAGGCAAAAACTGCTGCCACAATTAATAAGAGACCTGCAAAACCCAAAAGATATTTTCTTCTGCTTACAACCAAATAAATTGTAAAGCCCAGATAAAGAGCAAACAAAATGATCAATCCCATTTTTGAAGAAAGCAGAACTATAATAAAAGAAAAGAAAAGTATAATTAAAATTGAAACGATTAATGTAAAACGATTAACATCACGCGGTTTTTGGAAAATCTTTAGCATTAACCATACTATGCACAAATTGAAATACATTGATAAATAACTTGGATGGACAAGAAAAGAAAATGCCTGATAAAAAAAGTTATTCTCTTCAAAAGCAAAATAAGTATATACTGCTCTTGACAACAAAAACAAGGAACATAAAATTCCGCCAATAATAAATAAAACAAAAATATTTCTTACCTGTAAAACAGTATATGGCCGACTCACTATAATAATTGGGAAAACTAATAAGGATAGTTTAACCTGCAGATCAAACAAACCTGAATCAACATTTTCAGTATAAATTAAACCGATAGCATGCATTAAAAAAAACGCAATGAATATGAATGACAATTTATTCTTGGCTATGTTTTGAAATTTACTCTTGAAATCACCTTCTATCAACCAATTTAACAAAAGCAAAGAAATGAAAACAGCAGTAAAACGGGCAAAAGGTAAGGTCAATGCAATAGCTAATGCAAGAAAATAATGTGCTTTGATATGAAATTCTTTTCTCTTCATTTTACTTAACGAGTCAATACCTCCTCATCTTTTATTTTTTTATTTAATATAAAAAAGTCAATTATACCTTTTAAATACCCCCAACCATAAGAAAAATGCAATACAAAAAATGAATATACAATTTTGATAGGATGCGTTAATTCGCTGGCCATAGTAACAGCAAAAATACTAGACATTACAAGATACATAGTCATTGTGAACGCATACAATAAAATAAAAAAGGGATGTAAGAAAGAAAGTAAAAATCCAAAAAACAAAAACAATACAAAGAGTAATGGAATTACTTGCCGAACAGTAGTAACTGTATTATGTTTTTTGTTAACATATACTTTCCAATATCCGTATTGCTCATATTGCTTAAAAAGTTTTTCAAACGAAGCCCTCACAAAATACTTTGACCGAATTTTTCTAAATAAATAAATTGTATACCCTTTACTCAATAATCTGAAGTTAAATTCATCATCCTGATTTCGGATTAATTCTTCGTCAAATAATCCGGCTTTATCAAACACTTCTCTTTTATAGGCACCAAAAGCTACCGTGTCAACAAAACCATCTTTATTACCTGTTCTGAAATGAGCATTTCCAACACCGAAAACTGATGACATTGCCTTTCCTATAACTTCAGAAGTTTCATTTTCATACACATTCTCAATTATTCCACCGGTGCAACCTATGTTGTCACCAAAATTAAATGCCTCAATGCAACTAGAAACATAATTGGGATATAATTCGGAATGAGCTCCAAGAATAATAACTATATCACTATTAGAAGCTTTTATACCTAGATTAAGTGCAAATGGAGTTGTCCGTTTTTCGTTAATTAATAAATTAATGTTACGATGCTTTGCAGAATAGTCTTTAATAATTGCAATTGTTTCGTCAGTGCTTTTTCCATCACATACAAAAACTGAAATGTTTTCAAGAGGATAGTCTTGCAACAAAATAGAATCAATACATCTTCCGATATATTTTTCTTCATTTCTGCAAGGAATAACTATTGAGACTGATTTCACTATCCTAATTTTGAGAAAGCATTGATGCTTTCTCCTATTTTACTTAAATACCCATTATTAATAATCGAATGACTACCTACCATTGTTCCGATTGATAAATGAACTTCATCCCCAATAATACAATCGTGGTCAACAACTGAACGTGCATTAATAATGGCATTTTCACCAATTCTTGATGATGCATTAATAACAGCATTTGCCAAAATCACAGTGCCTTCTCCAATTAAAACGTCAGAACCAATTACAGCACTCGAGTGTATAATAGTTGCAGGTTTTAAAATTCCTTTAATAGAATTAAATATTTTTTTTCTTACAATATTGTTACCTACCCCAACAATAAAAAAGTCTACTTGAGATCTCAGATCAGAAATATTGTCTTCGTGAGCAATAACTTGATAATTATTGATAACTGTAGTACCAACAGGCAAAGTAACATCTACAAAACCGTTAATAACATACTCGTTCTGGGACAATATGGCATCGCATAATACTTTTGCGTGTCCACCAGCCCCAATAATTACAATTCTATTAGACATTTTAGTTAAATAATTTTATTTGTTAATTTTTCGTACAAACTAATTGTTTCATCAACATTTTTAGAAAATTCGTACTTTTCTTTTACAAATTTTCGCCCGTGCTCTCCCATTTCATCCCGAATATTTTTATTCAACACAAGTTTTTCGATAGCGTTTGCCACATCTTGTATATTTTCAGGCTCAGTTAAAAATCCGGTAACGTTATTCAATACCACCTCTTTCAATCCTCCAACATTTGAAACAATAACCGGTTTCTCACATGCAGAAGACTCCAGTACTGCTACACCAAAACTTTCATTTCTGGAAACATTTACAAAGATATCTATACAATTATGATATTGAACAATTTTGCTGTATTCAACTTTTCCTGCAAAGAGTGTATTTTTTTCTAAATTCAGTTCCTTTACAAGTGCTTTTAAGCGCTCTTCCTTACTTCCACCACCAACCAAAAGCAGTTTTAGTTTAATATTCTTGTGCTTTTCTGTTACTATTTTAAAAGCCTGAATAAGAATATCAATTCCATAAATTGTTTCAAGCGATTTTATTGTCCCGACTACAATTTCATCTTTAGCATCATCCTTTTCTTTCTTCAAAGGCTGAAAAATATTAGTATCTATTCCAAATGGGATAACTTGAGTTTTCACTTCGCTCACTTCTTTTATCGCTTCTACAATTGCATTACTTGTAGCAAGTAACATATCAGCTCTTTTAAAATTAAACTGAAGAATTTTTTTATGAAAATAACTTTTGTTTGGAAAGTCCATCACATCACTTCCCCATGCTGAAATAATATAGGGATGAAATTTGCTCAAGGAGCCAATCAATCCATAGCTGGTTGCATAATGAGCATGCAAAATATCAGGTTTAAAACTTGAGATAATTTTTTTTAGTTGAGGAACAACCTTAATGTATTTAATTTTCGAAAAAGATCCTTTTTGCTGAATTGAGTCTTGCTTTTTAGCATCAAATAATACTTTCACATTGGGGATTAATTTATACCACTCACTTACAGGATATGAAAGGGTGAAAATACCAACTTCAATACCTTCAGCTGCTAAAGCAGTTACCCACCTTTGCGTATGTGCTGAATTGATATCTGATAATATTAATACCTTTTTCATTAAAAAATCACTCTTCTTTTAAAACTTAATTTTCTATTTAATTTTTTTTCTTTTATACGACAGATAGAGATTTTCCAAAAATTCTAACTTTTTCCCGAAAGATAATTCAATCAAACGATAAAGTTCAGAATTCAAAAAATATTGAAATCCTTTCTTACCGCCATAAAAATTAAAACACATTCTCAACCATCTTTCCAGAACAATCTTATCAAAAGAGTTTGAATCGAACTTCTTATCATTTCTGATTTGTAAAAGCATTTTTTTTAACCAGACTTCCGAATCCATCAGCTCTTGAGTACTAGAAGCCTTTCTACCATCGCTAATTAAATGGTGAATTTTCATTTCCTCAGTAGATGGAACAATATTTATCATTTTTAAATGACGGCTACGGATTCCTGTTAAACTTTCGTTCTTTTGAGAAACTAGCTTTTCATTAGAAGTAATCTGATTTTCATGTACTCGATAATTCAACAATACATCTGAAACATTCGCCAAATCAGAAACTTCAGACAGTTGTGACCATAGATCATAATCTTCTGCATGAATATATTCGGAACGGTATTTCAAATTATTTTTACTGATTACACTTTTTCTAATGATTACAGAAGGATGAGCAATCGGAGAATTAAATATCATAAAACATTTAATCTCATCACTTTTCAGAGGAAAATCAGCAATTGCCTTTTTCCCATTTAGCATCAGATTATAATAACTTCCACTTGCACCAACAGATGGATGTTGATCCATAAATTTTACTTGAACAGAAAGTCTGTTATTAAGACAAATATCATCACAGTCCATCCGGGCAACATATTCGCCAGAGGAAATCTCCAATCCTTTGTTTAAGCTATTAACTAATCCAATATTTTTTTCATTGTTAACCAATCTTACCCTTTTATCAGAATAAGAAAGAATAATTTTTTCAGAACTATCAGTTGAACCATCGTTAATAATTAGAAATTCGAAATCACTATAGCTTTGAGACAAAATACTGTCAATAGCATCTTTCAAATACTTCTCCCCGTTATAAACGGACATCAAAACGGTTACTTTAGGGCTCTTCATAACTGTATCCACGAATGAGGTATTAAATCTCTTGTATCTCTGTAATTATTTTTAAACCAATGCTTCGGAGCAATTACCATTTTATTGGGATTTTGATTTAACCACGCTCCCCACCAACTGAAAGAACTGTTTGCAATAATATTATGCTTACACAAACTCATCAGATACAAATCTTGGTATGCGTATTTTCCGGTGTTATGAGTAACATAATGAACATTTTTATTAGATTTTATATTTTCCTTGAACCATTCAGGTTCATCTGAAAAAACATAAAAAACTGCATCATTTTCTTTAATCTTATTCATTGCCTCTATATAGTAGTTTTCACTACAAGCAGCATATAAATCCTGATTTTCTTTAACCGTAATATAATCCCCTCTTCTAACGTGAATGCTAACTGCCTGTTCCGACTTAATTTTATCTGCAAGCTGGTTTGTTTCCAGAGATAATTCAGAAGTAATTGCAAAATCTCTCAGCAACTGTTTTCTGATATCAATAAAATATTTTTCACTTTGCCAATAACCGTCCAAACAACAATCTTTAGGTGCATCTAAAGCTTTCCTATAAAAAGTAAAAGACGGTTCGCGTATATATAAACTATTTATCTTAAAAGGTAAATTCAAATAAATCAAATCTAATATTTTAGAAAACTTACTTTTATTATACCTTTCTAATTCCAAATCATTTGCAAAAACCGGTTTAATATTAAAATGACTTAAACCTAAGTCTCTGATGGTAAATTTTTCTCCCAATGTTTCATTATTCAACAAAGAAACATCTAACTTCAGCTCAAAATTATTCTTCACAGACAAATGTCTTGCAAATGCGTACTGGAACATTTGGTTCCCTAAACCACCCATCAATTTCACTATAATCATTTGAAATAGGTTTTTAGAGTGAATATGTGATCGTTAAAAGACTTTTTCTTTAACCAAAATACAATTTTTTTAAGAAAAATAGTGCTCTTCATTGAGTTCAACACTTCCAAATAAAATATTTCCGATTTAGCCGGAACAGAACAAATTGATTTAAGTTGTGTCAGATCTCTTACACCGTATTTATGAAACAATAATTGAAAAAGCAGCGAATATTTTTTCAAATTCCCTTTTTTGTCTGCCAGCTTTTCAAACAAATAAACATGTTCTTTAACCTGAACCTCTTTATCTGTATAAACTGCTTGAGTAACTTGTCCTTCCCCACCATGAACTGTACAAATAAGTGGTTCTTTAGAAAAAATCACATTGGGATTCTGAAAAATTAATTGCATATACCAATCCACATCCACTAACCATTTCATAGATTCATCGAACATCAAAAGACTATCTTTTCTGATAATAGTAGCACTTGGAGCACCAATATAATTAGAAAAAAACAACCTGTCGGGCTGCTTCAACATTTTTGAAAACTGTTTGTTGGAACAGCTGTGTATCTTTTTAGTTTTTAGAAGAATCAAATCTATAACAGTACCGGAAAAAGCAAATGAAGCGGAAGGGTTGTTATCTAAAAATTTCACAAACTTGCTTAAACTATTTTCCGATGTAAAAAAATCATCGTGGTGCAATATTTTTAAATAGTCGCCTGATGCTTGTTTTAGTGAATAATTCCAATTTGCGGGTGAACCAAGTGATACTGTATTTCTATAATATTTCAACTTACCTTTAAAATCAAATTCCTTTAGTAAATTCTCAACCGAATCATCACTTGAATCATCTGTAATAATTAATTCATAGTCATGAAAATCCTGAGCCAACACCGAATTCAATGTTTTCCTTAAGTAATCTACTTGTTTATAAGTAGGTATGCATATAGAAACCTTAGGCATAAACTATTACATTTTTAAGTTTATTGGCAATAAATAAAAACCTTGAATAAAGATAACAAAACCAAACCGGGCACTTACCAAACAACTTTGAATAGGTCAAATACCTTTTTACTCCTGTTTGATTGTATACTTGTAAAGCGTTTTCAATAGCGTTCTCCTTATTTTGTTCTAAAAGTTTAATTAATTTTTCATCTATTATCCGCATATGATAATTGATTTTAGGGATCATAATCTTCCTATATTTTCTTCCTGATACTTTTTCGTTAATCATAAAACAAGCTTTCAGACCATGAGAATACATTTTAAAATTATCGGTACTGTAACTCTTGTGAACCCGCACTATTGCTCTTGTATCAACTGAATTATCAAAATAAAATTTTGCATTATTTATCGCAAACCTTGCCCACAATTCCCAATCTTCGTTGTATTGCAACACCTCATTCATGTAGCCAAATTTTTCAAACACTGTCTTGCGAACCAACGGAGAACTGATAACCATAATGTTTCTGCTCAACAATTCCATGATCATAATATCACCTGCACCACTTAAATTCTTCATCCATGGGCCGGATTTTAAATCCATGCTATCGTAAAGTTTAGAAGGATTTGAAGATTCAAAATATTTTACTCCGCTATAAACAATATCAATTTCTTTCTGCTGATTAAAAATAGCAAGCTGCTTCTCCAGTTTATTGGACTCTAACTTATCATCAGCATCTAAAAACTGTATAAATTCACCTTTAGCCAATTTCAATCCATGATTCCGAGCCACAGTTGGCCCCGAATTAGATTGGAGAACATATTTTATCCTATTATCCTTTTCACACAATCTTTCTACAACTTCTCTGGAATTATCAGTAGAGCCATCGTCAATAACAATACACTCCCAATCAGTAAACTTTTGATCCATTATACTGCCGATTGATTCGGGCAGATATAACGCATAGTTATAACTTGGAATAATTACTGATACTTTTGGTTGACCCGACATAATAAAATTTATAGTTTTAAAATTAATTCGTCAACACGTTCAAAGAAAAATGCATACTTCTCTTTTGCGATTTCATAATTCTTTTTTACAGCTTCCACTCTTGAAGCATAATCTTCAGGAGTTAAATTATTTAATATTGTTTCTAATTCTTTTTTTGAATTAAATAATATTATTCCTTTCGGATCAAAATAATCAGAGACATTTGAACACCCCCAATATATTGGAATGGTATAGCTCATAAAACAATCAATCAACTTTTCGGTAAAATAATTATCATGCTGTGTGTTTTCAATAGTAATATGAAACATTGAATCATTAAACAAAATATCCTTCCCCTCAATTCTCTGTTTGGGATAAAGAACTTCAAAATTGTACTTTTTGTCGAAAAGACTCCCTATTTCATATCTCAATTGATGTCCGGGCAAATCACGTTTTGAGCTTTTAATAAAACTCAATTTGAATTTTTTGTTTGTATTGAAATTATCAACATAATCCTTTTTACTTGCAACTACCCAACAGGAACCAAAACTAAACAACTCGCTTCCTTTTACTTTATTCAATACATCTTTATCGAAACTATACACCTTTGTAAATTTTCCACCGTATTGCATTAACTCATTTTTAATATCATTCATTTCAGGTGGTTCACAACCATGAATTAAAAGTGTTTTTTCATACTTTTTTACATCCGACTTCATCTGAAATTTGAAATACTTGGGTGTAGGATCTATGATGATTTTTATTTTGTCATTTGTAGTACTGAATTTGTCACCGGGAATACCAAAAGGAGAATAAACATGAGGGAAATGATCATTCTCATCGGAACGAAGTGCAAAACCCAATTTATTCAAAATTCTCTTTTGTATTCTCACTATAAGTTGATTAATTAAAATTTTTGTACAGTTTATAAAATGGCTTCAGTGTTAATCTTAGAAAATTATTATCTCTAATAATTTCTATACATCTTCTCTTAAAAGTCAATGAATTCATATAAATACTTCTTATTCTATTGTATTCACTATTGCCTAAATACTGTTTCAAAATCTGTTTTCTTTCCTGAATAATAAACTTATGGTATTCGTCTTTTGATGTTAATCCGGTATTATCATAATTGCAAACTACCTGATTGAAATGGGAAAATTCAGCAGATTCCTTTACAAACATTTTAAATAAGTGCTCGAAATCAGAAGCAAATTTATAATGTGTGCTAAAGTTTCCGTATTTCTTAAAAAATGAATGATGTGTGAAAACTGACTGATGATTTAGTGTATTTGAAAACCAAAAATTTAAATCTAATTTTTCAGGCGGACATAAAATTTTTGCACTTCCATCAGCATCAATTACATTTGAATTTCCATAAATTACTTTTTTATGAATACTATTAGCAAACTCAGAAAATTTAGCTAAAACTGTGTTATCAAAAAAACTATCTCCTGAGTTTAAAAAAATCAAATAGTCACCACTTGCTTTAGAAATACCTTTATTCTGAGCATCATAAATACCTCTGTCTTTTTCAGAAATCCAATAATTTATTTTATCCGAATATTTGTTTATAACCTCAGTGCTATTATCAGTAGATCCGCCATCAATAATAATGAATTCAAAGTCAATCAACGTTTGAGAAACTACACTTTGAATGGTTTTCAAAAGACCATTTCCATCGTTATAGTTAATTGTTATGACTGATACTTTTGGCATTCTTAAAATTTATTCATTGTTTCCACAACCTTCAAAACATCCTGTTCGGTATGATAATAAGAAACTGGCAGACTTAAAGTTGTTTGGTGAATTTCTTCCGCAATGGGTGTTGATTGCTTATCCAATATTCCAATCATTGCTTTTTGTTTATTTGGCGCAACGGGATAATGAATATCCGTTTTGATATCATTCTTAACTAAGTAATCCTTCAATGCATCACGTTTAGCATGACGAATATTAAATATGTGATACACATCATAGTAATCGGAATTCACAACCGGTTTGATGAAATCAGATTTTAGATTTTTAAGATAAAAATCAGCCAACTTTCTCTTGTGTTCATTTATCTTATCTAAGTATTTCAATTTTACTGAAAGAAAAGCCGCTTGTACTTCATCCAATCTGGAATTATAACCAACCACATCATTGTAATATTTTTGTTTTGAACCATAGTTTCGCAAGGTTTTAATTGCATCAGCCAATTGATCATCATTACATGTCATCGCACCCGCATCTGCTAATGCTCCCAGATTCTTAGTCGGATAAAAGCTAAACGCTCCAAAATCACCCCAATTTCCTGCTTTTTTGTTTTTAAATTTTGCTCCATGTGCTTGTGCGCAATCTTCGATCACTTTTAAATTATGCTTTTTAGCAATAGCATTTATCGAATCCATCTCACACATTTTTCCATAAAGGTGAACAACCATTATAGCACGTGTTTTTGAAGTTATCTTCTCTTCTATTTTTTTTGAATCGATGTTATAAGTAGAAATATCCGGCTCGACTAAAACGGGAGTCAAACCGTTCTGAACAATTGAAAGAATGGTTGCGATATAAGTATTTGAAGGAACAATTACTTCTGAGCCTTTTTCAAAATTATAAGCTCTCAAAGCCAAAATAAGCGCATCCAGACCGTTTGCCAGTCCTATACAATGTTTTGTTTCACAATAAGCAGCAAACTCTTTTTCAAAAGTCTGCACTTTATTTCCAAGTATGTACCAACCACTTTCAAGAGTTTCCTTAAAAGCCTTTTCGTATTCTTCGAAAAAGGGTTTGTTCAGCTTAGCAAGATTTTCGTATTCTATCATCTTTAGTAAGGTTGATGGATATAATCATTAACGTCAAAATATTCTGATGCAAAAACCATAAGAATTGCATCGGGAGTAAAATTGTACATGGTATGCCAGTCTTTGGGCTCGATAATAAGACATTTATTAGGCTGATTTAACTCGAAAGTTTCTTCCTTTTCACCATTGTTGTTATAAATTGTACAAGAACCTTTGATACAAATTGCAGCTTGAATTGTTTTATGATGACGATGACCGCCACGTTTCGACTCGTCTACACCATAGATATAAAACACACGCTTAATGTCAAATGGTATTACCTTTTCGATAACAGTCAAGTTTCCTCGTTTATCTGTAAATGTTTTTAAATCTATTATCTGAGCCATGTTTTATTCTAATTAAAATCGTTCATCTTATAAAAATAGTGGTGAGTTATGTGATACTTTAATTTTTGTCCAAAAATATTTTTAATTGATCTCTTTAAGTCTCTCAAATAAAAATAAGCAATAACAAACAAACTCATTGGTTTCATTGGTGATTGAATGTTCGCACCGTTTGGATTAAAAGAATTATCAATATTATTTATTTTCAAACTTTGTTTATTAATCAACTTAACAAAAGGCTTGTAAAAAACAGACTTAGCATTTTCATTCAAAGCATAACCTTCACCCGTCAAATGTACAATGTCATTCAAATAAAACTTAGCCCCATGAAAATGGAAAAATACCACTTCAAACTTCTTCCCAGTAGAAATTTCCTTGCCTATTATTTTATTAGAATTTGACTCAAAGGTATATTGCTGAACATTCCAGGGAGCTACTCCACCGCCCAAATGTTGTAGCTCATGAACCCCTTCAAATCTGCTAGTCCAATCATCCAAATACTTTTGATCTCCGAATTTTCCATCTTCCATTCTATTGTAACACCAATCGATACATGCATTTCTCCACCAGTTCAACACTTTCATCCCTTTTTCATCGTTTTTGAAAGTTACAAACTGAACACAATATTTTCCGCTGGTTTTCGACTGATCGTATTCTTTTGTATAGCGATGCTCCGTGATCAATACCGAATTATTTCCCATTTCATTAAACAGAACAATTGGATCAGAATAAAAAACCATATCTGCATCTATATATGTGCAATTTTCTAATCCATAAGTGTTTATTGAATACAAAATGGTTGATGATGCACATGTCCAGCAATATTCACCTGCACTACGGCTAGGTTTTACTTTCAACAATTGTTCGTCCTCAAACTCTTTCAAAGAAACCACTGTGAGTTTTTTGTAATTCTGTGATTTAAGAAACTCATAACACTTATCATCAAAAGCAAAAACATATAAATGAAAATCATTGCTGCATTTCAATAACGATTCATACATCACTAAACCGCGTGACATATAATTCGAATTAAATAAGGTGCAAAAATTAAGTTTCATTATTTTTTCTTAAATACAAACCCCATACGAAATGACCAAATATTATCCTCCAATTGTTCTCTTGGATCAAACTTACTATCAAATTCTCTGACTAACTCATATTTTTCTAAAAAAGCATTTACAAATTTTTTTTTATTAAAAAACCAAGCTGGATAGCTCGCTTTATAAATTGATTCAGGAACTATCTGAACGGTTATTCTTTCTTTATCTGATTCTAAAAAAGCTGTTCTATCAATAATGATATAATCAAAATTATAGGATAAACATTTTTCTATCAACTCATATGGCTTCTCAAAATACTGAATCACACTAGATAGAAAAAGTATTTGAGATTTTTGAACTGTCAATACTTCATCAATAGTATAATAAAATTTTAATTGAACATCTTCAATAAATTTTTTTCCACTATCCACAAAATGTTTTTGTTCGACAACACTCCATTTCAACTCTCTTAAATCACCTAAAAAAGAACGATTTTGAAAAAAGGAACTACCCAAAGAGCCACCAAAATCAGTTATATGCAATAACTGATCATTTTCTTGTGCTATTTTTTTAAAGGCATCTATCAACGGTTGAGAATATTGTATTTTGTCAAATAAAACGGAATCGCGTTCATATACTGCATCGCCATTCTTCACTTTTAAAACTGCATTTTTAACGGTTTCTAATATATTTTCGGCATTATAACCTGTACATAACTTTTCTGCTTCAGCCCAGCTTTTGTAATTACCAAACCATCCATACTTAGGGGCAGAGACCAACATCTTCTTTATCTTTTTTTTAAGCGTAGAGGGAATCATCTTTTTAATAAATTGTTTCATTACCTTTTATTTTTTAATAACTGATAATGTTTTTAATATATATGCTTTTAAGGACGACAACCGGGACAACTGCAAACTTTTAAAATAAGCTACGATTTGCTCTTTTGCGGCCTTATGCTCTTGAGCAGGCATAGCTGAAATAACTATTGGCTTAGCTGAAAGCAAAACATCCCACTTATCTGAAGTACCACTATGTGTACCGGAACCATCTATTCCGATATTCTGGACCAATGATATTCCCGGATATAAACAATACATATTTTTTAAAAATGCAGCAGCATACCACCTGATTGCCCAGGAATTATTCTTTCCATCAATCTGTTCTTTCAACATTAATGTATACGGATAAGAATTATCAAAATCAAATTCCTTTGTAAGTGATTTCATTTGCAGTTCATCCAATAATTTTTTTCCGTCCTTCTCAAAAATATTCCAGGCCCTCCCCCATGTTGCCCACCCCCAACAATCAGCACCTTTTATAAAAAAAGTGTCAGGCAAGGATTTTTTTACAGGATAAATATATCCGGAAATACAAGCTACTTTATCGTTTGACTCGTAAGTAGTAAGTGCATCATTCATATATTTCAGAAAATGAGGAGAAGTAACAAGATCGTCTTCTAAAACAACTATCCTTCCATATTCAGCTACAATTTTTGTTACACCATCAATAATTGAATTTGCTAATCCTTTATTTGTTTTTCCTTCTGTTAAAATTGTTTTTTTACACCACTCTTTACTCTTCACAATCTCCCTGACTTCTTTTATATTCTTTAATGTTTCTTCATCTGCGTTATCTTTTGATCCATCAGCAAAAACATATAATTCAGAATGTTGAGCCAAATCATTTTTCGACAATGCTTCCAGCGTCCGTAAAGTGTGTTTCGGACGATTATAAACAAAAAGCACTATTGGCGCTAAACTCATTTTATTATTGACTTGTTAATTCCCAATCTATCATTTCAAATCCATCTTTCATACCCGAATCTAATTTTTCA
The DNA here is from genome assembly GCA_005772895.1 of Bacteroidota bacterium. GTDB lineage: Bacteria > Bacteroidota > Bacteroidia > 2-12-FULL-35-15 > 2-12-FULL-35-15 > 2-12-FULL-35-15. The sequence goes on along the minus strand of SXIH01000029.1, from coordinate 36,853 downwards.
AAATAACTTTTATCCATTTTAGGTAAATAATCTGTTAAAAAATCAACCGAATAGGTTTGTCCTTTATACTTTGTAAATTCCAAATAATCTGCGCTTCTGTTTTTCAAGAAATGGAAATGTTGCATATAATAATATTCGATAATATCGTTTTGATGTTGTTTCGGTTTCAGTGTTTCAATGCTTTGAAGATAATTCCTGTATTCTTCAATTGTATTAGCCAGATAGGTAAAATCAAATGCAGTAAAAGGATTATCATAAATAGTTAAAACCGGAAAACCTTGATAAGCAAACTCTGCTGCAGCTGTACCATAAGCCGTAATAATAGCTTTGGGTTTTGATTCAAAAAACTGAATGTTGGAAGTTTTTTTGTCGATAAATTTAATATTGGTGTTTTTGTATTTCTCTTTTAACTGAACAAAAATTTCATCATTAGCATCCAATCCGTTTGGATGTTGCTTAACCAGAACGGTTAAATTCTTTTTTTCAGCTAAAGTATCCAATGTAAAAGTGATCCATTCGTAAAAATCAGGAAAAAGCAATCCTCGATAGATATGAGGAGAATCAAAAAAACAGTGTGCCAGCAATACTATTGTGCTTGACCAATCCAATCCATCTAATTCAGATGATCTGTTTCCGGAAAAGGCAGAAGATTTCATATAAGCAGTGGCTGCATCAATTTCTCCTGTAAAACGTTTTTCAAATACTCCTTTGTAAGTTGAAATAATTTCTTCTTTCTTTTCAACTTTTTGAAATAAATTACGGAAAAGAAAATGATTATTAGAATGGCTTGGATATTCATTTAACACTTTATGAACCAACGAATAATAAGCGCCTATTGTATAAACCGGAATGTTTTTTTGCAAACACAATCTCACTATTATTCCATGCTTGGTGTATGATGCATAAGAACTCACAAGTGCTTTGACTTCATATTTCTCGAGTTTATCTTTACATATATAAAAAATATGTACCGCTTCTAAAATTATCTGATCAAAAAATTTATCCTTAATGTCAACAGTAGGTTTGTTTGCGAAACGCAAATAAGTATCATAAACTAAGTCACCAATAACAACGCCTTCAATTTCAATTGCTAAAACATCATATTTATTTGTGATTTTGCTTTTAATCTGATTATAAACTTTGCTAACTTTCTCGTCATCATTATACAAATTAGTATTTCGGTAAATTACTTTTCCTGCAAATGCTAAAAATATTCTGTCTAACCGGGTAGTAAACTTTTCGGAGAAAAAATAATTCCATCTATTGTAATTGTGAGCTTTATTACGCTCAATTCCTAATTCAGCATCATACAGCGCGATATTAGCTGATTCTTTTTTAGCAAGATAGTGGGAACAAGCTGCCAGTTTAATACAATAAGCATGGTCTTCGATGATTTGAGTGAGGACAATTTTTTTATTATCCGGTTGCCACTGAACTTTATACTTACTAAGTTTTTGAATAAATTTACTTTCAGCTTCAGAATTGTCTTCCCGTTTATTAATAAACAATAACAATGGCTGTATTCTCGGCTTAAGAACATGGCGATAAAACCCTTTCGGAAGTATTTTATAAATTGCCTTAATCATTATATGTCAAAAACTCAGAATTATTTAGAGAAATTAAAATTTGAAGCGTATCGTTTATTCTCCGCACAAAATTTCTTAAATGCATCCGAGCATTGCTTTATTTCAAATTTTGAGTATTGAGATCCGAACATAGATGTTGTATACTCAAACTCAAGTGCCAGTCTGTGACCTTTTTTCAAAGGATTTCCCTTATGCCAGCATTTGGTATCTCCTGCAAAAATGGAACCTGCCTCAGCACAAATTGTAATAAAATCTTCTTTTTTATATTCTTTACTTAACTCTTCATCCGGAATTCTGACATATCCTCTGTTTAATAAATCCTGTGGTTTTGAACCTGTAGCATGAGAACCTTTGATATAACTATGCGGGCCGTTATCCATTGTTACATCATTCAGGTAAATAAAAATTTTTAACCATTTTATTCTGTCCATATCAAAATGATAAAGCTGTGCCGCTTCTGAGGATGCTTCTTTTAAGAAACAAGTGCTCCACCACATTGCGGGGAAATCAAAAATGGGTTCACTGTTTAAGTAGTTACGGGCAATATTGATGAGCGACTCGTCCATTATTAAGTCTTGTATTTCAGGATTGTTTACTAAATCCTGCAAATCAAAACGGTAAATTTCAGATACAGGTTTATTTTCATCGTAAACAATCTTTTTATCGTATTTGGGAGCCGTTAATGCCGGAGTTTTCAATGCGTAATCATATAGCTTCTTTACAATATCGCCCGACAATTTTTTATCAAAGGAAACATATCCATCCTTTTTTAAAGTTTCATTAATCGAAGCATATTGCTTTGTTTCCAAACTGCCCAGCACTCCAGAAATTTCATTTTGTTTTGCAGCTTTCGGATATGCTGACGAAGTTTTTTCATGCAAATCATCCGTGAATTTCCCATTTGACTTACAATAAAGATTAATCATTGCCAAATAGGCTTCCTGAGAAGTTTTTCCTGTCTTTAAAAATTCTTCGTAGCCTTTATTAAACTGATCGTTCAGAATTTTGTTTCTGAACAACTTTTTATAAACTCTTTCTCTGAATATGGATGCTATTCTTGACATGCTTATATATTATTTTAAGAAATGACTTTTACTTCTTTTATCAGCACAATTTTTTCGTTCACATCAGTTGAATTACAATCAATTGAAAAATGGTGAAAATTATCATTGGCCATATCAAATGTGATATCAGTGAACTCATTTGATAATTCTATTTTTTGTTTGTTATAGCCAATCTTTAAAGATTCCGAATTACATTTTTTAATTGTTAACTGAACCTTCCCTCCTTCTTTCAGATACAAAACAAAATGTTTATTTGCCGACAATCCGCCCTGCTTTTTATCTACAATAATATTTATTACATCCACAAAAACACCTTTGTAAAAATTTGGCAAATCATCACTGTTGTTATAAGTCAATGTCGACTTAGGAATAAAATCCAATCTCTTTTTAATTTCTTTTGCCGGTAAACCTGCAACAACTGAAAAAGGAAGAACATCTTTTGTTACAACAGAATTACTTCCTATCACCGCTCCCCGTCCAATTTTAACTCCCGACATAATCACACAATTGATTCCAATCCAAACATCATCTTCAATAACTACTTTTTTAGAATGTTGTTTTGATAACTCTGAATCCGAATGAACCATTTCATCCTGATCTCTCAAATAAAAATTCGGTTTGTAATCGTAATAATGTCTGCCCGAACTGATATATATATTGGGAGCGAAAGTGCAATATCTTCCTATTTCAACATCTCCAAGCAAAATACATCTGTCTTGAATAGTTGTACCAAAACCAATCTGAATGATTCCTTCTGTTCCAATTTCAACTTGACGGCCGATGTAATTATTTCCTTCAAATACAATTTTACCATTTTTTGATGTTGATAATATTGCAGAAGGATTAAGGCTAACCGATTTTTCTTTTCCGATAAGTGTAGCAGGAAATTTTACTTCCTGAACAGGAAATAATGTTCTGTAAATTTTCCTTGCAACTTTTTTAATCATTTATTTTCAGATTAAATGGAAGAGAAACAAAACCTGCATTTTCGTGCGCATCCATACTTATTGGATTAATGTTCAACATAGGAATATTGACATTGTTATCCAACACATCATAAAATTCTTTGTATTCACTATTCGACAAAGCGAAATATAGTCCGTACTGACCCGGCCTGAAACTTTTTTTAGGAACTGAAACAGTAAATACTCTGCTTTCATCTTTCTGTAATGTAGAATTACAGATAACCGTTTTAAAGTTGGAAATTATTTCTTCTGAAAAAGGATTTCTTACAGCTATATAGAATCCCAAACTCGGAACATCTTTACTTGCTGTTACTTTAAAATTTATTGCTATGTCTTCATCAAAATTAAAATCCCAACATTCTTCACCGTTTTTAATTCCTTTAACTTCTTCAAAGAAAACGCCACCGCTTGTTCTGCTTAATCTATCACTCAGGGATAAACCTGTTAGGTTAATTCCTCTCGATGATGTCATGTATTTTTTAATGCAATCTTCAACTTTTCCTTGTATCTCAACTTTTCCTTTATTCAATAATATTCCTGTATCACAAAGGTTCGACACAGCTTGCATGTTGTGACTAACAAAAATGACAGTTCTGCCTTCACCGGAAACATCTTTCATTTTCCCCATGCACTTTTTCTGAAACTCAGCATCTCCAACAGCAAGCACTTCATCCACAATTAATATTTCAGGTTCTAAGTGTGCAGCTACTGCAAATGCTAATCTCACATACATTCCGGAAGAATATCTTTTCACAGGAGTATCTAAAAACTTTTCTACTTCAGAAAAAGCAACAATCTCATCGAACTTGCTTTTGATTTCTGATTTGCTCATTCCTAAAATTGAACCATTCAAAAATATATTTTCTCTACCTGAAAGTTCAGGGTGAAATCCTGTTCCTACTTCTAATAAACTTGCAACGCGACCATCAATTGTAATTCTTCCTTTTGTAGGAGTAACAATTCTGCTCAATACTTTCAGTAATGTAGATTTTCCCGCTCCGTTACGACCTATTACTCCTAATCGTTCGCCTTGTTTTACATCAAAAGAAATATCGTCCAAAGCCCAAAACTCCTCGGAGGCACCGGATAATAATTTTGATTTAGGATTGATAATCGACTTAGCAGTATTTGCGAGCACATCGCGCAAAGAAGAATACTGCTCTGAATTCTGATGCTTCAGTGTATACTTCTTACCTACGTTTTCAACTGTTATGATGGTCTTGCTCATTAATTTTAAATTACATCAGCAAATGATTTTTCCATTTTACGGAAATACCAGACACCAACGATGAGAAAAAATATACTAATTACAATGGATGAAACAAAAGGCATAGTATGCAAAGGAGTATCACCACCTAAAATGCACCACCTGAATCCGTCAATCACTCCAACCATTGGATTTAATGCATACGCATATTTTAATAATTCCGGAATTCTTTCGCTGTTGTAAACTACACTGCTGCTATAACCCACAGGTGAAATGAAAAAACCGAATTGGACAATAAAGGGAATAACATATTTGAAATCCCGGTACTTAACATTTAGTGCAGCAATAAATAATCCGGTTCCAAGCGCAGTAACCAAGGCCAAGATCAAAAACAGGGGAAGAAAAAATATTTTTGCATCAGGTAAAAAACCATACCACACAAATAAACCGACTAAAATTAAAAATGAAATCAGAAAATCAATAAGTGTTACTATGACTGTACTTGCAGGAACTATCAATCGTGGAAAATAAACTTTACTCAACAAATTTGAATTCGCAATTAAAGAATTTGCTGAAGAGCTGAAAGAACTCGAAAAGAATTGCCAAGGCAACATCCCGGCACAAACCAAAATGGCGTAATCTACATTCCCTTCTGCCTTAAAACCACCAAGCTTATTAAACACAATCGTAAATACTACAATTGAAATAAGTGGTTGTAGAACGCTCCACAAAATCCCAATAACAGTTTGTTTGTATCGCACTAAAATATCACGCCAAGCCAAAAAGTAAAAAAGCCCTCGGTAATTCCAAAGGTCTTTTATGTAATTACTGTTTTCAGTACCGGGCTCTATTATTATTTTGTGCTTACTCAATGTAAGTTTAGAGTTTAAAAAGTTTAGAGTTTAAAGTTCTATATGTTTCAGTAATAAAATCTAAATACAAAGATTTACTTAGCATAATTCACGGCTCTTGTTTCACGGATTACTGTTACTTTCACTTGTCCTGGATATGTCATCTCCGTTTGAATACGTTGAGAAATATCGAACGAAAGTGTTTCTGCATCTTTATCTGTTACTTTATCACTTGATACCAATACACGCAATTCTCGTCCCGCCTGAATCGCATACGTTTTATCAACACCAGGATACGACATTGCCAACGCTTCTAAATCTTTTAATCGTTTGATGTATTGTTCAACAACTTCTCTTCTTGCACCCGGACGAGCACCACTAATCGCATCACACACTTGGACTATTGGAGAAAGCAATGTGGTCATTTCAATTTCATCGTGGTGAGCACCAATTGCATTACATACTTCCGGTTTTTCTTTATACTTTTCTGCCAACTGCATTCCCAAAATAGCGTGAGGAACTTCAGGAGAATCATCAGGCACTTTTCCAATATCGTGTAACAATCCTGCACGCTTAGCCATCTTCACATTCAAGCCTAGTTCTGCTGCCATTGTAGCACAAAGGTTTGCAACTTCGCGTGAGTGCTGTAATAAATTTTGTCCGTATGACGAACGGTATTTCATTCTTCCAACCATACGAATCAACTCCGGATGCAATCCATGAATTCCTAAATCAATAGTCGTACGTTTTCCAATTTCAATAATTTCTTCTTCAATTTGTTTTTTCACTTTCTCTACAACCTCTTCAATACGGGCAGGGTGAATTCGTCCATCCGTTACCAATTGATGTAAAGATAAACGCGCAATCTCTCTACGCACAGGATCAAATCCTGATAAAATAATTGCTTCCGGAGTATCGTCTACAATAATCTCAATCCCCGTTGCTGCTTCTAAAGCGCGGATATTACGACCTTCACGACCGATAATTCTTCCTTTTATCTCATCATTTTCAATATTGAAAATAGAAACTGAATTTTCAATTGCATGTTCTGTAGCAACACGTTGAATAGTTTGGATAACAACTTTCTTCGCTTCCATGTTGGCAGAAATTTTTGATTCTTCTACTATGTCTTTAATATGCGACATCGCCTGAGTTCTTGCTTCTGCTTTTAAAGATTCTACCAACTGAGCTTTCGCATCTTCGGCTTTCATTCCGCTTAATGCTTCCAACTGCTCTACTTGTCTTCTATGGAATTTCTCCACATCCGCTTGTTTTGCATTCAACAAATCCAATTGATGAGTAAGACTTTCACGAACTTTATCCAACTCTGCATCTTTACGTTGAACTTGTTCTTGCTTTTGTGAAAGAGACTGTTCTTTTTGCTTTATCCTATTTTCAGCTTGTTGAATTCCCTGATTTTTTTCATTGATTGCCTTTTCGTGCTCAGCTTTCAATTGTAAGAATTTCTCTTTTGCAAGTAGGTTTTTCTCTTTTATTATCACATCGCCTTTAGCTTCTGCATCTTTTATTATACCAGCCGCTTTGCCTTTGTTCGCCATTTTCACAATAATAAATGTGATTAAAGCTCCTAAAATCAAACCTCCCGCGCCTATTACTCCTAATATTATTTTGTCCATAAATTAATTAAATATTAAATTGTTGATATTCCTTAAACCCGCACATAGCTTTCCACAGCCAAAATAGAATTTGCGGGGCATTCAAAAACTTGCGAAGGATAATTTTTGTTTACATTTTGTTGTTAACAAAAGGTAAACCGACTATGGATTGGACTCTTTTTGAAGGTAGTCGGAAACAAATAGGTCGAGTTGATTGATTTCACTTTCTAACTCAGGCGATTTTTTAGGGGTATTTTGTTGAGTAGCCAATAGGTTCAGAGCGCTCATAGCAAGTAAATCCTGCTTATCACGAACTGAATAATTCTGCTCAAATTCTTTCACCTTTTCATTAATTAGTTTAGCGGCTGCCTGAACGGATTGCTCATCTTCTTGCTTTACAGTAAGAGGATAAGTGCGTCCGGCAATTACTACTTTTAATGATATCTCAGCCATTTCTATAGTTCCTAGTCTCTAGTTTTCAGTTTCTAGTTTTTGAGTTTTGAGTTGGTATTACAACTAGAAACTAAAAAACTAAAAACTCTAAACTGTAAACTGTTTTTTCTACTTCAAAAGAGCAATACAGTTGTCAATTTCCTGCACTAACTCGTTAATCTTTTCTTTTGTATCTACTACTATTTTACTTTGTTCTTCGCTTTTTGCAGCCTCTATTGCTTTATTGTTTTTTTCTAAGGCTTCAATTGTAGCTTTTTGTTCGTTAATCGTTTTTTGTAAATTTTCTTTATCAGAAGCCAATTGCTCGTTCTCTTTTTTAAGCACTTGGTGTAATTTTACTAGTTTTTCTATTTTGCCTTTTAAATCGCCTATGTTTAAAGTTAAGTCGTTCATAATCAAGTATTAAATCTGTTCATTTCAAGTTTTCACAAATATAACACTCAATATCTGAACTACAAAATATTTCTTAACATTGGTTTTTATACTTTTGTACATGCAAAAACCGATTTTTGGGGCTTTCAGCCTCTTTTTATTCCATTTTTCGATTTTTGCACAAAATCCTTATCCACAAAACGATTTCCGATCTCCCGTTGATACAGCTTTAACTTTAGCCGGCAATTTTGGAGAAATCCGACCCAACCATTTTCATGCTGGCTTTGATATCCGGACAAATAACCGGGAAGGAATGCCCATTTATGCTGTGGCTGATGGTTATATTTCGAGAATAAAGATCAGTGCATTTGGCTATGGGAAAGGATTGTACATCACTCACCCTAACGGATTTACCAGTGTTTACGGACATTTAAAGAGTTTTGAAAATAACATCCAGTCCTTTACCTATAAAGTTCAGTCTTCAAAACAATCTTATGAGATAGATACGCTTCTTTCCTCTGAACTTTTGCCGGTTAAAAAAGGACAATTGATTGGATTATCAGGTAATACAGGCGGATCTCAAGGTCCACATCTGCATTTCGAAATCCGTGATACTAAAAGCGAAATGCCAGTAAATCCATACTTTTTCGGCTATTTAATTCCAGATACCATTAAACCTAGGATAACTCAAATTGCAATTTATCCCATGAATGAAAATTCATCAATTAATGGAAAACATGTTTCTAAAAAAATTGCTCCCGTTTACAAAAAAGGAAAATACACCTATCTGAAACAGGACACAATTTCGGTAAATGGAGAAATCGGTTTTGGAATTGAATGTTATGATACCGAAACAAAATCGACAAATAAAAATGGTGTATTCTCAATCGAATTGCAATCAGGAGGAAAACGAATTTATTATCACGAGTTAGAAAAATTTACTTTTGAAAATTCCAGATATGTAAATGCTCATATAGATTATGAATCAAAACAAAAACATGGAACAAAAATTCAAAGGTGTTTTGTTACTACCAACAACAAATCAGGAATCTACAAGGGCGTAGTCAACAATGGAATACTTGATTTTCAAGATGATTCAGTACATTGGATGAAATTTATTGTAAAAGATTTTGTGGGTAATACAACAGAGCTCATGCTGAAAGTGCGAAGTTCCACGATTGGATTTGACGTGGAAGTGCCAAAAAAAAAGATCTACAATTGTCTGGAGGAAATAAAACATGAAGGAGATGATCTAAAAATATTGATTCCGGCAGAAGCCCTTTACGAAAACACACCATTTTATTGCAATAAGAATGGCTCCGTCCCTCATACATTTTCTCCTTTATATGAAGTCATGAACGACAATATTCCTTTGCAAAAAGCGATTACACTTAGCATCAAACCTGTACGCTTACCTGATTCATTACAAAGTAAAGCCTGTATCGTCTCCGTAAATAAAAAAGGTGGAAAAAGTTATGAAGGTGGCGCTTTCGCAGATGGCTGGGTTACAACTCAAACGAAAGAATTTGGAAATTATGCTGTGGGAATTGATACTGTTGCTCCGAAATTAAAACCAGCCTTTAAAATTATTAAAGAAAAAATCCCTGATTTAAGCAAATCAAAAACTATAGGAGTGATTGCAAGCGATAATTTATCAGGAATAAGAAAATACCGTGCAACCATTGATGGAAAATGGGTTTTAGTGGAATACGAATTCAAACAGAATTTATTATTTTACACATTTGACGACCAAATTGCTGAGGGCACACACGAATTTAAAATTGAAGTTGTGGATGATAAAGAAAATAAAGCTATATTGACATTTGTTTTTATAAGATAATTATGCAAAAGCTTTTATTACTTCACGGAGCCATTGGTGCAAAAGATCAGCTAATACCTTTAGCAGAAGCTCTTAAAAATGATTATGAAGTGCATTCCATTAATTTTACCGGACATGGCGGAGAACATATGCCTAATTCATTTAGTATAGAATTGTTTTCAAATGATGTATTGACGTATTTAGAAAAAAACAACATTCAAAAGATAAATATTTTTGGATATAGCATGGGAGGTTATGTTGCTTTGTATTTGGCGAAATATTACCCAAATAAAGTTGAAAAAATATTTACGCTGGCAACAAAATTTGAATGGAACCCTGATATTTCTCAAAAAGAAATCAGAATGTTGGACGCAAATAAAATTGAAGAAAAAATTCCTGCATTTGCACAAGTTTTGGAAAAACGTCATCAACCAAACAACTGGAAAGTGTTGTTAAAAAAAACGGCTGACATGATGGTTGCTCTCGGAAACAAAAATTGCTTAACGCTCCAAGACCTTACAAGTATAACTATTCCGACAAAAATTGGCGTAGGAGATAATGATAATATGGTTACTTTAGGAGAAACCAAAGAGGTGGCACAAAATTTGAAAAACAGTGAATTACTAATTTTACAAGATACACTTCATCCGATTGAAAAAGTAGATTTAAAAGACTTAAGTGATGAAATAAAAACCTTTTTTAAATGAACTACTCTGCATTTTTTATTCTGATTTTACTTTTTGCTTTTCAAGAACCTACTTATGTAAAAAAGGCAAACAAAACCGTTAATGATAGCGTTTTTGTAGTTGGCGACATCATTAAAATTCCTACTATTCTCTTTTTTCCACCAACTGAATATGGGGAAATGAATACGATTACAAAAGATTCACTAAATGCTGTCGGAGACTTTTTATTAAAGTATCCAAACCTGACAATAGAAGTTACAAATCATACTGATTTCAGGGGTTCTGAAGAGTATAACATGCGATTATCACAGGAAAAAGCAAGAGCTTGTGTTAATTTTTTAACGAGAGAAAAAAAGATTGAACCAACTAAAATTACTCCTAAAGGTTGCGGAGAAGCATTTCTTTTGATTGATGAAGAAGAAATAAAAAAAGTAAAAACAAAAAAAGAAAAGGAAGCACTACATCAACAAAACAACAGAACAGAATTAGTTGTAACAGGAGTGGATTAATCTTTCACTTTATGGTGCAATGATTCTTCTGCAGAATGTTTGATAATCTCATCCGCTTCAGTTCCTAAATATTTATTTACTCCAGCATGTCCGGCATAAATGGCCGGAGTTAATGCAACAGCAATTATAAGTTTAGCGGTATATCCGGTCAACGACATATTAATAAACGTTGCAAAATCAACTTTCCCTGGCAACAAAAATCCTATTCCTGCAACAATAAATGTATCTACCAACTGTGAAACAATTGTAGATCCAGTACTTCTCAACCAAATCATTTTAGCTCCGGTTTTATCTCTCAGCAGCCAAAAAATACTCACATCTATAAATTGAGAAACTAAAAAGGCAACTACACTACCAATAATAATCCACATGCTTTGTCCGAATACCGCTGTAAACTGCCCATCTGTTACAACAGAAATTCCTTCAGCTGCAGGAACACGCATTGCAAAAAATAAAATCACAAAAGCATACACAATTAAGGAAGCAGTTATGAGTGATAACTTTTTCACTCCTGTTCTTCCATAATATTCGTTAATTAAGTCGGTAGCTAAAAAAACAATGGGCCAAGGAAGAATTCCAACGCTCATAATAAATGGACCTAAATAGATAAGCTTCCCTCCAATCAACTCTGCAACAATTGCATTGGTGATGAAGATTCCTGCTAGGATTATGAATACTAATTCTTTTTTTGTCTTGAACATAACTACGAATTACGAATTTTTGCGAATTACGAATCTGCCTGCTGCAGGCAGGTCTGTGTTTGCTATTCCTACCTACATATTATAACAGATGTCACACTGAGCGGAGTCGAAGTGCGGCATCTCTCTGTTAGTAACGACTGTCTTCCTAATGAGGAGATCCCGTGTCGTGGCACGGTCCCGATAGCTATCGGGAGACAGTTGTGAATATGATTACTCTTCAATTAACTTATCCAAAAACTCTTCAACACTATCATAAATATAATCCAAATCCTCGTCTTTAATACAATAGGGTGGTAAAACATAAACGATGTTACCAAGCGGACGAAGAATAATTCCTTTCTCAATAAAAAAATTAGAAATTTTTTCCGCCAATGAATTCAAATAACTGGTTTCTTCTTTTGTTTTTATTTCAAACGCTATGATTGTACCTAACTGTCTTGCTTCAACTAATGTTTTATGTGATTTTATTTTTTGTAAAAATCCTGCATGCTTCTTTTCAATTCGTTTTATATTTTCAAATGCTTCAGGTTCATCAAACAAGTCCAAACTTGCCAATGCTGCTGAACAGGCTGTTGGATTAGCAGTGTAGGAATGTCCGTGAAAAAAGGTTTTCATTTTATCATCACTTAAAAAAGCATCGTAAATAAATTTCGCGCAACTCGTTACTCCCAAAGGCATAACTCCGCCCGTTAATCCTTTACTCAAACAAATGACATCTGCTTTGTTTTTTAAAAAATCATTTGCAAAAAACTTTCCTGTGCGACCAAAACCTGTCATCACCTCATCGGCAATGGTAATAATATTTTTTGCTCTACATTGTTCAATCATTTTATTTAAACTTTCTGCCGAATACATTACCATTCCACCGGCACCTTGAATGAGTGGTTCGAAAATAAATGCAGCAATATCATCTTGTTTTAACACGGTTTGCAATGCTTTCAAGCTTTCTTCTTCATTTCCTTTTGTTGGAACAGGAATATGAATCACATCAAACAATAATTTAGAGAATGGAAGATTAAATGCATTGCGTGCGCCAACACTCATTCCACCAAATGTATCGCCATGATATCCGTTTTCAAATGCAATGATTTTTGTTTTAGAAATTCCTTGATTGCTCCAATATTGAAAAGCCATTTTCAAAGCCACTTCCACAGCTGTAGAACCATTATCGGAATAAAATATTTTGGATTGATTTTGCGGTAAACGTTGTAATAGACGTTCGGCTAAACGAACAGCAGGCTCATGCGTGAATCCTGAAAAAATTGCATGTTCCAAAGTTTGTAATTGCTCCGAAACTTTTTTAGCAAGATATGGATGTGCATGTCCGTGTACATTCACCCACCAGGAAGCAATTCCATCGATATAACGTTTTCCTTTATCATCATAAAAATAAGCACCTTCACCTTTTACAATTGCAATAGGCAATGGAGCAGTTTTTATTTGTGTGAAAGGATGCCACACTACATTTTTGTCTCTTTCCTGAATAGTCATGTCAAAATATGAACTCCGTAAACACTTCGACTCCGCTCAGTGTGACAGTATAGTTGTCAGTCTGAGCGGAGTCGAAGACTTTATTAATAGAATATTTATTTCAAATACTCAAACTCTTTTGCATAACGTGAAATCACTTCCGAGTTTAAATCTTTTTCTTTATTGATACGGCCTAACACTTTCAGCCCGCTGTAATCTAAAATAATGTCTTCTGATAATTGATGTGGAGCTCCGTTATAAACAATACCCAATATTTTCAAACCTCTGTGTTTTAATTGATCTATTGAAAGTAATGAGTGGTTGATGCTTCCTAAATAGTTTTGAATCACCAAAACCACCTCAGCATCAAATTTTTTAATCATATCCACCATAAATTCCTTACGATTCAAAGGAACCATCAATCCTCCTGCACCTTCCATTATCAATGTATTATTTGTAGTTTCCGGTAATTTCAAATCAGCCAAACCAATATCAATTCCTTCCAACTCTGCAGCAGCATGAGGCGACATATATTGCTTTAATAAATAACCTTCAGGGTGAAATTTACTGATTGGGTTAGAAACCCATTTTTGAACTTTGGCGGTATCAGTAGAGAAGAAACTTCCTGTTTGAACAGGCTTCCAATAATCAGCTTTCAAGGCTTCGGTAAGTACTGATGCTACAACTGTTTTTCCAACATCGGTTCCAATACCGGTAACAAATATCTTTCGCATAAATTTTCTTTATGGTAATTTCAACGAAAATATAACATTTTGGTTACTTATCCTCCATTTTTATTGTCAAAATACCCATTTACCTTAGTAGTAAGCAATTTCACCTCTTTTTCGGTGTTGAAAACATGCAGACAAATCCTTAAGCGCTCTTTTCCCTTTGGGACTGTTGGGTTAAGTATAGGTCTGGCATCAAAACCGCTATCCTGGAGATATTTAGCCATTTTTTTTACTTCCGAATTCCCATTTACAACAATACATTGTATTGGACTCCTACTATCTATTAAAAAGACTTGAACTTCCTTTGAAAGTCCTTTTTTAAAGATTGCAATCAATTTCTGAAGCTGCTTTATTTCCTGATCACTTTTTTCTAATAGTTTATAAGCTTCATGAATAGCAACTAAACTTTTTACCGGCAATGCCGTTGTATAAATAAATGCTCTGGAAAAATTAATCAGGTAATCTCTGAGCAACGAACTTCCTAATACAATAGCTCCGTGGCAACCTAAGCCTTTACCAAAAGTGTGAACTCTAGCAAAAACTTCTTTTTCTAACTTTAATTCCTGAACTCTGCCTTTTCCTCCATTACTTGTTATTCCCGTTGCATGTGCTTCATCCACAATTAAATTTGCATTGTACTTTTTACATAATATGCTGATTTCTTTTAGTAAAGCATAATCACCATCCATAGAATAAATGCTTTCAACTGCCACATAAATTATGCCCTCTGCAATTTTTAAACGTGTTTCTAAATGTTTTAAATCATTATGACGAAAAGCATAAGTAGTTGCCGATGACATTTTAATACCATCATGCACAGATGCGTGAATCAACTCATCGTATATTATCGTATTTCCTTTTTGTCCGATTGACGAAAACAAACCAACGTTAGCATCATAACCTGAATTGTAAATCAATCCTGCCTTTGCATTGTGAAATTTTGCGATATAGTTTTCTAAATTTTCGGCATAAGAAGTATTGCCCGCAAGTAAGCGTGAGCCTCCAGAACCATTGGAGTGGATTAGTTTATCGGATGCTTTAGAAATGTTTTTTGATAATTTTTTGGAACGTGCAAAACCTAAATAATCGTTGCTGCAAAAATCAATTAATTCAGCATTGACAATCAATTTACGCAAAGCATTTTGCTCTTGTCGCTTTTGAAGAGAAGAAAATAAAAATTGATCGGCTGAAAATTTAGATCGATTCAACTTCGTTCAATTTGATTTTTGATACAGGCTGAGTTGTTCCTTTGAAAGCTTTGCGTGGACTCAATCCAAATATCTTAAACATTTCCATATCCGAATTAAAATCAGGATTTGGAGTAGTCAATAATTTATCTCCTGCAAAAATTGAATTCGCACCTGCCATAAAACACAATGCTTGTCCTTCCAGACTCATTTGCGTTCTGCCTGCTGATAAACGAACAACTGTTTTAGGAATTACAATCCGTGTAGTAGCAATCATACGAACCATATCCCAGATAGGAACTAAAGGTTGATTTTCTAAAGGTGTTCCGGCAACTGGAACCAAAGCATTGATTGGAACTGATTCAGGATGCACTTCCATAGAAGAAAGTGTTTGCAACATCTTCACTCTGTCTTCTGTTGTTTCGCCAAGACCAATAATTCCGCCTGAACAAACTGAAACTTTTGCTTTACGGACATTCTTAATTGTATTAAGTCTATCATCAAAATTACGGGTAGTGATGATTTTTTTATAGCTTTCTTCTGATGTATCAATGTTGTGATTGTATGCATACAAACCAGCATCGGCCAGCTTTTGAGCTTGACTCTCAGTTAACATTCCAAGTGTACAACAAACTTCCAATCCTTTTTCATTCACCGTTTTCACCATTTCCAACACTCTGTCAAAATCACGGTTATCACGTACTTCTCGCCAAGCTGCACCCATGCACAAACGGGAAGCGCCTCCTTCTTTTGCTTTGTCTGCCGCCTCACTTACTTCATTCACTGTCATTAATTTATGAACTTCAATACCAGTATTGTAACGTGCTGCTTGCGGACAATAACTACAATCTTCTGCACAACCTCCTGTTTTAATTGAAAGCAATGAACTTACCTGCACTTCACTTGCATCGTTAAATTCGCGATGAACAGTTTGTGCTTTATATACCAAATCCAATAATGGCATATTGTAAATGTCCAGTATTTCTTCAACGGTCCAGTTATGTCGTATTGCGGTCATAGATTGTTCTTATTTGTAGCACAAACTTAAGCAATAAATTCAAAAGGAAAAAAAGGAAAAAATTTCAGTATATTTGGTACGATGAAGATGAAATTCAAAATATTATTTACTTCGATATGCATTTCCTTATTAATTGTCTCGATTGAGGGTTGCAGAAAATCTTGTCGAAGTGGAAAATTACTTAAAATGGAAGCGGAAGATGGATACAGTAAATTATCATCTGCAGAAATTGCTGGAGACGGTTATTTATTGGGTGGTAGAGATATTTCAGATGATATTATTACCAATACATTAGTATATGATTCTATTTTTAATTCAAAAAGACCATGTGGGAATGTTGATTTTAATAGTAAAATAGTTCTTGCTTGTACTAGATATGTTAATCCTAATGATGGAATAAATGCCAATTCAAATGTTTTTGTTAATAATTCTAGCCCTATTATTAAATTTAGAGGTAGCTTCACACTTCATGGACAATGTAAAGGTTCAGGACTGCACATCGGTCATATTATTTTTTATGCAGCCATACCAAAAACTTTTTCCTCATATCAAATGATTTTTGATATAAGAGATGCTAATCCACACTAATTATCTTTGATAAATCTGGATAACAAACCTTATGCTCAAAACCTTCATCTCCAAAAACAAACTCATTCTCCTTTACGGGATAAGCCTGGCACTATTACTTGCTCTATTAAAATTCTTAGAGTTAAAGTTTATCATTATGCAAAATGCCTTTGAAATTTATGCCGGATTGATTGCCCTTATTTTTATGGGAGTCGGAATTTGGCTGGCACTTAAGCTCAGTAAGCCAAAAAAAGAAACCGTTTTTGTTGAAAAGGAAATTTATATAACTAACACAAGTGATTTTATTTTAAACGAAAAGGAAATAGAAAAACTAACTATCAGTAAACGCGAACTCGAAGTTTTACAATTAATGGCCGAAGGTTTAAGCAACCAGGAAATTGCAGAAAGATTATTTGTCTCACTTAACACAATTAAAACCCATTCCTCAAAAGTTTTAGAAAAATTAGATGTAAAAAGGAGAACTCAAGCAGTCGAAAAAGCTAAACGACTGTCAATCATACAATAACCCATTTCATACTTTAGGATGAATCGGCATTTTAAAACTAAAATCACTCTTTAGTATGACTAAAAAAGTTAATTGTTGCTACACATTTGCAGCATAAACCTTTCCTCCTTCGCTAGTGCTTTGGAGGATACTAAAAACAAAAAACTATGAAAAAAAATGTACTTGTCTTCGGACTACTTTCAGGATTGACAGTCTGCGTATTTGGACTCATTGCAATGGCTATTAATCAGCACCGGGATTATGACCTCGGAATGATCTTGGGCTATACTTCCATGCTGCTTGCCTTCTCTTTTGTGTTTGTAGGAGTCAAAAACTACAGAGATAAATACAACGAAGGATTAATTTCGTTTGGAAAAGCATTCCAAGTGGGTATTCTGATCGCACTCATCTCTTCCACATTTTATGTTATAAGTTGGCTTATATCCTATTATTGTTTCATGCCTGACTTTATGGATGATTATGCAAAACACAGTATTGAAACGATGCAGGCAGCCGGAGCTTCACAGGTAGAAATAGATGCTACAATGGCACAGATGGCCAGCTACAAGGAAATGTATAAGAATCCAATCTGGGTAATCCTTCTTACTTATATGGAAATAGTACCAGTTGGTTTGTTGGCAACACTCATAACTTCTTTAATTCTGATGAAAAAACAAAAACTTTCAACAAATTAAATTCTTGTGCTCCGTTCATAGTAACGGAGCACATCTACACATTATCACTACATTTGCACCATGCGCATTGATATCATTACCGTTTTACCGGAATTATTACGGAGTCCGTTTGACCACAGCATTTTAAAACGTGCGATTGACAAAGGCTTGGTGGAAGTGAATTTAATCAACCTCCGCGATTATTCTACACACAAACAAAAAAGTGTGGACGATTACGCATTTGGCGGAGGTGCTGGAATGGTGATGAGTATTGAGCCCATTGCCAATTGTATTAATGCTTTGAAAGCAGAAAGAACATATGATGAAGTGATTTACACTTCTCCGGATGGTGAATTGTTGAACCAAAAAATGTCGAATCATTTATCAACTTTAAAGAATATCATTATCCTTTGCGGGCATTACAAAGGCGTGGATCAAAGGGTTCGTGACCATTTTATTACTAAAGAAATTTCAATCGGAGATTATGTTTTATCGGGTGGTGAATTGGCTGCTGCTGTTATCAGCGACAGTATTATCCGTTTAATTCCGGGAGCTATTTCAGATGAAACATCAGCCTTAACCGATTCTTTTCAGGACAATTTATTAGCTCCCCCTGTTTATACAAGACCAGCCGATTATAACGGAATTAAAGTTCCGGATGTATTGTTATCAGGGCATGCGGCAAACATTGAAGCTTGGCGACACGAGGAGAGTTTGAAGCGGACTAAGGAGAGAAGACCAGATCTTTTAAAATAGTAGACAATAGACAAATAAAAAAGTAGACAACTTAGTCTGCTTTACTTTCATCCCATTCTCTTCTAATTTCATTAGGTAAAATTGCAATAATAGGCTCCTCTTTTTTAACGGGTGGTTTTGGTTCTTTCTTTTCAGGAACAGGATTTTCTTTTACGATGATTTCTTTTTTCTCTTTAGGTTTTATTCCTACAACCTTTTTTAATGTGTCAAACATTTCCGGAATGAATTGAAATTCGTCAACATATACAGGCATCTCGCCAAAACCTCCAAGCCATATTTCACACGTAATTGTTTCCATGAAAATGATTTCTGGCCATTCATAAGTCAAGGAAAGACTATCAGCTTTCAAATTTACCGTATCTACCTGAGCTAATGCTACTGTATCCATAATACTGGTAGAATCGACAATTGCAGACAATTTTAGTGAATCTGTTTGTTCAATTTTGAGAGTATCAGATTGCGCGACTGCCTTATTAGAAAAGACTTTCGAACCCAACAGAAAAGTAAGTATATATTGAAAAAATCTTCTTTGTACAGATAATTGAATCTTTGGTTGAAGTGTATAAACCTTGTCCAACTGCTCTTTCCGAAATCTTCCACACATATTCGATTCGGGATTTCGCATCCTTTCATTGATTTCTTTTTCTGACATATTTGTATAATCCACCACACTTTTAGAGCAAGAATCACAAAAACGTCCATTGGAAAGAGGCATCATTTTGTCCCAATTCTCCTTACAAGGATTGGTTAGAACTAACTTATATTTCTTTGAAAAAAACATACTTTTTATTGTATTATTAAGTCGCTAAACGCCTTATTTTAGTTGCATAGGGTGTAAAAACACAAATATTTTAGTGGAAATGCTTTCCTATTCTAAAAAAATCGTATATTTGCAATCCTTTTTAGAGGAAAAATTGTTTAACAGATTATAAAAGAAAGAGTTATGAGTCTATTATTAAAATACGCAGAATCGCAATTAGCAGTAAAAGCAAACCACCCAGCTTTCAAAGCAGGTGATACAGTTACTGTAAACTATAAAATTAAAGAAGGCGAAAAAGAACGTGTTCAGCAATACCAAGGTGTTGTTATTCAACGCAAAGGAGCTGGAATCACTGAATCATTCACTGTTCGTAAAATCAGCAACAGTGTTGGTGTTGAGCGTGTATTCCCAGTAAACTCTCCATACATCGATAGTATCGAAGTAAACAAAGTGGGTGTTGTTCGTAGAGCTCGTTTGTTCTACTTACGTGAATTGACTGGTAAAGCAGCTCGTATCACTGAGAAAAAACAATAATTTTATAAAATATATATTAAAACCCTTTCCTGCTTTTGCAGGATAGGGTTTTTTATTTGGTAGTAAATGACAATTAAAGAAGAAATAGATAGACGCAGAACCTTCGGCATTATCGCCCATCCCGATGCAGGTAAAACTACATTGACAGAGAAACTATTGCTTTTTGGAGGCGCTATTCAAACCGCTGGAGCTGTTAAATCAAACAAAATTAAAAAACATACTACCTCCGATTTTATGGAGATTGAACGTCAGCGTGGTATTTCTGTTGCTACTTCTGTAATGGGTTTCGAATACAAAGGCGTTAAAATAAACTTGTTGGATACACCTGGACACGAAGATTTTGCTGAAGATACTTACCGCACTCTAACAGCTGTGGATAGTGTTGTGATGTTGATTGACTGCGCAAAAGGTGTGGAGCCTCAAACCCGTAAATTATTGGAAGTTTGTCGTATGCGCAGCACTCCCGTAATTGTATTCATCAACAAAATGGATCGTGAGGGAAAAGACCCTTTTGATTTATTGGAAGAAATAGAAAAAGAATTGCGTATTGATTTGCGCCCATTGAGCTGGCCTATCAGTATTGGTAGAACATTTAAAGGTGTATATAATCTTTATGAAAAAAGTTTAACGCTTTTTAATTCTGGCGAAAAACAAACAGATGAAAATTCGGTTGCTATCAAAGACTTGAATGATGGTACACTGGATAAATTAATTGGTGAAGATTATGCGAATACTTTGCGCAGTGATGTAGAATTATTAGAAGCTGGTTATCCTAAATTCGACAAAGAAGAATATTCCGAAGCGATGGTTTCACCTGTATTTTTTGGTAGTGCAGTAAATAATTTCGGGGTGCGTGAATTGCTAGATAGCTTTATTGAAATAGCACCTCATCCAAAAGGCAGAACAACAGATGCAAAGGAAATAAATCCTGAAGACAAAAATTTTAGTGGATTTGTATTTAAGATACATGCTAACTTAGACCCTAAGCACCGCGACAGAATTGCGTTTTTACGAATCGTTTCCGGAAAATTTGAGCGCAACAAAAATTATTTTCACGTTCGCGAAAACAGAAGTATGAAATTTTCGAATCCAACAGCATTTATGGCTCAGGATAAAAATGTGGTGGATGAGGCATTTCCGGGAGATATTATTGGTTTGTATGATTCCAGCAATTTCAAAATTGGAGATACTTTAACTGAAGGAGAAAAAATGAACTTTAAAGGTATTCCACAATTCTCACCCGAGCTTTTCAAATATGTTGTGAATGCCGATCCAATGAAAACCAAACAGCTGAATAAGGGGTTGGAGCAATTAACGGATGAAGGAGTGGCTCAATTATTCACCAAAAGAACAGATAACAGAAAGGTTTTAGGAACAGTTGGAGCTTTACAATTTGAAGTTATTCAACATCGCTTAAAAAGCGAATATTCAGCATCTTGTAACTTCGAACACATTGCATTGTTTAAAGCCTGCTGGATAAGCTCTAAAGACCAAAAGAAACTACAGGAATTTATATTCGAGAAAGCACACCATATGGCTACCGATAAAGAAGAACGACCGGTATTTTTAGCAGAATCGGCTTGGGCTTTACAAATGGCACAAGAGAAAAACCCTGAAATTAAGTTCCATTTTATCTCGGAGTTTAAGGAGGACTGAGCGTAAAGAAAATGTCCGGTGGACATTTTTAGTGAGGGGCCAGCCTGCGCGACAGCTTAGACAGTAAGCAATAGACAATAGACAAAAAAGAAAAGTAAAGAAAAAAGGTATTTAACAAAAAATCCCGCTCCGTATTTACGAAGCGGGATTTTTAATTCTTATTATTCTAAAATTATCTAACGATTAATTTAGAAGTGCTAGCACCAAAGCTAGTTTCAACTTTTACAGTATAGAAACCTTTAGCGATAGAAGAAGTGTTGATGTGTGCGAAATGACGACCATAAGATTGTTTTCCTTCAGAAACTGTAGAAATCAATTTTCCAGTTACATCATATAAATTGATAGTAACATCTGAATCAGAAGTCAAAGTATAGTTCACTTGTACGTTATCAGTAGCAGGATTTGGGAATAAATTCAATGCTAAATCATTCTTGTTCTCGTTGATAGAGTTGAATAAAGTACCACGAATTAAAACGTCATCTAAAGAGATTAAGTTATCATCAGTAGAGTTACCAATAAAAGCAACATAAATTGCCATGTTAGCATAAGCATTCAAAGGAACAGAGAATGTACGCAATTGACCTTGGTGTGAGTTTCCACCACCAGTTGGATCAATGTAAGTACCATCAGCTCCATGGATAAATCCTGTAGGGGGAGCAAATGTATAAGTACTGAATGTAGTATCAGAACCTAAGGCTGTCATTTCAGATGCAACAAACAACAAGTTATTGAAAGCAGAAGTGTTATCAGCATTTGTTGTAGTTGATAAACGAACTTCATAACCATCTAAGTAACGTGGAGTTTGACGTGGAGCTGATTTCCAGAATAAAGTATCAGCAGAACCTAATTGAACACTGCTAGTAATTAACCAGTTCAACTGAGGCAATAAACCTGCAGTCCAAGAGTTAGATCCAATAACTGTATTTGTATCAGGAGGAGTTCCACCGTATACTGTCTCATATTGATCAACAACTGAAAAAGGCTGAAGTGCAAACCAACCATCAGGACGACTTCCACCAGAAGCATCTGGATCTCCGTCAGAATCCATGTTATACCAGTTCATGTCACCAGTAACACCCGGAGGCACTGTTCCAGTAACTTGGCAATCAATTAATAAAGTATCATAAAATTTTGTTAATTCAAAATCTTCAAAAAGCAACGTGTCTTGTGCTTTTACGAAAGTTCCTGTCAAAAGAAACATTGATAATAAAAGGTAAATTTTTTTCATCTGTTAGGGTTTTACTTGGTTTATAATTTTAATGAAACAAATTTAAGAAAAAATAATTAAACAAAAAAATATATTAAAAAACCGCATATAAATGTACCTATATAAAGGGGTTTATTAGGATTAATACTTATTTTTGGTGAACATATTATAGACATGCTTTTTTTAAGAAAAATAGTTCTAATTTCCAGCCTTTCTCTGTGCTATTTAGGTTCTAGTGCTCAAAATCAAGACATAATAGTAGCCCTAAAAGAATCAGCTTTGAACAAAATGTTTACTGCTATTGGAGAAATAAAAGGTACTTCTGCGTATTCTTTTATGTTTATGGAGGGTACTTACAATTGGACATTAATAAATCCTCAAATAAAACTTCATCCCAATAAAGCTAATTTTGAGACAGAAGTAAAAGTATCGGTAGGCAAATTCGACTATACCACTAAAGTCAATGGTATAGTTGAAATCTGTTATGAACCAACCACCAATTTGATTTATGTTGAAATAACCGAAGCTCTTTTCCCTTTAAACATAATGTTTTTGGGCAAACAAAGGCACTTGTGGGATGTAAATTTGAAGAGTTCATTTGAGACTCCATTTACCTTTGAAGGGCCACTCTCGCTGGGCACTGAGATGATTTTTGCAATGCCGGATGGTACATCAAAAACAATTTATTGCCACCCGGTCAATTGTGGCGTAAAAATTGCGGAAAAACAAATCATTGTTTCAGCAGAAACTGAGTTTGTTGAAACAACAATAACACCTATTCCATCTAACAAAAAGTAATAGAAAATTTAATTAATAATAGAATATGAAACAGCTTTTCAAATTATTCTTAACAGCTTCAATTTTATTTACTAATTCCGTTTTTGCAGGTGACCCTGCTCCTGCCTGCAATATAAAAATAACATCAAAAGGACTCAAAGAAGGTTCTATGTGTCTTTTGGCTTGTTATTATGGCGATAAGAATTATATAAAGGATTCCGCAAAAGCAAATGCTAAAGGAGAAGTGGTTTTTACTGCAACTGAAAAATATGACCAAGGAATTTATTTGTTTGTCCCTCCTAACAAAAAGTATTTCGACTTTGTAATGGATGCCGGACAAAATTTCTCTTTAGAAACTGATACCACCGATTACATTAAGCATATGAAAGTAAAAGGCTCGGACGAAAACAAATTCTTTTACGAATACCAAACTTTTATGGGGGTTAAGCAAAAGCAAATAGAGCCTTTGCGTAATTTATATGCTAAAGTAAAAACCAACAAAGATTCCGCAAAAATTGTTGCTGATAAAATTGCTGTTATAGACAAAGAAGTAGTCGACTATAAATTGAATTTCATCAAAAACAATCCAACAACTTTTGTATCGAAAATTTTCAGAGCAATGGAAGAACCAATTGTTCCTGAAGCTCCGATTTTGCCAAACGGCAGAAAAGATAGTACATTTGGCTACCGTTATTATAAATCTCACTATTTTGATAATATTGATTTTAGTGACGACCGTTTACTTCGCACTCCCATTTTTCATAATAAGATATCTTATTATCTTGATAAACTTACTCCACAAATTTGTGACTCCATTAACATTTCAACGGATTATGTAATTGAAAAAGGAAGAGCAAACGAAGAAGTATTCAAATACCTGGTGAATTGGATAACCTATAATTATGAAAGCTCAAAGGTAATGGGCTTTGATTGCGTTTTCGTTCATTTGGTAGATCGCTATCATTCTAAAAAACAAACTCCCTGGATTGATTCTACTCAGCTCTATAAGGTGATAAACAGAGCATTTATTTTAAAACCTTTGTTGATCGGCAAAAAAGCCCCTGCTATAACTATGCAAGATACTTTAGGAAAAGAAATTGCATTGTATGATGTTAAATCAAGATATACTATTTTATTATTTTGGGATGAAGGCTGTGGGCACTGCAAAAAAGAAATGCCTAAAATGATTGAATTATATAACAAATTAAAAACAAAAGGAGTTCAAGTTTATGCAGTTGAAACAGAAGACAATCCTAAAGCATGGAAAAAATTCATAAAAGAACATCAGCTTAATTTCATTAATGGTTATTTACCTGATCAATACAAACGGGCTGTTACAAAAAAGATATACGATATCTATAGTACTCCGGTTATTTACTTGCTGGATGAAAATAAAATTATCAAAGCAAAACGCATTGATGTTGAGCAGCTGGGTAATTTGATTGATGCTTTTGAAAAGGAAAGATTGGAAAAAGAGAACAAGAAATAAGCCTCATCCGTCCTTCGGACACCTTCTCCATTAGGAGAAGGAGAAAGGAAAAAATTATAACAGGATTTTTATTTTATTCGAGTAACAATAATTGTATTCCCGCGGGAATAATCGAATTTCCATTCTTTATCAAAAATACGCGGCAAGTAACGCTTATAAAGATTTATCCGCGAAGTTAGTTTATCTTCCGGCTCATTTTCTTTAGCCAAACCGGTAAATTCATAAGTAACCATTTTAGGGTGTTCGGCCATAAACATCTTTACAACCTTGACAATGGTAGTCATAACACGATACAATTCGCCTTTATTGGTTACAGTATACTCTTCCCCTTCAAATTCATCATTTGTAACTCCAAATACAATAGTCGCATGTAGAATATTGTCTTGTCTGCGGCCAAACCGTACTTCATAGTTTATATCACTATCGGTAGTAAAATAGTAAACACCTGCAGTACTGATTGCAGGAGCGGTAATTGCATATTCTTCTACTGAACCCAATTCTTTTTTGTTAGTTTAATCAAAGGCTAAAATTATGAAAATATTCGGTATTAACGTTTTTTTTAAGCATAAACAATGAGAATATTAAATACCTTTGGAACAGCTTAATTTTCAATAAGCTATTCTATCTTTTTTTGGCCTTTTTATTGTAAAAAGGCTGTAAATATTGATTTTATGATAAACGATTCTATAAAAATAAAAACATTTCTGCTTGGCATTTGCCTCTTCTTTTCAGGCATTAATTTGGTTGCACAAAACGTTCCCATTTTAAAAATAACCGACCTGGAAAAACGCATTAAAAACGATTCTGATACAACTTACATTGTAAACTTTTGGGCCACCTGGTGTGCACCCTGCGTAAAAGAAATTCCCGATTTTGACAGTATTGCAAAAACATATAAAAATGAAAAAATAAAAGTCCTTTTGGTTACAATGGATTTTAAAGAAGAATTAAAAAATAAAGTTCTGCCCTTTATTGTTGCTAAAAAAATTTATTCTGAAGTATTATTATTGGATGAAATTAATGGAAATTACTTTATTCCGAAAATTTCAGATGCTTGGTCTGGGGCACTACCTGCCACACTTATTATTAATCAGAAAAGAAAGTTCAATCATTTTTTTGAAAAAAAACTGACCTATGAATTTCTAAAAAGTGAAATCGAGTCTATAAAATAAATTCCGCTTATGTTGATGATAAAACCTAAATTTATTAATGTTGCTTTGCTTGTTTTGGCAACTGGTGTTTTTATATATGCCTTTTTTATCCATGATAACGATAAACCGATTCGCTACTTGGCCATATACGGAGAGAAAAGTTACGAATCTAAAAATGGTAAATCAGACACTACCTATCACACTATTCAAAATTTTAGTTTTATAAATCAAGACGGAAAAACTGTTACTGAAAAAGATTTTGATGGAAGTGTTTATGTCACCGATTTCTTTTTTACAACCTGTCATACCATTTGTCCGATAATGAGTACACAAATGGAGCGAGTTGCAAAACACTTTAATGGAAATCCAGAAGTGAAATTTTTGTCACACACAGTTGATCCGGAAATTGACACTGTTGAACAATTGAAAGCATATGCCATTAAGCATAATGCAGATGCAAAACAATGGATGTTTGTAACAGGAGAAAAAAAAGCACTTTATGATATTGCGAGAACGAGTTATTTACTGGATGCATCTGAAGGAAATGGCGGTCCGGACGACTTCATTCACACTCAGAACTTTGCTTTGATTGATAAAGATAAACGAATAAGAGGTTATTACGATGGGACAGATTCCACACAAATGAATCAGTTAATAAAGGATATTGATTTGTTATTGGCTGAGTATCATTATAAAGGAAAATAATTTGGAAATTCGGTAATTTGGAAATGTGTCAATTAAAAATATTTAATTAAAAAGCCCTTTCTATTACGAAAGGGCTTTTTAATAATCGTTTATGCCATTTTCAAATTTTCAATCCCGATAGCTATCGGGAGGCACATTATCAAATTGTTTATTCGACTCTCTTAATAGAACAACCAACCGACTTAGAAGAGTTTGTTTTCACAGGTTT
Source organism: Bacteroidota bacterium (assembly GCA_005772895.1). Lineage (GTDB taxonomy): Bacteria > Bacteroidota > Bacteroidia > 2-12-FULL-35-15 > 2-12-FULL-35-15 > 2-12-FULL-35-15. The sequence continues at coordinate 9,629 of SXIH01000029.1, read as the reverse complement.
TCCAGTTCCAACAGCAACTACTGCATCATTTAAATAATGTTCTTTTGCTTCACTGGCAGATTTAATATTATCATCAATTGCACCTCTGTAAGCCAATCCTTTTTTATCAAATAAGAAACAATGTGGAGTTCGGCTTGCACCAAATGCATTTGCTACAGCAGAATTTTTATCTACCACATAATAAAAATCATATCCTTGAGCTTTACCATATTTTTTCATTTCATCCAATGAATCTTCTTCTGCACGCTGAGCTTCATTTGAATTCAACAAAATAAAGCCAACTTTATTGGCTTTCGTTAATTTTGATAATTCTTTAATACGCGTTTCACTTAGTTTAACGTAAGGACAAGTGTTGCAAGAAAAGATAACAAGTAATCCGTTTTCGCCTTTCGCTTCTGAAAGCGAAACCTCTTTTCCACTTATGTCCATCATTTTTACATCGGAACTTGGGATTGCTTTCCCTATTTCTAATTCTGTATAATCTGCTATTTTAAAAGCTGTAGCAGTAAGAGAAACCAGAACAATTGCTGATAGAACTTTAATTGTAGTCTTCATTTTTGATTTGTTTTTTATATTACAGACATAAATTTACAAAAATCAAACCAAAAATCCCTCAATTTGTTATTAACTCTTTGTAAACAAACTTTTCCTGCAAAGATTCGAAAGGACGATAGATATAATACACATAATCCCCCTTTATTTTAATCTTTTCAACATACTGGTTAGTAAGCTTAAAAGAACCAACTATCTTTCCTGTGTACATATTAATATGCTTTAAATAGTAAAAACCATTTTTTTGGTATAAGGCATAAGCAGAATTTGCCTCTTTATCAATTATTACCTCATTTTTCCATTCCCTCCAACTTTTAGGATGATTATAGTCGATTGGAAGCGAATCCAATAGATTTAAATATCTGTCATATTTAAAAATAGCATTACTCGAATGATCAAAAACACATACAGTATCTTCCATAATAAACAGAGGAGAATATAAAGGAGTATAATACATACTACTTGTTAATCCGCTCATATTTGCAGCAACTCTATGAAAATCCACACCATAATAATTGGCAAGTTTTCTTGCTTGCACCCGCTCTTTCGGTTTTAAAAAATAATATTCCATGTTATAACCATGCATCACTTCCGGGTCACCAATTTTTTTAATTGGTGTAAGTATTTTTTCCGGAGAATTGTAAGCATAATAAGTGAACTCCGGATAATCGGCTTGATAATTTGAAAAGTAAATGGAATTGTGAACACTGTCAACACAAGGCATTACGAATTTTCTATAATCATCCAGCGGCAATGATGTCAAATGTATTTCATCCGCATCAAGCATAATTCTATAAACATGATTTACACATATCACATTTATATATCCCATATAATCTTTATAAAACTTTTGTGCTTCCTCTGGTAATTCAAAAGAGGAAAGGACTTTTTGAGTTGCATCAATTAATCTAATGGTTGGTTTTTCTAAACTTTTCTTAAAAGTTAAAATCAACATTTTATCTTCTATAAATTCATAATCTGCAACACTGTATTTCCAAGTTCCAAAAACTGTATCAACAACTCGTTGGTCCGAAATTGGAACTTCTTTTAAAGTATAAGTAATTTGTCCTTTTAGGATAAGAGTTGAGAAAAATGCTAATGAAAAAAGTATGACATAACGCATAAATACCTCCTTTTTGAATGATAGACGTTTTCACCGAATATTTTCCATAAATTAGCATATACATGCAGTACGATTACTATAAAATATTAGAGATTCCCAGAAATGCCAATTTAGACGATATTAAAAAAGCCTATCGTTTAAAAGCAAAAATTGTGCATCCTGACGTAAACAATTCACCGAAAGCAAATGAAGTTTTTGCTATAGTAAGCGAAGCATATGATGTGCTTTGTGATGAACAAAAAAGGTATTTGCATGACATAAAACTAAATTATATTGATGCTGAAAAAATAAATGCAGAAAAGAAAAGACAGTATTATGGGAACTCTTCAAAGAATGACACTTTTAGTAATACCTCTAATAATAATTTTAATTACGATTGGAATAGTTTTAGTCAGTACGCCTACAAAGAGAAAACAGATGAAGACTATTACAAACAATCTCCTCTGTTATACAATCTGTTTTTTGCAAGTGGAATGTTAATTGGCTTTATTATAGTTATCATTAGTTTATACGGCACACTTCATAATTATTGGCCAATTCCATTTGTACTACTGTGTATTCCAGGATTTATTTTAGTGAGAGAAGGTTGGAAAGGAATGATGGGAAAAAAGTCTTTGTTGGGTGGAATGCTCAGACGATTACGCAAATAAAAAACTCCCCCGAGTACTCGGGAGAGTTTAATATTTATTAGAAATACTAACCTACCTTATACATCCAATTGTGTACATCGGCTACTTTTCCTTTTCGGATATTATCTAATTCTTTAGCAACACGATTTGAAAAAATTCTGCCTTCAACCGGAGGAAGAACATAATCTTTGCCTTCAAATCCGATTTGAGCAATTTGAGCAATTGTAGCTGCAGTACCCGTTCCGAAAGCATCTTCAAGTGTTCCGTTTTTATGAGCATCCAAAACTTCATCAATACTGATCTTACGTTCCTGAACTTTCATTTTCCAATCACGAGCCAAAGTTAAAACACTGTCACGTGTAATACCTGCTAATATTGTATCTCCCAAAGGAGGTGTAATTAATACATCATCAATCACAACAAATAAATTCATCGTTCCAGATTCTTCTAAGTATCGGTGATTACGAGCATCTGTCCAAATAATTTGATGATAACCTCTTTGTTGAGCCAGTTTTGCGGGAAATAACGAGCGACCATAATTTCCTGATGCTTTTACATATCCTACTCCACCTTCTACTGCACGTATATAATTTGTTTCTACCAATACTTTTACCGGTTCGTTATAATATTTTCCTGCAGGAGAAGTGATAATATAAAAACGATAATTTTCTGAAGGCTTAACACCAATAAACTCATCAGTTCCAACAATGAACGGGCGGATATATAATGAAGACCCATCTGTATCAGGCACCCAGTCTCTATCTAAATTTACAAGCTCAGTTAATCCTGCCATAAATAATTCCTGTGGAATAGTAGCCATAGCCATACGTTCAGCAGAAATATTTATACGTTTATGATTATCAAGAGGACGAAATAAAAATACTTCTCCTTTGTCGTTCTTATAAGCTTTCATTCCTTCAAAAATTGCTTGTCCGTAATGTAAAGCAGAAGTTGCTGGACTCATTGGAATTGGCCCATAAGGAATTATTTGCGCATCAGACCATTGATTGTCTTTAAAATCAACATAAAACATATGGTCGGAAAATAATTTACCAAATGTAATTTTGTTGTAATCAAGTTCTTTAATCCGGAGATTAGCCGATTTATGAACTTTAATTGGTTGAATGGCTGTGGTTGTTACCATAAGTTTTGTTTTATGTATTCTATAAAATTAAGTATTTAATTTATCTAAACAAATAATCTCAATGTTAAATTTAGACGAAAGTGGGAAGAATACAGACTAAAATGTAAAAAGACTTGAAAAACAGAGTATTGAGCTATATAAACTTAATTTTTCTGGCTGCAAAAAAGCACATTTTTAACAAAATAAAACCATGTTTGAAGCGTGAAATATTTGTTCTGCCATAAGTTCTTTCATGATATCTGACAGGCAATTCTACTATACATAAATTCAATTTATATGCACCAAACAATAAATCAAAATCTCCGAAAGGATCGAAGTCGCCAAAAAACTTACGATTAACTTTTAATTTCTCATAATCTTTTTTAAACATCACTTTTGTCCCGCACAAAGTATCTTTAAAACGTTGATCAAGTAACCAAGTAAAAATATTGCTGAAAAATTTATTTCCAATACGATTCAAAAAACGCATGGCTTCTTTTTCCATAGGATACACCAAGCGGGAACCATTTATAAAATCCCCTTTACCAGATGCAATTGCTTCATAAAATTTTGTCAGATCTTCAGGAGCAACTGTTAAATCAGCATCCAAAATCATTAACACTTCCCCCCTGGCCATTTCAAAACCTTTACGGACAGCAGCACTTTTTCCAGCTTCAGTAATTTGGAAGCATTGAATATTATAGGTTGCATCAAAGTTTGTTTTTACTTTTTGAATTTGCTTCCATGTGTCATCGCTAGAATTACTTTCAACAAAAATCAATTCTGTTGAGTTTCCTAACTGTGGCATCCTCAAGAGCACATTTTCAATATTACCACTTTCGTTTCGTGCGGGAATAATAACTGAGACGGAATATTTTTTTGCTACCAACTCTTCTGTTTCATACTGAATGTTTTTTGCAAATGAAAAATTATTAATGCACAACAAACGGAATAAGGGCATCTTTGCTAAAAAGCCATTCATAAATTCGGAAAGCAATGGAATATAAACCGGGAAAATCATTCTTCTAGAAGTACGATAAACATGAAAACCAGATAAGTAAAGCATATTATTAATCTCGGCCAAGCTCAACCAATTTTGATTAGGTGTTTTAGTTTTGTAGCCAATCAACTCTCCAAACTTTAAAATAGGCTCCCAGATAAAACTATAATAAGAAACAATAATTTTTGTGTTGGCGTGTGAAACAGTTTTTAATTGCGTTAATACTTTTTGAATATCCTCCAAATATCCAATCAAATTAGAAAGGATGATAACGTCAAACTTTTGATTTAGATTTAATTCCTCACCGGGCATTTGTCTCACATCTAAACCAGGGAATTGAGATTTAGCTTGCGATATCATTTCTTCGCTAAAATCAATTCCTATTTTATTTTTCGCTTTTAAATCGTTGAGCAGCTCTCCTGTTCCACAACCAATTTCCAGAACAGAATTATCTTCATGCACAAAATAATTACAATACTTAGTTATGTCATTCCAATAATAACGCTTAGCTCTCCGCTGTTTTATACGTTTAGGAGCAATTGAATTAAAATATGTTTTTTTATCTACGTACATTATTTGCCAATCACAAAATATCTAAATATTTCACTTTTTTCAATCTTATCAGAATCAGCCTTTAAGATAAATGGCCATTTAGAACCAGTTGAAACATATTTTCCATTTGCTGCTTTTATTGCAATTCTGTTATCATCTGACAAGAGATATTCAAAAGTAAACTTTTCAGATGAGCCAACACTTGTTTCGGAGGCTGTTATTGCATTTTCATATTGAGGTTTTATTGACCAGTACAAACCCATTGCAGAACGAATAGAAATTGTATTGCCTTCATGATGTTCAATAAAAAAAGTAGAGTTTGCTGAATAATCTTTCCCTAAAGCGCCCATTGCATTTTGTGCTTTTTCATTTACAACTACATACATCATGTTTGTTGCTCTCAAATAAACTTCTTTTTTATTTGTTTCAAAAAATTCAGGAGAATATTCTATTTGGGGCAAATGATTTTCTCTTCTTTCCCAATCATAAGGCTTCAACAAATCAGCCCACTCGATACTAGGTTTAGTCTGAAAGAAACCTTTGAAATAAGCTTCTTTGCTCATATCATCGTAATGAATAAGTCCTTTTTTGTATTGCCATGTCTGAAATAAGTTTAAGCATACCAGTAAAAAAATAACTCCTGCAAAAAATAGCTTTACAAATTTTGACTTATTCAGGACTATTTGAAATCCAGCAGCTAATGGCAAACTTAGCAAAGCATAATAATCTATCATAGGACGCATTCCCCAACAAATACCATAACTCCATGCCCACCACGATGAAAGTAAAAAGATAGTTATACTCATCAAAATTATTGTCGACCAAAAAACACCTTTATTTGTTTTATAAAAAGTTTTCAATCCAAACAAAGCAAAAATTAATATTGGTGTATAAATAAAAACTCCTTTGCGGAAACTAAACAAGAATGGTAGAATTTGCGGACTGCTAAAAACAAAATGTTCGTCCATATAAACATCGTACAACCATTTACCCGTTGCATACTTCCAATAAATTAATTGTAAGGATGCAATTACAAAAGCAAGAACAGCTCCAACTACAACTACTTTAAGATTATATTTAAGAAAAGAAAAAAATAATTTTATTCCACCTTTTGAATAAATTCCGATTATTATAAAATAAAGAATTGCAACAATACTAAGTGGGCGAATCAAAACAATTAATCCGAAGAGAGCAGAAAAATAAAGTATAAACTTACGTTCGGATGTTTTTAGCCATTGAAAAAAAGTATACATTGCAAGGCACCAGACAGAAAAAGTAATTGCATGCGGCATCAAACCTTCGAAACTGGTATACCAAAGCAAGTTTGTCCCTAAAACAATTGAAATCAAAGTAAGGGCTGTTATTTTTTCTGAAAAGTACTCAAGTAGAATTTTCCTCAAAAAATACAGTCCGATAAAAAGGTAAAAGAGAACACCAATACTCAGTGAATTTTGATAGGTCATAGAATAACCATCCTGCACAGCACCGTTCACTTTAGCGATTAAATGCCCGGCCACAAAAAACGGGGAAAGTGCAACACTTATTCCCATTGGATGCTTTATCAGTTTTTTATCCTCTTCTATTTTATAATACCAAACCTTGTTTTTATAATAAGCCGGTTTCGAATCAATATAGTTTAGCTTTAAGTCGTTATGAATGATAAGTGCAGGTAAATAAGTATAATAACTTGGAGCATCAACTATAATTCTGTTTTTATTCCACAAATTGAAATAGAAAAAAATAGAGCTGATAAATACAAATACAAAAAGTATTGAATAAAGAGAATAATTTTTGTTTTTCATTGATACTTTTCGGAGCAACTACTCCTTCAAAACTGTCATCCCGTGCTACGACACGGGATCTCATAATTTTGGAACGACTACTAACTGGGAGATGCCGTGTCGTGGCACGGCATGACGACTACAAAAAAATCACAACTATTAATAAGCTCCATTTCGTTTACGCATAAACCATTCTAAACTTAATAAAGCTAATACTAAAAAGAAAATCCATTTCAGATTGATCACATCTCTTAATTTCTTTTCTGAGTAAGAAACAGATTTTATGTCGTCCCTGGCATTTAATTTATTTGCTAACTGCTCTAATTGATTAGGATAAATCAATTCCCCATCATGCTTTTTTGCTAAACTATATAATAATTGATGATCAGCAACAGTATTTGTTAATTCAACTTGCAAAGCCGTTACACTAAATTCACCGCGTTGAGTATAGATCTTTTCTCCCACTTTTACTTTTGCATCGTATTTGTATTCACCAACCGGCATCATCCCTGCATTTAATCTATAAGCATTGGATGTTTTACTGAATGTGTAATTGAATTTTTTGTTATCTGCATTGGAAATAACGATACTCACTTCCGGTTCATTTACCAACTCATAACTTTCGTTATACACTTCCCCTTCTAATTCAATTGCTTCATTTTCATAAAAATTATTTTTGCCCAATACTTTGAAAAAACTTTTGTCGACTTTAACAGATAAATATTGAACCGTCTTAGAAACAAACTCATCAAACAATTGATGATTGCCATTCGCTGCAAAGTCCTGCAATCGCCAACGCCAAATTCCTTCGCCTGTAAATACAGCAGTTTTAACTTCAGCAGTAGAATTAAAAATCATCAAAGGAGTTTTTGTATCAACAATCCCAATCCGTTGATAAAACAAAGCATTACTATTATTATCATTTTGGTATGTCCCAAAGGGACAAGCTACTGCAGGAAAATCTTTAATAGCTTTTCTCAATTCTTCACTGATTGTGAATAAAGGGAAGTTTTCATCTAACACAGGTTCCACTTCATTTGTTTTGTTTGCTTTTGATGCAACAGAAAGGTCGTTGCGTAAAATAACATTTGCACCAGAGAATGACCACACAGGAACATCAGAAGCATTCAACTCAGCTAAAATTTTAGATGCTGCATTTCTTGCACTAGGCAAAGAATGAAGAACAACCAAATTGTATTTCTTCAGAGGTTTATCAAAATTATCAATTGTATAACTTTCCACTTCATAATTCTGATTCGATTCAATTGATAGTTTTATAGCTGCTATATCAGGATGTGGGGCATCCGAAAGAATTACAATTTTTTGTCGTGCATCCAAAACATCAATAAAAACATCTCTAAAATTATTTTCTACACTCATTTCATCAGCAACATTTGTCAATCTCACTTTGTAATGCTGCAATCCAACTTCTTTTGCCTGAAGTAAAACAGGAATGGTAACTGTAAAAGCATCAGAATTAAAATTAACTGTCTGAGTAAAAAGCGTTGTACTTCCTTTTCCAATAGTCAAAGTAGATGTTTTCCCTTTTAATTGTTTTGCATTAACGACAACTTCCATTGGAAATTCGTTTCCGAGATATGCCAAACGATTGTGCTCCACTTTTGTTAGAATCAAATCTTTTTTAACTGTTGTATCACCCAATGCAATTGTATAAACAGGGATTTTTATTTTATCGGAAGTAAAAACAGGATTTGAGCCTTTATTGTATAAACCATCACTGGCAAGGATCACTGCCCCTAAATTTCTATTACTGAATCGAGTTTCAAGTTCATCAAATAAGGCAGATATATCTGTTTGCTTTTCTGAAAAAGTTAAAGAATCAATATTGCCTAATTCTTTTATTTTATCTGCAAAGGAATATGGACGAACATCATATTTTTCTTCCAACACATCTATTAACTTTTGCAAATTTTCTTTGTATTCTTTTTTATAAAAAACCGAATCTTTACTAACAACAAGCGATTCGGAATTATCCTGAGCTATAATGATGACAGGCTTTTCTACACTACGGTTAATTGTTTTTAGAAGGGGAGACAATAAAAGAAAACAAAGCAGGGTAACCACTAAAAAGCGGAACGCAGCCATTACACGAATAATCCAAATAGATATTTCTGAAAATTTTTTATCCTTTCTATAAAGAACAAATGAATAAATCACACCTGCAAGAATGCAAAATAGTATAAACCAGGATGGATATTCGAAGACTATGTTCATTGTCCCACAACAATTTCAGATTTCAGATTTCAAATTATAAAAAAAAGAATCATTGCAATCAAATTTTACTACTAGAACCAAAATAACATTAGGTCGAAAATTAAAATCGACCTCATAATTAAAACAATCTGAAATATGAAATTTGGAATTATTTTACGTTAGCATTCCTCCGCAAACATTGATTACTTGTCCTGTGATGTAAGCACTCATATCAGAAGCAAGAAACACAGTCGCGTTAGCCACATCATCTGCAGTTCCGCCACGTTTTAATGGAATACCGTCTCTCCATCCTTCTACCACTTTTGGATCCAATGCTTCTGTCATTTCTGTTTCTATAAATCCAGGTGCTATTGCATTGCTACGAATATTACGTGAGCCCAACTCCAAGGCAACTGATTTTGTAAACCCAATAATTCCGGCTTTTGAAGCTGCGTAGTTTGCTTGTCCGGCATTCCCTTTCACTCCAACAACCGAACTCATATTAATAATAGAACCTTTGCGTTGTTTCAGCATTGGTTTTTGAACAGCTTTTGTTAAGTTGAATACTGATTTCAAATTTGCATTCATTACTTCATCCCATTGCTGTTCGCTCATACGCATTAATAATGTATCGCGAGTAATTCCTGCATTATTT
>SXIH01000001.1 GCA_005772895.1 Bacteroidota bacterium | reverse complement strand
GGTTTCTACACCTGCTTTTTCTAAAGCTGCTTGCAAAGCCATTGAGTTTATGACAGTAGCAAGCATTCCCATATAATCTCCTTGCACTCTGTCCATTCCGCCTTCAGCAGCCTGAATTCCTCTGAAAATATTTCCACCTCCAATTACAATCGCTACCTCAACACCCTTGCTGGCAACTTCTTTAATTGCTGCAGCATATTCGGTTAATCTATCATGATCGATACCAAATTGTTTGTTTCCCATAAGTGATTCACCACTCAGTTTCAGAAGTATGCGTTTGTATTTCATATTTATTTTAATTTAAAACTTTTAAAAATAGATTCTGCAATATCGGAATATTTGTCAAAATAAATCTCTTCTGCAGTATATGTTAATATGTAAGCTGTTTCATTCTTAATATAATACAATTGTTTCCATTTCAAATTTCTGCCATCCAATGGGCCTTTGAACAGAATAGTAGCACATCCATCTTCTATTTTCGAGTCAATTATTGCATTTTTTCCGATAGCATTAAGTATTTGTGACTTAGATATTGAATCGTATAATTGCATATCTATGGATTTGCCTAAAAGATTCTGCTTCATCATATTAAAGTTATCGGCAAAAGTATCCTCTTGACTATCCAATGGTGCGCAAACAAAAATTTCTGCTCTTGGCTCATCTGTTTTAACTTCCCAGTCGGCCGGATAACTAATAGAATAATCCGCTTTTTCCAGAAGAATCATTTTAACTTTCTCCTTTTCTTTCTCTTTTTCTTGAGAACAGGAAATGAATGCAAAAAGAAAAACGAATAAAATGAATTGTTTCATATTACAATAGTCAAAAAAAATCCCCCCGAGTACTCGGGGGGACTTAAAATATAATAATTGATTAACCTAAAGCGATTCGTTTGAATCCTGTAACGGTTAATCCTTTTTCTGATTCGTTCAAATATTGAGCGATGGTTTTTTTGTTGTCTTTGATAAACTCCTGATTCAACAAAGTAGATTCTTTGTAGAACTTATTTAGTTTACCCATAGCAATTTTTTCAAGCATTTCTTCCGGTTTACCTTCTTCACGTGCTTGTTCTTTACCAACTTCAATTTCACGCTTAATTGTTTCAGCGTCAACATCATCTTTATCAACAGCTACTGGAGCCATTGCAGCAACTTGCATTGCAACATCTTTAGCAACATCAGCATTTACTGTTGCAGAACTAAATCCTACAACGTTTGCTAATTTATTTCCCGGGTGAATATATGCAAATACAAAAGGAGCTTCCACAACTTCGAATTTAGTCAATTCAATTTTTTCTCCGATAACGCCTGTTTGCTCAATTAGTTTTTCTGCGATAGAAATTTTTGCATCAAAAGGCAAAGCTTTTAATTCATCAGCAGTTTTTGGATTCTTTTCTATAGCGATATCTAAAATCGCAGATGTCATTTTAATAAAATCAGCATTGATCGCAACGAAATCTGTTTCACAGTTTACTGCTAATACAACACCACGTTTGTTATCAGAAGTAAGTTTAGCTAATACAACACCTTCTTTAGATTCTCTGTCGCCACGGTTAGCTGCTACTTTCTGTCCTTTTTTACGTAATTCGTCAATTGCTTTTTCGAAATCACCTTCTGCCTCCGTTAATGCTTTTTTACAATCCATCATACCGGCACCGGTCATTTGTCTCAACTTATTAATATCTGCTGCTGTAATCGTCATTGTTGTCATGAGTTTTTATTTTATTAAAAAATGTCCCGATTTTGTCGGGACCTTTTTTTGTATTATTAACTATTAATTTTTCTTCTTGGTTTTTTACCTGGTCCTTTTGGCTCACCATCATTTGATGATTTTACTTTTGCACCAGCGCTCAATTGTTCTGCTTCATCGCGAGAAGTTTTTGTTCCTTCTTTTTCTTCAGCTTGAGTTTCTTTATCTATTTTACGTTCAGCTAATCCTTCTTCAATTGCTTTAGCAATAATGCCAGTAATTAAAGAAATAGAAGTTGAAGCATCGTCATTTGCAGGAATTGCAAAATCAACCGCATTTGGATCAGAGTTAGTATCAACAATAGCAAAAGTTGGGATGTTTAATCTTTTTGCTTCTGCAACTGCAATATGTTCTTTAGAAATATCAACGATAAACAAAGCTGCTGGTAAACGGCTAAGGTCAACAATTGAACCTAAGTTAGTTTCCAATTTAGCACGCTCACGTGAAATTTGTAATTTTTCTTTTTTAGAAATATTGTCAAATGTTCCATCAGTACTCATCTTATCGATAGTAGCCATTTTCTTAACTGCTTTACGGATAGTAGCAAAGTTAGTTAACATGCCACCTGGCCAACGCTCAGTAACATAAGGCATACCAATTGCTTTTACTTTATCCGCAACGATATCTTTTGCTTGTTTTTTAGTAGCAACAAATAAAATCTTTTTTCCAGATTTTGCAATTTGTTTCAAAGCATCTGCTGCTTCGTCCACTTTAGCAACTGTTTTGTTCAAGTCGATAATGTGAATACCATTTTTTTCTGTGAAGATATAAGGAGCCATTGCTGGATTCCATTTTCTTTTCAAGTGTCCGAAGTGGGAACCTGCTTCTAATAAGTCGTTGAAATTTGTTCTTGACATTGAGTCTGTAATTTAATTTGATTAATACTGTTTGTCCTTCGACTTCGCTCAGGATGACATTGATTGAAGATGAATAATTATCGTTTACTGAATTGGAAACGTTTACGAGCTTTTTTCTGACCCGGTTTTTTACGTTCAACCATTTTAGGATTACGTGTCATTAATCCTTCTGCTTTTAACAAAGGCTTAAGATTTGCATCCGTTTCTACTAAAGCACGAGCAATTGCCAATCTAACAGCTTCTGCTTGTCCTGTTACCCCGCCCCCTTTTACATTTACATTTACATCAAACTGATCTTGTGTTTTAGTAACACCGAAAGCTTGAGTAATTTTGTATTGTAAAACGGATGTTGTGAAGTAAGCTTTGTAATCTTTATTGTTGATTACAATTTGGCCACTTCCTTTTTGCACATATGCACGTGCTACAGCGGTTTTTCTTCTACCAAGAGTATTTACTACTTCCATTTTTATTATTTAATTGTATTTATTTTGATTTGTTTCGGTTGTTGAGCTGCATGTGGATGTTCTGCACCTGCATAGATAAATACATTTTTTCTTAATGCATCACCCAATTTGTTTTTTGGTAACATTCCGCTAACTGCTAATTTTACTACTTCTGTAGGTTTTTTAGAAAGTAATAATTTTGGAGTTGCAAAACGCTGTCCACCTGGATATCCGGTATGACGAACGTATTCTTTTTCAGAAACCTTATTCCCTGTTAGTTTTACTTTATCAGCATTGATAATAATTACATTATCACCTGTATCTACGTGAGGAGTAAAGTTTGTTTTGTTTTTACCTCTTAAAATGTAAGCTACATTTGAAGCTAAACGACCCAATACTTCGTTTTCTGCATCAATGATAACCCATCCTTTTGTAACAGTTTCTTTACTTGCTGAAACTGTCTTGTAACTAATTGCTTCCACTGTATTTAGATATTATTTAGATATTAATTTATATACTTAAAATGCCCTGTTTTTCTTAAAACGGGACGCGAAGATAAGCACATTTTTATTTCCTGCAAAATAATTCACAAATAAATGTTCATTATTAAAGCTATTGATAAGCCTTTCTGCAATTTTCTAGTCATATATTACGTATTTTTGACAAATTTGAGTTTTTGCCAAAAAACCAAAAAACGAATCATTTTTGACTAAAAATTGATAAAAACGCATGGTTTTTCATCAAAAATCATGTTTTTTCATCAATTTTTTATCATTTTCTAAAGAGGCCAATCTCTGTTTTTGATGGTTTTTGTTTTGGTTATCATCTCGAATAATTGTTCATCTGAATGGAGGAATCGGGATTTCCATTTTTTTGATTTTATGTAAGACTCTGGAGAATTAATACCAAAACTTTAATCCCGATAATTATCGGGAAGTATTAATTGCGGACTTTGACACTATTGTGACAATTCTACAATTTATCATTCGCAACTTTGTAAGATAGAATTATAAGCAATTGAACAAGTTTAAAATAATAGCATTCACGCATAAAAATACTGATGTAAACGACATCGGGAAATTACATGTGGAAGATCATTTGGCAAGTGAAAAACTTGCTTTGGTAAAAGCATTAATGGATATAGAGGAGCTGCTTTACCTGAGTACCTGTAATCGTGTGGAATTTATGATTTCTACTGAACAGGAAATCGATACTACTTTTTTGGAAAGTTTTTTTAAAGCATTTAATGAGGATTGGAATGCAGATTATTTAGATTGGGTGTTAAAAAATGTTCAAGTTTTTGAAGGAGAAGAGGCTCTTCGTCATTTGTTCAATGTTGCTTCTTCAATTGATTCCTTAGTTGTTGGTGAAAGAGAAATTATTACACAAGTTCGCAACGCGTATGAAAAATGTAATGAATTCGGATTGACGGGTGATCTCATTCGTTTGGTTGTGAAAAAAACAATTGAAACTGCAAAAGAGATTTACACCGAAACAAATATTGCCAGAAATCCGGTTTCGGTTGTTTCACTTGCTTACAGAAAACTACGTTCACTAAATGTGAAAAAAGATTCCCGTTTTATCATCATCGGCTCAGGTGTTACCAATACAACCATGGCGCAATATCTGAAGAAACACAAATTCGCCAATTTTACTGTATTTAATCGTACTCTTGCCAATGCACAAAAATTGGCAGCTGAATTAAACGGAAAAGCATTTCCACTTTCTGAACTACAGAATTATAAAGAAGGCTTTGATATTATTCTTACTTGTACCGGTTCTACTCACAGTATAATCACTCCTGAGCTGTACAAAAATCTAGTTGGAAATGATACCTCTAAAAAAATAGTGATAGATCTTGCAATTCCAAACGATTTGGATGCTGCTATCCTTAATCAGTATGATGTTAATCTGATTGCAGTCAACAATCTTCAAGAAATTGCAAAAGAAAATCTCAAAGCACGTGAACAGGAATTGGATACATGCAAAGTAATTATTGAAGCAAATATTTATGAATTCCGCCAGGTTCTTAAAACGCGTAAAGTAGAATTGGCAATGAGTGAAGTGCCGAAAAAAGTGAAAGAGATCCGTGAAACAGCAAATGAAGTTTTCGCTAAAGAATTGAATGCATTGAATCCTGAATCCAAAGAAGTGCTTGACAAAATTATTTCTTACATGGAAAAAAAATATATCAGTGTGCCGATGAAAATGGCAAAGGATATTTTAATTGAAGACTCAAAAACGAAATAGAATAGGAACGCAGTCCCGATAGCTATCGGGATATTATGATTTTTAAGATTAAAAATGATAAAATATTTAATTCATAAATAGATCATAAAGTATTTAGGGCAAAAAATAAAAATCTTATTTTATCATAATCATCATAAAAAATCCGCGTTCCTATTAGTTGGAATGACAAAAATATAATGGAAAGAAAAATAATCATAGGAAGCAGAGGAAGCGACTTGGCATTGTGGCAAGCCAATCACGTATTGCGTAAGGTTCAGAAATTAGGTTTGACTGCCGAATTGAAGATAATCACCACTCAAGGTGATGCTATTCAGGATTTAAGTTTTGATAAACTTGAGGGAAAAGGATTTTTTACAAAAGAAATTGAAGAAGCCCTTTTGAAAAAAGAAATCGATTTAGCAGTTCACTCCCATAAAGATTTGCCAACTACTTCACCTGAAGGATTAAAAATTGCAGCAGTCTCAGAACGGGAAGATGCGGCCGAATTAATTTTGATTCGTAAAGACTGCGTAGATAACGGACAAAAATATTCCTTTAAAAAAAATGCAAAAGTTGGAACATCTTCAGCAAGAAGAAAATCACAATTGTTAGCATTCAGAAACGATATTAAGTTAGAAGACTTAAGAGGAAATGTTCCTACGCGCATTCAAAAATTACGCGATAAAAAATACGATGCCATTATGTTGGCTGCTGCAGGTGTGGAGCGTTTGCGTATCGATTTAAGTGAATTCAGAGTGTTGCGTTTAGACCCGAAAGAATTTATTCCGGCTCCTGCTCAAGGGGTTTTGGGATTGCAAATTCGGGAAGATGACCATGAGTTATTTGAACACATCCACAAACTAAATTCAGAAAAAGTAGAAGATACAATTGGAGTTGAACGCAAAGTGCTGAATTTATTTGATGGTGGTTGTCAATTACCATTGGGCGTTTTTTGTATTAAAGAAGAAAATAAATTTAAAGTGTGGACATCCAAATCAGACGCTTGGAACACCATGCCGAAACGTTTGTATTTTGAGTCGTTCACAACAGACGGTTTTGCGCAAAAAATTGTGAACAGATTAAATTCAATTAAAGGATGTTCTGTTTTAATCACTCGTGATTTAAAAGAAGATTCTTTTTTCAAAAATGTATTGGAAGGAAACGGATATAATGTAGAAGGCGTTTCTTTTATCGAAACAAAAAAAGTAAATATGCTTTCTGTCCCACAGGCAGACTGGGTATTCTTTGCTAGCTCCAATGCAGTTGATTATTTTTTTAATCAGAATCCGGAATTAAAATCTAAAACCAAATTCGGAGTGATTGGAAAATCTACGGAGCAAGAATTAAAAAAGCATAATAGAAATGCAGCATTTGTGGGTTCTGTTCCGGATACAAAAGTGGTGGGCAAAAAATTCGCAAAAACAGTCGGTGATGAAACGGTATTGTTCCCCCAAGCAAAAGGTGGCTTACGTACAATTCAACAACAGTTTGAAGATGCCAGCAAACTTACCGACTTAGTAGTTTACGAAACGGTAAAAAAAGAAAATGCAAAATTACCAGATGCAGAGATTTTAGTTTTTACTAGTCCTTCGAATGTAGAATCGTATTTCGAAAAAGGGAAAGTCAAAGCAACACAAAAAGTAATTGCAATAGGAAAATCAACAGAAAAAAAATTAACAGAACACGGAGTGGTAAACTGTTTGTTACCTGCATCGTTTGATGAAGTGGGATTGGCAGAAGCTGTCTTTGGGATTCAATAAGATAGAATAGGAACGCGGATCTGTTAAGATTTTTATGATTAAAAAGGATAAAATATTAAAGTATTAAAAACATATATAAATCATAGTGTACACAGAAAAAATTAAGATCTTATTTTATCATAACCATCATAATCCCGATAGCTATCGGGGCTGCGTTCCAATAATTCAAAGTTTATGCTAACACAACGTCCAAGAAGATTAAGAAAAAATGCAATCGTTCGTGAAATGGTTGCTGAAACCCGTCTTTCAAAAGACATGTTCATCTATCCTTATTTTGTGGTAGATGGAAAAAATGTAATTCATGGTATTGATGCAATGCCTGGAATCAATCATTATTCGGTGGATGAATTGGTTAAGGATGTTGAGAAAGGATTAAAAATCGGTATCAACAAAATTTTATTGTTTGGAGTAGGAGAACAAAAAACAGAAGATGCTAGTTCATCGTTCAGCAACAATTCTATAGTTGTAAAAGCTGTAAAAGCATTGAAAGAAAAATTTGGTGAAAGTTTATATGTGATTACAGATGTTTGTGTGTGTGCATATACAACACACGGACATTGTGGAATTTTGCACGATGAATATGTACACAACGATTCATCTGTTGAGGTTTTAGCAAAAATGGCATTGGCACACGCTCAAGCCGGAGCAGATATGGTTGCACCAAGTGATATGATGGATGGAAGAATAGGAGCGATGCGTGAGTTGTTAGATAAAAATGGTTTCGAGAATACAGCTATTATGTCGTATTCAATAAAATATGCATCTGCTTATTATGGTCCGTTCCGTGAAGCTGCGGATTCAGCTCCGCAAAAAGGCGATAGAAAATCTTATCAAATGGATCATAGAAATGGAAACGAATCCATGACAGAGGGGTTGTTAGATGAAGCAGAAGGAGCAGATATTTTAATGGTAAAACCTGCTTTGGCATATATGGATGTAATTTTTAATTTACGTCAGCATTCACTTTTGCCAATTGCTTGTTACAATGTTTCGGGTGAATACTCCATGGTAAAGGCAGCAGCACAAAAAGGTTGGATTGATGAACAAAAAATTGTGATGGAAAATATGCATGCGTTTGCCAGAGCCGGAGCGAATATTATTATCACTTATCATACGAAGGATATTTTTGAGAAGGGGTGGATTTGAAAATTTGTCAATTTGAAAATTTGAAAATGAAAAAAGTAATTCTGATTTTAATTGTACTGACATTTTCCGGAAGAGTATTCGGACAAACTTCTCCTCAGGAGCTAAGTAATGCTTTTACTAATGCTCTTCTGAATTACAATGAAGAAAAACTAAAGACATTGCTGACTGCTGATGACATTAAGGAGCAAAACAATATGCTCTTAAAATTGAAAGATATATCATCAAAAGATCTAAAACCTTTGAAAGGAGCAAAATTAAGTTCCTCTACCAGAGCTGTGCTGAAAGATGGGGATAAAATTTATAAAGAAAGAGCAGACATCTTTATTACCATCACCGACAATAAAGAATTGAAATACGAATTGAAACTTTGGGGTTGTGGAAAGTTAAACGAAAAATGGGTGTTGGGAAAAAAAGTAGAAGTAAGTAAGGTTGCAGTATTTTAAGCCTTCTCAATCACTTTCGGAACTTTAAAATAATCCGAATCGTGTTTTGGTCCGTTCTTTAACGCTTCTTCTTGAGTAATAATTTGTTTCACATCATCTTCACGTAAAACATTTACTTCATCACTCATATAAATTAAAGGCTCAACGTTGGATGTATCCAGTTCGTTCAGCTTTTCAATAAAGCCTAACATGTTGTTCATGTCTTTTTTGATTTCCTCTTTTGCTTCGTTTGCAAATTCCAAACGTGCTAAGTGAGCAATCTTGTCTACTGTGTCGTTATCAATCTTCATTATATTTTTCTAATTCTTTCGAAATAGTTTCATAAACTTTGGTTTTCAAAGATACTAAATCATTTTCAGTTAATCCTTTTGTAGGAATTGGCTTATGTACTACAATCTTTGATAAGCCCGGTCCGCCAAAGGATTTAAAGAATCCTCCGTTTTGTAATAATCTCCAGTTATTTAAATAGGTGATTGGAACAATCGGAACCTGTTTTTCAATTGCAAGTTTGAAAGCGCCATTTTTAAAACCTCTAAGTTTTCCATTGCTTGAAATACCCGCTTCGGGATAAATAAATGCACCATTTCCATTATCAATTTCTTCTCCTGCTTTTTTAAAAGCTCTATGAGAAGCCATATTGTTTCCTCTTTCAACCAGAATATTCATTTCTTTAAAAAAAATGCGGAACAAAGGTGCTTTGTCCAACTCTTGTTTTCCCATAAAAACATAATAGTGAGGAATTACTAAATAACTCATTACAATATCTAAATAAGAAGAATGGTTTGCGCAATATACAGCTGGATGAGGAAGCTTATCTGTAGCAGTTTCATACTTGACTTTAATAAATATGCCGGGAATATGCAAAATCCATCTTGCCCAGAATTTTTTCAATTGAAAAGCCTTTGGAAACCATTCTCTTTTAGATAGAAATACAAAGAACAATGGGTAAAGCACAATTAAACCCAATACAAAATTGAGAATAAATAAGAGCTTCCAAAGCGCTCGTGGTATGATTAGCAAAATATTCACAGGAGGACAAAGATAGGAAATTTTAAGCCTGTTTTAGTGGTTTTAAATTTCTGTATATTTGGCATAAGTTAGGAGTCAGGAGTGGGGAGAACGGAGAAAAAATTATAATCATTCATATGTCAAGAATACTTACAGGAGTTCAGAGTACAAACATCCCACACTTAGGGAATATCTTGGGTGCGATTGTTCCTGCAATTGAAATGTCGAAGAAATCAGGTAATGAATCGTTTTTTTTCATTGCAGATTTACATTCTTTAACAACAATTAAAGATGCGGCTTTTATAAAAGAAAGTACTGATGCGGTAGCTGCTACTTGGTTGGCTTTTGGTTTTGATACGGATAAAAATCTTTTCTACCGTCAGAGTGATGTAACGGAGGTATGCGAGTTGACTTGGTATTTGAATTGTTTTACTCCTTTCCCGATGTTGGCAAATGCACACTCGTTCAAAGATAAATCAGAGCGTTTGGCAGATGTGAATGCAGGTTTGTTTACTTATCCTGTTTTGATGGCTGCAGATATTATTTTATATGATGCACATTTTGTTCCTGTGGGAAAAGATCAAATGCAACATTTGGAGATGACTCGTGATATTGCTGAAAAATTCAACAATGTATATGGTGAAGTTTTTGTTGTTCCTGAAGGCAAAGTGAATGAAGCAACAATGCTTATTCCTGGAATTGATGGAAAAAAAATGAGTAAATCATTAAATAATTTCATCAACATATTTTTAGAAGAAAAAGAATTGAAAAAAGTGGTGATGAGTATTGTTACTGATGCAACACCATTAGAAGCACCTAAAAATCCTGACACATGCAATGTTTTTGCTTTGTATAAATTATTAGCCAATGATGCTCAGATTGCAGAAATGAAAACGAATTATGCTAAAGGTGGCTATGGTTACGGTCATGCAAAAACTGCTTTGTATGAATTGATTTTAGAAAAGTTCAAAAAGGAAAGAGAAACTTACACTTATTACATGAACAACCGTGCGGAGCTGGATGCGAAACTGCAAATAGGAGCCGACAAAGCAAGAAAAATTGCAAAAGCTACGTTAAAGCGTGTAAGAGAAAAATTGGGGCTGAAAGTATATTAGGGAATTATTTTTTTTCATTTTCAAACCTGCCTGCCGGTATGCTGGTTACTTAATCCCATACTTCGTTTTATACTTTTCGTAAAGCATTTTCTGATCGTTGTTCAAATCAATATTATTTCCTTTTACAAAAGCTCTTTCTACATTGTTTCCCATCATATCTAACGCATCTCCTGTAGAAATAAAAATTGTTGCATCTTTTCCCTGTTCAATACTGCCAACTGTTTTATCTATTCCTAATATTTTTGCTGTATTTAATGTAATTGATTTTAATGCTTGTTCTTTTGTCAGTCCGTATGCAGCAGCGGTTCCTGCTAAAAATGGCAAATTTCTGGCACCCATTGCTTCCATGTCTCCTTCGTTATTCAAACAAAAAAGTATTCCTGCTTTTTGTAATAAGTAAGGAAGTTTATAAGGCAGATCAATATCATCTTCAGGATAAGTTGGTAAATCGTGTACTCGTGCAATTACCACAGAAATATTGTGTTGTTTTAAAAGATCAGTGATCATCCAGGTTTCTTTTCCACCAACGATTGCCACTTTTGATATTTTATTCAGAACCACAAAATTAATTGCTTCCACCATTTCTTTTACGGTATTGCTATGAATAAATAAAGTTTGTGTTCCATTGAAAAGTCCTTTCATTGCTTCGAAACGGAGGTTTGCTTCTTCTTTGACAGCAAGTTCATTATATGCTTTTGCATCAGCAAATAGTTTTTTAAGAACTTCTGTCTGTTTTATATAATCTTTGTTTTTTTCAAACGGACCGGGAAAAAGATTGTCTTCATCCAAAAATTTACGGCTTTGAATGGTTGGCCAATTGATGTGAATGCCGTCATCTGTTTTGTAAGCAGCATCTTCCCAGTTCCAGCCATCCAATGCAACAACACTGGAAGTTCCGGAAACCAATCCGCCACGCGGAGTAATTTGCGCTAATAAAATTCCATTGCTTCTTACAGTCGGAATAATTTTAGAGTCGGTATTGTATGCAATGAGTGAACGTACGTTTGGTAAAGTTGTACCAGTTTCTCTAAAATCGTTTGTTGCTCTAACAGATTCAATTTCTGTCAAACCTAATGTTGAATTCGGAGCGATTATTCCAGGATAAACGTGTTTGCCTGTCGCATCAATTACTTCATCGTAAGTTGTTTTATCGAAGTTGGCAGTTTTAGCATCTGCTACTAAAAGTATTTTTCCGCCCTTTAATCCGATGATGGAATTTTCAATAACATTATCGTTGCCGATATGAGCGGTGGCATTCATTATTAATACACTTTTCTGTGCGAAAGTGGTAGTAGTGAAGAGTAGGAATGTAAATAAAATTAGTTTTCTCATGGTGCTATGGTTGATAGGAACGCAGATCTTTTAAGATTTTTTAGGATAAAAAAAGATAGCTGTGTGTCTTATGATATTTTTATGTTTTCTAGTGTTATGTTTCTTTTAAAATCGTTTGATAATACTTTTCTTTTGTATTCTACTTCCTTTCCAAAATTTAATAATAATCCAACTTCAATTTCGGTTGCTTTTAGATAATTTACTAATTGAATTTCATGTTCCTCAATTAAGTATTCACAAGCTTTTAACTCAATTATAACTTTGTTTTCTACAATTATGTCGGCAAAATAACTCCTAATACATATTTTATCATAAAATACCTCAATTGGTTTTTGTCTTTCACATTTAAGCCCTTGTTTCTCCAGCTCAATAATCATAGCTTTTTCATAAACCTTTTCTAAAAAACCATACCCAAGATTATTGTATACATTATAATAGGCTTTTATTATTTTCTTAGTTAAATCAGAATGTTTAAAATTATCTCCAATCATAAATATTTTTTAAATCTTAATAAATCATAAAAATCATAACAAATCTGCGTTCCTATTCTTCTACTTTAGGTGAAGTTACTCTGTAATCTCCAAGTAATCCTCCTGCATGCTATCACATTCAAACAGTTGTCTCCTCTTCATTACTGGTCGTTGTGTTGGTGCTCCACCTTTTTTCTCTTCTAGCATTTTTTGAATGATGCGTGCGCGTTCTTTTTGAATTTCTATTCTCATTTTTGCATCTTCTTCATTGTCGAAATAAATTTGCCCGTCAATGATTGTCTTTTCCACTTTTGCATAAACTGAAAGAGGATTGTCGGACCATAAAACAACATCGGCATCTTTTCCAACTTTGATACTTCCAACTCTATTGTCGATGTGTAATAATTTTGCAGGATTTAATGTAACAAGTTTCAATGCTTCTTCTTCCGAAAGCCCGCCATACTTAATAGATTTAGCCGCTTCCTGATTTAATCTTCTTCCCATTTCTGCATCATCCGAATTGATTGCAGTAGTAACCCCCATTTTTGTGAGTACTGCAGCATTGTATGGAATAGCATCTTTCACTTCCATTTTGTATGCCCACCAATCACTGAACGAAGATGCTCCAACTCCGTGAGCTTTCATTTTATCTGCTACTTTATATCCTTCTAAAATGTGAGTGAATGTATTTACTTTGAAACCCATTGAATCGCCTACATGCATCAGCATGTTTATTTCCGATTGAACGTATGAGTGACAAGTAATAAATCTTTTTTTGTTTAAAATTTCTGCTATTGCTTCTAATTCTAAATCTTTTCTGAATGGAGTAGCAGTTGCTTTTGCCTTATCAGATAATGCTGCAAAAGTTTTTTGTTTTGAATCGTATTCTTTTGCACGGGTAAAAGCATCGTAATAAACTTGTTCAACCCCCATACGCGATTGAGGAAAACGAACTGTATTTACATCACCCCAATTACTTTGTTTTACATTTTCTCCCAAGGCAAATTTGATGAAACCATCTGCTCTTGCAAATTTCATTTCCTCAGGAGATTTTCCCCAACGCAATTTCACGATGGCAGATTGCCCACCAATTGGATTAGAAGAGCCATGTAATAATTGTGAAGTTGTAACGCCTCCGGAAAGTTGACGGTAAATATTTATGTCTTCCGAATTAATAACATCTCCCATTCGTACTTCAGCACTAGAAGCCTGTGTTCCTTCATTTACGCCACTCAATGCAATGTGTGAATGTTCATCAATGATTCCAGCAGTTAAATGTTTTCCTGTTCCATCAATTACTTTTGCAAAAGCCAATTTTGTAGCACCAATATCATCAGCAATTCTTACAATTCTTCCTTCTGTTATATAAACATCTTGATTTTTTAAAACTCCTTCTGCTTCGTTTGTCCAAACTGTAACATGTTTAATTAAAATTGCGTCATAACGTGTTTTAAAATCTTTCAGTAGTTTATCAAAACCGTCTCTGTCATCAATCTGTTTTCCATAAGCACAAAAAGGATAAATCACTTGTCCGAATTTTATTCCTTCTTTTTTTACAGAATCTTTTTTCGCGGTTGAAATAAAAGGACTGGAATAGTTTGCGCTCCAGTTTATCCATCCTCCATCTGAAGTTTGACCGCTGCCGTTGAATTTCATTGGATCATTTGTAATATTTCCGCTTAAGCGAATTGAGCCCATTGTATCTTTTGTAGAAAAACTAATTGAGATTGAATAACCCGATACAACAACATTAACAGATGTTTTAACTGTATCGGTTAACATGGTAGCTTTTAATTTATCTAAATCACCTTCTATTTTTAATTGATGATGTAGACTCGGGCCATATGAAAAATCATAAGTACCTCTTACATCAACAGTGTTGTAATCATTTAACTTATAATTGTTTCCTTGAATCCAGTTTTCATAAATGATTGTTTTTTCATCAAATAAATTTCCTGAAGTGATAATAAAATTTGCAATCATTCCACTTTTTAACTTTCCTAGTTTATCGCCAATGTTGAGCATTTCAGCAGGAATTGAAGTAAGCGATTTTAATGCTTGTTTTTCTGATAGTCCGTAAGAAATTGCTTTGCGTAAATTCTTCCAGAAATCTTTTTTCTCTTTTAAATCAGAAGTTGTTATTGCAAAAGGAATAAAATATTTTTCGAATGCAAAAAGATTTACCGGAGCCATTTCCCAATGTTTTAAATCGGCTAATGAAACATAGTTGGCATCGTAAGCATCTTCCACATCATAAGCCATTGGAAAATTTATAGGAAGGATAAATTTGCAATTACTAGCTTTAATGTCATCTAGTCGCTGATATTCATTTCCACAACCTTTAATGATGTAGTTAATTTTAAACTCGTCTCCGATTTTGTCAGCACGTAAAGCATTTAATTTATCGGTTGTTTCAAATATCTGTGGAAGCGATTGTAAATTGTTAAAAGCATCCAAAGAAATATTTATCTCTTTTTTCGTTTTATCAGATTTGTACCAATTAGCGTCTAAATAAGTCTGGCGCAACAAAGCCATGCAACCCATCAGTGAGGAAGGATAATCCTGAGAGGATGTTCCTTTATCTAAAGAATAAACGGCAGCAGCTTTTTCATTTACAATCAATTCGTTTTCGCGGTTTTCAGCCAATGTAACTGCAAGTCCTGAACCTCGTACTATTCCATCTTTTTGAAAAGTGAACACTGTTCCAAATCCTAGTCTGCGATATTCATCAGCAGATTTTGTGTCTTTAGTAAAAAGTTTAATAGCATCAACTTCCGGTTTAATAGCTTGGTTCCATCCATAAGCTCCTTTGGTATTGCTTTCCATTTGAGGATAACCACCGCCATGGGATTTTTTTGTTTCCGGCATTCCGTAAGATGAGTAAGCATCTATTAATCCAGGATAAACCGATTTGCCTTTTAAATCATAAACTACAGAACCTTGAGGAATATTTATTTTTGTTCCGACTAATAAAATTAGTCCGTCTTTTATAATCAATGTCCCATTTTCAATGGTTTCATCTGCATCAACTATTATTTTTGCATTGGTGAATGCATATGTTGTGTGATTTTTATTGGATGTTCCGTTAACTGGAAATGTTTCTTGAGCACTTGTAATTGAGCTCATTGAAACAGCAAATAATAGTAAAATAATTTTCTTCATATCAGTATTGTTCTAAACAAAAATAGCATTTTAAACTGATTTTTCTTTAAAATTGTATGAACGGTAAAATCAGCAGATTTTTACTACTTTTGGACTGACAAAAACTTATCAAAATGGAAACAGGAATACGCCACACGCATTTATTAACCGTTATTTTATTTTTAACGATTTATTTAATCAAAACAATTTTGTTGTTGATGAATAAAGAAGAAGCACTTGCTAAATTTTCTAAAGGATTTAAAGTACCTGAAATGATTATTAGTGTGTTGTTTTTAGCAACCGGAGTGTATATGATGACTCAGCTCCCGGAAATAAAATCCCTGCTAATCATTAAAATATCAGCAGTATTCCTTTCAATCCCACTAGCAGTTGTTGGATTTAAAAAGAAAAACAAAATTCTGGCAGTTTTATCCTTGCTTTTAATTATAGGTGCTTATGGTTTGGCCGAAATGAGCAAAAAACAAAAATCAAAAAGTATGGAAGGCATTACTGAGAGTAATGTAAACGGACATGAATTATATACTGCAAGTTGTGGAAAATGTCATGGTGAAGATGGAAAATTAAATTTGATGGGAGCGAAAGATTTGTCAACAAGCACAATGGATTTGACAGCAAGAATTGAAATTATTAAGAACGGTAAGAATGCAATGACTCCCTTTTCCGGTATGCTGAATGAGGAGCAAATTAAAGCTGTTGCTGAATATACAGAGACGCTTAAATAGTTCGTAGAACTTAGTTGGTAGTTCGTAGACTGTTAACTATATGATTTTAAACTACAAACTGAAAACTACAAACTGAAAATGTACGAGACAGGGAAGAAGCAGGAGACTGCTATAATAGTCGGATTGATAAATAAGAGTCAGGACGAGGAAACAGCTAAAGAATACTTGGATGAGTTGGAGTTTTTAGCGGATACTGCGGGTGCTAAAGTTTTAAAAAGATATACTCAGCGTTTAGTTCATCCTGATGCAAGCACATTTATTGGTATCGGGAAGTTGAATGAAATAAAAGATTATGTTGCTAAGAATGGAGTAAATATTGTCATTTTTGATGATGAACTTTCTCCCGCACAACAACGGAATCTTGAGAAAGAAGTAAATGCCGAAAAAGAAATCAAAGTAAAAGTTGTTGATCGTACCCGATTAATCTTAGATATTTTTGCATCCCGTGCACGAACAGCACATGCTAAAACTCAGGTAGAATTAGCGCAATCCATTTATTTATTGCCTCGGTTAACAAAAATGTGGGATCACTTGGATCGTATCAAAGGAGGTATTGGTATGAAAGGAGCAGGGGAAACAGAGATTGAAACCGATAGACGAATTGTCAGAGATAGAATTGCGTTTTTGAAGGAAAGATTGAAGGTGATAGATAGACAAATGGAAACACAAAGAAAAAATCGTGGCGAAATGATTCGTGTTGCTTTGGTTGGTTATACCAACGTTGGTAAATCAACCATCATGAATATGTTGAGTAAAAGTGAAGTGTTTGCAGAAAATAAATTATTTGCAACACTTGATACAACTGTTAGAAAAGTAGTGATTGAAAATCTTCCTTTTTTATTATCAGATACAGTAGGATTTATACGAAAATTGCCAACTACTTTGGTAGAATCATTTAAATCTACTTTAGATGAAGTTCGTGAAGCGGATATTTTAATTCATGTTGTAGATATTTCTCATTCCGGATTTGAAGATCAATTAAATGTGGTGAATCAAACGCTTACTGATATTGGAGCTGGAGATAAACCGGTACTGCTTGTGTTTAATAAAATTGATGCTTTTAAATTTGATCAAAAGGAAGAGGACGATTTAACTCCAAGTACAAAAAAGAATTTGAGTTTGGATGATTTAAAAAATACTTGGATGAATAAATTGCACGATGAATGTTTGTTTATTTCTGCAGTGAAAAAAGAGAATATAGATGAATTCAAAAAAGTGCTTTACGATAAAGTGAAGGACTTGCATCAGAAAAGATATCCTTACAATAAGTTTTTGTATTAGTTTAATCGGATTTAGCTAATTCAGTTTTTGTTGTAGCTTTTGTTGCAATATTTTTTCTCCCTCTTCTCAAAGCAAGCATCATTTTCTCATCTCTTTTGTACATGTCAATAAAATATTTTAATTCGCAATAGTCATCTGTTTCTGCTGTGAAATATGCAAAGTAAAGTACAATTGGTTTTTTTAAATAGACATATTTTTGTATTGCTTTTGCCGTATCCGCATACAATGAATCTACAGGATATTTTACACTATCATCACGGATAAGGAATTTTGCAAAATCCATAAACTTCTCCAAGCGGCAGCAACCATGACTCATTGCACGCATTTCTCTATTGAACAATCTTCGACTATCGGTATCGTGCATGTATACACCATATTTATTTTCGAAATTGAATTTTAAAATTCCAAGAGAGTTATCTTCTCCGATATTTTGTCGTAAACGCCATGGAAAATATGTTTTCGTATATTTTTTCCATTTTATTTGTGATGCATCTACCACTTTATTATTTCCATCAAGTACTTCAAAATTCTTTCTTCTTAAATAAGAGGTGTCGCGTTTTAAGATTGGTAAAATTTCTTTTGTTGCAATACTGAATGGAACAGTCCAATAAGGATAAATTAAAAAGTAACGAATGGTGCTTTTTAATAAAGGCGTTTGATGTTTAGGGTCACCAACAATAACACGCGATTTCATTACAAGCGTATCTTTTTCAATCACTTTCATTTCGTATTTAGGGAGGTTCACCCAAACATATTGTTTTTCTGTTGGAACTCTTGACCAGCGCCAACGTTCCATATTTAAAGCAATTTGATTGATGTAGTCCTGCTTGGTTCTTTGCATTGCTTTGAACGTTAATTTTCCAATTTTCCCATCTTCAGTTAAATTATGTTTACATTGAAAATTTTTAATTGATTTTACTAATTTGATGGAATCCTTTAGTGAATCAGTCAGAACAAAACTTTGTTTGTTTTTTGAAGCTTTAAATAATTTGATGGAATCGGAGAGGGAAAAATCATCAATGTAATCGTGACTTTTTATCAAGCGTTCTTTTACCCTTGCCATAAAAGTTGTTGAGTCAGAATTTCTATCTGCAATACTATCCCAATCCACATCTCTAAATTCATACTGAAGGTTTTTTAAAGCAAGTTTAAGTCCTTGATAATAGTTGTTTTGTGGCTCGAGAGAATCAATAGCTGCACGAATAGCATTTTTCGGTAGCATAACATTTAATATTTCTACAATGTTGGTGTCGAGTAGTTTTCCTTTCCATTCAATGGTTAAACTATCAGCATTTAAGCGACCTTTGTTAATGTGCACGGCCATTGTAAAAAAGGCATCTGTTAATAATAAATCTGCATTTGAAAGTTTTGCAGCATCAAATTTTTGTGTTGCACTGTCTTTTGCATTTTTTATTAAAGCGTCAATTTTCGAAAAATGATAATCTTCCGGAATCAAGCCATACTCTTCTGCATTTTTGATAATATTTAAAAGTGTATCGCCCTGTTTTGTTAAAATTCCTTTATCTGTAAATGTAACAGTGAATTTTCTTTGAGTATAGAATTCAGAAATAAATTGAGTGGCAAAAAGACTATCTTTTTCAATAACGAGAATAGTAGAAGTATCAACTTTGGCTAAACTTTTTGTGATGAGTTTTGCAACTTCTTCGTTTACCATTTCTGGTTTCTCAACAAGAACAATTTCTACTGGTTTGTCTTCAGAACATTTGTTACAACCAACAATGATTGTAAATGAAAAAAGAAGGAGTAATAAGCGGGACGAATTCAAGGTTGAATTTTTGTCAAATTTACAAAATTGCTCTTACATCAATCAAAAGGGCTTATTTTATTAAATAAAAACATCAAATAATTAAAAAATCCTTATGCAGGGCTGCTCTTAAGGATAAATAAGTTGTTAACAATCAATTAAAGTTTTTAACGGGAATGCATTGTCCTATTGAATTTCTTCTTATTTTGTCGCTGCTAAAAAACAGGATAATTAATTTTTTAATTTAATTATGAAAATAAATAAGATTTTCTCTATCTCTATAGTTGTGGTGGCTATAGTAATAGCTTTTAACAAAAACACATTTGCTCAAGCGAAATATTTTCCAGGCTATGTGATTATGCTTACTGGCGACACTTTAAAAGGTGAAATCAAAAAGAACCCGAAACGCGATTTCGACAATTTTGCAAAAGCAGCATTTCGTAAAAAAGAGGGTTCAGAAATCAAAACTTTTAATCCTACAAAAATTAAAGAGTATTGTGTTGATGGAATTACATTCGTCTCTCGTAATATAGAAGGAGAACAGGTTTTTGTTAAGCGTCTGTCAAAAGGTTCAGTTAACCTATATGAAGCGCAGATAGAAGTTTACCAAATGAACGATATCAAAGTGAAATCGGATTATTATATGGAGAAGCAAGCAGGAGAATTTGTGAAAATTAAGTCTGGTAAGTTTAAAAAACAAGTGGAAGAAGTAATGTCAGACAACGTTGAAATTGTTAAAGCCTTAGCCGATAAAAAATACGAATACGATAATATTGTGGAGCTATTCAATGCTTACAATAAGTCGGCTTCAAACTAAACAATCAAAATTTAATTTTTAAAACCCGGAGCAAAAAACTCTGGGTTTTTTATTTCCGAAATACTTATAAACACCACACAAAAACTAAGTTATTTGGGTTATTTTTATACAATATTCTAATTCTATTTTTACCATGTCGGATAACAATAAAAAACTCTTTTTGCTGGATGCTTTTGCGCTTATTTACCGTGCTTATTTTGCTTTTGCAAACAATCACCGGATTAATTCAAAAGGATTAAATACATCTGCAGTATTAGGTTTCACAAATACTTTATTGGAAGTTATAAAGAAAGAAAAGCCAACACATATAGCTGTTGTTTTTGATACACCTGAAGAAACTGTTCGTCATGTTGAGTTTACTGAGTATAAAGCCAATCGTGAAGAAATGCCTGAAGATCTGGCTTTAGCTATTCCTTACGTAATTAAAGTGATCGAAGGATTTAATATTCCAGTTATTTCTATGCCCGGTTATGAAGCGGATGATGTAATTGGAACGCTTGCTAAAATGGCTGAGAAAAAAGGATTCACAACTTACATGATGACTCCCGACAAAGATTACGGTCAGTTAGTTTCTGAAAATATTTTTATTTACAAACCTGCACGTTTAGGAAATGGTGCAGAAGTGATGGGAATTGCCGAAGTATGTAAAAAATGGGATATTCTGAATGTAGATCAGTTGATTGATATTTTAGGATTGATGGGTGATAAGGTAGATAACATTCCGGGAATTCCGGGAGTAGGAGAAAAGACCGCAATTCAACTTGTGAAAGATTTTGGAACGATTGAAAATTTATTGGTGAATACCGATAAGTTAAAAGGAAAGTTAAAAGAAAAGGTTGAGCAGAATAAAGAAAAAGCAATTCAGTCGAAATGGTTGGCGACTATCATTTGTGATGTGCCTGTAGAACTGGATGAGAAAGCATTAGAGATTGAAGAACCGAACAGAGAAGCATTGAGAGAGTTGTTTACAGAATTAGAATTCAGAAGATTGGCCGAACAAATATTAGGCGAAAGTATTTCTGCTCCGGTTGAAACAAAAGCAGCAAATCCTAAAACAAAAAAAGTTAACCCCGACCAAATAGATATGTTTGGCGCTGCAACCGAAACAGCAGAAGTTGAAGTTTATGCAGAAGTGGCGGAAGAAGAGGATGCACCCAAAAATTATTCTACAATAAATACTGTTAAGCATACTTATCATGTAGCAGACACAAAAGAAAAAAGGGCAAAATTAATTTCGGAGCTGAATACTCAATCTGAAATTTGTTTTGATACTGAGACTACAGGTTTGGATGCTCATACAGCTGAGCTGGTGGGAATGTCTTTTGCTTTTAAAACTTCTGAAGCGTACTATATTCCAACTCCCGAAAATCAAACAGAAACACAAGCTATTGTAAATGAGTTTAAATCTGTTTTCGAAAACGAAAAAATTACTTTGATCGGACAAAATATTAAATACGATCTTTTGGTATTGAAAAAATACGGCATTCATCTGAAAGGAAAGTTGTTTGATACCATGGTTGCACATTTTTTGATTCAGCCGGAAATGCGTCATAATATGAACGTGCTTGCAGAAACATACTTAAATTATTCTCCTGTTTCTATTGAAACACTTATAGGTAAAAAGGGAAAAGGGCAAATTAGTATGCGGGAAGTTCCCCTTGAAATTATTACCGAATACGCAGCTGAAGATGCTGACATAACACTCCAATTAAAAAAGAAGTTCGAAGGAATGTTAAATACTCCTGCTACAAAAAAGTTATTTGAAGAAATTGAAATTCCTTTAATCCCGGTATTAGCAGCAATGGAAGCTGAAGGAATTGCTTTGGATAAAAATACATTGAAAGAAATTTCAGGAGAACTGGAGAAGGATATTTTAAAAGTAGAAAAAGAGATTCAAAAATTAGGAGGAACAACATTTAATGTTTCTTCTCCTAAACAAGTTGGAGAAATTTTGTTTGAAGTATTGCAGATTACTGAAAAACCAAAGAAGACAAAAACCGGTCAGTATGCAACAGGAGAAGATGTTTTGGCAAAGCTCGTTGGCAAACACGAAATAGTAGGGAAGATATTAGACTATCGCGAATTAGTGAAATTGAAAAACACGTATGTAGATACATTGCCCGAATTGGTAAACACAAATACCAAACGCATTCATACTTCTTACAATCAAGTGGTAGCTGTTACGGGTAGATTAAGTTCAGATAATCCGAACCTTCAGAATATTCCTATTCGTACCGAAAGAGGTAGGGAAATAAGAAAAGCATTTGTCGCACGCGATGAAAATCATGTTTTGTTATCAGCCGATTATTCTCAGATAGAATTAAGAGTAATTGCTGAGTTGAGTGGTGATCAAGGAATGATTGATGCGTTTCAATCAGGACAAGATATTCACAAAGCTACAGCAGCAAAAGTGTACAACGTTTCTTTGGAAGAAGTGACTTCTGATATGCGAAGAAATGCTAAGATGGTGAACTTTGGAATCATCTATGGAATTTCTGCTTTCGGATTATCCGAGCGATTAAATATTCCGCGTAAAGAAGCAGCTGCAATTATCGAAAATTATTTTGAAAAGTATCCACGCATAAAATCATACATGGATGAAAGTATCGAACAGGCTCGAGAAAAAGGATATGTAGAAACAATTATGGGAAGAAGAAGATATTTGCGTGATATCAATTCAAGCAATCATACTGTAAGAGGTTATGCTGAACGAAATGCAATCAATTCACCCATTCAAGGAAGTGCTGCAGATATGTTAAAAATAGCAATGATTAATATTCACAAAGACTTTATCGAAAAAGGAATTAAATCGAAAATGCTTTTGCAAGTACATGACGAATTAGTTTTTGATGTGTTGAAATCGGAATTAGAAATTGTAAAACCAATTATTGAAAACCGAATGAAAAATGCAATACCGTCTTTAAAGATTCCGATGGAAGTTGGAATGGGTGTTGGGAAAAATTGGTTGGAAGCGCACTAAAAGTTATAATCCTTATAATCTTTTGTGAACTCTTCGGGAAGAATAGTGGTGTTTATTTGTAAATCGTGGTATTCATACGTTTCAAATAATCCTTGATCATCAAATACTTTATTGCTTACCGGTAATAATAGTTCTTTGTCTACATGTAAAATGGTTAGTTTTCCATAAGCATTAGGCACTTGAATAATCTGCCCTTCTTTCACATCGTTGTACCAACTGATTTTAGGATTATTCATCAACACCATATACTCGCTCACTTTTAGTTTTCTGGCAATTGTAGTTAAGTTTTCTCCCTTTTTTACAGTGTAGGGCCCCCATGCAAATTCAGGAAATGAAATGGCCAATTTATAACACATTCTGCCATTTAATTTTTCTTCTCCTACTACAACAAAATATTTATCTAATTTATCGCCTGCGCGTTTCATTCCATCTTTTAAAATATCTGCCAAATATTGAAAACCCATTTCATGAATAGTATGATGTTGGTCTTTACGCATTAATGAACCATAAGGATCTAAATTTAAATTCATATAAGGAAAAGCTCCGGGATTTACCAATGCATCACCATTGTTTTGTCCTTGTATCCACAAAACTTCCGGACCTCTAACTGATAAATATAATTTGCGTGGAGAGATTTGTAATTTTACAGTTGATTCGTAATGAGTCATTCTACCTTTTATGCGCTCGTTGCACTGTAAATTAAAACGCATTGTTTTAATATTGTCAACTGCATCAAAAATACTTTGAATTAATTCTCTGTTGCTTCCAATCGTTTCTGTTTTTTTGAAACGGAAAGAGAATAAGGAAACACATATGCCAAGAAGAATAAAAAAGGTAATATGTTGTGCTTTAAATTTCATTCGTATTATAAAATAGTTTGCAAAGATACTAAAAACTATAACCTTTGTAACTCTTTAAAAATTCATCTGATTTAAACGTTGGATTTATACGCATATGTGTGAATTCATAGGCTTCGTATAGGCCTTCTTCGTCATATACTGTAACGCTAATAGGGATATATGTTTTTTTATCAATAAGCATAATGGCTTTGTTTGAATAAGGAACAGGAATAGTGAGCTTTTTGCCAGGTTTTATCGAACCAAAATAGCTGGAAAGATCATTTTTATATCGAATTTTATAATCGCTTGTATTTAGCTTATGTGCAATACTGGTCACCGTTTCTCCCTTTTTTGTTATATACTCAATATATTTATAATCGGGGTAACTAATGATTATTTGGTAACATTCTTTATGATTGAAGGTCACCATTCCGGCATAAGTAAAATGTTTATCAAAATCTTTTGGAGCCTTCAAGATAGTGTTTGCAATAGTTGTGCCGATATAGTAAGTGCCCAACTCAAAAATAGTATGGTGTTGGTCTTTACGGATAATGCTTCCATAAGGATCCAGATCAAAACTCATTAAGGGAATTGACTTGGTATGGACAATTGCATTTCCTTTGTTGGTACCTTCTACCCAAAGTAATTCAGAACCTTTTTCGGGGCTATGGAAATAAATTTTACGTGGACTAATATTGATTTTGATATATGATTCGGCAATTAAAAAACGTTTACCAATTCTTTCGGTGGCTTTTACACTGCAGGATTGAGTTT
The DNA here is from genome assembly GCA_005772895.1 of Bacteroidota bacterium. Taxonomy (GTDB): domain Bacteria; phylum Bacteroidota; class Bacteroidia; order 2-12-FULL-35-15; family 2-12-FULL-35-15; genus 2-12-FULL-35-15. The sequence continues at coordinate 116,524 of SXIH01000001.1, read as the reverse complement.
TAATGTTTTTCACACTGTCAAGCATATGCTCAATAATTTCGCGACAGGTTGGACCACTCTTTTGAGTTGAACTACCTATAAATAAAGCGGCAATTAAAAAAAACAGTATCGTTCTCGAAATTTTCACGTTACGAATTTAATAAAAAAAGGGTGTTGAAATTCTTATTAATTGAGTAAATTCGCTCTATGAAGATAATAGGAATTATTCCTGCACGTTATGCATCAACTCGTTTTCCGGCTAAACCATTGATTGATATTGGCGGAAAATCAATGATTCAGCGTGTGTATGTTCAAGCCAAAAAAGCCAAATCGCTTACGGATGTTGTAGTTGCTACGGATGATAAACGGATAGAAGAACATGTAAAATCATTTGGTGGGAATGTTGTAATGACAAGTGAAAGTCATCAAAGTGGCACAGATAGATGTTTTGAGGCAATCAATACTTTTTGTAAAGATGCTGATGTAGTCATTAATATTCAAGGAGATGAACCCTTTATTCATCCTGAACAAATCGATTTGGTAGCATCTTGCTTTGCTTCCGCAGATGTTCAAATAGCTACTTTAGTAAAAAAGATTGCTACCGAAGAAGAGCTTTTCAATGTGAATATTCCTAAAGTAATTTTGAATAAAAATAAAGAGGCTGTATTGTTTAGCCGACAAACTATTCCGCATATCAGAGGCAAAGAAATGGCAGATTGGCTGAAAAATTATATCTTTTATAAGCACATTGGTATTTACGCCTACCGTACCAAGGTTTTAGCCGAAATAACCGCTTTAAAACAGTCGACATTGGAGCTGGCTGAAGCACTTGAACAGCTCCGCTGGCTTGAGAATGGCTATAAAATTAAAGTTGAGATTACTGATTTTGAGAGTGTTGCAATTGATACCCCTGAGGACCTTAAAAAACTCGCTAAATTTTTGTAAATTTACCTTCTGCCCTTGACTCCGCTCAGGGTGACAACAAAAGTATGAATGTAGAAAAACATATTGGTGAATTATTGTACGACCACAATTGTGTAATCGTTCCCGATTTGGGTGGATTTGTGGCTAACTATGCCCCTGCAAAAATTCATCCCACTCAACATACATTCACTCCTCCTTCAAAAAGTATTGTTTTTAATATCAATCTGAAAAATAACGATGGTTTATTAGCAAACCAAATTGCTGCATTTGAGAAAAAGACCTATTCCGAAGCGTTAAAGTATATCGACTATTTCGTTAAAGAAATAAATATTCAATTAAAGAAAGGTGCAAAAGTTAAGATTGATGAAGTTGGAACACTTTTTTTAGATGTAGAAAAAAATATTCAGTTTGAACCTGCAACTACCAACTTTTTATTGGATGCTTTCGGATTATCTAGTTTCCATTCGCCTGCAATCAAACGCGATGCTATTGCAAAACGTATCATAGAAAAAGAATTTAAGGACAGAGGTCCTATTCCTGCAGAAAAGAAGAAAAGCAAAGTTAAACGTTATGTTGCTGTTGCTATAGCTCTTCCACTGTTGTTTGCAATGGTTTGGATTCCTTTAAAGACAGATCTTTTAAAGAATGTGAATTATGCTGATTTGAATCCGTTTTCTAAAAAAGAAGTAAAAATTCCGGAAGTAAAAACAAACACAACTGTTGTTCCTTTAGTAAGCGATACAATTGCAAAAAAAGTAATTGTATACGATACAGTTGTTGTGCCTGTTACAAAAACATTGGTTGCTGCAGATACAACTGCAGTTGTGAAAAATGAAATAAACTTGAATTATAAATTTCATTTAGTGGCAGGTTGTTTTCAAATAGAAGAAAATGCCACTAAGTTTGTTAAAACTTTGCAATCACAAAATTTAAATGCAGCAATCATTGGCCAAAACAATAAAGGATTGTATGTTGTTAGTTGTGGTGATTTTCTTACTCGTAAAGATGCTTTAAACGAATTAAGTAATCTTCGTAAAGTGCAACCGAATGCTTGGTTGTATAGAAACTAATTTTTCCTTTTTTAATAATTATTGTTTTCCAAATGAGAATATTTTTTCTCTTTTTAATTGTAGCTTCCTCGCTGGTTTCTTGCAAGGCACCACTTCCTGTGTATTTTGATAAACCAATGGGAACGGCATGTGACAGTTTTCCTGAACACCTTCAGGGAAATTTTTATATCATGGATGAGATTATAACTAAAGGACAGGAAGCCCTAGAAGGAAATTTCCGTATTGTAAATGGGAAAATTGTTTTGATGGATACCAGCAAGGTTGTGCTGAAAGATGAAAAAAATTCTTTTGCTAAGGAAGATACTATACCTCAAAAGCAAATAAATGAAATAGATACACCCGTTGAAGAAAATAATTTTTATAAGATTGCAAAATTAAATTCACTTTCCATTATGCATGTTGATTCGTCAGCTGATGTGATTGACAAAACATATAAAATTGCTTTCGCTTTTCTTAAGATTTCAAAAAATAAGATTTCTATAATTATAAGAGACTCCTTAACCAATAATCACGATGTTTTACTTATACAGTTGAATGGAAAAACAAAACTGACAACTTTTTCAGATGACTATTATATAAACTTTAAAACTCCATTTGGCTGGGAATACTTGAAAATACAGTGTTGGAACAAAGGTGATTTTTTAAATATGGTTCCATTTTATTTTACAAACTACAACGATAAAACTGGAGATGTAAATGTGTTTCTGAAATCAACCAATGATATTTATCCAGATTTAAAACCTGTTTACAACAACGACAAAATTATTGTAGGAGTAAAGGCGCTATCAAAACCAGAGCTTGTAAAGGAGAAATTTAAGAATTCAGATAATTATATGATGATGATGAAAGTTAAGTAGATATTTCTACTGCTTTTCTTCTTTTTCCTCACTCCTCGCTCCCGACTCCTCACTATTCTCCCGACTCTTTTTATAAATCCGAATAGCCAAAATAAGTGTCCCTGAAAAAACAATCAATCCTAACATTCCCCACACCAAACCGGTATTGCTTTTCAGGACAATCAAGAATACGATTGCAAACAAGAGCACAGTTGCCACCTCATTCCACAAACGTAATTTAAATGAAGAGTGTTTTACAACATCGTTTTGTAATTGTTTGAACATAACGTGACATTGTAAATGATAAAGTACAAGTGCTGCGACAAAACAAAGTTTTAAAATAAAATAGGCTGAGGTAATATAATAAGCAAAATTATAGCTCATCACCCATGGGCCTAAAATCAATGTAAGTATCATGGATGGCCAAGTGATTCCATACCACAACCTTTTTTCCATAATTTTATATTGTGTTTGTAAAATGGATTTTTCAGGTTCATCCTTTTTTTCTGCTTCAGAATGGTAAATAAACAAACGAACAATATAAAACAAGCCGGCAAACCACGTTACAATGAAGATGATGTGCAATGCCAGTGCGTATTTAAATAAATTATCCATTCTTTGAAATTTAAGGTAAAGATACTCATATCTTTGTAAAAAATTTCTATCATGAAAGCAAAAACATCCAAAGAGTCGTTAACCATACAAACTCAGATAGTATTACCAAATGATACCAACACTTTAGGTAATTTATTTGGTGGTCAGTTATTACAGTGGATGGATATTGTTGCATCTATTTCGGCACACCGTCATTGTAAGCGGGTAGTTGTAACTGCTTCAGTAAACAATGTTTCTTTTAATATGCCCATCAATCATGCTAGCTTGGTTACATTAGAAGCGAAAGTTTCCCGTGCTTTTACTTCTTCTATGGAAGTATTTATAGATGTTTGGGTAGAAGATCATGTAACCGGTGCTAAAGTAAAATGTAACGAAGCAATCTATACGTTTGTCGCAGTTGACCAAAATGGTTCGCCATTGCCCGTTCCGGAAGTTATTCCAGAAACAGCAGAAGAAAAAGCTCGTTTCGAAGGAGCTTTACGCAGAAGACAATTGAGTTTGATATTAGCAGGTAAAATGAAACCGGCTGATGCTACGGAATTGAAGGCATTGTTTGCTTAGCTAAACGCACTCTCATCAATCGCCATCATGCATTTAAAATGTCCTTTCGGGCATTTGTCATATCCAATTTTTGAACAGGGTCTGCAAGATAGATTTTTCACCTCTACCATTTTTGATTTAGAGTCGGGTAGGTAAGGGCTGAATCCAAAAGCCGGAACAGTGTTTCCCCAAACAGAAATGATTTCTTTTTTGAAGGCAGCAGCAATATGCATCAAACCTGTATCGTGTGAAATTATTTTTTTTGCTTGCTTTATTATAGATGCAGATTGGTTAAGATTGTGTTTCCCGCATGCGTTGTAAATAGCACTTCCCACAGCTTTTTCAATTTCTTCTGCTCTTGCTATGTCTTCTTTTCCTCCCAATAAAATAATTGGCTGGTTTAATTTTTTACAAATAGAAATTATTTTTTCTGTCGGAAGTTGCTTTGTGAAATGTTTTGCACCAATTACAAATCCAATGTATCCACTTTGATGAGAAGCCAGAAGCGAAGAAATATTTACCTCATCCTTTGCTGGAATAAAATAGTCTAAACCTTTATTATCGTTTTTAATTCCTAACTGAGCAACAGTATCCATATATCTATCTACAACATGCACTTTCGGCATTTTATCTACTTTAAAGTTGACGAGCACCCATTTTTTAAAATTTAGTTTTTTGAAAGTAGAAGATGGAGCACTCAAAGCATTTTTTGTTTGTATGGAGCGGATGTTGTTGTGTAAATCAACTACAAAATCAAATTTTTCTTTTTGCAATTGTTCAATCACTTCTTTCACATCTTTTTCAATGGTGTGAATTTTTGTGAGGTGTGGATTATTTTCTAAAATATTTTTGAAAGATACCTTAGTTAAAAAATGAATTTCAGCATCTGGTTTTTGCTCTCTAATACAGCGGATAACAGGCGTTGTAAGTACTATATCGCCAATGGAACTAAAACGTATGATGAGAATTTTTTTCAAGTCTGTGTTAAATCACTCTTGTATCGACCAAGTAGCACCATCTTTTGTATCTTTAATGGTGATGTTGATTTTATTTAAATCATCGCGCAATTTATCTGAAGCAGCAAAATCTTTTTTCGCTTTTACATCTTTTCTGATTTCTAAAATTACTTCCATTACACCTTGCAAAGCTTTATCACTTGTTGAATTTGATGTTTCTGATTTTAATCCCATTACATCAAAAGTGAAATCTGTCATAATCTTTTTAAGTAAAGCTAAATCAGATTCAGTAATTGTTTCTTTGCCATCATTTACAGAATTGATAATCCTAGAACCTTCAAATAAACTAGCAATTAAAATAGGAGAATTAAAATCATCGTTCATTGCATTATAACAGTCTTGCTCTAATTCTTTAATATTTGAAGTAGAAGTAGCGGATGTTTTTAAATTATCTAAAAGTTTTATGGAAGCCATCAAACGGGCAAATCCTTTTTCAGATGCTTGCAAAGCTTCATTAGAAAAATCAAGAGTGCTTCTGTAATGGGTTTGCATCATGAAAAAACGAACGGCCATTGGGCTATACCCTTTTTCTAAAAGTGGATGATCGCCTGTAAACAATTCTTGAGGAGTAAAACCATTTCCTGCAGTTTTTGACATACGAACTCCATTCATGGTTAACATATTTGTATGCATCCAATAATTTACTGGAGCTTTGTGATTGCATGCTTGCGACTGAGCAATTTCATTGGTATGGTGGGTAGCTTGTAAATCCATTCCGCCTCCGTGAATATCAAATGTTTCTCCTAAATATTTACTGCTCATTGCCGAACACTCAATATGCCAACCCGGAAATCCCCATCCCCAAGGAGAAGGCCATTTCATTAATGTTTCCGGTTTTGCTACTATCCATAAAGCGAAATCCAATCTGCCCTTTTTCTCATCTTGACCGCTCAATTCACGAGTGCCTTCCAGTAATTCTTCCAGCTTGCGATTTGTTAGTTGTCCGTAAGAAAATTCTTTATTATACTTTTCTACATCAAAATAAACCGTTCCATTTTTTACGTAAGCATATCCTTTGTCGATGATAACTTTTATCATTTCAATTTGCTCACAGATATGCCCGGTTGCTGTTGGTTCCACACTTGGAGGCAAAGCATTTACAGAACGCATCACATCGTGAAAACCAAGAGTGTATTTTTGTACAATCTCCATTGGCTCCAACTGTTCAAGTTTTGCTTTTTTAGCAAACTTGTCATCACCTTCATCTCTGTCGCCTTCTAAATGTCCTGCATCTGTAATATTACGTACATAACGGACTTTAAATCCTAAAAACAATAAGTAACGATAAATTAAATCGAAAGAAATAAAAGTGCGGCAGTTTCCTAAATGCACATCACTATAAACGGTTGGTCCACAAACATACAATCCAACTCTTCCTGGAGTAATAGGAGTAAATTTTTCTTTTGTGCGAGAAAGGGTGTTATAGATGATTAAATTATTCTGCATATGCTATATACTTCTGCTAACTAAATCGTGTGTGATACAATAATTTTATTCTCTTAGAACTTCCTCAAAAAAAACAGGCCTTGTTTGAATGAAAAAGGACTTATGAGATTTTCATAAGTCCAAAGATATTAAGTTTTCGTAGGTATTACGATATGTGTCTGATTTATTCTTCCATTACTGCATCGCCAACGTATTTTCCGCCTTTGTATACAGCAATTCTGGTTAAGATACCATCTGCATCGTAAGAATAAACTTTTCCATCAATCATACGATTTTTAGAGAAAGTTCCGTCTTTTGATACTTGTTTGTTTTGATTGTATAGTTTCCAATATCCTTCTCCGTTAAATTTACCCATGTTAACAGTTTCATTTTTGGTAACAACAACCGGTGGAGCTTCAACTTTTACATCTGGAGCAGTTTTAGCAATTGGCTTTTTAGGAGCATAAGTTTTAACAGATGCTACATCAAGATTTCCACCATTAAAGTTTTTCTCTGATTTGATATCACCATTTTCATGGTATTCCTTTACAACACCAGCTTCTTTACCTTCAGCCCAGTTTCCTTCTATCATCACTTGACCGTTTTCATAAAAGTACTCTTGTTTTCCTTCACGTTTTCCGGTAGCATTGAATTTAAAAGCTTGCTGAACCTGACCGTTATCGTAGTATAATTTGTAATCACCAACCCAGCGGTTGTTTTTCCAAAGCCCTTCTTCTTTTATCTTTCCGTTTTCGTGATACATTTTAGCGTATCCGTTCGGACGGTTATTTTCGTAAGTAATAACACTCTTTACATTTGTATTACAGTAGTATTCTTTCCAAGGACCGGTTTTTTTGCTGTCAAGGTATTTTCCTTCTTCCACCTTTTGATCATCCTTAAAGCATTCCTTATGAACGTCTTTATTATAAATAATCCATTTGCCTTGTTTTTTACCATTAACATCAGTGAAATTTGTCGTGTCTTTTGTTCCAACAGACGACTGAGCAATAACAATATTACAAGTAACAAAAAATAATATTAAGAAAGCCTTTTTCATTGTATATGGAGTATCTTTTGAAATTCTATGCTAAAATTATAAAATCCTTTTCACACTTTGCTCACAATTTAGACCAACTAAAATTTTCTATCGACCGATTTCAACCCACAAAATCCAGTAGCCTGTTATCTTTTACGCTGAGCTTAAGTTGAAAGTTACATTTTTTAAATTATTTTTTTTAAATTTTTAATCATATCAATTGTCATGCCCGCCAAATCATATTCCGGCTTCCATCCCCAATCCTTGCCAGCTTCACTGGAATCAATACTTTTAGGCCAGCTATCAGCAATTTGCTGACGGGAATCCGGCTTGTAAGAAATGTTAAAATCCGGGATGTGTTTTTTGATTTCTAAGGCTATTTCTTTTGGAGAAAAACTAAAGCCAGAAAGATTATAACTGGAACGTATTTTAACCTTCTGAGAATCAGCTTGCATAATGCCGATTGTTGCCTTTATTGCATCCGGCATATACATCATTGGTAAAGTGGTGTTTTCGGATAAAAAACATTCGTAACTACCTGATTTTAAGGCCTCATGGAAAATATGGACTGCATAATCCGTTGTTCCTCCGCCAGGTGCCGATTTCCACCCAATTAAGCCCGGATATCGTAAACTTCTCACATCAACCCCATACTTATTATAATAGTACTCACACCAACGTTCGCCTGCCTGTTTACTTATTCCGTAAACCGTGCTGGGCTCCATTATGGTAAATTGAGGGGTATTTATACTTGGGGTATTCGGACCAAAAACGGCTATGGAACTTGGCCAGTATACTTTTTGAATAATCTTTTCTTTTGCTAAATCAAGGACGTTGAACAATCCTTGCATATTGAGATCCCAACCAAATTTTGGCATTTTTTCGGCTGTGGCTGATAAAAGAGCTGCCAATAAATAAACCTGATTAATATTGTGGCGCTTTACTATTTCTAAAAGTCCTGCAGCATTCATCACATCTATTACTTCAAACGGACCTTCTTTTGCTTGCTCCGTGACTTTTACGTCCGAAGCCACCACATTGTCGATACCATAAATATCTCTCAGATTCTGAACCAGTTCTGTTCCTATTTGTCCGGATGAACCTATTACCAATATTTTATCGCTCTTTCCCATTCTTTATTTGAGTGGCTAAATATCCTTAAATTTTCTGTTAATCAAAATTATTTTTCAGGAATTTATTAGCAAAAAGGGGGTGATAAGGTGATGAAGTGATAAGGTGATAGGGTAGGCATTACTCAATTCCTTATCACTTCATCACCTAATCACTTTATAACTTTCACCAGTATGACATAAATCATCTTAATTGACTAATCGCTCAATTGCCAAATTACTTATCTTTGCAAGGATTTTAAACCCCCGACACTATGTTACTGCAAAACAGAGTTAACAAAAAGGAGCTTAAAAAACGAATTCAGGAAGAAACCATTAAACGGATAACTGTTTCGTTTTACCGCTACGTAATAATTGACAACCCACAAGAACTTCGCGATTCTTTATTTGAGCAATGGAATGCTCTAAAAATTCTTGGACGCATTTATGTTGCCAAGGAAGGTATAAATGCACAAATGAGTGTGCCCGAAGAAAACTGGGAAATTTTTAAATACAACCTGCATCAAAATTCCTTGTTCACAGGAATTCCTTTTAAGATTGCGGTGGAAGATGATGGAAAATCATTTTACAAGCTCACAATAAAAGTGCGTAAAAAAATTGTTGCGGATGGATTGGATGATAATGCTTTTGATGTAACCAATGTTGGAAATCATTTAACGGCAAAACAATTTAATGAAGCAATGGAAAATCCCGATACGATTATTGTGGATATGCGCAACCATTACGAAAGTGAAGTTGGGAAATTTGTAGGAGCACTTTGTCCGGATGCGGATACTTTCCGTGAAGAATTGCCAATGGTGATTGAAGAATTGAAAGATAAAAAAGACAAAAAAATATTGATGTACTGCACAGGTGGTGTGCGTTGCGAAAAAGCAAGTGCGTACTTAAAACATCATGGATTTAAAGATGTGAATCAATTGCACGGTGGTGTGATTGATTATGTTCGACAAATAAAAGCAGAAGGATTAAAATCTAAATTCATTGGAAAGAATTTTGTGTTTGATGAACGAGTGGGCGAAAGAATTACAGATGATATAATTTCAGAATGTCACCAATGCGGAAAACCTTGCGATACACATGTGAACTGTGCAAATGATGATTGCCATTTATTATTTATACAATGCGATGAATGTGCCGAAAAAATGAAAGGTTGTTGCACACCTGAATGTGTTCACATTGCATCACTTCCTGTTGAAGAACAAAGAGCATTAAGAAAAGGAAGAAAAAAAGAAGATTGTCTGTCTGTATATAAAAGCAGATTGCGTCCGAATTTGAAAGAGGTGTTAGAAAAGAGAAATAAATAAATTTCAATTGAAGAAACCCATTTGTATATTTTTTGTTTTGTGCTTGCTTTTGTCTTGTAATGAGAGAGAACAAATTTCAACAAATTCCACTGATCAGATATTAGATATAATTATTAATAACTCTGATGGAATAAATGTTGAGTTTCTTGATTTAGATAAAGATCAGGTAATTAATATTCCCGAAGACAAATATGAAAAGTCGATACTTGCTGAGAAACTTAAATTAAAAGGTTTTAAAGTGGTTAATTGGGGGAGAGGTAATTTCCCACCTTTAGGTCCAAGAATAATAAATCTAACACTCAAAAAATCAGACTGTGAATGTGAAGTGAGTAAGATGTATTATTCCACAACAGATGACACTTTGTATTCTGTCCGAGAAAAGATAAAATGTCGAAAAGTGAAATAATTCTTTTATTTTTTTCTTTCTAAACCCTTACATTAGCACAAAACAAAATTCAGTGCTTCGCTTACAATTAACCTTTTTTCTATTAACCATTTTCTTTCCTCTTTCAGCACAATACTCTGTTGAAGGAAAAGTACTCGATGCATACGGAAAACAAGCACTCGCCTTTGTAAATATTGGTATTGCCGGTACAGAAAACACTACTTCTTCTGACATTGATGGTAAATTCAAACTAAGTTCTACTGAACCCATTCTTGGAATTGTATTTACTTATGTCGGATACGAATCGTATAAACATTCGCCTGAAAAACAAAACGAATATGTTGTTATAAAACTTCAGAAAAAAACTTTTGATTTAAATACTGTGGTTATTCGTCCGGGAGAAAATCCTGCGCACCGGATCATTAAACTTGCTACAAAAAACAGGGACAAAAATAATCCGGATAAAATTCAAAGTTATACTTGTAATACTTACAGCAAAACCTATTGGGATTTGGTTTACAATAACGATGAGGTGAAGAGTAAAAAAGATTCAGTCGAAACAGATTCACTTAAATCGAGGTTGAGACTTTTTTCTGAAAATTCACACATGTTGATGATGGAAGATGTGAAGGAAAGAAAATTTTTATATCCGGGAAATTTGAATGAGAAAGTAATAGCGAATAAAATTTCCGGTTTTAAAGACCCATCTTTTACACTTTCCTCATCCGATTTACAGCCTTTTAGTTTTTACAACGATTATTTTCAAATCCTCGGAAAGGATTATCTGAACCCGATTACAGCAGGAAGCACAACTAAATATTTATTTACAATTGAAGATACCTTGTTTCAGGGAAACGATTCGGTTTACATTATTTCTTATCGTCCGTTCAAAGGAAAAAACTTTGAAGCATTGGAGGGAGTTTTATATATCAATACAAATGGTTATGCCATTCAAAATGTAATTGCAACTCCTTTTGAAAAAAGTTTAGTCGATATAAAAATTCAGCAGCAATATAAATTCACGGACGGAAAACAATGGTTTCCGGAACAACTGAATTACGAATTGCATTATAAAAAATATCCGACAAAATACATAGGAATGAAACTGGTTGGAAAAAGTTATATCAGTGATGTAAAATTAAATGCCGACTTAAAGAAAAAAGATTTCGGTTTCGAAACACTAGTGATAGAGCCGGATGCAACGCGAAAGGATAAATCATATTGGGAGTCACATCGCATCGATACATTAGATAATAAAGAACAAAAAACATATAAAGTAATTGACAGTCTGGGTAAAAAACAAAACTTCGATGCGGTATTAAAAGTGTTTGAAGGCTTAACGACTTTGCAAATTCCAATCGGACCAATAAGTATTGATTTAAATAAATTTTTAGGGTTTAACGATTATGAAATTATAAGAGGTGGAATTGGTTTACATACAAATGATAGGTTAACGCGTTGGGGAAATGTTGGTGGATACATTGCTTATGGTTATGCCGATTCAATCACAAAATTCGGTTTCGATGCAAAAGTATTTCTGAAAAAAAACAGTAAAGATTATTACATCAAAGCTTTGTATTCAAGAGATCTTGGAGAGCCAGGCAAGACTCAGTATTTTTATACGAAATACAATTTTAATCGCAATCAAATGACTTCTCGCATGGATTATTTGGAACAAAAAGAAGTCTCCGTAAATTTCAGAGCGTTTAAATATCTGACTACAAATGTTGCTTACAACGAAAGTTTCAGAATTCCGAAATATAATTATATGTTTTTGCCAAACTTGGATGATTCAACCGAAACTTCCATCGATTTTAAATCAACGGAAATAAGAATAAAAGGAAGATATGCTTTTAAAGAAAAACTTGTGCAATCGTTCGGGCAATTAGTATCAGATGGAACAGATTTTCCTGTAATTTATTTTGCTTTCACCAAAGGATTGGATTTGAGCATTCCGACTGCAAAATACGATTACAACAAAATTTCTTTAGGGATAGAAAAATCATTTTTAATAAAAAATCTTGGCAACACAAAATTTTTATTGGAAGGTGGGTACATGCAAGGCAATGTTCCCTATTCGTATTTATTTAATGGAAACGGAAGCAATACAAAAGGCAGTTATTTGTATGTAGAAAATACGTTTCAAACAATGGGATTGTATGAATTTGTTTCAGATAAATATGTGAATTTATTTTTCTCACATAATTTTGGTTCGCTATTGTTTAAACGTCCGAAATTTAAACCGCAGTTTATGATTTTTACCAATGCAGGTATTGGAAGTTTGGAAAACAAAGAACAGCATTCGCATTTGGGTTTCAAAACCATGGAAAAAGGATTTTATGAAAGCGGTTTATTAATCAATAATGTGGTAAGAGTTAATTATTATAACATAGTTTATTTAGGCTTGGGTGGAGGTGCTTTTATGCGATATGGCGCTTATGCAGAGCCTTATGTAGAAAAAAATGTAGTCTATAAACTCTCTCTGGTGCTTACTTTCTAAAGCAGAACCAACCAATTCGTCAATTTCTCTTTTGTCAGTAAGCATATTATGATTAATTTCGGGGTGAAATCGATTTTATCATATGTGGACATATATTGCGCGTTTTATTTTAAGAAATAGGTTAGCTATTATTGCAGTTCTGTTAGGATTAACAGTGCTTTTTGGTTTTTATGCAGTAAAAGCAGAACTTTCTTATGAAGCGCCCAACCTTTTACCTGCGCACGATACTACTGCAATAGAATATAAAAAATTCAAAAAACGCTTTGGTCAGGATGGGGCTGTTATGGTTCTTGGTATTTCCGACAGCACTTTATACAATGTCAAAAATTTCAATGAATGGTATGATTTAGGAGATAGACTAAAAAATGTATTGGGAGTGAAAGCAGTTTTATCAGTTGCCCGATTACAAGCACTCAAACGAAATGACAGCCTTCAAAAATTTGAAAATTTCCCTATTCTTTCCCGAAAACCTTTAACTCAATCAGAATTAGATAGTGTAAAACAAGTTATTTATGATTTACCTTTTTACAAGGGAATTATTTATAACGATACAGCACATACAACCTTAATGGCAATTACATTCGACAATAAATTGTTGAATACTAAAACTCGTTTAGAAATTGTTGATTCAATAAAAGTGCAAGTTGATAAATTTATTGCCAACACAAATATTGAAGTTCGTTATTCCGGAATGCCATACATCAGAACAGCTGTTGCACGAATGATTCAGGGCGAAACCCAATTGTTTACAGTTCTTGCTTTATTGGTAACAGCCATTATTTTGATGTTGTTTTTCAGATCGGTATTACCGGTTGTATTTTCTTTAGTGGTTGTTTTTATTGGAGTGGTTTGGTCGGTTGGAATTCTCGTTCTCTGTGGTTATCAGGTTTCTGTACTTACGGGATTAATTCCTCCTTTGTTGATTGTCATTGGTGTTCCAAATTGTATTTTATTGTTGAATAAATATCATACGGAGTACAAATTGCATAACAATAAAATGAAAGCTTTGGCTCGTTCTATTGAAAAAGTTGGTATTTCTTTATTCATGGCAAACATTACAACATCCATTGGTTTTGCTGTTTTTTGTTCTACCGATAGCAAACCCTTATTTGAGTTCGGATTGATTTCTTCAATGAGCGTAATGTTAACGTATGCTATTTCGATGATGTTGGTGCCTATTGTGTTTAGTTATTTGCCGGCACCATCTGTAAAACACATTAAACATTTACAAAGTAAAGTGCTTACGGTAATTTTGCAGAAGATTGATTATTGGGTGCATCATTACAGACGAAGAATTTATGCTATAGTAGTTGTAGTTGTAATCATTGCCATTTACGGAATCACAAAAGTTTTACCACTCGGATACATTGTTGACGATTTGCCGAAGAACGATCCAATTCTTGTGGATATGCGTTACTTCGAAAAAAATTACAATGGTGTACTTCCATTTGAAATATCTGTAGATACAAAAAAACCAAACGGAGTTTTTGCTGATGGTGGGCGGACTTTGTACAAAATAAATAAACTTCAAAAATTGTTTATGCAAGATTCTATTTTTTCAAAAGCAGTTTCTGTTGTTGAAGGAATTAAATTTTTTAATCAGGCATACAACGATGGAAATAAAAAAGATTATCGTTTACCGGGTGCAATGGATTTACAAAAATTAGCAGAGTTTGCCAAGTCGGACGCTGAAAGTAAATCGAGTCAGTTTTCTGCATTTATTGATAGCACAAAACAGTTTACGCGGATAAGTGTTCAGATGAAAGATGTTGGTTCTATCGAACTATTAAAAGTTTTGAAGCGTTTACAGCCACGCATCGACAGTGTTTTCAATTATGACTATGAAAAAGAAGAATGGCTGCCTTCTTACAAAAATTACAAAATTTCTATCACAGGAAACAGTATGATATTTTTACACGGAAATAAATTCTTAGTGAAAAATTTATTGGAAAGTGTATTGCTTGCCGTTTTATTAATTGCAATTGTATTGTACACTTTATTTATGTCGCCACGCATGATTTTAATTTCTGTTGTCCCAAGTTTAATTCCTTTATTGATTACAGCAGGAATTATGGGATTCTGCGATATTTACATTAAACCAAGCACTATTTTAGTTTACAGTATTGCGTTTGGAATTGCATCCGATGGAACATTGTATTTTCTGACGAAGTATAGGCAGGAAATGAAAAGCGGACATATGAGTATTTCCAAAGCTGTTTCACTTACAATTAAAGAAACTGGTGTTAGTATGATTTACACCGCTATTATTTTATTCTGCGGATTCGGAATATTTGCAGCATCTAAGTTTGGCGGCACTGCAGCATTAGGAATTTTAATTTCAGTAACTTTATTGATAGCTTATTGCTCGAATTTAATTTTGTTACCATGCTTTTTATTGTCTTTAGAAAAACGTTTAACCAACAAAGCATTCTTGCAAGATCCATTAATTGAAGTGTATGATGAAGAAGAGGACATTGATTTGGATGAATTGGAAATTAGTGGAAAAGAAAAAAAGAAAAAAGAAAATAGTTAATTGGGTTAATTTAGGCTGTGTGTCTGTTAACTATTTTCCCCAATTACCCAAATACTTATTTAACTTAATTAACTAAACATGAAGGGAATTATTTTAGCTGGCGGCTCCGGAACCCGCTTACATCCTTTAACACTCGCAGTTAGTAAACAACTAATGCCTGTGTATGATAAACCAATGATCTATTATCCGTTATCGGTTTTGATGATGGCTGGTATTTCGGAAGTGTTAATTATTTCAACTCCTCACGATCTTCCGCAATTTGAAAGATTGTTGGGTGATGGAAAAAGTTTGGGTTGCAAATTTTCGTATGCTGTTCAGGAAATTCCAAACGGACTTGCACAAGCATTTGTGATTGGTGAAAAATTTATTGGCAATGATAAAGTTGCGCTTGTATTGGGTGACAATATTTTTTACGGAGCGGGATTGGGAAGATTGTTGCAACAACATCAAAATCCAGAAGGAGGAGTGGTGTTTGCTTACCACGTTTCTGACCCAGAACGTTACGGAGTTGTAGAATTTGATGCAAATGGAAATGCAATGTCGATTGAAGAAAAACCTACAAAACCAAAATCAAATTATGCAGTTCCGGGATTGTATTTTTATGATAACAGTGTGGTGCAAGTGGCGAAAACATTAAAGCCAAGTGCACGTGGAGAATATGAAATTACCGATGTAAACAAACATTATTTGCAAGCAGGAAAATTAAAAGTGGGAATTTTAGATAGAGGAACTGCTTGGTTGGATACAGGAACGTTTGCTTCTTTAACGCAAGCCGGACAGTTTGTTCAAGTTATTGAAGAACGCCAAGGGTTAAGTATTGGTTGCATAGAAGAAGTTGCTTACAGAATGGGTTATATTACAAAAGAACAACTGAAAAAAATTGCTGAACCATTATTAAAAAGTGGTTACGGAACGTATTTGATGAAAGTGGCTGAACAATAAATTTTTCTCATTGATAACAATAGCCACATATCAAAAACAAATAGAAGAAGCCTTAAAGGACAAAAAATATGGTTCCAATCCGAAAGAATTGTACGAACCTATTTCTTATATCATGTCCTTAGGCGGAAAAAGATTACGCCCCGTTTTAGTTTTTATTGCCACAGATATTTTTGATGGTGATACATCAAAAGCACTTCATCCCGCTTTAGCAATAGAGTTATTTCACAATTTTACATTGGTGCATGATGATTTGATGGACAAAGCACCATTGAGAAGAAATCAACCAACCGTTCACGAAAAATGGAATAACAACATTGCTATTTTAAGTGGAGATGCAATGATGGTTCGTGCATATCAAGAACTTTGTCTGGCAGATCCAACTATGCTTCCACAGCTATTGGAAATTTTTAGTGATACAGCAGTTAAGGTTTGTGAAGGACAACAATACGATATGAATTATGAATCGATGACAAAAGTTTCGATTCAGCAATACATAAAAATGATTGAGTTAAAAACGGCAGTATTGTTAGGTGGAGCATTAAAAATTGGAGCAGCAATTGGCGGAGCACTTGAAGAAGACGCACAACGATTATACGATTTTGGAAAACATATTGGAATTGCATTTCAATTACAAGATGATATTTTAGATGTGTATGCCGATGCAGCAAAATTCGGAAAACAAAAAGGTGGAGATATCATTGCAAACAAAAAAACTTACCTTCTTCTAAAAGCCTTAGAAATGGCTGAAAGCAACCGATACATGAAAGAAGAGTTACATCAGTGGATAGCAGCTCCTCATTTTGATGCGAAAGAAAAAGTAGAAGCAGTCATTAATATCTACAACTTTTTAAATGTAAAAGAATTGGCAAGAACAGAAATGCAAAAACATTATGAATTAGCATTAACGTTCTTAATAGATATTCCTGTTGCAGAATCAAAAAAGCAAAGTTTGATTGCTTTCGCTGAAAGTTTGATGGTTAGAGAAATGTAGTACGGATAACGAATAAAAACGAATTTACGAATCTGGGTGTTAGAAATGGAAAATTCAAAATATGTAAGTGATTGGTGGGAAGGAAGGCGCTTAAAATATAATTTAGGCCTTATCATCGCTGGTGTTCTAGCATTTATTGCTTATTCAAGTATTGGATCTTCATTATTCAGTGGAGATGATTTTGAGGTTACTTTTTTTACTACTCTGTTTCAAGGATTTGGTTATATTTTTATGATGGGAGCGGCTAATGTTTTTTATTATTTGGGTGAATTTGCTGATAAGAAATACAATGCAAAGAATGATGAATTGTTTAGAAAGCGATTGTATAATTTTGGATTTTGGTTTTCATTCGGTCTTCCTTTCTTGATTCCAATTTTATTAATTGTAACTTATTGTATGCGGTATTAGTAATTTATAATTATAATGATTTACGACAAACACATATTTATCTGCGTTAACCAACGTGCTCCTGAGGCTCCAAGAAGATCTTGCGGAGAAGCTCACGGAATGGAGATTGTAGATGCATTCAAGAAAAAATTAAAAGAATTAAATCTTCCAATAAAGTTGCGAGCACAAAAAGCAGGCTGTCTGGATATCTGTGATTTCGGGCAAACGGTTGCAGTTTATCCTGATGGAGTTTTTTATGTCGGAGTAGAATTGACTGATGTGGATGAAATTATTAATGAGCATATTATTAATGATAGAGTTGTGGAGAGATTGAAACTAGAAAACGTACGAGAAAAAAAATAACACTCCGCAACCTTTGCTACTTCTTTGCGGTAAAAAAATGAACTTCAACGACCTTACACCCTATTTCAATAAACTCGATATCATAAAAGATACTGCAGCTCAAATCATAAAAGATTTTGAAATGTTTGGGATGGAAGTGAAGTTTTCGGGAAATGCATACAATGCATATGAAGAATTATTTGATCAGATTGAACCGCATATCAAAAAAATGGTGGATTCAAATAGACAAAAATTTCTGGGAATTTTGTACAGAATAGATTTAAGTGATGAGCAAATTAAGAAAGCAGTAAATTCTAATTCAACTGAACCGTTTTCTGTCATCGTAACCGACCTAATTATCAAACGCGAGCTTCAAAAAGTGGTTATCCGAAATCACTATAAATCAATGTAATACAGCCTTCCGTACTTCACTCATACCTCAATAATTAAAATTAGTCTAGTTTTTTAGGTTTTGTTCTCAATTTTTCACAATTTTAGGGACTTTTTGGGCATTTGAGCTCAATTGTTTCATAGAAAATACTCATTTAGATATATAAATTTTAAAAATTATAAAAATTGGAACCAACAAACATCAACGACCCAGAATATTTTCATAAAGTAGTAGATTGTCAACATGCTTGTCCTGCACACACTCCAGTGCCGGAGTACATCCGTTTAATTGCTGAAGAAAAATACACAGAAGCATATATGATCAATTGGGATTCTAACGTTTTCCCTGGAGTTTTGGGTCGTACTTGCGATAGACCATGTGAGCCTGCTTGCCGAAGAGGCCGTATTGAAGGAAAAGAAGAAGAGCCTGTTGCAATTTGTCGTTTGAAGCGTGTTGCAGCAGATAACAAGGGCGATGTAAAAAAATTAATGCCTCAAGGTCCTTTCAAACCAAACGGTAAAAAGGTTGCTTTGATAGGTGCTGGTCCGGCTTCCTTAACAGTTGCTCGTGATTTAGCTCCATTGGGTTATGAAATCCATTTGTACGATGAACAAAAATTGGGTGGTGGATTTATGAGAAGTCAAATTCCTTCTTTCCGTTTGCCTGAAGCAGTTTTGAATGAGGAAGTAAATTATATTTTGGATTTAGGAATTCACACACATTTTAATCAATATGTAAAAAGTTTAAAAGAAACTTTGAGCAAAGATTACGATGCTGTATTTGTTGGTTCAGGTGCGCCAAAAGGTCGTGATTTGGATATACCAGGACGACAAGAAGGAGCAAAAAATATTCATATTGGGATCAATTGGTTAGCTAATGTTGCTTTTGAGCATACAGCAAAAATTGGTAAAAGGGTAATTGTATTAGGTGGTGGAAACACTGCAATGGATTGTTGTCGTACTTCACGCAGATTGGGTGGAGAGCATGTAAAAGTTGTTGTTCGTTCTCCATTTGCTGAAATGAAAGCTTCTCCTTGGGAAAAAGAAGATGCGATGCATGAAGATATTCCTATCATTGATAATCATGTTCCTAAAACATTTGTTGTAGAAAATGGAGTTTTGAAAGGAATGACTTTCGAAAAAGTAAAAGCAGAATACGATAAAGATGGAAAAAGAAAATTAGTTCCAGTTGGTGGAGATGATGTTTTTATTGAAGCAGATGATGTGTTGATTGCAGTAGGACAAGAAAATAGTTTTCCTTGGATTGAACGCGATTTAGGAATTGAGTTTGATAAATGGGATATGCCGAAAGTGGATGAAATAACTTTCTGTTCTACTAATCCAAAAGTTTTCTTTGGTGGTGATGCAGCTTGGGGACCAAAAAACGTAATTACTGCTGTAGCTCATGGACACCAAGCAGCTATTTCAATGGATTTATTTTGCCGAGGAGAAAGCATGACTGTTCGTCCTTCGCCATTTGTGAATTTGGTTTCACAAAAAATGGGAATCCACGAATGGGCTTACGATAGTGTAGTTGTAACTGATGAAAGATATGTTGTTCCTCTTGCAGAGAAAAAGGCAGCATTGGCCGACAGAAAAAAAGAGGTTGAATTAGGTTTTAGTAAAATCACAGGATTTAAAGAAGCAGAGCGTTGTTTGAATTGTGATATTCAAACTGTTTTTGCAACCGATAAGTGTATTGAGTGCGATGCGTGTATGGATGTTTGTCCAACCTCATGTATCACATTTACTGAAAATGCAGATGATGAATCAGATTTAAGAAACATGTTAAAGGTTCCTGCAACAAATAAATCGCAAGACTTATATGTTTCAGGAGTATTGCCAACGAAGCGTGTGATGGTGAAAGATGAGAACGTTTGTTTGCATTGTGGATTGTGTGCTGAGCGTTGTCCTACATCAGCTTGGGACATGCAGAAGTTTTTCTACAATGTAACGAAGGCGCATTCGGGGTGTTCTTCACATAAATAATTTGAAAATTTGAAAATGTGTCAATTTGAAAATGAAAAAATAAAAAGGAAATACAATTAAAAAAATAAACACTAACGACTCTGAAGGAGTCGAATACCAATAGATATGTCAACAAAAAGTAAAATAAATGATTTTGTAATAAGATTTGCAAACGTAAATGGAACAGGTTCTGCGAGTGCGAATTTTTTGTTTACGAAGGCAATTTTCAGGATGGGAATTCCGGTTACACCAAAAAATATTTTCCCTTCAAACATTCAAGGATTACCAACATGGTATGAAGTGCGTGTAAATGAAAAGGGATATTTAGGAAGAAGAGAGGGAATTGATTTGATGGTAGCGGTGAATCCTCAAAGTATGTTGAAAGATGTTCAGGATGTTCGCTCAGGCGGATATTTTATGTACGATAGTTCAAAGGTTTTGCATAAAGAATATATTCGTGAAGACATTACTTACTTGGGAATTCCTTTAATGCAAATGTGTAATGAAGCATATACTGATGCTCGTCAGCGACAATTATTTAAAAATATTATTTACGTTGGTGCATTGGCAGCATTATTCAATATTGAATTTTCTGTTTTGGAAGAATTATTAGCAGAGCAATTTAAAGGAAAAGAAAAATTAATTCCTGCAAACGTTAAAGCTTTAAAATTAGGAGTAGATTATGTTCACGCTAATTTTAAATATCCTTTAGAATTCAGAGTAGAAAGAAGAGACCTTGTAAAAGGAAAAATTATGATGGAAGGAAATGCAGCCTGTGGATTAGGAGCAGTTTATGCAGGAGCAACAGTTGCAGCATGGTATCCAATCACACCATCTACATCAGTTGTTGAAGCATTTATGGATTATTCAGATGAATTCCGTACAGATAAAATTACAGGAAAAAGAAATGTTGCTATTGTTCAGGCAGAAGATGAATTAGCTGCAATTGGAATGGTGATTGGTGCAAATTGGAATGGTGCACGTTCGTTTACAGCAACCAGCGGTCCGGGTGTTTCCTTGATGAATGAATTTTTGGGTCTTGCTTATTTTGCTGAAATTCCAACTGTGTTGGTAGATGTTCAGCGAACTGGTCCTTCAACAGGAATGCCAACACGTACACAGCAATCAGATATTATGGAAGCGGCTTATGCTTCTCATGGTGATACAAAACATGTTTTATTGTTTCCATCCACTCCAAAAGAATGTTTCGATAGCATGTTAGATGCTTTTGATTTATCAGAAGGATTACAAACCCCTGTGATTGTGATGACAGATTTGGATTTAGGTATGAACGATCACGTTTCACCCGAATTAACATTTGACGATAAACGAGAATACAAGCGCGGAAAAGTATTGGATGCAGCAGCCTTAGAAAAAATCGAAAAATTTGGTCGTTATTTAGATGTGGATAAAGATGGTATTACTTATCGTACAATACCGGCAACACATCCAACTAAAGGTTCGTTTTTTACAAGAGGAACTTCTCGTGATGAATATGCTACTTATACGGAAGATAGTGGAGCATATCAGCGCAACATGGATCGTTTGGTTCGTAAGTGGGATACCGCAAAAAAAATGGTTCCGGCTCCTCAAGTATATCAGAAGAAGAATGAATCTAAGACAGGAATTTTATTTTTTGGTACATCTCAATATGCTGCTGAAGAAGCAATGGATATTTTAAAAGCAGACAAAATTATTGTGGATGCTATTCGTTTAAAATCGTTTCCTTTTACAAAAGAGGTAGTAGATTTTATCAATACTCACGATAAAGTATTTGTGATTGAACAAAATCGTGATGCTCAAATGCGTAGTTTATTGATGATAGAAATGGATGCAGATCCTAAAAAACTAATTTCAGTTTTAAACTATGATGGTATGCCAATTACGGCTGATAGAATTTTGAATCAAATCAAAACAAATTTATCAGCAAAAGGAACGGCAAAAGCAGTTTCTGTAAAACCTGCAGCGTCAAAAGCAGCGCCTAAAAAAATTGCTCCTAAGAAAAAAGTAGTAGCTAAGAAAAAGGCTGTGAAGAAAGTTGCACCCAAAAAGAAAGCTGCACCGAAAAAGAAAATAGCAGCTAAGAAAAAGGTTGTAAAGAAGGTTGCTGCAAAAAAGAAAGTTGTAAAGAAAGTAGTTGCTAAAAAGAAAACTGCTCCTAAGAAAGTATCAAAGAAGAAGGCTGTTGCGAAAAAGAAAGTTGTAGCGAAAAAAAGTAACAATAAAAAAGCAGCTAAAAAGAAAAGATAAA
This sequence comes from Bacteroidota bacterium, assembly GCA_005772895.1. Classification (GTDB taxonomy): domain Bacteria; phylum Bacteroidota; class Bacteroidia; order 2-12-FULL-35-15; family 2-12-FULL-35-15; genus 2-12-FULL-35-15. The sequence continues at coordinate 93,960 of SXIH01000001.1, read as the reverse complement.
ATAGTTATAAGTTATAAGTGATGAGAGAAAAGTGCAAGGAGGATTGATTTAAATTGAGTTGTGAGTATTAGAGAAAATTATGGGTGTTCTAAAAGATAGAAGTTTTCAGTTTGCGTTAACGATTGTGAGTTTGAGCAAATGTTTGGTCGAAGAAAAGAAGGAATATGTTATGAGCAAACAGTTGCTTCGCTCTGGGACATCTATTGGTGCCAACATCAGAGAAGCTCAAAATGCTCAGAGTAGGGCAGATTTTATTCATAAACTTTCAATTTCTCAAAAGGAATGTGATGAAACATTATATTGGCTTGAGTTATTAAGTCAATCAAAATATATAAAGGAAGAAGAGTTTAATGTTGCATTTAAAGATGCAAATGAATTACTAAAAATGTTGAGAAGCGCTATTATCACCTCAAAATCCAATAATGTGGTTCGTGAAGATGAAGTAGAGTATAATACTAATAACTAAAAAATTAATAACTTATCACTCATAATTTATAACTGTTTTTATGACATACGTTCGTCCAAAATTTCGTCACCCAGAATTGCCAAAGAATAAACTAGGTTATTCTGTTGATTATTATGAAGGTGCTCTGTCAACGCTTTGTGCGGGTTGCGGACACGATTCTATTTCAGCAGGAATTATCCAAGCTGCTTATGAAATGAACATTGAGCCTCATAAATTGGCAAAACTTTCAGGAATTGGTTGTTCTTCAAAAACACCGGCATATTTTTTAAGTAACTCTCACGGATTTAATTCAGTTCACGGAAGAATGCCTTCTGTAGCAACAGGTGCAAACTTAGCAAATAAAGATTTGATTTATTTTGGAGTTTCAGGTGATGGTGATACAGCAAGTATTGGAATGGGACAGTTTGTTCATGCAATCCGAAGAGGTTTAAACATGACTTACATTGTTATGAATAATGGATGTTATGGTTTAACAAAAGGACAAGATTCTGCAACTGCTGACCAGGGTTCAAAAAACAAAAGCGGAAATGTCAACTTGTTTGAATCAATTGATTTAGCAAGTTTGGCCATTGAATTAGGAGCAACGTTTGTAGCGCAAAGTTTTTCAGGAGATAAGTCACAATTGGTTCCATTAATTAAAGCAGCAATGAATCATCCTGGATTTGCATTTATCAATGTAATTTCTCCTTGCGTGACATTCAATAATAATATGGGTTCTACAAAATCATACGATTATGTTCGTCAGCACGTAGAAGCTACAGCAACGGTAGATTTTGTTCCTCAAATGAAAGAGATAAGTGTAGAATATGGAAAAGGGTCACACAAAGAGGTTGTGATGCACGATGGTTCGGTTATTCAGTTACACAAATTATCAGAAGATTGGGATCCTTTGAACCGCCAGTCAGCAATGAATGCGGTATTGAACGCAAAAGCAAAAAACGAAATTTTAACGGGCTTGTTATATGTAAATCCTGATGCACATGATTTGCATTATATGATTCAAACAACAGATGTTCCATTAAATACACTTGGAAAAGAAGTTCTTTGTCCGGGTTCGGAAATGCTTGCGGAAATTAATGCCGGCTTAAAATAGTTTACGATTAACGTAAATTTTAAGATCCCTTTCAGTTTTGAGAGGGATTTTTTTTGCCTCTGAAAGTATTGCCTTTTCTGCAAAACTTAAAATAGTTTTAAATTTATTTGGAAATAATAAAAAAAATGTATCACATTTGCATCGCAATAAAATAATAATTCAAAAAAGTTTTAATCTTTTACACTAAAAAGAAATGAAAAAAGTAAAGTTGTCTTTCGACTTCCTTTCAGCAGCTGACAAGATGTTCAGCACGATTGCTGTTTTGTTTATCTCTTGGATAGCTACTGCTCCGGTTGCCATCAAAATACCTTATTGCCCGAGACGTTAAGTCGTACATTCTAATCCGACCACTTACGCAGAGGTCATTTTCAAAAAACTTTATTTAAAATTCTGAGAGCATAGTTTTACTATGTAGCTATTCTCTTCATGTTTCATTCTTAAATATTTACTGATGCAAAAATCAGTAGTTAAGGTGGTTGTTGCCGATTGGCAGCATACATCGTACTCACAAATTATCTGTGATGAAATGGAAGCATCTGCAAAAGCCCGCGGAACGGGAATTGCAAAACGTTCTTCTGATTACATCACCAACAAAATGCTGGAAGGAAAAGCAGTAGTTGCTTTTACCAATTCGGGTACCTGGGCGGGTTTCTGCTACATCGAAACCTGGAGCCATGGGAACTATGTTGCCAACTCCGGATTAATTGTGGCTCCCGAATTCCGTAAATGTGGACTTGCCCGTGAGATCAAAAAGAAAATTTTTGAATTGTCGCGCACGAAATATCCGGATGCGAAAATATTTGGCTTGACTACCGGACTCGCGGTGATGAAAATAAATTCTGAGCTGGGATATGAACCTGTTACTTATTCTGAGCTTACTCAGGATGATGCTTTTTGGAAAGGTTGTCAGAGTTGTGTGAATTTTGAAATTCTCAAAAGCAAAGAGCGGAAGAATTGTATGTGTACGGCCATGCTGTTTAATCCTGAAGAGCAGAAGAAGCATTGGGATTTTGCTAAACAGTCAAAATTGTATGAGCGTTTCATGCGACTCAAACAGCATAAGTTGTTTAAATTTTTTAAGAAACAATCTGTTAAACAAATTGTTAAATCAGTACTAACATTTTAAATATGAAAAAGAAAGTTGTATTAGCATTCAGTGGTGGTTTAGACACATCTTACTGTGCAATTTATTTGTCGGAAAAATTGAATTTGGAAGTTCATGCTGTAATCGTTAACACGGGAGGTTTTTCTAAAAGCGAACTGCTTGAAATTGAAAACAAGGCGAAAGCTTTGCGTGTAGCATCATTCCATTGCATTGATGAAACAAAGAATTATTATGAAAGTGTAATTAAATATCTGGTGTTTGGGAATGTTCTAAAAAACAATACTTATCCACTTTCAGTAAGTGCAGAACGTATTTCTCAGGCTACAGCCATTGCAAACTATGCAAAAAGCATAAATGCCGAGTATGTAGCGCACGGTAGCACAGGTGCAGGAAATGATCAAGTTCGCTTCGATGCCATTTTCAATATTCTTATTCCGGAAATGAAAGTGATTACCCCAATCCGTGATAACAAACTTTCCCGTGATGAAGAAATTAATTTTTTGAGTGAGAATGGAATTTTCATCAATACTGAAAAAGCAAAGTACAGTGTGAACAAAGGAATTTGGGGAACATCAGTGGGAGGAAAAGAAACGCTTACTTCTCATTTAACATTGCCCGAAGATGCTTATCCGATTCCGGCAACAAAACGAACAGCAAAAGAAGTGGAGCTGTATTTCGAAAAAGGAGAATTAAAATCGGTGGATGGAATTGTTTATGTACATCCAACAGAAGCCATTCAGGCTTTGTCAACAATTGCTTCTCCTTTCGGAATAGGCAGAGACATTCATGTGGGAGATACCATCATCGGAATAAAAGGACGAGTAGGTTTTGAAGCAGCAGCAGCATTGATAACAATAAAAGCACATCATGCTTTGGAAAAACATACACTTACAAAATTGCAACTGATTATCAAAGACCAGCAAGCAATGTGGTATGGCAACTGGCTTCACGAAGGTTTGTTTTTAGATCCTGTCATGCGTGATTTGGAAAGTTATTTTGAGTCCACACAAAAAAAGGTGACGGGAAAAGTATTTGTGAAATTAATGCCTTATTTGTTTTCGATTATTGGAATTGAATCGAAACACGATTTGATGTCGGCCAAATTCGGAAGTTATGGTGAAATGAATAACAGTTGGACAGGAGAGGATGTAAAAGGGTTTACAAAAATTATGAGCAATCAAATGAGTATTTATCATCAAGTCAATAAAGCAGAATGAAAAAGGTAAAAATTGGAATTATTGGTGGGGCAGGATATACAGGCGGTGAATTGTTACGGATATTGATTCATCATCCGTATGCGGAACTTGTTTTTGTAAACAGCAAAAGTAATTCTGGGAAATTGGTTTCCTCAGTGCATACTGATTTGCTTGGTGACACTGAACTCGTTTTTGTTGACACGATTTCATCTGATGTAGATGTTTTGTTTTTGTGCTTGGGGCACGGAGAAGCAAAAAAATGGCTTTTTGAGAATTTGATTAATTCAAAAACGAAGATTATTGATTTGAGTCAGGATCACCGGATAGCAGATTCCAATTTTGTTTACGGCTTGCCTGAGTTGAATAAGAAATCGATTCAAGTAGCAACAAAAATTGCAAATCCGGGCTGTTTTGCTACCTGCATTCAATTAGCACTTTTGCCATTGGCAATGAATAGTTTGTTGAAAGATGATGTGCACATTTCGGCAACAACAGGTTCAACTGGAGCGGGACATAGTTTGAATGAGACTTCGCATTTTAGTTGGCGACAAAATAATTTGAGTATTTATAAAGCATTTGAACATCAGCATTTGATGGAGATTGGTCAAAGCATTAAGCAATTACAACCAAGTTATATAGGTGAGTTGAATTTTGTTCCACAAAGAGGAAGTTTCACCAGAGGAATATTTGCAAGTGTTTATACAAAATGTGAGATGAGTCTGGAAAAAATGAACGAATTGTACAAGCAATTTTATTTGAATGCAGTTTTTGTAAAAATAAGTTCTACTTCAATTGATTTGAAACAAGTGGTGAACACGAACAAATGTCTGTTGCATCTGGGAAAGCACAATGATAATCTATTGATTTCTTCATGTATTGATAATTTGTTGAAAGGAGCATCAGGACAAGCTGTTCAGAATATGAATTTAATGTTTGGTTTGGATGAAGCAACAGGATTAAAATTAAAAGCAAACTATTTTTAAAATTTAAGAAAATGAAATTATTTGATGTATACCCCTTGTTTGACATAGAGCCTGTGAAAGCTCATGGCTCGTATGTCTGGGACAAGAATGGGGTAAAGTATCTGGATTTGTATGGCGGTCATGCGGTAATCTCAATTGGTCACAGCCATCCGCATTACGTTCAGAAGTTAAACGAACAACTAAATGCAATTGGATTTTATTCCAATTCGGTAAAAATAAAAATGCAGGAAGAGCTCGCTGAAAAGTTAGGAGAGCTTTCAGGTTATCCTGGTTACCAGCTTTTTTTATGCAACAGTGGTGCAGAAGCAAATGAAAATGCTTTGAAGTTGGCTTCTTTTCATACGGGGAAGAAAAAAGTGATTGCCTTCGGAAAAAGCTTTCATGGTCGCACTTCCCTTGCTGTAGCTTCAACAGATGATGCTAAAATTATTGCTCCGGTGAATGAAACGGAGAATGTCATTTTTTTACCTCTGAATGATGAGTTTGCTTTTGAGCAGGCAATGAATAAGGATGTGTGCGCAGTAATTGTGGAAGGAATTCAAGGATTTGGCGGAATTCATATTCCGACAAATTCTTTTTTACAAAAATTACAATCAGAATGTGAAAAGTTTGGCGCACTCTTGATTTTGGATGAGATTCAATCCGGATATGGGCGATCAGGAAAATTCTTTGCGCATCAATACTCTAATGTTCAGCCTGATTTAATTACTGTAGCAAAAGGAATGGGAAATGGTTTTCCAATAGCCGGAGTTTTTATTCATCCTGATGTAAAAGCAAAGCATGGAATGTTAGGAACAACCTTTGGAGGAAGTTATTTGGCTTGTGCTGCAGGTATTGCCGTGCTGGATGTTTTAAAGAATGAGTCTTTGATTCAGAATGCTTCGGAAATGGGAAATTATTTATTAGAAGAGCTGAGTAAATTGCCCGGAATAACTGAGGTTCGCGGTGAAGGATTAATGGTTGGAATTGAATTGGAATTTCCTTGTGCTCAAATCCGCAGTGAATTATTATTTGAACATAAAATATTTACGGGTTCATCATCTGATAAAAATACTTTGCGTATTCTTCCTTCTTTAACAATACAAAAAGTCGAACTAGATCAGTTTTTAAATGCGTTTAAAATAGTATTATCTAAACAATTTGTGAAATGAAGTATTTTACAACAGTACATGACGTTAAGAACGTAGACATTTTAGTTCAAGAAGCTTTGGCTTTGAAACAAAACCCGTATGCATTTTCTCAGCTTGGGAAAAATAAAACACTGGGACTTATTTTCTTAAATCCGAGTCTGCGTACCCGCTTAAGTACACAAAAAGCGGCTATGAATTTGGGAATGAATGTGATGGTTATGAACATTGATAAAGAAGGCTGGGCTTTGGAAATGGAAGACGGAGCAATAATGAATGGAACATCAGTGGAACATGTGAAAGATGCTGCAGCTGTAATCGGGCAATATTGTGATGTGGTTGGGATTCGTTGTTTCCCTTCTTTACGGAATAAACAGGAAGATTACAGTGAAAAAGTACTGCTGAAGTTTATGAAGTATTGTAAAGTTCCTGTTCTGAGTTTGGAAAGTGCTACACTACATCCTTTGCAAAGTTTAGCCGATTTGATAACCATAAAAGAAAATTGGAAAGAAAAAAGAAAACCCAAAGTAGTTTTGACATGGGCTCCGCACATTAAGCCTTTGCCTCAGGCTGTTGCTAATTCTTTCAGCGAATGGATGTGCAAATCGGATGTGGATTTTACAATCACTCACCCTGAAGGATATGAATTGTGTGAAGACTACACAAAAGGTGCAAAAATTGTTTTGAATCAAAATGAAGCATTAAAAGATGCAGATTTTGTTTATGTGAAAAATTGGTCAGGGTATTCGGATTACGGAAAAATGCTACCTGTTGTTTCCGATTGGATGTTGACAAATGAAATGTTGAATGCTACCAATAATGCAAAAGTTATGCACTGTTTGCCGGTTCGCAGAAATGTGGAATTGAGTGATGAAGTATTGGATGGGAAGAACTCATTGGTGTTGCAACAAGCCAATAATCGTTTGTTCGCGGCACAAGTTGTTTTAAAAAAGATGATTGAAAATAAAACAGAACAATTAAATACATTTTTGAAAAATGAAGAAATTATACATTATTAAAATTGGTGGTAATATCATTGATGATACACATGCTTTAGAAAAATTTCTCAATGATTTTTCAAAGATCGATGGGTTAAAGTTATTAATCCATGGAGGAGGAAAGATTGCAAGTGAATTGGCCAAGAAGTTAGGTGTTTCTCAAGCCATGGTAAATGGCAGACGGATTACCGATGGAGAAACATTGAAGATTACAACTATGGTTTATGCAGGATTAATTAATAAGCAGATTGTTGCTGCGTTGCAGGCAAAAAAGGTAAATGCAATTGGGTTTTCGGGTGCTGATGCAAATCTGATTCAATCAACAAAACGAAAAGCAGTTGATATTGATTATGGATTTGTTGGAGATTTGGATATATCTGGTGTGAATTCCGAATTATTGAACTTTTTTATTGAAAAGAAAATGGTTCCGGTATTTTCAGCAATTACACATGATGGAAACGGACAATTGTTGAACACCAATGCAGACACAATCGCTTCTGTTTTAGCTGCAGCGCTTTCAAAATATTATGCAGTGCAGCTGAATTATTGTTTTGAGAAAAATGGCGTTCTGGAAAATATGGAAGATGAAAATTCGGTTATAAAAACAATTTCAAAATCTAAGTACAAGCAGTTATTGCAGGATAGAACAATCTCGAAAGGCATGATTCCAAAACTGGACAATGCTTTTTCTGCCATACAAAATGGAGTGCAAGCCGTAGTTATTGCACATGCTGATGAATTAATTAACACAACAAAAAATGAACACGCAGGAACAACACTTATTGCTTAATCAATTTAAACTGAAAAATTTAATTGAAGAGTCAATTAACTTGTTAAAACAATTGATTGCAACTCCTTCTTTTAGTAAAGAAGAGGATAAATCAGCAGATCTGATTCAAAATTATCTTGAATCGAAAAGAGTTAATACTTTTAGAAAAATGAACAACGTCTGGTGTTTCAATAAGTATTTTAATGCGACTAAACCTACAATATTGTTGAATTCTCACCACGATACTGTGAAGCCAAATAATGGTTATTCGTTGAATCCATTTGAGGCTAAGGTTCATGAAGGAAAGTTGTATGGTTTAGGAAGTAATGATGCAGGTGGGGCTTTGGTGAGTTTGTTAGCTGTGTTTTTGTATTTCAATGAGAAGAAAAATTTAAATTATAATTTGGTCTATGCAGCAACAGCAGAAGAAGAGATTTCGGGGAAAGATGGAGTTGAACTAATTCTTCCTGAATTAGGAAAAATTGACTTTGCTATTGTTGGTGAGCCTACACAAATGCATTTGGCAATTACTGAAAAAGGATTATTGGTGTTGGATTGTATTGTAAAAGGGAAGTCGGGCCACGCTGCAAGAGAAGAAGGAGAGAATGCTATTTACAAAGCGATAAAAGCAATTGATTGGTTTCAAACTTTTAAATTTCCTAAAACATCTGAAACACTCGGCTCTGTAAAAATGACGGTGACAATGATTGAGGCAGGGACACAACATAATGTTGTTCCAGATATCTGTTCATTTGTAGTTGATGTGCGAACGACTGATGTGTATACTAATTCAGAAGTTTTGGAGATAATTAAACAGCATATCGATTGTGAAATAAAACCACGTTCAATGCGCTTAAATTCATCTTCCATTGATAAAGATCACCCAATTGTAAAAGCAGGAATTGGATTAGGAAGAAAAACGTATGGTTCACCAACCAGCTCCGATCAGGCTGTGATGAATTTTCCGTCTTTGAAAATTGGCCCTGGTGATTCAGCCCGTTCGCATACTGCAGATGAATTTATTTATTTGAGTGAAATAGAAGAGGGAATAGAATTGTATATAAAAATGTTAAAAGAGTTGTTATGAAACTTTGGGAAAAAGAAAATAAATCGACCTCCGCATTAATTGAAAAATTTACAGTTGGGAATGACAATGAATTAGATTTGGTTTTAGCTGAATTTGATGTAAGAGCATCTATTGCTCACACTCAAATGCTTGAATCGATAGGTTTACTGACAAAAGAAGAATTGAAATTAATTCATTTTGAATTGAAAAATATTCTTTCAGAAATTAAGGAGAGAAATTTTATAATCGAAGAAGGAGTAGAAGATATTCATTCGCAAATTGAATGGCTGTTGACGAAGAGAATCGGAGAAACGGGTAAAAAAATTCACAGTGGTCGTTCCCGCAATGACCAGGTTTTGACGGATATTAAATTGTATTTGCGCTACGAGTTGAAAGAGATAACTAAAATGGTTTCTGATTTGTTTAACTTGCTTATTAAGCTGAGTGAGGAACATAAAAACAAGCTGCTACCGGGTTATACGCATTTGCAAATAGCAATGCCTTCTTCATTTGGATTATGGTTCGGAGCGTATGCAGAAAGTTTGGTTGATGATATGGAGTTGGCAGTTGCGGCTTATAATGTAACAAACAAAAACCCTTTGGGGTCGGGAGCTGGTTATGGCTCTTCATTCCCGTTGGACAGAAAAATGACAACAGAGTTGTTGGAATTTGAAACAATGAATTACAATGTAGTGTATGCACAAATGACTCGTGGAAAGACTGAAAAGATTTTAGCTATGGCGATGGCCTCTTTTGCAGCGACTCTTTCTAAGTTGTCTTATGATGTTTGTTTGTATATGAATCAAAATTTTGGATTTATTACATTTCCGGATGAATTTACAACTGGGAGTAGTATAATGCCGCACAAAAAGAATCCGGACGTGTTTGAATTAATACGTGCAAAATGTAATAAAATTCAAGCATTGCCAAACGAGCTTGCTTTGCTGACGAACAATTTACCTTCTGGCTATCATCGTGATATGCAGCTTACGAAGGAAAGTTTGTTTCCTGCAATTAAGGAGTTAAAAGATTGTTTCGAAATGACAGCCTTTATGCTGAGTCGTATCAAAATCAAAGAAAACATTCTCAAGGATGAAAAGTATAAGTACTTGTTTAGTGTGGAGGCTGTCAATGCTCAGGTTCTGGATGGAGTTCCTTTTCGTGAGGCGTATAAAAATGTGGGAAATGCAATCGAAAAGAACGATTTTAATTCTGAATTTGAATTGAACCACACACATGAAGGAAGTATCGGGAACTTGTGTAATGCCGAAATCAAAAAAGAAATGGCTCTGAAAGTGACGAAAATATTGAAGAGTTGATTTATTTTTAAAATAAATTTGTTTTGTATTTATTTTCTCCATTATCTTTGTCCCAGATTAAAAACAAAATGACACAACTTAATAGATATTTTTTCTTTCCTTTTTATCCGGGTTCTTATACGGGACACCCTGGGAGATTAATATGTCTAATTAAAAGATAAAACATACAATTCAACCAAAGGCGAGTCCCGATAATATCGGGACTCGCCTTTTTTAGTTAGGTTTATTGGCTTTGCCAATTAGCCAAATTTATTCCTGCGAAGGCAGGAATCTTAAACAGAATATTTAACAATTAAAACAGAAATAACATGAGAAATTTTAAAGTAGCAATTTTTGGAACAACAGCGTCATATCATGATTTGGCTGCTCAGAAATTTTATGGACAAGAAGTAGAAACGGTTGAGTGTTTTACTTTTCGTCAATGTTGCGATATGCTTAAAAATAATCATGCGGATTATGCTGTCATGGCGATTGAAAATTCTTTAGCCGGAAGTATTCTTTCGAATTACAATTTAATCAATGAATACCAACTCAGAATAATCGGGGAGCAATACTTAAAAATAGAATTGCATCTGCTAGCATTGAAAGGAGTAAAGATGGTTTCAATCGAATATATTCATTCGCATCCGATTGCATTGGCGCAGTGTACACAGTTTCTTGTAAAATATCCACACATTAAGATAGTGGAGCAAGGTGATACTGCTTCTTGTGTAAAAAATATCCGGGATAATAAATTAAAGAATGTAGCCGCAGTTGCGAATAGTTTGTCGTCAAAAATGTATAACGTGCCTGTTTTGGAAGCAAATATTCAGAACAACGAACAAAATTATACAAGGTTCATTATCCTTTCAAAAGGAGATGCACGGCCAGAGAATCCAAACAAGGCGTCAGTGTCTTTTCAATTGAAACATGAAATGGGAACACTCGCTGATGTGTTATCGGTTTTCAAAAAAAATAAAGTAAGCCTGTCAAAAATTCAAAGTGTGCCTGTTTTGGGAGAGCCAAGTGAGTATTCGTTTCATACAGATTTGGAATGGGAAGAATACGACTTTTTCCAAAAAGCATTGAAAAAAATTAAAAACGCTACTACCAATTTATCGGTTTTAGGTGAATATGTAAAAGCTAATATGAACGAGTAAGATGAAACCAAACATTACAATAACACCCGTATGCGGGTGGTTGCAAGGTGCAAAAAGACCTTTGATTATTGCTGGTCCGTGTAGTGCAGAGTCAGAAACACAAATACTAAATACAGCAAAGTCAATTTCAGCAATAGACGCAAACATCATTTTCCGTGCAGGAATTTGGAAACCACGTACTCGTCCGAATTCATTCGAAGGAATCGGAAGCATTGGTTTGCAATGGATGAAAAAAGTAAAAGAAGAAACAGGAATGTTAACATCTACAGAAGTAGCGAACGCACATCATGTTGAAGAATGTTTAAAAGCAGGAATCGACATTTTATGGATAGGAGCTAGAACAACCGTAAATCCTTTTTCTGTTCAGGAAATAGCTGATGCGATAAAAGGGGTGGATATTCCTGTATTTGTAAAAAATCCTGTTACTCCGGATATGCAATTGTGGATAGGTGCTTTGGAAAGGATCAATCAAGCGGGAATAACAAAAATAGCAGCTATTCACAGAGGTTTTCATTCGCATATGTCAACACCTTTTAGGAATGATCCTAAGTGGGAAATGGCAATTGAGTTAAGAACACTTTGTCCGGATTTACCAATCATTTGCGATCCGAGTCATATTTGCGGAAATACGGATTTGATTCCATACATTTCTCAAAAAGCTTTGGATATGGACATGCATGGGTTAATGATTGAAACTCATTGTATGCCTCAAATAGCCTTGAGTGATGCAAAACAGCAGTTGACACCCGCGCAGCTTTCGGATTTGATTAAAAAATTAGTGGTGAGAAAATCAAATTCACAGAACCCTGACTTTAAAAATAAATTAGAAGAGTTGAGGGAATCAATTAACAAAACAGATGAAGATCTTTTGCAAATTTTAATGAACAGGATGATAGTAGCTGAGAAAATTGGAGTATATAAAAAAGAGAATAATGTTACGATACTACAAACGAATCGTTGGGAAGATTTGTTAAATGAAAGGCTAAGCAATGCTGCTATGTTGGGTTTAAGTCAAGAATTTGTTCGAGCTTTATATATTTTGATTCACGAAGAATCAATCAGAAAACAAAACGAAATAATGAACTAAAATATTTAACATGAAAATTACAATTGTAGGTTGTGGAAATATGGGTTTAATTTATGCCCGTGCATTTTTGAAATATAACATTGTTTCAAAAGAAAATTTATTACTTGCCGAAAAAAATGAAGCAAGAAAACAAGAACTATTAAAGATCAATATTGGTGAGGTTTGTGTGGTTAATGATAAACGTATTTCGGAAAGCGATATTATTATTTTGGCAGTAAAACCTCAGGATTTTAATGAGCTGAGTGTTGATTTGAAACAAGTATTAAATAACAATATCATTATTTCAATTATGGCAGGAATGAAGTTGGAAAGAGTTGAAAATGCCTTAAATCAAAAATTTATTATCAGAGCAATGCCAAATTCCCCCGCTGAATTAGGAATGGGAATGACAGCTTTTACTAGTAGCAAGACTTTGTCGATTGAACAAATCCGTAAAGCTGAAAATTTATTATCAACTACAGGGAGAACAGTGTTTTTTGAAAATGAAAATTTATTGGATGCTGTTACGGCATTGAGTGGAAGCGGACCAGCATACTTTTTTTATATAGTAAAACAAATGGTAGAAGCTGGAAAACAAATGGGTTTTGATCAGCATACTTCCGAAATGTTAGTAAAACAAACCATGTTGGGTTCTTTTCATTTATTGAATACAGCTGATAAATCCTTGGATGAATTAATTAAAGCTGTTGCGTCAAAAGGTGGAACAACTGAAGCAGCATTATCTGTTTTTAATCAAACTGGTGTTGGAGAAAATTTACAAAAGGGAATTGTTAAAGCAAGGGATAGGGCAAGTGAATTATCGAAGTAAGCTATTTTAATTGACAAGATTGGCAACCGATGCACATAAATTGGCTGTTTTTAATACACTCTTTTTGAGCTTTTTTCTCTGATCTTGCTTCTATTTTTCTTACACTTGTGACAGTGCCATTTACTTTACATTCACAATTGTATTCCTTTTTACACGATGTGCCTAGACTGGCAATAATTATGCAGATTAAGATGTAAGTATTTTTCATTGTTTTTTAAATTAAACAGATGCTGTGGGTTTCTCAGCCAAATGCTCTTGCAGTCTGGCTAATACTTTCAAATCTTCTAAATCTTGTTTCCTGATTACATAGGTTTTGCTCCAGTTGTCGTGCCAACCTGTATTTGCCAAACAGGACAATGCTTCAAAAGGAACGATCCGCGAATAGGAACGCCCTAATATTTGATTGAATGTTGGTTTTTCTCCATACTCATCAACAACTACTCGTTTTAAAATCAGTTTCGCTAAACTTGCTTGGGTTGACGCTTCAAGAATAAGGTAGTAGCCCGGATATAATACAAGAATACTGAAAACTGTAATCATCGTTTCTCCACTACCTTCAATCCAATGTCCATTTCCTGTAAAACCAAGAATTAGTCCGAGTGCACCGCCAAAAAGAGCTTCAGCTATTGTATAAAAAACACGATCCAATAAAAAGTGGCCAAATCTGGGCCAACCTGTTACAAATGGCACTTCTTTATATCGGAACATATTTTTTTCAACTTCTACTAATTCTCCGGCTTTGTTTCTTTCTTTTCTTTTTACTGTATAATATTCTTTTATCTCAGTAATTTTTACTCGTTTGTCGTTCATTGGATGTTAGAATTAACTGGTGATAAAAGTCCATAATATAATAAATCTACAATTTTTCCCTCTGATGTTTTATGATCAGCTCTAAGATGACCCTCGATTTCAAATCCACAGCTTTCTGCTAATTTTCTTGCTGAAGTATTAGTTTCGTGTGTTCTTAAAAATAATTTTCTAAATTTTAGTTCATTAAAAACGTGTCTGATAACTATTGATAGAGCCTTTTTCGAAATATTTTTGCCAATATATTTAGCATCTAAAAAACAACCTAATTCGCCTTTGGGAATCTTCCATTCAATATTTTTTACATCGATAAACCCAACAATATTCTCAGTGCTATTATCTATAATAAGAAAAGGATAATAGGTTTTTTCTTTTAGACGAGTTAATTTTTCCGACATAAAAATTATTGTATCATCTAAAGTCTTAGTTTTTGATAAAGTAGTTGCAAAAAAATCTCCTAACCTATTCCTGTTATTTTCAATTAATAAAAAAAACTTTTCAGAATCTTCATGTATGGGTAATCGGATAGTGTAATTATCGAATTTCATTTACGGTATAGTAAAATTAATCATAGCATTTACGCTTTGAGTTCCAAGTGCAGCTAGCGTAAATGTATTGGTTAAATTACTATCCATCCAATCGCCAGAAGAGAAAGCGCCATCGCCATTTGCATCATATAGGGTATACAAGTAATAATTTTCTGGATGCATATAATTAAATGTAAATGCATTATCTGTAGAAGCTAAAAATACATAGCGCGATCTGTATTTTAACTGAGCGGGATTATAAGTCGTTCCACTAAATAATGGTTGAGTTGTAATCATTAAAAAAACTTTTTTTGCCGGATCGGGCACATGAGCTCCGTCAAAGCTAATATTAACAGTAGTTTGACCAAGGTAAGGTTGTGAAGCTTCATTATAAGGGTCAATTGCTATGTCGGCAGCAGAATAATAAATTGCTTCTGTTCGGCTATCAAATGTTGTAGAAAAATCTTTTACCATTTGCTTTTGAGGAAAACTAAATGCACTTATTGCAGACATAGTAGAAGTTGTGTCTTGCAACTTTGCTTTCCATAGCATGTGAGTTACAGGAGCAGATAGTGTATTGTATACATTTGTGTAAACGTGCAGAATTAAACTATCGTCTTTGAAAAGCACATCTGTATAAACCCTATTTTTCCCAGCTTTAAAATCAGAAAAACGATAAAAATAATTGTTCACCGTTTCAGAAACACTATCTACAACGGCATAAGCAATTCGTTGAGAACCAGCAAATCCGCCTCCGTTACGGAAAGCCATTTTGTATGAACCACCGTGTTTCACAATAAAAAATCCCATTAAGATATTGTTTACCGAATCCAGTTCGTTTTTAGCAGAAACTTGTGCTCCTGAAACCGGACGAAAATCTACAATCCACTCCGGATAACCGCCTAATGGAGTTGAAGAAGTAACCGGACCGTTCCAGATACCTGGTAGTCGTGATAAAATAGTGTATCCTGCTACAGGGGTAGACGAGTCAATTCCTCCTGAACCACCTGTAGTTGTGGGTGTTTCTTCAGTATCTTTTTTGTCTTTACAGGAACCAGCAATTAGTGTTGTAACTATAGAAAATGCAATAAAAAATTTAGAAGTAGTTTTCATTTTTTAAGTGTTTGAATTCTTAAATATAGCAAAAAAATCGTTTAAATTTGGTAAATATTAAAACACAATTAAATGTCACGTATTACATCTATAGAAGAGTATCATAAGGAATACAAACGAAGTGTAGAAAACCCAGAAGCTTTTTGGGCTGAGCAAGCAGAGCAATTTGTTTGGAAAAAGAAATGGGATAAAGTATTGGATTGGAATTTTAACGAGCCAGATATTAAATGGTTTGTTGGAGGAAAATTAAACATTACTGAAAATTGTTTGGACCGACATTTATCTGAGAGAGGAAATCAAACAGCAATTATTTGGGAGCCGAATAACCCTAATGAATCAGGGAGAAAAATTTCCTATAAAGAATTACATTCTGAAGTCTGTCGTTTCTCAAACGTATTGAAAAATAATGGTGCAAAAAAAGGAGATCGAATTTGTATTTATATGCCAATGATTCCTGAATTGGCAATTGCAGTTTTGGCCTGTGCGAGAATTGGTGCCATACATTCAGTTGTTTTTGGCGGATTTTCTTTTCAATCATTATCAGATAGAATTCATGATGCCGATTGCAACATTGTTATTACTGCTGATGGCGGATTTCGTGGCGCTAAGGATATTGCATTAAAAAGTGTTGTAGATGAAGCATTAAAAACATGTCCCTCTGTAAAAAAAGTAATTGTTACTAAGCGGACAAATTGTGAAGTGATCATGCAAAATGAACGTGATGTATGGTGGCATGATGAAATTAAAAAAGTAACAGATGATTGTTCTCCGGAAATGATGGATTCGGAAGATAAATTATTTATTCTTTATACTTCCGGTTCTACTGGAAAACCGAAAGGTGTAGTTCATACTTGTGGCGGTTATATGGTTTATACACAGTATACATTTGAAAATGTTTTTCAATACAAAAAAGGAGAAATTTATTGGTGTACTGCAGATATTGGTTGGATAACCGGCCATTCTTACTTGGTTTATGGCCCTTTGTTAAGTGGTGGTACAACATTAATGTTTGAAGGTATTCCTACATTTCCAGATGCTGGCAGATTTTGGCAGGTGATAGATAAGCATCAAGTAAATATTTTTTATACTGCGCCAACTGCTATTCGTTCCTTGGAAGCCTTGGGTTTAGATTTTGTAAAACCGTATAAATTGAATTCATTGCGTGTGCTGGGAAGTGTTGGTGAACCAATAAATGAAGAAGCTTGGCATTGGTACGATGAAAATATCGGCAAGAAAAAATGTCCGATTGCAGATACCTGGTGGCAAACAGAAACAGGAGGAATAATGATTTCTCCACTAGCTGGAATTACAAAAACAATTCCCGGTTTTGCAACATTGCCACTTCCTGGAATTCAACCGGTTTTGTTAGATGAAAAAGGAAATGAACTTGTGGGAAATAGTGTAGAAGGACGACTGTGTATGAAATTTCCGTGGCCTGGAATTATCAGGACTACCTATAATAATCATGCAAGATGTTACGATGCATATTTTTCACAATTTAAAGGATATTATTTTACAGGTGATGGTTGCAGAAGAGATGAAAATGGATATTACAGAATTACTGGAAGAGTAGATGATGTGATAAAAGTATCAGGACATTTGTTGGGAACTGCAGAGGTCGAAAATGCTATTAATCAACATCCGGATGTAGTTGAAAGTGCTGTTGTTGGCTTTCCTCACGATATTAAAGGTTGGGGAATATATGCATATGTTATTTTAGAACATGAAAGAAAAGATACCGATGAATTGAAGAAAGAAATTATAGCATCCGTAAATAAGTATATGGGAGCAATTGCAAAGCCTGATAAAATTCAAATAGTAAGCGGGTTGCCAAAAACCAGAAGCGGTAAAATTATGCGAAGAATTTTAAGGAAAGTTGCTGAAGGTGATTTTAGCAATTTGGGAGATACTTCCACTTTGCTCGATCCTGCTGTTGTTGAGGAAATAAAGGCTGGCGCTATCTAATATCTAATTTTTGTTAAAACTTTTATTCTTCCCTAATTTGCCATATCTTCGTCTCTTAAAGCCAAGCTGTGTCAGATAGTCTAGTTATTATACCAACCTATAACGAAAAAGAAAATGTTGAGCGAATGATTCGTAAAGTGTTTTCTTTGTCTGTTCCTTTCCATTTATTAATTGTAGATGATGGCTCACCTGATGGGACAGCTGATATTGTTAAAAAATTGATGCAAGAGTTTTCCGGACGATTATTTATAGAAGAACGCAAGGGAAAATTAGGTCTAGGAACAGCATATATACATGGTTTTAAGTGGGCATTAGAAAAAAAATATGAATACATTTTTGAAATGGATTGTGATTTTTCTCATAATCCGGATGATTTGATTCGTTTACGTGAAGCATGTCTTGCTGGTGCGGATGTAGCGATTGGTTCACGTTATGTAAAAAACGGGAAAGTGGAAAATTGGCCAATGGGAAGAGTATTAATGTCATACTTTGCATCGGTATATGTTAGAATTGTTTTGTGGGTTCCTATTAAAGATACAACTGCTGGATTTAAATGCTATAAAAGAAAAGTGTTGGAAAGGATTAATTTTGATGACATAAAATTTGTTGGCTACGCTTTTCAAATAGAAATGAAATACACAGCTTATAAGTTAGGATTTAAAATTGTGGAAGTTCCTATCACATTTATAGATAGAATTGAAGGAGCTTCTAAAATGAGCAAAGGGATTTTCAAAGAAGCATTTTGGGGCGTTTTACAAATGAGATTTAAAAAAATAAAGTAGAGCCCAGAGAGTTATCCTCCGGGCTTTTTTATTAATACAAAATGGGAAGAATACTAATAAAGAATGTAAACATTGTTAACGAAGGAACAATCGTTACAGGAAATGTACTTATTGATGGAAAATATATTTCCAAAATTTCTTCAACTGAAATTACTGCTTCGGTAGATAAAATTATTGATGGAAAGGATCAATATTTATTTCCAGGTTGTATCGATGATCAGGTACATTTTCGTGAGCCAGGTTTAACTCATAAAGGGGAAATTTATACCGAAGCAAAAGCAGCTGTAGCGGGAGGAGTAACTTCGTTTATGGAAATGCCAAATACAGTTCCTAACGTGTTTACCCAGGAATTATTGGAAGATAAATACAAGCGGGCATCCGAAGTTTCACTTGCTAATTACTCATTTTTTATGGGTGCTTCTAATGATAATTTAGAAGAAGTATTAAAAACAAATCCCAAAAATGTTTGTGGAATAAAAGTGTTTATGGGTTCCTCAACCGGAAATATGTTGGTGGATAAAAAAGAAACGTTGGAAGGGTTGTTTTCGAAATGCAAAATGTTGATTGCAACACATTGTGAAGATGAAGCAACCATCAAGCACAATATGCAGGTTTATAAAGATAAATATGGAGAAGATGTTCCTGTTGAGTGCCATCCTCTAATCCGTAGTGAAGAAGCCTGTTATAAGTCTTCCTCATTAGCCGTTGAGTTAGCAAAAAAGTACAACACCCGATTACACATTCTACACATTTCTACAGCAAAAGAGGTGGAGCTGTTTGAAAATAAAGCACCATTAAAAGAAAAAAGAATAACTGCTGAAGCCTGTATTCACCATTTATGGTTTTCGGATGCAGACTATAAAACTAAGGGGAATTATATAAAGTGGAATCCTGCTGTAAAAAAGGCAAGCGACAGAGATGCAATTTTGAAAGCGGTGTTGGATAATAAAATTGATGTAATTGCAACTGACCACGCACCACATACTATTGAAGAAAAAGAACAAACGTATTTTAAAGCACCATCAGGCGGGCCACTTATTCAACATTCATTAACTGCAATGATTGAATTGCACAAGCATGGAAAGATAACACTCGAAAAGATTGCAGAAAAAATGGCACATGCAGTAGCTGATTGTTTTCAAATTGAAAAACGTGGTTACATCCGTGAAGGTTATTTTGCTGATTTAGTTTTAGTTGATTTGAATTGTACTCAAACTGTTGATAAATCTAATATTCTATACAAATGCGGTTGGTCACCGTTTGAAGGTGTTACATTTCATTCAAAAGTAAAATATACATTTGTGAGTGGACATCTGGTTTATGAGAATGGTCATTTCGATGAAAGTTGTAAAGGTGAGCGAATGAGTTTTGTCAGATAATGTTAAATTAATTTGTTTTGGTTGTACTCTATACTTTTCTTCGTCCGTTTTCTCTAGTTGCATTAAATGTCTATTACAGAATTAGTGTTACAGGAAAAGAGAATGTTCCTGCCGGTGCTCCAATTATTTTTGCTCCAAGCCATTCTAATGGTTTTGTTGATCCTGTTATCTTGGCGATGCAAGTAAATCGCAGAGTTCGTTTTTTTGCAAGAGGAGATGTATTCAAAGGAAAGCTTGCAAAATTTTTATTGAATCAAATGAATACGAGTCCGATGTATCGTATGCAGGAAGGGTATGCAGAAATTAAAAAGAATGATAAATCGTTTGAAGAGTGTAAAACACGTTTATCTCAAAATAAAATTATATTGATTTTTCCTGAAGGGATAGCAAATTCAGACAGACGTATATATCCTTTGAAAAAAGGATTATCAAGAATTGCCCTTCAAACAATGGAGACTTTAAAATATGAAAAAGAGATTTTTGTTATTCCCGTTGGTTTAAATTATGAGGCGCAAACCCGGTTCAGAAGTAAAGCTTTTGTAGAAATAGGAAAACCAATTTCTGTAAAAGATTATGAAGCAAGATACAAAGAAGACAAAGTAAGAGCGATTAATGAGTTTACCAAAAACTTAGAAAGTAAACTCGGCCAATATGTTCATCATATTGCGAATCCTGAAAATGATACTTTAGTAGGAGATATCGAAGCAGTTTATACTTATGAGCTGTTGAAAGATAAAAAAATGAATCCCGATTTGTTACACAATCAAGGATTAGCAACGTATGAAATTATTAATATGGTGAATGCACTGGAGCAGTACCAGCCACAATTACTGGAGAATTTAAAAATCTTATTGAGAAATTATAGAAACTTATTGGAGAAGTGCCGTTTGCGCGATCATTTGCTCAGGGAAGAAAGTGTTAACAGGATGAATTTCGGCACATTTTTAATAGATTATTTAATTATTTATTTAGGTATTCCAATTTATCTTTTAGGTTTACTATTTAATTATTTTCCTTATTTCCTTGCTAAAAAACTGGCAGATAAAAAAGTAAAAAAAGCTGAATTTTACACTTCTTTCAGAGCCAATCTCGCTTTAATATTTTGGACGTTTTATTTTTTTATTCAACTATTAATTGTTGCTTTGGCTTTTAAAAATTGGACGTTATTGGGTGTATTTGCTTCTTCAATTATTTTTTCAGGATGGTATGTTCTTAAATTTTATCCCGTGATGAAAAAAATATTCGGCCGTTGGCGATTGCTACGTATGGTGAGAAAAGACAAAAAAACGGTTGAACAATTAATGAACGACAGAAATGTAGTAATGTCTATGCTTGCTAATGCAAAGGAAACATATTTAAACCTTCTAAATAAATAGGTCATGAAATTTGGGAATGTAGAATCAATAAAAGGCATCGACTTTAGTCTTCCTAAAGATCATTCAGATACAAAAATAGTTTTGGGTGGAAAGGAAGCTAAGAAATTAGATATTTCTGTTGGTTGTGCCAAATGGAATAAAACCGATTTAAAAAATTTTTATCCTAAAGGAACAAAAGATGAGTTGGCATATTATTCTACCCAATTCAACAGCATTGAACTAAATGCAACGTTCTACCAGCCTTACGGGAAAGAGCAGTTTGTAAAATGGAGAGAAAAAACACCAAAAGGGTTTAAGTTTTTTCCTAAAATCCCTCAGACTGTAAGTCACCTGAAACGTTTAAATGAAGTTAAAAACCTGACAGACGAATTTTGTTTGTCTGTATCTGGACTGGAAGAAAAATTAGGAATGGTTTTTTTACAAATGCATGATAATTTTAAACCAAAGGATTTCGACAGACTAGAAAAATTTGTGAGAGAGTTTCCAAAAGATGTTCCATTAGCTGTTGAACTTAGAAATGCAGAATGGTTCAATGTAAAAGCTGATTTCGAAAAAGTATCAGCTCTGTTTAAAAAGTATAAAGTAACAAATGTTATAGTTGATACTGCGGGCAGAAGAGACATTATTCACATGAGATTAACTTCACAAACTGCCTTTGTAAGGTATGTGGGTGATAACCACGGCTGTGATTATTCCCGCTTAGATCCTTGGATAGAAAGAATTGCTAAATGGAAAAAAGAAGGCTTGAAAGAATTGTATTTTTTCCTCCACCAGAATCATGAATTGGAGTCGCCTTTACTTTCTGCTTATTTTTTAGAAAAATTAAATAAGAAGCTTGGAGCAAAATTGCATATTCCCGAAAAGCCTCTGCCTGTTTTGAAATCAAAGGCCGGAAAAGGACAGGGAGAGTTGTTTTGATTCCCCCTTTGAAAAGGGGGAAAGGGGGATTGATTCCTTAAATGAACCATATCATTTCTTACAATACTTTTCCGATTCTTCTATCGAATATTTCTTTTCCAAATCAACATCATTCATTCCTTTTTTATTTCCCCAGGAAAACAGCCATTCAAAAAAAGGTAACATTTTATTTGTTTTGATCTGCTCTAAAAAGTAGACTTCATGTTCTTTCTCTTTTATCCCCATTTCGTAAAGGCATTTATCATGTTCCTTTATTCCCAATGAATGAAACATGTGCATCATTCTGAAATATTCACATACATTTCCGCTTTCTAATCGCCCTGCAAAATAAAAAGGCATAAACCAACCTATTACATAGCAGCCACCAGAAATGATTTTGCCAACGACATGAAACCGGAATTCATAATATTTTGATGGGGAAACATTGTATTGTTGCATTATGCGAAGGACTTCTTTGCGATGATGCCATTCGTCCAACTCTATCTGATAAATAGCTTTTTTCTCTTCAGGATTTTTTACAGCTCCCGCATGACCTTGATAGGCAAAAGCAGCAGCTTTTTCTGCTGAATAAGCCATTTTTAAAAGGTCGATTAGTTCGGGGTGATTGAGTCGCATTTTATTCTTTCACTCTATTAAATTTCAAAGCTTTTAACATCCAATCAGGTAATGGTTTTGAAGAATCACGTTTTTTTAAATCCAAATACCAGCCTAGTTTTTTCATGATTGGAATTTTTTTGGTCTGAACAAATTCAATTAGTGCGCCATCCGGATCTTCAATATAACTGAAATGTCCGGCAGCTTCACCCATATCAAAATTCTCACCTCCATCAATTGTAAATGGGTGACCTTTTTCTGCACAAACCTGTTTCATTGCTTTTTGATCGCTGATGTCGAAACACAAATGGATAAATCCTTGGTCGCCCCATAGACGGTTTTCGAATATTTTACGTGGACTGCGTTCCAAAGTTTTTACCAATTCAATTTCGCTGGAACCTAATAATTTTGAAAAAGCACCAACACGAGGTTTGCTGTGTTTTAATAATACACGGTGAACTTTCTGAGTTCCACTTGGAAAAGTTTTCAAATCATCAAATGTTCCTTGTTTGTCATATACAACGGTATCGTAACCTAGCACATCAGCATAGAATTTTTTAGATTTTTCTATATCGGTCACACCAATTACCATTCCTGATGGTCCGCCTGTTAATTGCATTCCTTTTCCAAACCAGGAATCACTTTTTATAATTTGAAAAAGATTGTTCCATGGGTCACGTAAATAAAATGTATCATTTCCATTTGGATCTTTTACTATTTCGGAAATTAGATTTACATTTTTTGATTTTAGAAAGTCATAAGAACCTTTTACATCGCTGGTTTTCATTTTAGCACAATAGAATCCTAAATCACCTAATTGTAATTCAAAAGAACAAGGTTCAGGTTTACGACTGGTGTATTGCCAAATTTCAAATCCTCCACCACCTTTTAGATTGATGGCTAAAATAGCATGACGCATATGCGGTTTCCCTCCGGTGTAAGGCAACATTAAATTTGCTTCTGCTGCTTCTTCAAAAATGGGAATATCCATTCCAAAATGTTTTGCATACCATTTAAATGCTTCATGCACATTGGGAATCCCAACTCCTACTTGTTGAATTCCAGCTATAGTCGGTTTAGTCATATAGTTGATTAGGTTAATTTAGTTAATTAAGTTATTTAGGAAAAATCCCCAGCCCCAATACCTCAATTAACTATTTTACTTATTTAACTTTTACTCCGGTTTCTGTTTTCGTATCAATCGTGTAAATAAATTCGGAAAAAAACGTTTCACCCAAATGGCTCTTAACTCTTTTCCTCCGATAAAAATTTCGTATTTATTATTTCCTATTCCTTTTAAAACTTGTCTTGCACATTCTTCTGCACTTAATCCCTCCGACTGACTTTGGTCCATTTTATTATGCTTTCCACCTGTTCCTGTTATTGCATTGATAGAAATGTCGGTTTTAATTTTGCCCGGACAAACTATCAATACTTTTATATTGTCATTAAAAATTTCCATTCGTAATGCTTCAAAAAATCCCTGAAGAGCATGTTTGGAAGCAGAGTAGGCAGAGCGGAAGAAAAACCCAAATTTTCCGGCTATACTACTCATTACTATAATGTGTCCACTTTTTTGTTTTATCATAAAGGGTAATACACTTTTTGTAAGTGCAATAGTTCCAAAAAAATTGATTTCCATTATTTTTCTATCAATTTCAATAGGAGTTTCCAAAGTGAGTGAGCGCTGACTGATTCCACCGTTGTTTACCAGAATATCAATCCGGCTAAACTTATCAATTACGGTTTTTGCTAATTCGTTTGTTTTAGAAGTATCGGATAAATCCAAAGGAAGAATAAGGATATCTGAGTCGGGGAGGTTTAAGGATTGTTTTACTCGGTTAAGTTCCTCTTCTCTACGTGCAGAAAGTATGAGTTTGGCCCCTTCTGAAGCGAAAGCTTTAGCTATGGCTTCACCTATTCCTGACGAGGCTCCGGTAATCCACACTACCTTATTTTTATTCATACTCATTCTTTACAAAAATAGCTTAATTTTCGTATTAATTTTGCGTAATTTTAAACAATAATCTATCGAGGAATGGGTTTATTAATGTAGTAGAATGCTATTTTAAAATGAAAAAAATATTTCCCCTTTTATGTATTATATTAATTTGCGCTTGTACTTCTATTGAGGAGCGTCCAAGCATACCTGATACTGTTTTCTCTCAGGAAAAAATGGCAGAAGTGATGGTGGATGTTCATTTGTTGGAGGCTTCACTTAATGTGAACGTATATAATAAAGATCAGATTATTGTTGCAAATAACATCCAGCCGAATTCAGATATTTTAAAGAAAAACAATGTTACGAAAAAACAGTATGAGGAAAGTTTTGCTTTTTATTCTCAAAACCCGCTTCTGTTAACCGAAGTATATCAGTTGGTCTTAAATAATTTGAGTAAGATGCAAGCCGAAGTGATGAATAAGAAATAGATACAGATAACCAATAAAAACGAATGTTGCGAATAAGAGCGGGGAATAACAATTTAGAAATAGCCTGAAATAAAAATTAGTAATATTCGTAAAGATTCGATATCCGTAGCTTAAAACTCTACTTTTTCGATTTGCATACCAATTAATTTTGAAATATGGTTAGCTTCATCCACACTTTCTTTATCTCCTTTTTCATATTTCCAAATGATAATTAATTTTTTATCTTTTTGAAGAACTGATTTACAATTTTCGAAAAATATCAGGAGAAGTTTGTTAAAAATAGAATTGCAATATTCTATTTTTAGTTCTATAGTGGTAATGTCTTTTGGTTTGGCAAGATACTGATCCAGCCATGCGTTTAAAGGTTTAAAAAGCTGATAAATATCGTTTGAATAAGCTCTTCCGGATATTTTTAATACACCTGTTGTTGGGTTGAAATTTATCTCTGGAGTTTCCTTTGTTTTTTCAATAATTAATGCGTCCATACTATAATAAATTGAGTAGATTTTATCTATTTATAAAAGTACGAAAAATAATTATGCTTTTTTTAAAGAAAATGAAAAAACTGTTCCGGCTCCCTCCGTACTCATTACATTGATCGATTGATTGTGAGCTTCTATTATGTGCTTTACAATGGCTAAGCCCAATCCGGTGCCTCCTTGTTCCCGGGAGCGGCTTTTATCTACTCTGTAAAAACGCTCAAATAAACGGGGTAAATGTTCTTTTTCTATTCCTATTCCATTGTCGGCAATTTCAACCATTACGTTTTCCCCAACATCGTAAAATCTGATTTTTGTTTCACCATATTCTTTACCATACTTTACAGAATTTACAATTAAATTCACCAATACTTGGCGGATTCTGAATCTGTCAGCAAAAACAAAAATGGGTTTCGAATCTTCGGGTAACGTAAGAATAATGCCTTTTGCAGTAGCTTTCATTTCTTGTGCGTCTGCCACATCTTTAGCAAGGGTAAATATGTCGAAACGCTCCGGTTCAATTTGTAATTCTCCGGTTTCTAATTGAGAAATTGCTTCTAAGTCGTCAACAATAGTTATCATTCTGTCAATACTTTTTTCGGCCCGTTCCAGATAATTTCTGTTAATGCTTGGGTCTTCCAATCCGCCATCCAGCAATGTTAATACGTATCCCTGAATATTGAAAATTGGTGTTTTTAATTCGTGAGAAACGTTTCCCAAAAATTCTTTTCTATAAACTTCCAGTTTTTTCAAGCGCTCTATCTCCTCTTTACGATCATCAGCCCAAGCATTAATTTCTAAATCTAAATTGTGAATTTCGTTGCTAGAGTAGTTTGGATTTGAGGATGGATTGTCGCTACTTGCTCTATATTTTTTTACTGTGTCGAGCAGTGCATTTATTTTTTTTAAAACAAACACATTTACAAGTATAAAAATAAGGGCAGAAGTTACAAAGGAAATTCCAAAACCTAAAAGTGCTAAATTTATTCTAACATGACCTTGGGATTTTGTATAAAGAAGGATGCTTACTAATACTATAGCAGGAAAGAGAACAACAATGAAGTAGAAAAGATTTTTGGGAGAAATTTGTTTCATTTAAAAGTATAGATTCTAAAACAAATTTAACAAATTAAACAAACAATATAAAAATCCGCATAAATCCGTTTTATCTGCGTCATCCGCGTTCCATCAAAACTCGAATTTATAACCAATTCCTTTTACTGTTTTGATAAAGTCTTCACCCAATTTTTCACGTAATTTACGGATGTGTACGTCAATGGTTCTATCGCCTACAACTACATCACCACCCCATACTGTATCTAAAATAACATCTCTTGTAAATACTTTTCCGGGTTTTGATGCTAGAAGTGCAAGTAATTCAAATTCTTTTTTCGGAAGATTAATTTCATTTCCGTCTTTTATAATTAGATAACGCTCTCTGTCAATTTTAATTCCACCCATTTCCACTTTGTCAGTCGACTTGCTTGAATCTGAATTTGCTCCACGTCTTAACAAAGCTTTTATTCTGCTAATTAAAACTCTTGGTTTAATAGGTTTGTTGATATAATCATCAGCACCAACATCAAATCCTGCTATTTGGGAATAATCTTCGCTACGGGCAGTTAAAAATGCTATCATCACATCCTTCAAGCCGGTAATTTCTCTGATTTCGCGACAGGTTTCAATGCCATCCATATCTGGCATCATCACATCCAATATAATTAAATGAGGGTTTTCTTTTTTTGCTACAGTTACTGCTTCTTTGCCATTGTTGGCTGTAAATACATTGTATCCTTCTTTCTTAAGATTGTAACTTAAGAATTCTAAAATATCCGGTTCGTCATCAACCAACAGTATTTTGTAATGCGCATTCATCATATTTAATACTTTATTTCTATAAAAATACGGACATTTTTAGTAAGATATGTAAACTATTTATTAAGTAATTGTTAATATATGTACTTCTTTGTACACTCTAAATTATTAAGCAATGAGAGTATTTTGTTAAATTTGTGGAAACAACAAAATCAATGGAAAAAGCTGAAATGATTAAAAGCTATCAAAGGCTTTTGGAAGGAAACAAAAACTGGGCTGCGGAAAAATTAAAACTTGACCCTGACTATTTTAAAGATTTATCCCTGGGGCAAAACCCTGAATATTTATGGATTGGTTGTTCCGATAGCAGAGTGCCTGCAAATGAAATCACGGGAACCAAATCAGGGCATATATTTGTGCATCGAAATATTGCTAATGTGGTAGTGCATACTGATATGAACTTGTTGAGTGTATTGTATTATGCAGTTGAAGTTTTGCATGTAAAGCATGTTATTGTTTGTGGACATTATGGTTGTGGAGGAGTAATTGCTGCAATGAATAATAGCGATAATGGGTTTGTAAATAATTGGCTGAGAAATATTAAAGAAGTTTACGAAAAGTATAAAACTGAATTAAATTCAATTTCTGATATCAGACAAAGAGAAAATAGATTAGTAGAACTCAATGTTATTGAGCAGGTCCATAATTTGGGGAAAACCAAAATAGTTCAGCAGGCTTGGGAAAGAAGGGACTTACAAATTCACGGTTGGGTATATGGACTAGATAATGGATTGATTAAAGATTTAAACGTAATGGTTGATGAAATAAGCGATTTGTCTCCTATTTTTAGGTTTGATCTTTAAAAATTCATGTTAAAAATCTTTAAAAATTAATTTAACTGAATCTTGAGCCCATTTTTTTTGCATATTTGTGCAAATTCATGAAAAGAATAATCGCATATAGTCTTTTAATACTAGTAACATTTGCTTTTAATTATAAAGCAATCAGTTATTTTGTATGCTCATCTTATGAGTCTATAGCTTTTGTTATGGATTGTGAAGAAGAAAAATCCGAGTCTGAAAAATCTAATGAAAAGGAAGAAAAAAAGGAAAAAGAGATTTCAGAATATTTATTTCACAAAAAAGTTACATCATTTATAGTTCTGCACAATTTGTCATTTGACAGAATGCATAATTCTATTTTCATTCCATCTGATTACAGCCAGTCTGTATTCATGCCACCCGAGCTGGCTTAATTTCTAAGGTATTAGTTTTTAATACCATCTATTTCAAAACACAATTTTTTAAAAAGTCATAGGACTATTAGGGTTCTTGTGTTTTCTATTATTTTATTTCTCATTTATTTAAATTTTATTTTTATGAATACTCCAAAAGGATTAACCTTTAAGTATTTGAAAAATGATTTGCCAGCAGGTCTAGTCGTTTTTCTTGTAGCCTTACCATTATGTTTAGGTATTGCATTAGCCTCAGGCGCACCTTTATTTTCAGGAATTATTGCTGGAATAGTTGGTGGAACAGTTGTAGCATTTACAAGTGGATCACCACTTAGCGTGAGTGGCCCTGCAGCCGGCTTAACAGTTATTGTATTGAATGCTATAACAACTTTAGGAAGTTATGATGTGTTTTTGCTTGCTGTTGTACTGGCTGGATTGATACAAATTGTTTTGGGTTTTTTAAGAGCGGGAGTTATTGGATATTATTTTCCTTCCAGCGTAATCAAAGGAATGCTGGCTGCGATTGGAATCATTTTGATTCTGAAACAAATTCCACACGCAGTTGGATATGATATAGATAATGAAGGAGATTTTGATTTTTTTCAATCAGATGGACACAATACATTTTCAGAAATTTTTTATGCACTTAATTATATTCATCCTGGTGCAGTAATTATAGCAGTCATTTCGCTTTTCATTTTGATAATGTGGGAACGACCGTTCTTGAAAAAATATTCATTCTTCAAAATTGTTCCAGGTGCATTGTTAGTTGTGATATTAGGAATTTTGATAAATGAATGGTTTAAGACAAATAATCCTGGTTTGTATTTATCTGGTGATAAATTAGTGCGATTGCCAGTTGCTAATTCTGCAAAAGAATTTATTGGACAATTTACGCTACCTGATTTTTCAGCTTTTAATAATTATCATGTTTATGTTATTGCGTTTACCATTGCAATTATTGCAAGTTTGGAAACATTATTATGTGTTGAAGCTGCAGACAAGTTGGATCCATACAAACGTGTGACGCCTACCAACAGAGAGTTAAAAGCTCAGGGTTTAGGGAACTTAGTTTCAGGTTTAATTGGAGGAATACCTTTAACTGCTGTAATTGTAAGAACATCTGCAAACGTAAATGCTGGAGGTAAAACTAAACTATCTGCGATTATTCATGGTTTATTTTTATTGTTAAGTGTGATTGGTTTAGCCACGGTTCTTAATAGAATTCCCTTAGCATGTCTAGCAGCTTTGCTATTAGTAGTAGGATATAAACTTGCTAAAGTGTCTTTATTTAAATCAATGTTCAAATTAGGCTGGGAACAGTTTTTACCTTTTGTAATTACTGTTGTTGCTATTCAATTTTCTGACCTTCTAAAAGGAATTGCAATTGGAATGGTAGTGGCAATCATTTTTATTTTTAAAAATATGTACCAACGTTTAGCTAAAACACCTGCTGTTGTTGGTCACAAACAAACAATGGGGGCAGCAATAGCTCAGTTGATGAGAAATAATTATAAAACAGAATACTATTATAAAAAACACGAATATAAACCAGGTGAAAAAATAATCATTCAATTAGATGAAGATGTATCCTTCATTAATAAAGGAAGTATAGCGTTTACTCTTGATGATCTTCCTGAAAATTCATCAGTATTAATTGATGGAAGTAAGTCGCACAGTATCGATATAGATGTGCTTGAAATTTTTCACAATTTCAAAATTAACGCAGAATTAAAGAATATAAAATTAGAGTTTAAAAATGTTCCAGAATTTAAAGGGACATCAGGACATTAAAAAAGAAATTATTTATGAAAACACATACCGCGGAAACACAAGCATCCATGACGCCATTGAGGGCGTTGGAAATATTAAAAGAAGGGAATAGCCGTTTTGTTAAAAATTTAAAAGCGAACCGAAATTTGCTACAGCAAGCAAATGACACAAGGGAAGGACAATGGCCTTTTGCAGTAATACTAAGTTGCATTGATAGTCGTACTTCAGCTGAGTTGATTTTTGATCAAGGTTTAGGGGATATTTTTTCCATCAGAATTGCCGGCAATGTAGTAAATACAGATGTGATTGGAAGTATTGAGTTTGCATGTAAAGTTGCTGGTTCAAAATTAATTGTAGTGCTAGGGCATTCTCAGTGTGGTGCTGTAAAAGGAGCCTGCGATCATTTGGAATTAGGAAATCTTACTGAGCTTTTGTCAAAAATTCAACCGGCAGTTTATCAAGAAACAATGACTACCGCTCCCGATAAAAGAACTTCTGAAAACGAAATATTTGTGGAAAATGTTTCAACAATCAATGTTAAACGATCAGTTAAAACAATTGTAGATCGAAGCTATATTCTTGAGCAGATGATTGAGAATGGAGAAATTGCAATTATTGGTGCAAAGCAAAATTTAGAAACTGGAATAGTAGAGTTTTTTGAAGATTCAATGATTTGCGGAAAATCAGACGTTAGGGCACAAATGAGTTATTAATTTATTCAATTAATGTTTTAAGTAAAACTTAAAGTAATGAACGACACTATCACTCTTGAAAAAAAGGCTTCAGCTGTTAATACTTCGTTTGACGAAAAGCATGTATTACATGAGCTGAAGCATTATTTGCCAACGCAAACGCCTCTTAAGGATTTTATCCATCATAATTCTTTACATGCTTTTCAAAGCATGAAATTTTATGATGCTATTTTCAAAGCTTCTAAAATATTTGGCTTCAAAGCAACATTGCAGCTCGATGATTTCAGAAAGATGTATGAGAATGGCCGAATTAAAAAAGAAGTCCTTGATAAAATCATCAACGATAAAAAAGGGGCAGATCAATTTTCAAATTGGAAAGAAAAACTTCTTTCTAAAGAATATAGCGAATCAATCTTTCCACGAGTAGGTGTTTTGCGTGCAAATTGGAAGTCGAAATACAAGATAGATTTAGATACAATGGTCCAACCGACTCTATTTCGTATTCTTTGCAGTTATCTTGATCAAGGAATTTCCGTTTGGGATTTTCCTCAAGAGAATAAAGGATTTTTAAATGCGATTAAAGATCTTGAGAAAAACAGTTTCGCCAGTTTTTTTAAAACGAAAAGAGCAAAGAAATATCTAGAGGATGGGCTAGGAATAAAAGAGCTTTTGAAAATAGTTGTTGGTAATGAAGCTTATTTTGAACAATATTTGTTTGATCAACAGTTCAGTCACAGAGGTTGGTCCGGGATGGTTTCAGCAATTGAAGACCAACCCAGTGTGTTGCTTGATAAAAGAGTAATCTCGCTTAATGATCTCATCGTTTTTGATTTGCTTCTTGAAATCGATGCATTGGATAAACAGTTCGGAAACAGTTGGGAACCTTTGTGTAAGAATATTAGCACTCCTCCTGTAGATCTTTTTGCCGATGCTACTCTTACAGAACTAGATGAAGTATTTAAACTTTGGCAAGATGCATTTGAGTGGAGTTATTATGATGAAGTTCTTGCAGGAATTGCAATCGGAAAGAAAAAAGAAATTGTTGTTCCTGTAAAAACAAGTTTTCAAGCAATGTTTTGTATTGATGAACGTGAATGTTCTATAAGAAGAAATATTGAGCATGTTGATCCCAATTGTGAAACATTAGCTGCACCTGGATTTTTTGGAGTTGAATTTTATTTCCAACCTCAGAATGCAAAGTTTTACGACAAACTTTGTCCGGCACCTGTTACTCCTAAGTATTTAATAAAGGAAATAAATGCGAAAGGCGAAAGAAAGCATGAATTACTGTATACAAAAAAGAACCATACTTTTTTTATCGGTTCTCTGATTACTATGTTCTTCGGATTTATATCAGCGCTGAAATTATTTCTTACAGTGTTTCGCCCTAAAATGAGTCCGGCTATTTCTAATGCATTTATTCATATGGATAAAACTGCAACACTTTCAATTGAAAATAAAGATTTAAACGATCGTGAGAATGATTTGCAGATTGGTTTTACAATTGAAGAAATGGCAGCAAGAGTTGAAGGATTGTTACGTGGAATAGGAATGGTTAAAAATTTCGCGCCAATAGTTTATGTGATTGGACATGGTTCGAGTAGTGCTAATAACCCTCATCACGGAGCACATGATTGCGGAGCTTGTAGTGGTAGACCAGGTTCAGTAAACTCACGTGTGTTTGCATTTATGACCAATCATCCGAAAGTTAGAGCAATGTTAAGTTCACACGGGTTGGTAATTCCAGAGTCAACTCAATTTGTTGGTGGTTTGCATGATACTGCAGCCGATGAAATAGAATTTTATGATGAACAAGTATTGAATTTTGTGAATACAACCGCTCACAAAGAAAATAAAATTGCGTTTGAAAATGCATTGGACTTAAATGCAAAAGAACGATCAAGAAGATTTGCATCCATCAATACAAAAGGAAGTTTGAGACAAACAAGAAAAGCGATTAAAGATCGTTCTGTTTCTTTGTTTGAGCCTCGTCCTGAATTAGGTCATGGAACAAATACGCTTTGTATAATTGGAAGTAGAGAACTTACAAAAGGATTATTTTTAGATAGACGAGCATTCATGAACTCGTATGATTATCGAACTGATAAAGATGCAACATTGCTTACAGGAGTGATGCGACCGATTGGTTTGGTTTGCGGTGGTATTAATCTTGAATATTATTTTTCAAGAGTTGATAATCACAAATTAGGTGCAGGAACAAAATTGCCTCACAATGTAATGGGGTTGATAGGTGTTGCAAATAGCGCAGACGGTGATCTCCGACCTGGATTACCATTGCAGATGATTGAAGTACATGATCCTGTTCGCTTACTTGTTATAGTTGAGCATTATCCTGAAGCGGTTATGAAAGCCATCACCATAACACCTGAAATTTTTGAATGGTATAAAAATGAATGGGTTCATATTGTTGCTTTGAATCCTGAAACAAATAAGTTTCATTATTTTAAAAATGGCGAATTTACAGAGTATACACCTCTTACAAAAGAGCTTGGAACTATAAAGGATATGAAGTCGTTTGTGGAAGCTGCAAAAGAAATGGAAACAAATCATATCGTTGACGCAACAAAAGAAAATTTACCGGTTTATTCACTAGAAAATTAAATAGAGTATGACACAATTATTACAATTTTTTATTTGGCTTCCTCTTTTTGGATTTATCATTAGTTTGATGTTGCCTCGAAAAAATGAACGTTTGATTTCATCAGTTACCATTGGAACTGCAGGAATAAATCTGCTTTGTGTTCTTTCATTTGTCACTTATTGGTTTGTGAATGGGCATCCAGTGTTGGATATTAAACAGTTTGTATTTTACAAAGCTCATGACATAGAAATATTTCTTGATTTTTATTTCGACAAAACAACAGCCGTATTTGCAGTTGTTGGAGCAGTGTTAGCTTTTTTAGTTGCCGTATTCAGTCGTTTTTATATTCATCGTGATGGAGGTTTCAAACGATTCATGAATAATATTCTGATGTTTTTTGTTGCTTATAATCTCGTTATTTTTTCTGGAAATTTTGAAACATTATTTACAGGTTGGGAAATTCTTGGTATCTGTTCCTTTTTATTAATTGGGTTTTATCGCGACAGATATTTGCCGGTTAGAAATAGTTTGAAAGTGATTTCAGTTTACCGTTTGGGTGATATATGTTTAATTCTCGCAATGTGGATGAGCCATCATTTGTGGCACGAGAATATAACTTTTATTAAAATGAACGATTCAGTTGCTGTCGCTTCTTTAATTCAAGATCACTATTTGTACGTGGTTTTTATTGGGGTAATGTTAGTGGTTGCCGCTGCTGTTAAATCTGCTCAATTGCCTTTTTCTTCTTGGCTTCCAAGAGCTATGGAAGGACCAACCACCTCCAGCGCTATTTTTTATGGATCACTGTCAGTTCACTTAGGAGTTTTTCTTTTATTGAGAACATATCCATTTTGGGAAAACATTTTGGCGATAAAAGTAAGCGTTGTTGCGGTTGGATTATTAACTTCAATAATTGCTTCCGGTATTGCTAAAGTGCAATCGACAGTAAAAACACAAATAGCTTATTCCTCCATCACACAAATCGGATTGATATTTATAGAAATTGCTTTAGGTTGGGATGAAGTTGCATTGATTCATTTTTCTGCCAATGCATTTTTGAGAACCTATCAGTTGCTAGTTTCGCCTTCAGTTTTAGGATATATGATACATGATATGTTTTTCAATTTTATGCCTAAGAAACTAGAAGTAGGAACATCTTTTTATTCTAAACTAAAAAACACCATTTATGTATTGTCTGTAAAAGAATGGAATTTGGATTTTTTCCTGCATAATTATTTATGGAGTCCTTTCAAATTGATAGGGAAATTGCTGAATATTATCCCAGTTAAATTAGCTGCAGCAGCTTTGATTATCATCTTTTGTATTGGCATTTATTTTAATTTGTTTTCCGAACAAATCCCAGCATCTTTTTCTGTAGCACTTCCAATTGTATTTTCTTTTCTTGGATTAACAACCGTATTATACTCTTTTGCAGAAAAAGGAAGCGCCTTTCGAGGGTGGTTGTTTGTAGTTTTTGGACAACTCTTTATAACACTTTCTGTTGCTTTGATGAGTGATAATTTCAGAGGACTTCAAATATTGATTTATATGAGTGGCTGCATGTTTTTTGCTGTTGTTGGAGCTATTTGTTTGCAAAAAATTAAAACAATTGATAATAATATTAACCTCGATTTATTTCATGGTTATTCGCAAGAGCAACCTCTTGTTGGGTTTATTTTTCTTATTTCCTGTTTAGGTTTTGCCGGATTGCCATTCACTCCAACTTATATTGGAATTGATATTTTATTCAGCAACATTCATACACATGATTATTTTACAATTACGTTTATTTCCTTGAGTTTTGTTTTTATGGAAATTTGTGTGTTGAGAATATACGCAAGAATTTTTCTTGGACAGTACAAAAAAGCAACTCATGCTATGGCTTATAGGTCATCGTAAATATTTTATAAATAATTAGCACAGCAGAATAATTGTATGAGTTGTTTTTTTTCTACCTGTTATAAAAGAATTCTGATATTTTGTTTTGTGCTTTTTTCTTTTTCTCTTTCCTCACAGATAAATACGTCTGATATTGGCTCCTGGGGAATGTTGTTTAATCAAACACGACTTCATAACAAATGGAGTTTGCATTCAGAAGTGCAATTCAGAAGCTACGAAATCAATCCTAATACTGAGCAATTACTTGTTAGGGGTGGAATTAATTTTCATTACAATCCAGCCTTAGTATTCACAGCAGGTTATGGTTGGATTACTAATTACACTAACGATGAAAAAGTTTTTAAAGACCAAATTGTTGATGAGAATAGAATTTGGGAACAGATTATTTTAAAAAGCAATTCAGGAAGAGTTTTTTTTGAACATCGTTATAGGTTTGAGCAACGATGGATAACAACTTCAACAAATACAAATTATAAGAATAGGCTTCGTTATCTTTTGCGATTAACCATTCCATTAAACAATAAAGAAGTAAAACCAAAAACATTATTTATTGGGTTATATAATGAAGTTTTCATTAATCTTGCGAACTCTCCATTTGACAGAAACCGATTGTATGGTGCTTTTGGTTGCCAAATAAATTCTTCCACTAATATTCAATTAGGCTATCTTTTACAAACTATTGGAACAAAATCAAAACAATATCTCCAATTAGGATTAACATTTAATCCCGATTTACGAAAGGGAAAATAGCCAATTACTTTTATAATTTACTTGCCTAGATTCTACACCCTCAATCGTCTGTATAGTAGTGTTTTTAATCAAATACTTTGTTACAATTCATACTAAAGGGTTTGTTTTCGCATCTTTCTTCATCTTTTAAAATCTTCACATAAAATTAACATACGGATAACATAAACGGAGTTTTGTGACTCTACTTTTGTCGTAGATAATTTTTATATACAATCAATTAACCCACATGAATAAATTTAGAAACGCAGTATTAACCTTTACAATTTGTATTGGTGTAATAAACTTAACAAATGCTCAAGAAACAAAAAGTGAAACTCCAGCAGTTGTTGAAGTTAAAAAGGATTCTGTACCCGCTAAAGCACCAGAGAAGGAAGTTGTTAAGGAAGCTCCCAAAAAGTGGTATGACCAAATTGCCATTCGAGGGTATGCTCAGTTCAGATATAATAGATTTTTGGAAACGAACGACTCGCTTAAAAATGAGCAAGGAGATAAATCTTGGGGAGCAGGTGGAATATCTATTAGACGGATGCGTGTTATCATAAGTGGGAATGTTCATGAGCGTGTTTATATTTATATTCAACCTGATTTTGCTTCCTCACCATCTTCTGGAGTTAATAATTTTGGTCAATTAAGAGATGCGTATTTTGATTTATCGCTTGATGCTAAGAAGCAGTTCAGACTTCGTTTTGGTCAAAGTAAGATACCATTTGGTTTTGAAAATCTACAATCTAGTCAGAATCGTTTGCCATTGGATAGAAATGATGCATTGAATAGTGCGGTTTCAAATGAGCGTGATTTGGGTGTGTTTTTTTATTGGGCACCTGAGAAAACAAGAAAACTATTTGCATCATTAGTGAGTGAAGGTCTTAAAGGAAGTGGTGATTATGGAGTTTTAGGTTTAGGTGCATTTACTGGTCAGACTGCTAATAAAACTGATGCAAATCAAGATCCACATATTGTAGCTCGATTATCATATCCTTTGCAAATTGGTAATCAAATCATAGAAGCTGGAGTGCAAGGTTACACTGGAAAGTATGTAGTAGAAAGTAGATCAACAGGGGTAAAAGGAGAAAACAAAGACTTTTCATATACTGATCAACGTGCGGCTGCAAGTTTTGTATTGTATCCTAAACCTTTTGGAATTCAGGCAGAATACAATGTCGGAATTGGTCCAGAATTTAATCCTATGAACGATTCTATTCAAACACAAGAGTTGAAGGGTGGATATGTAACTGCTTCTTGGATGATTAAATTAAAAAAGCAATTGGTTATTCCATTTGCAAGATGGCATTATTACGATGGTGGTAAAAAGCATGAATTAGATGCTAGAAGTTACACTGTGAATGAATATGAATTTGGAATCGAGTGGCAACCAATTAAAAATTTTGAATTTGTTGCTATGTATACGATTTCTGAAAGAAGATTCGAAGACTATAAATTGCAATTTAATAGACAGCAAGGAAGTCTTTTAAGGTTGCAGGCGCAATTCAATTTTTAGAATGCAAACTATTGAAAATTAAATAATTACACGCACTCTTAACATTAACTTAACATTGCAATAACCTAATCATAATTGATAATCGAAAAGAATAGGATTTTCAAAACTTACATTTGACTAACAATAAATTAACATAAAAAAATTCAATACAATGAACTTAAACATTTTCCAATTTTTTCAGCCGAAGGATAAAGTATTTTTTCTTCTTTTTCAACAAGCATCTCAAAATGCAGTAGCAACGTCTAAAGTTTTGGTAGAATTAGTTACTACTACTTCTCTAGAAAGAAGAAAAGAATTATTCAGAGAAATAGAACGTTTGGAACACGTTGGTGATGGAATTACACACGAAACATTTAATCAATTAAGTTTAAATTTTATTACACCGTTTGATCGTGAGGATATTCACAATTTGGTTTCTGCTGTGGATGATATCGTGGATTACATTCATGGTGCTTCAAAAAGAATGGAGCTATACAAAGTAGAAGAAATGACTCCGGCTATTGTTAAACTGGCCGAACTTATTTTAAAAGGCTCTGAAGAATTAGAGACTGCTGTAGCAGAGTTAAGAAATTTAAAAAACATCACAAAAATTAAAGAAGCAACTGTTCGTATCAATAGCATTGAAAATCATGCGGATGATATTTTTGATATGGCCATTGCAAAATTATTTGAAGAAGAAAAAAATGCTGTAGAAGTAATTAAAATGAAAGATGTTTTATCGATGTTGGAAACTGCAACCGATAAATGTGAAGATGCTGCAGATGTAATCAACGCTATTTTAATTAAAAATGCTTAGTGTTTGATTCAAATTAATTTTTATTCTTAATACAACATACAATGACATTATTAGTAATAGTTATAGCTTTAGCACTTATATTTGATTTTATCAATGGTTTTCACGATGCTGCAAACTCAATAGCAACAATTGTTTCCACAAAAGTTTTAACTCCATTTCAAGCTGTATTGTGGGCTGCATTTTTTAATTGTGTTGCATTTTTGATTTTTAAAGATCATGCGGTTGCAAACACAATTGGAAAAACTGTTTATTCCGATTTTATTTCCCTACCCGTTATTTGTAGCGGATTAATTGCTGCCATTATTTGGAATTTATTAACCTGGTGGTATGGAATTCCATCATCATCATCGCATACATTAATTGGAGGATTTGCAGGTTCCGCTATATGTTATGCACTTTTGAGCAAAGGAATGATGCCTTTGAATGAGATTATCGATAGCGATAAAGTTGGTAAAACACTTTTATTTATTTTACTCGCTCCAATAGTTGGTATGCTTATCTCTATCTTTTTCACTCTTATTTTTATTCAGCATAAAACCTGGCTCAAAGTTGGAATTCTATCAGCCTCCGCAGTTTTATTGTGGTTTTTGTTTATTGGCTTTCAGGAAAACAAATTGAATGAGAACATGAACAAATTTTTTAAAGTGGATAAATACACCTATGCAGTAGATATTAAGCACGATTCCACTCAAATTCACAAATTGGAAAAAGCAAAAAAGAAAGCTGAAGAATGCGCTCCTTTTGTAGCTAAATACGAATACCATGGTTCAAAAGTGGTAGTGGAAGAAATTGCGAACAATGTTGATTTGAAAGACATTACCATTAGTAAGCTTGGAGACAAATTAAATTTGTATTTCAAAATAGATCAGATTAAAAACAAAGCAAAGTTGGATAGCACTTTTAAGCCTGAATACAAAGCAACACAAGCCATTATTGATAGCTTGAAACCAATTACAAAAAAATATTTTGAACTCGGACATATAGGAATGGTTGCGGCAATGAACGTAAAATATCCAATTAGTCCGGATAAGATGAAGGATTTTACAAAAGCGATGAAAATTGATATCAAAGCTGATTTGAAAAAAGAAATTGAAAAGGCAGATAATAAAATTCTTCGTTGGTGTTTGGCAGGTGCATTATTATTATTTGCTTTAATGTTTATTTACAACGAAAAAATAAAAGAGCCAACAGCAAAACGTACTTCGGCAATGTTTAAGCGTTCTCAGTTGTTGTCGTCTGCAGCATTTAGTATTGGACATGGTGGTAACGATGCGCAGAAAGTAATGGGTATTATTGCTGCTGCATTGGTTGCAAATGGTTCTATTGTAGATATTAAATCAATGCCTGATTGGGTGCCTATTTCTTGTTATTTAGCTATTGGAATTGGAACACTAAGTGGTGGATGGAAAATTGTAAAAACAATGGGAACAAAAATTACCAAAGTAACTCCACTGGAAGGTGTTTGTGCTGAAACAGCAGGTGCAACAACTTTATTCCTAACTGAACAAATGGGTATTCCGGTTTCTACAACACATACTATTACAGGTGCAATCATTGGCGTAGGCGCAACAAAAGGAGTGGGAGCAGTTAAATGGGGAGTAACAATTAGTTTGTTGTGGGCTTGGATTTTAACAATTCCAATTAGTGCAATCTTAGGTGCATTCTTTTACTGGATTTTTAGTTTGTTTTTATAATCAATTTTAATGAGCACAAAAAAAGGGATGATATTTTTTATCATCCCTTTTTTATTTTCTGAATATTATTAAGGTGTAACAGTTATTTCACTTGTGGTAACTTTATTACTTATATGTCCTGCTCTGTCGCGTAAAGTAATTTCAAACTTAACAGTTGTGTGCAAAGGATAATATAGTGGAGCAGCTCTTAATTTTGCTCTTATTTCTCCATCCAAAGCTTTGTATTGCCCTTCCGGAGTTAAGTTTGGAACTCTGTAAGAATAAAATAAAGTATCCATTGCTGCGGTTGAATCTATCGCATCAAATGGTTTAAAACTTCCATCTGTATCTTTATAAAGGTATTTTAATTTGTAATCGTTTGGAGTTGTTTCATCACCATCCATAATACCAATATCGCCATCTCCATCTTTGAATGCAATCACACAATCAGCTGAATCATTTGTATAAGCTTCATAGTATAAAAATTCAATGGTTGGCTCTATTGGAAAATCTTTTTCCTTTACACAAGATGGTAAAAGGGTAAGACTTAGTAGAAGTACAGATGCTATGAATTTATAATCCTTCATTTCTTTTATTAGATACATAAAATTAATAATTATTTTTGCTCAAAGCAATAGTAAAACGATTTAAACCCTCAAATATTGCCTAAATAGCCTTGAAGCCTAATGTAGATGATGTTTTTAAGATAAATTCAAGCTCCAGTTTTGAAGAGCTGGCATTGTCTGTTTTCCGCTACCAGGCTAAGGAATGTGAGGTTTATGCTAAATTTCTAACAGGTTTGTCGGTTTTGCCCGAAACCATCAAAAAAGTAGAAGAAATCCCTTTTTTACCCATAGAATTCTTTAAAACTCAGGAGGTAAAAACATCCGAAACCGATAAAAAAGCCATCATTTTTACCAGCAGTGGAACAACCGGAATGGTTCAAAGTAAACATTTGGTTTCGGATGTTTCTGTGTATGAAAAAAGTTATCTCAAAGGATTTGAAATCGCTTATGGGAATATTCAAGACTACTGTATTCTTGCTTTACTTCCTTCTTACCACGAACGTGATGGTTCATCTTTGATTTATATGATGGAAGATTTAATTAAAAAATCAAATCATAAAGAAAGTGGTTTTTATCTGAATAATTATGATGAGTTAATTGCGAAAATAAATGTTCTAGAAACACGCGGACAAAAAACGATATTAATTGGTGTTACATATGCACTTTTGGATTTAGTTGACAAACAAAAATTGAATTTGAAAAATACCATTAT
The DNA here is from genome assembly GCA_005772895.1 of Bacteroidota bacterium. Classification (GTDB taxonomy): domain Bacteria; phylum Bacteroidota; class Bacteroidia; order 2-12-FULL-35-15; family 2-12-FULL-35-15; genus 2-12-FULL-35-15. The sequence continues at coordinate 52,424 of SXIH01000001.1, read as the reverse complement.
CATAGAAACAGGCGGAATGAAGGGGAAGCGCAAAGAAATGGTTAGAGAAGAATTACATTCCACTTTGTATAAAGGTTTTGGAGTTGATAAAATTCACAGCGAATACGGAATGACAGAAATATTATCTCAAGCCTATTCAAAAGGAGATGGAGTTTTTAATTGTCCGCCCTGGATGAAAATTCTTATCCGTGATACAAATGATCCATTTACAATTTTACCTGCAAATAAAACAGGTGGAATAAATGTAATCGATTTAGCAAATATCAATTCCTGTTCTTTTATTGCTACTCAGGATTTAGGAAAATTACATAACGATAATTCGTTTGAAGTGCTGGGTCGCTTTGATAATAGCGATATCAGAGGTTGTAATTTGCTTGTTGAGTAATGGAGGATTAACCGCAGAGAAAATGGAGAAAATTCGCAGAGGGTCGCGGAGTTAGTATTTATAGACCACTCTTCTTAGACCATCTGTTAATTTAAGCACATTAAAGTTTATCAGTAGTCCTACTTTACAATCTGTAAGTTTAAGATAAGTCAATATTTGTGCGAGATGAATATCATTTAGTGCGTCAACAGATTTTAATTCTACAATTACTTTGTTGTTGAGAACTAGATCAGAGCGATATCCACATTCTAATTTCACTTCTTCGTAAATTAATGGAATTACTTTCTGCTGTTCTACTTCAAGTATTGTTTTCTGAAGTTCATAATACAAACATTCTTGATATGCCGATTCTAACAATCCAGGGCCCAATGCTTTGTGCACTTTGATTGCACACCCAATAACTATTTCAGTAATTTCATTCTCTGTCATATCTCCTCTGTGGTAAAATCTATTTATCCTTTGCGTTTCTCTGCGAATTTTCTCCCTTTTCTCTGCGGTTTAACTTCTAATTCGCCTTTATCACAAAATAATTTTTCTTCCCTTTTTGAACCAAGATGTATTTGTTATTGATAAGATGTGAAGCAGAAACCTTCAACTCAAGATCTTCCACTTTTGATTTGTTGACTAAAACACCACCTCCTTGAATCATTTTTCTTGCTTCACCTTTTGATGGGAATACTTGTGTTTTTTCAGCTAGTAAATCAATTACGGGAACACCAGTTTCAATTTCCTTTTTTGAAATTTCAAATTGTGGTACGCCATCAAAAATATCCAAAAATAATTCTTCAGATAGTTTTGCTAAATCTTCTAATGTACCACTGAACAATATTTGAGATGCTTCAATAGCTGCATTGTAATCAGCTTCTGAGTGAACACGAATAGTAATATCTTTTGCTAATGTTTTTTGTAATGTTCTCAAATGTGGTGCAGTAGCGTGTTCTGCTTCCAGTTTTTCTATTTCTTCTTTCGTGAACAAAGTGAAAATGCGGATATAGTTTTTTACATCCTCATCACTTGCATTCAACCAGAATTGGTAAAATTTATAAGGAGAAGTTTTTGCTCTGTCTAACCAAACATTTCCACCTTCGGTCTTTCCAAATTTTGTTCCATCTGCTTTTTTAATCAATGGAGTAGTCAATGCAAAGGCTTCACCGCTTGCTTTTCGTCTGATTAATTCCGTTCCTGTAACAATGTTTCCCCATTGATCAGAACCACCCATTTGTAGTTTTATTCCTTTGTTTTTCCACAAATAATAGAAATCGTAACCTTGAACCAATTGGTAACTGAACTCCGTAAAACTCATTCCGTTTTCTAAACGGTTTTTTACCGAATCTTTTGCCATCATGTAATTTACTGAAATGTGCTTTCCTACATCTCTGATAAATTCTAAAAAGCTGAATCCTTTGAACCAATCGTAATTGTTTACTATTTCGGCTGAGTTGGCTCCAGCATTAAAATCTAAAAATTTCTCTAATTGTTTTTTCTGGCAAGCGATGTTATGATTCAAAGTTGCTTCATCCAATAAATTACGTTCTGCTGATTTTCCGGATGGATCTCCTACCATTCCGGTTGCGCCACCAACTAAAGCTATTGGTTTGTGACCGGCTTTTTGAAAATGTAAAAGCGTCATAATTTGAACCATATTGCCAATTCCTAATGAATCAGAAGTAGGATCAAAGCCAATATAACCTGTCACCATTTCTTTATTCAATAAATCTTCTGTTCCAGGCATAATATCCTGCAACATGCCGCGCCATTTTAATTCTTCAACAAAATTCGTTTTCATTTTTATGCTTTTACAGGTACAAATATAGCATAAATCGTTGCAATTAAATGAGTAAATTTACCACATGATTTTAGTCACAGGCGGCACAGGATTAGTAGGCACACACTTATTATACGACCTCACACGGTCGGGTAAAAAAGTACGTGTAATCAAGCGTGCAAATAGCAATATTGCCAATGTAAAAAAGGTATTTTCCTATTATACTTCTGATGTTGATTCTTTATTGAACAATTTAGAATGGGTTGATGCTGATTTGTTGGATGTATATTCTTTGATGGATGTAATGGAAGGAGTTGAACATATTTATCATTGTGCTGCAATGGTTTCTTTTGAAAAAAAGCATCAGGCAGAAATGATGAAAATCAATGTGGAAGGAACAGCCAACATGGTGAATGCAGCTTTGGAAAAAGGAATCAAAAAATTCTGTCATGTTAGTTCAATCGCATCTATTGGAAGAGCAGAAAGAGGAGGAGTAACGTCAGAAGAAACACCTTGGAAATCATCTCCCGAAAATTCAAATTATTCAATAAGTAAATATGGCGCTGAACGTGAGGTTTGGCGAGCTGCTGAAGAGGGTTTAAATGTAGTTATCGTAAATCCATCGTTAATAATGGGTGGTGGAAATTGGGTGCAGAGCAGTTCCAATATGTTTACGAAAGCCTATAAAGGAATTAAATTTTATTCGGAAGGCACAAATGGTTTTGTTGACGTGAGAGATGTTGCTACTATCATGATAAAATTAATGGAAAGCGATATCAGCAGTCAACGCTTTTTGTTAAACGGAGAAAATGCAAGTTTCAGACATTACTTTGATTTGATTCATGTAGCATTTGGAAAACCAAAACCAAGTATCAAAGCCGGAAAATTTTTAACGGGGTTTGCCTGGAGAGCAGAATCATTAAGAGCTTTGTTAACGGGTTCACCGCCATTAATTACACGTGAGACATCTCTTTCTGCAAATAGAAAAAGCCGTTTCTCAAATGAAAAATTTCTGAAAGCGTTTCCTGATTATAAATTTATTTCCTTGGAGCAATCAATTAAGGATACTTGTGGGCTTTATTTGCGAGATTTAAAAAAGTAAATCGATTCTTTTTTCTAGTTCATCACCAAACTTCATTTTTTCAAATCCTTTATAATTTTTCGATTTCTCTAAAGCAATTTTTAAATTAAACTTTACTTGTGTTTGTGAAAATGCAATTCCTTTTTTCAAAAACATATCCGCTAAATATTCTTGCTCTGTTTGTCCGGGTGTTGGAATAAAAATAGCTTTTTTACCCAAACTCGCCAAATCCATAACCGTTGAATAGCCGCTTCTGGAAAGGATAATATCAGCATTCATAATAGCAGTTTGCATCTCATCCGATTTTAAGTGTGAAACAATTTTTATATTTTTTATTGTTTCTGTTTTTTCTTCCGATGCTTTTCCGCAAACAACTAATGCTTTTAAATTGGTTTGTTTTAATTGCGCAATAACCAACTTTTCAAAAATGCTGCGTTGTGGTTCGGGTCCGGATATGATTGCTATCATACTTGTCATTCCGAGCGAAGCCGAGGAATCTTGCTCATTGTTTTCCGTAAACCTTGTCAATGACCCAATAAAAAAAGTATTTTTAGGAAGAGGATATTTATGCGCCAAATCTCCTGATAGATTATTTTCTCCAGCTAAATCAGGAACCCAGCATTCATCATAGTTATCTATGTACTTTAATACTTTTTTATGCAAAATACTTTCTCCGATGGGAGCCTTTATCATTAACTGATGTGTGATAAAAATGCTTTTTACTTTTTTACTCCAGCATCCATAACGATTATCAGAAATAACAATATCAATGTTGTATTCATCAATAATCTTATCCAGTTGAGCATGTTCTACTTTTATTCCGTTTACAATTTTCGGAATCGAAAGCAACATCTTCATTTTCATGGAACCCGATTTCGGATATTGAATATCATATCCTTTTAATTGGATGAAGGTTAGTTGAGGAAATTCCTGTTTTAATAAGGCAAGTGGTCCGGCATCAGCGGCAATAAATACTTCAGCATTTTTTTTAAGTAATAAACGAATAATGGGAATGCAGCGGGTAGCATGCCCCAAGCCCCAATCCAATGGACAAATTAATATTCGCTTCTGTTTTTGCATTAATGCTTATTTTTGTAAAATATTGATTAAAGATAATTAATTTTTCTCTGTGGGCTCTTCGTACTCTTTGTGTTCCCTGCGGTTAAAATTTATGTAGTATTTATGGCTAAAAGAAAATTAAAAAAATTTGCAGAAGTATCATCCTTTGATAATTGCTTTTTCTTGTCGTTTGAACAAGCAAGAGAAGACGGATTAGCATTAAAAGGAAAATGGCACAAGGAATATTTTAAAAATGATAACCCAATTGTGTTGGAGTTAGGTTGCGGAAAAGGAGAGTATACTGTTGGTTTAGCAAAACGATATCCTAATAAAAATTTTATTGGAGTGGATATAAAAGGTAATCGTATTTGGACAGGAGCAAAAGCGGCTATTGAAAATAAAATGGAAAATGTTGCATTCATTCGTACGCGTATTGATTTTATTGATGCCTGTTTTGCGGATAATGAAGTGGATGAAATTTGGATTACTTTTCCCGACCCACAACCTCAGAAAACCAGAACACGCAATCGTTTAACGAATTTGATGTTTATTACCCGTTATCAAAAAATATTAAAAGAAGATGGTTGTATTAATTTGAAAACAGATAACGAACCATTTTATGATTACACAAGAGAAGTTATTGCCGAAAATAAATTTGAAGTGTTGGATAGCACAAATGATTTGTATGGAGATACAAAAGAACGTGACGAAGCCTTGACCAGTATTAAAACATATTACGAAAAGTTGTTTTCAGATAAAGGATTTAAAATTTGTTATTTGAAATTTAAAGTATAGATGAACCTAGAAAAACACGAAGATTTTTTTCAAATGGTATACCAGGTTGTACGGCTCATTCCAAAAGGCCGTGTAACCAGTTATGGGGCCATAGCTAAATATTTGGGAACAGCCCGTTCGTCCCGGATGGTGGGTTGGGCTATGAATGCCGCTCATTCTCAAAAAAAGGCTGTTCCGGCTCACCGGGTTGTCAATAGAAATGGCGAATTAACGGGGAAACATCATTTTGCTACACCCTTTCTGATGGCCGAATTACTTGAAAAAGAAGGCATAAAAGTGGTCAAAGACAAGGTAAAAAACTTCGAGAAGCATTATTGGGAGCCAATGAAGGAATTGGAGTTATAATTTGACTATAAATCGGGATTTTCCCTTATTTTTGTGCCCTGATTTAATTATCTATCTACTATGAAAGTTTTACGTTTTTACATTATTTACCGTTTACCAATTATTGTGATTTTGGCTGTTTTAGGTGGTGTATCGCACTATTTTAAAGATCCGATAACAGCATGGATTTGTTATAGTTTGGCTTTCGTTTCATTGCTTTTGTATTTTATGATGGGGACAATGCGATTGGTTCAAGAAGCTGTTTCCGAAGGCGAAGTTGACAAAGCGATTGAGTATATCAAAATGATAAAATTTCCACGTTTATTATTAAAACCTATTCGTTCAGGATATTATATGTTGCAAAGTAATTTATCATTGGCAACAGATGATTTAACTTCAGCAGAAACCAGTATCCGAAAAAGTTTAAAAACAAAATCCAAGATAGTTGGAGATGTAACCGGAACAAATTTAATGCAATTGGGTTTTATTCAATTGAAACAAGGAAAAACCAAAGAAGCTCGTCAATCTTTAATGGATGCAGTTAAAGCAGGTATTCCTGATAAAGACAGTATGGCTGCAGTTTATTTGCAATTGTGTTCCATAGAAATTCAACGCAAGCAAAATAAAATAGGAAAAGAATATTTCAGAAAGGCAAAAGCTTTAAAACCAAAAGCTGAAGAAATTGTGAAGCAGTTGAATATGATGGAGAAAAATATTTCGCGTATTCCCGGATAATTTTCAATCCATGTTCATATACTCTTCAAACGGAATTCCTTTTTTAAATTCAGCAGAATAAATATACTTTTTGATGTGATCTGCCCAACCTTTGTGTGATTTGCGCTTGTCTAAAATAGAAGGGTCAAATGCTTTGCTAAAGTGTACTCTTATAGTACGATCTCGTTGTTTGAACATTTCATCAGGTAAAAAAAGCATCTCAATGTTTGCTTTTATTCCAATACGTTTACGGAATTGAGCAAAGTTGTAAAAGAATCGGGAGTTTTGTCCTTCAATAAAAACAGGGACAATCATTCGTTTGTGATCAATCGCTTGAGTAACAAAACTTTTTTTCCAATCCAAATCCATAATTTTTCCTTTTTGTTTTCTGGAAACTAATCCAGCAGGAAAAAATCCAATGGCTTCATCTGTCATTAAAACACTTTCAATTGTTCTTAATGAAGTTGCTGAAGTAGATTTTATTTTGTTTATGCCAATAAATACATCACCATAGTTTTTTAAATTTTTAAGAACATCGTTCACAACAAAATGAATATCCGGACGAACTTCTGCAATTGTTTTTACAAAGGCCATTCCATCTAATCCGCCAAGTGGGTGATTTGCTGCTAAAATAATTCCGCCTTCTTTTGGAATGAAATGCGAGTTGGTAGATTCTATTTTTGCACCTAATTTTTCTAATCCTCTATTGTTGAATTCAACTCCATAAACATCTTTTAAGTCGATCATCAACTCGTTAATATCATCTTCATGAAGTTTGCGCTTTAACCAATTGAGAACAAAACGAGGCATCCATTTTTTTAATCCAGGAGCTTTTTCTCTTAGAACCTTATCAACATCTATAAATTTGGTAGGAGTAGTCATATAATAATAGCTATGGCTATTCGGGAGAGTTTAATTTTTTTAATTCCTTTTCAAGTGTGCGGATTCTGTCATTCAGTTTTTGAAAACTTCTGAATAGAACATAACTTCTTTGGAAATCGCCAATTGCAAATGCAGGAGAACCTTGTACTACTAATCCTTCCGTATCAATACTATTTCCAACACCAGACTGACCAGCAATTTTAACCCCGTCTGCAATTTTTAAATGTCCAATAACACCTGCTTGTCCGCCCATCATCACATTTTTGCCAAGTTTTGTTGAGCCAGCAACAAAAGAACCTCCAGCCAAAATACAATTTTCACCCAATTCAACATTGTGTGCTATTTGAACCAAGTTATCTAATTTGGAACCTTTGCGGATAATGGTTGAACCCATTGTTGCTCTGTCAATAGAAGTATTTGAGCCAATTTCAACATGGTCTTCAATGATTACATTTCCAATTTGTGGAACTTTTTTATAATTGTTTTCTGCATTTGGAGCAAATCCAAAGCCATCACTACCAACAACAGTGCTTGCATGAATGGTGCAATCGTTTCCTATCACACAATCGTAATAAATTTTAACTCCTGAAAAGAAAACACAATCATCACCAATTGTCACATTGTCGCCAATATAGCAATGAGGATAAATTTTTACATTATTCCCGATTTTTACATTTTCTCCGATATAAGCAAATGCTCCAACATAACAATCAGTACCCATTTTAGCACTAGGAGAAATGAAAGACGGTTGTTCAACGCCTTTTTTATCGTGTTTGAATTTGTGATATATTTCTAAAAGTTTTGCGAAACTAGAATAAGAATCTTCTACACGGATAAGTGTAAGAGTTGATTTTACAGGTTTTTCTAATACCAAAGATTTATTTACAATGGCAGCAGAAGCATCTGTTTCGTATATATATTGAGTGTATAATGGGTTGGATAGGAAAGATAAAGTTCCCAATTTCCCTTCCTCAATTTTAGCAAGCCCGGAAACTTCTACTTCTCCATTACCTTCAACAGTTCCACCCAATAAATCGGCTATTTGTTTTGCTGTAAATTTCATTTAAAGGCTCTTTTTTTGAGCACCTAAAAATACTAATAATTCAGGAAATGGCAATATGGGTACTAAGATTGCTTATAAATGGGCTGTTTGGAGATATTTGTAGTAAAATGGTAGTGGCTTCGACAGGAATCGAACCTGTATCAAAAGTTTAGGAAACTTCTATTCTATCCATTGAACTACGATGCCAATAAGGCAAAGTTACTAAAATTAAGAAAAAGGTTTTACTTCTTATTCTCTTTTAACAACCCTTCAATTCTCAACAAACTTTCTTTGATATCCACCAACACATTTTGATTATCGTGGTTTCCTTGTTTGTCTTTTAAAAGTGTTCTTTGTTCTAAAACTTTCAAGCGAAATTCTTGGGCATCTTTTATTCCAACTAAACTCATTTGGTGCGACATGTGTGCTGAACCTCCTGCTGTCTCCACTTTTAAAACACATAAATTAAAATGTCGCAAAACCGGACCTTCGATAAATGCCATATCTTGAATATTTTCTAATGGAATGGTTTTTTCGAATTGTACAATAATTCCTTTTTTGAAATTTAAGTTTTTGTTTGTCAATACACATTCAAGCTTATCGAAGTAGTGTCGCGAATACCATTGTCCTATTCCGCAAAGCCAAATAATTGCCAAAGGAATTCCAATAATTGATATGAAGAGAAAAAAGGCTACATATAATAGAATGTAGGTTCTTAAAACAGAATTGAATTCTGCTTTGTGAATAATTGTTCCTTCGCTGTTGTTCATGTCTAGTTCTTAATTACAAATTCTGCATAAAATAATCTGTCACTTTCTGATACAAATGCTCTCTGTCTTTTCCTAAAACATTGTGCTCGTGTCCGGGATAAACAAAATAATCTACTTGTTTTCCTTTGTCAACACACGCTTTTAAAAATTGTAAACTATGTTGCCAAACTACCACATTATCTTGCGCTCCGTGAATCAATAATAATTTTCCTTTTAAATTATCAATATGATTTATTGTTCTTGATTCGGCATATCCTTTTGGATTTTCTTGTGGAGTATCCATGTAACGTTCGGTGTACATAATTTCATAATAGGTCCAATCGATTACCGGCCCACCAGCAACTCCTGCTTTAAACACATCCGGGTAACGTGTCATAATGCTGGTAGTAATAAATCCTCCATAACTCCAGCCAAAAACTCCCATACGATTTGAATCAACATATTTTTGTGATTTTAAAAACTCAACTCCAACCATTTGATCTTTCATTTCTACAACTCCTACATTGCGGTATATCGCCTGCTCAAATGCCAAACCTCTGTTATTGCTTCCTCTTCCATCTACTGTAAAAACCACAAAGCCTCTTTCTGCCATGTATTGAAACCAATAATCTCCACCACCATTCCAAGTATTATTAATCATTTGTGCTCCCGGACCATTATATAAATAGACGATTGTAGGATATTTTTTTGTTGAATCGAACCCAATAGGTTTAAATAATCTGCAATACAAATCATCTCCACTTTCGCTTTTTAATTTGAATATGCTCAGTTCTCCTAATTTATAATCTGCTAATGGATTTTTTGCTGTATGAATAGTTCTTGATTTTTTTCCATTGGTGCTAACAATATTTATGTTGCGTGGAATGGTTGTGCTTTGAAAATTATCAATGATGTAATTTCCATTGCTACTTAATGCGCTTGAGTGAGTTCCATCACCACTTGTAACACGTGTAGTTTTCCCTGATTTTATTTCTACAGAATAAAAATTACGAGTAATACCACTTTCGGTTGTTGAAGTATAAAATACTTTCGTTCCTTTAGGATCGAATCCTGCTAAGTCGGTAATTATCCAGTTTCCTTTTGTTAGCTGTTTAACAAGCGTTCCATCATTATTATATAGATACAAATGATTAAAACCATCGCGTTCGCTTTGCCAGATAAATTGTCCACTTGCATTTGGAAGAAATACCATTGCATGCATTGGATGAACATATTTTTCATGTTTTTCTTCGAACAATGTTTTTTCAAACAAACCTGTTGCTACACTGTATGAATTTAATTTCATGTGATTCTGTTCACGATTCAAAACTGCAATATAAATATGTTGCTCGTCCTTATTCCAGGCAATATTTGTAAGATACTGTTCTTTCGGCTCTCCGGTTTTTATGAAAGTAGTTTTACCATTGCTAACATTATATATTCCAACAGTTACTTCATGGCTTTTGTCTCCCGACATTGGATATTTTATGTTTTCGTTTTTTGCCGGACGGGAAGTCCAATCTATAATCGGATAATCTGTTACCATTGTTTGATCCATTCTGTAAAAAGCAAGCAATCCTCCATTTGGAGACCAAAAAGTACCTTTTGAAATACCGAATTCATCCCGGTGAACTGATTGTCCGTTTACAATGTTTTCATCTTTGTCGTTGGTAACAATCAAATTGTTTTTTCCATCATAAATAAAAAGGTTGTTTTTAATGGTAAATGCAATAAATCGTGTTTTGTCGGAAACATCAATACTTGCGGCTTCCGTCTCGATACTTCCTTCGTTAGTTATTTTTTTTGTTTGAATATCATAAACTAAAAAAAGATGTTTGCCATCTTTCACAAAATCAAATGAAAACTGTTTTTCATTTTTCCATTTTATGCTTGGGAAATTTTTGTTTGCCCCCAAGTCCATTTTTTTTAGCTCCTCATTAAGTAATGATAATGATATTGCATTGCTTACTTTTCCGTCAGAAGCATTACAAATTAAAAGTTCTTGTTCTTCTCCGGTTTTGATATAAGAATAGGAGTCGCTATTTTTTACCCACATCAATTGTGTGAGTTTTGACGGAACTAAAGTAGTACGCTGTTTAACAAGGGCTTCTTCCATTGTTAATAGTTTCTCCTGAGCAACATTAATTTGATAAAATGCTACAAAAACAAAAAATAGAAATGTGATTTTTTTCATAAGGGCTTTCTTTAAATAAAAAAGTGCAACCTGTAATGTTACAGATTGCACCATAAAGATAAACCTTTTTTAGAATTATTTTACAGCCCCGCCATTGTTGATGTTATCCTTTGTAGGAGCAACAAAACTCAACTCTCCTTTGTTGTTTTCAGCCATTAAAATCATGCCTTGGCTTTCAATTCCTTTTATTTTACGGGGAGCAAGATTAACAAGAATAGATACTTGTTGCCCGATAATATCTTCCGGTTTATAATAGCCGGCAATTCCCGAAACAACTGTGCGTTTATCAATTCCTGTATCAATCAATAATTTTAAAAGCTTATCTGTTTTAGGAACTCGTTCTGCTTCCAAAATTGTTCCAATACGAATATCCATTTTGCTAAAATCATCAAAAGAAGTTTCAGCTTTAGATGGTTCGATTGCTGATGTATTACTTTCTTCGTTCATTTTTTTTGAATCTTCTAGTTTTTGAACTTGAGCAGTTATTGTTTCATCTTCTACTTTGTCAAACAATAAAGCAGCAGTGTTTATTTGATGCCCGGCAAGTAATAAATCAGTTCGTGATGCATCGTTCCATTTTAATCCGGCATTCAAATTCAACATTGCACCTAATTTTTTTGAAGTGAAAGGCAAAAATGGCTCCATCAAAACAGCAAGATTAGCAGAAATCTGCAACGACAAGTTCATAATTGTTTGAACTCGTTTTTCATCTGTTTTAATCAAGGTCCAAGGTTCGTTATCTGCTAAATATTTATTTCCTAAACGAGCTAGGTTCATTAACTCTCCTAATGCTTCACGGAAACGATATTGCTCAATACTTGCAGCAATTTTTGCAGGAAACTTAGTAATTTCTTCTAATAAAAGAAGATCACTTTTTGTATATTCTAAAGCGACAGGAACTTTTCCTTCATAATATTTATGTGTCAGAACTAAAGTTCTGTTCACAAAATTTCCAAGAATAGCAACAAGCTCATTGTTGTTTTTTGCCTGAAAATCTTTCCAAGTAAAATCATTGTCTTTGCTCTCAGGCGCATTTGCGCACAAAGTATAACGAAGCACATCTTGCTTGTCTTTGAATTCAATTAAGTATTCGTGCAACCAAACAGCCCAATTTCTGGATGTAGAAATTTTATCACCTTCTAAATTTAAAAATTCGTTAGCTGGAACATTTTCTGGTAAAATAAAAGAACCTTCAGCCATTAACATTGCAGGAAAAATTATGCAATGAAAAACAATATTGTCTTTCCCAATAAAATGAACAAGCTTAGTTTCTTTGTCTTTCCAGTATTTTTCCCAATCAGGACTTAAATCTTTTGTTGCAGAAATATATCCAATAGGTGCATCAAACCAAACGTACAATACTTTTCCATCAGCTCCATCCACCGGAACTTTTACACCCCAATCCAAATCACGAGTCATAGCGCGAGGTTGTAATCCTGCGTTTAGCCAACTTTTACATTGTCCGAACACATTGCTTTTCCATTCTTTATGCGAATCAATATATGTTTCAATTTGTGGTTGCATTTTATCCAATGGTAAAAACCAATTCTTCGTTTTTTTCAAAACAGGTTTTTCTCCTGATAAAGTAGATTTTGGGTTTATTAAATCAGTTGCATTTAGTGTGCTACCACATTTTTCACACTGGTCTCCGTAAGCATTTTCGTTCGCGCATTTCGGACAAGTTCCAACAATATATCTGTCTGCCAAAAACTGATTTGCTTTTTCATCAAAGTACTGCTCCGTAACTTCTTCAACAAATACTTTTTTATCATACAGTTTTTTGAAAAACTCAGAAGCTGTTTCGTGATGAGTTTTAGAAGAAGTACGGGAATAAATATCAAATGAAACTCCGAACTCTTTGAAAGAGTCGCCCATCATTTTATGGTATTTGTCTACCACTTGTTGTGGAGTAATACCTTCTTTTTTTGCTTTGATGGTGATTGGAACTCCATGTTCATCGGAGCCGCAAATGAATTTTACATCCTCGCCTTTCGAGCGAAGGTAACGAACGTAAATATCGGCAGGCAAATAGCACCCCGCCAAATGTCCAATGTGTACTGGTCCATTTGCGTAAGGTAAAGCTGCTGTAACGGTATGTCTTTTAAAGTTCAAGTTTCAAGTTTAGGGTTTAAAAAGTTTCAAGTTGGCAGTATTATGAATTTGTAGTTTTCTAAAACTCTAAACTAAAAACTTGCAAACTGTAAACTTTTTCGTTGGCAAAGATAAAAATTAATCCTTGAGTAGCTTCTTTTGCATAATATAGGCAATGCTGGAGGCTCTGTTCTTTGTTATTTCTGCATTTGTACCGGAAAAAAGTTCATCTACCGTTTCATGGAAACAGCTTAACCAAACTGCAAAATCTTCTTTTTTCAGGGGTAAATGCATGTGTTTTTCCACCAAATTTTGAGCATATGCATGGTCCGGAAAAAGTGTAGCATTCCAAAAGCTTTCTATTCTGGGTAAGTGCGACTCTAAGTTCAGATTCACAAAATGGTGTTTTATGTTACTCAATAACAGCGTATCATAAAAAGTTTTGATTAGCTTTGTTATATCTGTTGGCGATAAAATATCCGGTGTTGACATTCTACAAATATCCGATTACTTTTGTTAAACCAATCATCCTAAAATGAATTTAATTCATCCACCATTTTTAAAAAAAGGAGATAAAATTGCCATTGTAGCATCTGCCCGTAAAATTTCGATGCAGGAGCTACAACCTGCTATTGCTATTTTCAAAAGCTGGGGCTTAGAAGTTGTGTTGGGTAAAAATTTATTGGGCAGCGACAATCAATATTCCGGAAAGGATGCCGAACGTGCAGAGGATTTGCAAACTGCCTTGGACGATGGTTCGGTAAAAGCCATTATTAGCGCACGTGGAGGTTATGGTACAATTCGTATTATCGATAAAATTGATTTTACTAAATTCAGGTTGCAACCTAAATGGGTGATTGGCTATAGCGATATTACCGTTTTGCATTCTCACATTCACAATTTCGGAATAGAAACTATGCATGCAACAATGCCGATTAATTTTTCTGTGAATGAAGAAGCTGTTGAAACATTACGTAAATCATTATTCGGGGAAAAATTAAAGTATGAAGTAGAAAATTATTCACTAAACAGAGAAGGGTTTGCAGAAGCGCAAATAGTAGGAGGGAATTTATCCTTATTATATGCTTTGGCAGGAAGTGCTTCCAGTATTCATACAAAAGGAAAAATTTTATTTATTGAAGATTTGGACGAATATTTATATCATATTGATAGAATGATGATGAGTTTGAAACGTTCCGGAAAATTGGGCGACTTGGCAGGTTTAGTTGTAGGAGGAATGACAGAGATGAAAGACAATCAGATTCCTTTTGGAAAAACAGCTGAAGAAATAGTTTTTGATGCAGTAAAAGAATATAAGTATCCCGTTTGTTTTAATTTTCCTGCCGGACATATTGATAAAAATCTGGCTTTGGTTTTAGGAAGAACAATGAGGTTAATTGTTGGGGAGAATGGTGTTACTTTGTCGTAATCCAAAATATTGAAAATAAAAAATCCCGCTTGTAATTAACCAAGCGGGATTTTTTTATTCTTCTTTCAAAATGCTATTCGAAAATAATTTTTTTGCTGAATATTCTTCCTTCTACCATCACATTCATAAAATAAATACCGCTTGGTAAATTATCTCTTTGAAGGGTATAGCTTTCTGTTTTAATATTGTTTACGCTTTTTGCCTTTCTTCCCATTACATCATATAACTCAATAGTTACATCGTTTCCTTTAAATGCTTCCAGGTCAATTGTTGCGGAATTATAAGTAGGATTTGGATAGATATTGAAATCTGCATCAGCAGCAATATCATCTATTCCCATAATAGGAGTAATCGTTTTATTACAATCAAGTGGAATTCCACAAGTGAAGTGTTCTAAGAAATTTCTGGTAATCGTTATGATTGTATCATAATATGCAGCTTGTGTTGCGGCTGTTCCGCCTGATATTTCCGGAGTGTGGTCGGCTCCTTCAAATGTTTCAAAACAATTTTCTATTCCTAATAAATCAACTTGTTCGTCTATTGTTGCGCTGCCATCAACTTCTAGTAATGGATAAAATCCTGAAAGAACAATAACTGCAGAACCATAAGGTACAGTATTGTCATTTGTTCCATGGAAACTCAAAACAGGTTCATCGCCTGGTTTAATCCAAGCAGTATCTCCAATCGCTCCACAAATATTTACTACAGCCTTTACTTCCGAAGGATAACCTTGACTTCCACTTAACCCTTCAACACCGCCTAATAAACCCGGTTGAAGCGTATCAATGTAATTTGGATATTCAGAAAGTTGATCTAAATAAGCCATGTGTAAACCGATAAATCCGCCTGCAGATACTCCAGCAAAATAAATATTGTTTGTATCAATTTTATAAGTGTTTCCACCAACTCTTGCGTTTTTTCTAAAGAAACGAACAGCTGCTCTTCCATCATGCACCGCGCGCATTACCGCTTCTGTTGCATCTGCTGAATCAGGACCAGGGAATGGAAAATTATTCATTCCAACTCTGTATTCCATAGAAGCTGCTACATATCCTAATCTTGCTAAATCATTACAAATAGGAACAACATCACCAGCCGTTTTTGAACCTCCTATAAAACTACCTCCATGTGCGACAATTACCAATGCTCTTGATGTAGAAACATCTCCGCTAGGTTCATATATGTCCATCAATAAAGTTTGTGCAGCTCCTGTTTCCTTGATATTGCTTCCGTAAACAACATCCGAAGTTTTAGTTGGAGTGATAGGAAAGTCATAATCGTGGTAGCGATTTCCTGGACATTGTGCATTTAATGATGCCGATGCAAAAAGTAAAGTTCCTGCAAATAGTGAGTAAAGTTTTTTCATGTATGTGGTTTTTGATTTAGATTTATATTTAAAGATACAAAAGCTATTCGAATAAAAAAATTAAAATACGTATTCCAAACTTACTCCAGGCACCAATGCTCTTGTTTTGTAAGTCCCGGAAAAGTCGGTTTCCAAATTCGTGTCAGAACGTTTTTTTCCTTCAATATAAAGGAAAGAAGCATCGATGTGAATTTTTTTAGTGATATTGAAAGAAGCTCCTGCCGTAATTCCAATCTTATCTGCATCGGGAGTTTCAGGAGTCAAATATCCTGCTTGCACGGGTGTCATATCATAATAAGTTCCTAAACGAACGGTCCATTTTTCGCTTAATTTATATTGTGCACCCAATCTGAAAATATAGGCATTTTGATACATCCGGGGCGAATGAACATCTTTCAAAGCATCTGTATTGTCAGCAAAATCAATAATTAATGAATCATACGATTCCCAGCCGACAAAATTGACATCAAAAGCCAATTTTAATTTATTATTTGGAGCAAAACCCAGTCCTAACGTAGCTACTTGAGGTAAACGCAGTTTGGTTGTGAAGGTGGTAGTAGGAAATTTATAATCCAATGAAGAAGGTGTTTCAAAATCAGCAGTTCCACTTGCTACAGAAACTTTTACTTCCGAACGATAATCAATCCCGATAGAAAATTTATCATTTGCTTTGAAATAGATTCCTGCATTAAATCCATATCCACTTGCTTTCCCTTCTAAATTCGCTTCGCCATAATTTCCTAATGAATCCTGTAATGGAACTCCTTTTCTTAAAGCAAAGCTTCCGGTAGCATAAACAAATCCTACTCCGATACCAATTTTTTCGTGAATCTTATAAGAAACTGTTGGCTGAATAAAAATGGTTTTTAAATCGATTTCACGAATCAAAAACTGACCTTTCCAATCGTCTTCCCACTGAACTTTACTTCCAAATGGTGTGTAAATTCCGAGTCCGCATTGCAATTTTTTTGCTTTTTTAAATTGATAATTGGCATACAATGTAAAAGGCGTACCAATATGTTTTACAGGATGTGCGGTGTAACGGGTAGCGTAATCAGCATAAGTGCTTCGGGGCATAATAAAGCTGGCTCCAATGTATATTCCTTTCAAGGAATCGAGGAAAGAAAGTGCTCCCGGATTAAACAATATACTGGCATTGTCCAAGCACAATCCGGTGCCTGTATGCCCCATTCCTGTTTGTTTCTGTCCTTGAAGGTTGATTTGAAATCCTCCGGCTAATAAGGTAGCAGAGGAAACAAGAATAATAATTACTAAAAGTGATAATTTCTTCATTACAACAAAATAAGCCATTTTCTTCCTACAAATCAAGTTTTTGTTGTTAGAATAACAATATTCTGTACATTTGTAACCGAAATAAAGGAAAACAAAATGATTCAATCCGCTCAAAATATGCTAATGTGTTACTATATGTGCTGTAAGCGTAATGCTTATTTGGATTGATTTTTAATATATATTAACAATACGTATTTAAAAGGTTTTTCCAAGATTGGGGAAACCTTTTTACTTTAATTAACTTTGTATTGAAATGAGTGCGACAACAGAAATAAAAAAAGCAGTAGTTATTCTTTTTGCAGGAGATTCCGGAGATGGTATTCAGCTTACCGGTTCTCAGTTTACCACTACTGCTGCATTATACGGAAACGATATTAGTACTTTCCCGAATTTTCCTGCCGAAATTCGTGCTCCGCAAGGAACCATAGCAGGAGTTTCAGGATATCAACTACATTTTGGTAGTGAAGAAATTTTTACTGCTGGTGATGCTTGTGATGTATTGGTGGTGATGAATGCAGCAGCTTTAAAAGCCAATATCAAACAACTAAAAGCCGGTGGAGTTATTATTGCAAACACCGATGGGTTTGATCCTAAAAATTTAAAACTAGCAAAATATCCTGATGGAGTAAATCCACTAAAAGATAATTCTCTTGAAAAATTTACTGTTCATGAAATTGATGTAACAAAAATTACACGTACTGCATTGGCTGATTCAGGATTAGGTACAAAAGAAATGGACCGCTCTAAAAATATGTTCGTGCTAGGATATATTTATTGGATGTATAATCGTTCGATTGATAATTCTATAGAATTTTTAAAAGAACAATTTAAAAAACGTCCGGAATTAATTGATGCAAACGTAAAAGTGTTGAAAGCAGGTTACAATTATGGTGATACAGTGGAAACTCCAATGAACCGCTATGAAGTAAAACCCGCACCAGTTGAAAAAGGAACATATCGTAGCATCATGGGAAATCAAGCTGCTGCATTGGGTTTGATTGCTGCGAGTCAAAAAGCCGGACTGACATTATTTTACGGAACATATCCAATTACTCCTGCATCTGATATATTACATGAACTTTCAAAACATAAAAATTTTGGAGTAAAAACATTTCAGGCAGAAGATGAAATTGCAGCGATTACGTCTTCAATAGGAGCATCGTTTGGTGGTTCCTTAGGAGTAACGGCTTCATCCGGACCGGGTATCGCATTAAAAGGTGAAGCAATTGGATTGGCATTGATGTTGGAAATTCCTTTGGTGATTGTGAATGTGCAACGTGGCGGACCGAGCACCGGACTTCCAACTAAAACCGAACAATCTGATTTACTGCAAGCGATGTATGGAAGAAATGGTGAATCGCCTGTTCCGATTGTAGCATCGTATACACCTTCCGATTGTTTTTTCGGAGCTTATGAAGCTTGTCGTTTAGCAATTGAATTTATGACGCCTGTATTTTTTCTGAGTGATGGATATATTGCTAATGGTTCTGAGCCTTGGAAATTTCCAACAGCTGCAGAATTACCAGAATTAAAAGTTTCTTTTGCAAAAAATGAATTGAAAGAAGGAGAACATTTTTTACCATACAAGCGTAACGAAAAATTAGCACGTCAATGGGCAATCCCCGGAACAAAAGGATTGGAGCATAGAGTAGGAGGTATTGAAAAAGAAAATGAAACAGGAAATATTTCTTACGATCCAGAGAATCATGAGTTGATGGTGAAATTACGTCAGGCAAAAGTGGATAAAATAGCAGATTATATTCCATTGCAAACAATTGATAATGGAAAGGAAAAAGGAAAATTATTAATTCTTGGTTGGGGTTCTACTTATGGTTCTATCAAAACAGCCGTGCGGGAAGCAATTGCAGAAGGGTATGATGTATCACATGCACAAGTAAAATATTTAAATCCATTTCCAAAAAATTTAGGAGAGATTTTAAAGAGCTATGATAAAGTTTTAATTCCTGAAATGAATAACGGACAATTAATAAAAATTATCCGTGATAAATATTTTATTGATGCGAAAGGATTAAATAAAATAAAAGGAATGCCGTTTAGTTCTGAGGAGATAAAAAATAAAATTATTGAGTTACTGAAATAATGGAAACAACAACCAAACTAACCGCAAAAGATTTTGTAACGGACCAAGAAGTACGCTGGTGCCCGGGTTGCGGTGATTACTCTATATTAAAACAAGTTCAAACGGTAATGCCTGAGTTAGGAATTCCACGTGAACAAATTGTTTTTATTTCCGGAATAGGTTGTTCTTCACGTTTTCCATATTATATGGAAACGTTCGGGATGCATAGTATTCATGGTCGTGCTACTGCTATTGCTAGCGGACTCAAAGCAACTCGTCCCGATTTAAGTGTTTGGATTGTTACCGGTGATGGTGATTCTTTATCCATTGGTGGAAATCATTTGATTCATTTATTGCGAAGAAATTTTAATGTGAATGTATTGTTGTTCAACAACGAAATTTATGGTTTAACAAAAGGACAATATTCTCCAGCTTCACCATTAGGAAAAGTAGCTAAGTCAACACCAATGGGTTCAATTGATCATCCGTTTAATCCACTGGCATTGTGTTTGGGTGCTGATTCAACTTTTGTTGCACGTTCTATGGATCGTGATCCTGTTCATTTGCGCGAAATTTTAAAACGTGCGAATGCTCACAATGGAACTTCAATGGTGGAGATTTACCAAAACTGTAATGTATTTAACGATGGAGCATTTGAAGTTTTTACTGAAAAAGGAACAAAAAAAATAAATACTCTTTTTGTTGAAAACGGAAAACCATTAGTGTTTGGAGAAAATGCAGACAAAGGAATTAAGTTGGATGGATTTAAACCTGTTGTTGTAAACCTTGCGGATGTTTCTCCAAACGATTTGTGGATTCACGATGAAAAAGATCAGGTGAAAGCTAATATATTAGTGCGTTTCTTCAATACACCTGCCGATGAAAATCCATTACCTCGTCCGTTCGGAGTTTTTTATACAGAAGACCGTTTTTGCTATGAAGATGCGATGAATGCACAAATTGCAGAAGCAATTGAAAGTAAAGGCAAAGGTGATTTGGATGCGTTGATTCGTGGGAAAAACACTTGGACGATTTAATTTTTCCTCAACAAATAAAGATTATACAAAACATCTCCGCTCTTTAATCTATTATACGCTCTGGAATGTATAGTCACAAAAAAACTATGCAATCTTCTTGGAAATAAACCGGGAAAGCGGGTAGCTAAAGGATATTGTTTTTTGCTATGCTGTTCAATGGATTGAACAATGCTTTTGTTTACTGTTTCTACTTTTATAATTTTCAATCCACTTTCATTCATCATTTTTTCTACTTCCTGCAATTCGTTTTTTCTAATCATGTCGCCAAATACAAAACTTCCATCTTCTTTCATCATTGATGCAACATTTTTGAAAAAAGTTAATCTCGAAGAATATCTATGAGAAGATTCTAAATTTAAAATAAGATCAAACTTTTTATCTGTCTTAAATTCTACAGCATCCGAAACAATAAATTTTGCCTCCGGAACAAACCTTTTTGCTAATCGTATGTTTGCGGAGCTTAAATCAACAGCTGTAATATCAGAAATGGAATAATAATTTTTCATCACGTAACAACCGCCACCTCTTCCGCATCCAATTTCCAGAGCGCTTATGTTTTTTGTATTTTCATGAATGTTTGGAGCCAAATCCAGCAATTTCATATACAATGAAATGTGATGAGCATCTTCGCTATCAGTGGACTTTATTTCAACGGAAGGGTTGTCGGAAATGCCCAGGTTCATAAACTTCCTTTTTTTGCCTAAAAGGTAGTCGATGCTAGCTGAGCTTTGATAGAGTGCCGAAAAGAATCCTTGTTTCATCTAATCAATTTAATTAGATGACTAAGGTATAAAAATTTAATTCAGAATAATTTTCCCAGTTCCAAGTAATTCGCTTTTTGAATTTACTTTATATATGTAAACTCCTTTTGCATTATTGCTTAAATCCAGATTGTAGCTAAATGAATTGATTTTAGTTTGAAAAACCAATTTACCTGCAACATCAAAAACTTCCAATGTACTTTCGTTTTCAATTCCTGAGAAATTGAAATTGCCAGTACTTAGAGTTGGTGCAACAGTAATTGATGGTGATAGAGGTGTTTCATTAATTCCTACAGAAGACAATTTCATTCTGAATATCCAACTATCTCCACCACCATGGTTTCCTGATAAATCTCCATCATTTGATTCGGAATAACCTGCAATAACCAATGTCCCTCCCGATGCTTCTTTTATAGAATATCCTATATCTACACCTGTTCCTCCAAAAGATTTTTGTTGTAGAATAATTCCTGCTCCGTCCAATTGAACTACCCAGCAGTCATAATTTCCGTGATTACCGGTAACATCTCCATCATTCATTTCTGAATAACCAGTTAAAATATAGTTTCCTGTTGATAATTGTTTAATACAATATGCATAATCGTTTCCACTACTTCCTAATGTTTTTTGCCATTGTAAAGTTCCATTGATATCACATTTTACAATCCAGTTGTCGCCATTTCCATGTTGCCCTGTTACTTCTCCATCGTTTGACATTGAATAACCTGCTATTATATATCCTCCATCAGTTGTAAGTTCAATATATTGTGCCACCTCATAATTGGTTCCTCCAAAAGAATTTTCCCAGATAAGAGCTCCTGAGTAATCTAGTTTGGCTATCCAATAATCACCGTTACCATATTGTTCGGTAATATCTCCATTGTTTGAGGTGCTACCACCACAAACTATATATCCGCCATCAGTAGTTTGTTTGATGTCTTGAGCAAAATCATAAGAACTTCCACCTAATGCTTTTGTCCATTGAATTACACCTAATCCATCAGTTTTAATTACCCAGCAATCCCCACCGCCATGGTTTCCTGTAACATCTCCGTTTAGTGATTCTGTATAACCGCAAATAATATATCCACCGTCTGAAGTTTGTTGAACCGATTGTGCATTATCATTAAATGAACCGCCAAAAGTTTTCTGCCACTCAATACTACCCATAGCATCAATTTTAATTACCCAAGCATCTCCATCACCATGGTTTGAAGTAATATCTCCGTCAATTGATTGAGTAAAGCCACAAACAATATATCCCCCATCTGCAGTTTGTTGTATAGAGTATCCATAATCGAAATTTGAACCACCATAAGTTTTTTCCCATTGAACAAAACCTGCAGCACTTGATTTGATAATCCAACAATCGCCACCACCGTGATTAAAAGATACATTTCCGTCTTCTGATTCACTATAACCTACTGAAATAAATCCACCATCAGAAGTTGGTATTACTTCTTTAGCATAATCATATAGATTCCCACCAAAGGCATTTTGCCATTGGATAGATAATGGTTGTGAGAAAGCTGTTAGTGATACGAAGCAGATAAAAATCTGAAGAAAGATTGTTTTGAGAGTAGCTTTTTTCATGTTTTCCTTTTTTAAGTTCTGTTCCTTGAATTTTGTCACCATTAAAATTGTTTTTTATTAATGGAGTAGTGCGACAGTCAAATTTATAGGAGACGGACTCAAAACAAGCTTTTTTAGAAAAAAATTTTTAAACGAAAAAAATGAAGCCTTTTTTTTGCAAAAAAACAAATCATTTTAGATAAAATAAATGGCTGTAATGGCTTTTAATAAAGGGAAATATTGTTTTAGTAGCGGTGAGAGATTTGAAATTAAATTTTGCCAAAAAAAGCAATTTTCTTGAATTTTTAAACCAACAAAATGAAGCAGAATCTTACATTTGAAATGATTGGTCGTCAAGTGGAACGACCTTTTTTGCTAAAAGGAATAAAAAAGGGAGGATTATTTTCCTTCATCAAAACGAATATCTTCTGCTTTTTTTGTTGCTTTTCCAAACTTGTAGGTAAAGCCAAGATAGAAGATCTGAGAACGTCTTTTTCCGGTAGTTTTTTGGTATAATTCAGGTGTATCTATTTCACTTGTCCATCTTAAGGAATTAAATACATCAGAAACACTCAGTAATAAAGATGCTTTTTTCTTAAATATATCTTGTCGCAAGCCTAAACTTAAAACTGCAGAAGATAAATATTTTCCCTGTGGTGTTAAAGTTGGAGAGCGATAAGTTGAATTTAATTGCAGAACAGTTGAAGGAGTAATATTAATATTAGTTCCTAGTTTTACACTTTCAGAAATAATAGATTTTTTTCCAACATAACCGAGATTTGAAGCATCTATCTCATCGTAAAAAATATTTCCACTCAAATTAATTGTAAGAATCTTTTTAATCTGCTGAGAATAGATTAATTCCAAGCCGGCAGATTGTTGAGTAGAAAGGTTTTCGAATGTAGTAAGCAAAGCTGTGTCATTGATATATTTACTTATTTCTGTAAAAGCATCATAAGTGTATTTATAATAAAGCGTTGGGACAAATGTTGTTTTATTATTTTTATACTGATATCCCAATTCAATGGAATGAATTTGTTCCGGTTTTAATTTCGGGTTTCCTGCTTCTAAAAACCTGGGGTCATCGTATTCGGGAAAAGGATTCATTTCATCGCCTTCAGGACGATTGATGCGTTTGCTATAGCTTAACTGAAACTCTGAATTGTCGCTTGTTTCTAATGAAAGATGTAAACTCGGATAAATTTTAAAATAGTTGCTTGTTACAACCGAATCCATTGTTACTAAATTGGAAGTAATATTTGCTTGTTCTGCACGTACACCAAGCAAAAACCCAAAGTCTTCAATCGATTGTGAATAGGTTGCGTAAACTGTATAGAGATCCTGTTTCCAAAGAAAATCATTTGATTTTTTAATGTCTTTCTGCCATGTGTTGCTTGTTTCATCCAAGTGTTCTCCAAAAAAACTAAAATCTTCATGAAACCATTCTGTAATTAGTCCTGCTTCAAATTCAGCATCTTCATTTATCGGGTAAACATATTCTAAAGTCACATCTCCGGCATTTTCTCCTTGTCTGATAATGGTATTATCATAAATAGTGGGAGTGAATTCTATTCTTCTGGATTCTATAAAATTATTTTTTTCTTCTTCAAAATGTTTTACAATATTAAATTCAAGATTGAGTGTATGCTCTTCTTTTTTAAACTTATGTTCGAAATAGGCAGATGCTTCTTGATCATATTCTTGTTCGTTGTTAAGTCTTGTTCGTCCAAAATCACTTATGATACTGTCGTTTCCGGCATGTGAAATGGTGTTTGTGTTTTCGGTACGTAAAAAATTGGTGTAAAAATAATCTACTGAAGCACCAATGGTATTTTTATCATTGATGTCGTAATCGATACCAAAATTTGCAGTATGTGAAATCGGACGATAATAAGCAGTACTGTTAACATTAAAATCGTTTATTAAAATTCCTGTTGCCGAATCTTTAATTTCTCTGTAATCATCTGAAGTTCTGTTTCTGTAATCCTGACGAAAACCATAACTTCCATAGATATTTATTTTTCCCGGATTATAATTTAAAATTAAAGTCGAATTATATCGATCTTCTAATCCGGCATTTGCAGTAATGCTTCCAACTAATCCTTGTTTTGTTTCTTTCTTCAAAACAATATTTATAATTCCACCCGTTCCTTCAGGTTTGTATTTTGCTGATGGATTTGTGATAATTTCAATGCGTTCAATTGTATTTGCAGGAATTTGTTGTAATGCAGCAGCACTGTTTGTTTTCATTAATGCTGATGGCCGTCCGTTTATTAAAATGGTTACATTCGACAAACCCCGCAAACTTACTTTCCCGTCAATATCAACAGCAACAGAAGGAATATTTTCTAAAACCTGACTTGCAGAACCACTGCTACTCATTAAATCCTGATCAACATTATAAGTTTTTTTATCTATGGAAGTTTCCATGTAGGATTTTTCGGCAGTAATTTCTACATCTCCCAAAAGTTGTCCGCTTGGTCTGAAATAAATTGTTCCTAAATCAATTTGTTGATTTTTATCGTTGACAGAAAATGGAGGAGTATTAACTTTTTCAAAACCAATAAAACTAATTTCAACAAAATAATTTCCTTCTTTCACATCGTTGAAAACGTATGCGCCATTTTTGTCACTCACAATACCTGCAATTACAGAACTATCAGAAACCGTAAACAAACCAATATTTACAAACTCCATTAATTCTTTGGTGGATTCTTCGGCAACACTCCCTTTAATAATGCCTTTTACTTCTTGAGAAAAGGAAAATGCAGTTATGGAGATAAATGATAAAAGGAAGATTGTTTTTTTCATGCGACAAGGTTACAATGCAATTCTGAAGAAACTTTGTAGTACAATACTGAAGAAAAAAGAGGTTAAAACGTTAAAGTTTTAACCTCTTTGTACTGTCGTGGGAACTACTGGGTTCGAACCAGTGACCCTCTGCTTGTAAGGCAGAATATTGACAGATATTTAGTAATTGAATTTTATCTGAATGCTTTGTAAATAATATGATTTTAGTCATTTGTGGACGTTTTGTTATTTGTTTGTTAATTGTTTATTTTGTTTGTTTTTGTGCAAATTTTGTGCAAATGATTATATTTGCACAATACAATAACAAATGGAATATCAAACCTCAATAGTCTTAGATACCCGAAGATCTAAAAGCAACGGCACTTATCCTGTCAAATTAAGGATATATTCTTCGCAATTGCAAATAAAGAAGCTTTATGCTACCAAATACGATCTGAGCGAGGCAGACTTTAAAAGCATCTGGGAAACTCAAAAACCCCGCAATGAACATAAAGAAACTAGAAATGAATTACAAGCAATTGAATTGAGGGCGGACGATGTTTGTAAGACACTTAACCCTTTTTCATTCAGTCAATTTGAGAAGAAGTATTTAAGAAATACTGGAGATGGTGGCAATGTCATATACCAATTCAAGCAAATCATAGATAAATTAAAATCTAATAATAGTCTCAGCACTGCCAGTAATTATGAACTAAGTTTAAAATCTCTGAAAGAGTTTATACTTTATTCAAAGGGAAAAGAACCTTCAAAAATCCCATTTACTGATGTTACACCGGATTGGTTGCAGAAGTACGAAACCTACATGGTGGATCATCTAAAACGAAGTAGAACGACTGTTTCTATGTATGTTAGAGCTTTAAGAACTGTTTTTAATACATCAATTGCAGAAAAAGAAATTGAAGCTGAGATATATCCGTTCGGCAAAAATAAATACCAACCTCCAACAGTACGTAGTGTAAAAAAGGCTTTAGGTCAAAATGATTTAAAGCAACTATTTGATGCAAAGGCAAAAACCCCTGAACAAGCAAAAGCGAAGGATTTTTGGTTTTTCAGTTATGCTTGTAATGGAATGAATGTTAAAGATATTGCAATGCTCAAATTTGAAAACATACAAGATGATAAAATAATATTCTACAGAGCTAAAACAATAAAAACTTCAAAAACCGATTTGCGCCCTGTAGTAGTTTATTTAAATGAATTTTCAAAAAGTATCATTAAAAAGTATAGTAATAAAAGAATTAAAAAGGACGGATATGTATTTTCAATTTTATCTGAAAAAGAATCTGAAATTGTAAAATATAATAAGATTAAGAATTTCACAAAATTCATTAATCAAAATTTAAAAAAATTAGCAAAGTCAGAAGGTATAACAACTGACATTTCAACTTATTGGGCACGACACAGTTTTGCGACTAATTCAATAAGAAATGGTGCAAGCATGGAGTTTGTCATGGAGGCATTAAGTCATAACAATATGAAAACCACTGTAGGGTACTTTGCAGGGTTTGAGGATAAAGAAAAGAAAAAATTTATGCAAAAATTAATGAATTTCTAAATTTATAAGAATGATAGAATTTAATCTTAAAATGGAAGCACCTCAATTTTTTGCTAAGGTAGCAGAAGGGTGCGCTGATATTGATATATACAATTATCTAGAACATAATACGGACCTATTTAAAAATACAATCAAAATAAACCTTTATCTAAAAGCACTCGACTTTGAAATTAAAGGAGAGGACTTTCTTTACCAAGATGAAGTAAAAAAATGTGATAGTGTAAAGAAGTTAAATGATTTAAAACGCAAATATGAAGTTCGAGCAATAAATATTTACAATGTTCAGACATTACTTGAAGAAAACTTACATAATTTAAAACAACCTGTTAAAGCTATACAAATTAACGCCCCAGTTATTGGGTTGTTTTGCAACTTAGCTGCTGAAAGTAAATTGTTTCCTAAAGATGAAAATATAAGTGTGAGAACTTATTGCGAAAGTGTTTGTGCGGAATTTAAGTTGTCCTATTCTGATCGGGTGCGTCAAAATTATAATGCAAGTAAAACAAAACAAAACATGCAAAAATTAAAAACATTGATATTGCCAACGCTAAAGAAGGATGCACAAGAAATAATAAATGATTATTTAGACAAAAAAGACCTAACAAAACGAAATTTGTACGGCTAATTGTACGTACAATAAAATATACCTGCCTTGTTTGTGTAAAACCTTTGTGTCATACT
This sequence comes from Bacteroidota bacterium, assembly GCA_005772895.1. Classification (GTDB taxonomy): domain Bacteria; phylum Bacteroidota; class Bacteroidia; order 2-12-FULL-35-15; family 2-12-FULL-35-15; genus 2-12-FULL-35-15. Next base: position 24,758 of record SXIH01000001.1, on the reverse strand, counting down.
AATACAAAGAACTATGCAAGCAGTTACAATTACACAAATCACAGCAAATGAATTTGAATCTCTAATTGAAAAAACAATTAAGAGAATTTTAGGTTCTCAAAAAAGCTTTGAGCCCGATGGGGATCAGCTTTTAACAATTAAACAAGCAGGGGAATTAATCAAACTTTCTGTTCCTACCATTTACGGTTACGTAAGCCGAAATGAAATCCCATTCTCCAAAAAAGGTAAGCGCTTGTATTTTTCAAAGCAGCAATTATTTGACTGGGTTCAAGAAGGAAGAAAAAAGACAAAGGCCGAAATAGCTACAGGTGCAAATTCTTCTTTATTAATTAAAAAAGGAGGAAAAGCACTATGAAAAATGCAAAATCCTCCAGTAATTCTTTACCTCTTAGCGGTAGTAAAGATAACACTTTGACAGATCAAATACAAAATGATTTTAATTTTTTTGCAGAAATTTCAAATCTCAAAGCTAAACCAAAACCAAACAAATTTCCTACATATGTATTTCCAGATCTATTTAAAAATCTAATAACTGAAGGTGAAAGTACATTCAACTTTTCTCCCGAATACACAGGATCGGCAATTCTAACGGCAGTGTCTACATCAATTGGAACAAGTGCAAAAATTAAAGTAAAAGGTCGTTGGGAAGAATATTGCTCAATGTATATTGGTATAGTTGGTAATGCAGGAGCAAATAAAAGCCATCCGATAACCTTGGCATTATCAAAATACGATGAAATTGACAATAAAGCACTTCGCGAATTTTCAGTGCAATATGAATTATATGAACAATATCAAGAATTGAGTCCAAGGGATAAAAAGGACATTCCCGAGATAAAAAAGCCGGTTCTTATAAAATCCATTTTACACAATTTTACTCCTGAAATCCTTTTTCAAAGAATGAATGATAATAAAAGAGGTTGCTCAGTTGTAAGCGATGAATTAGCAACCTTCTTTGAAACAATGGGTAATTACTCAAAAAATGACCAATCTTCTCAATATTTGAGTATATGGAGTAGCAAACCTACTTCTATTGATCGTGTTTCTAAACCAATTCCGATTTCAATTCAACAACCTTACTTAAACATTTTGGGGGGATTACAACCTAGGATGCTTTACAAATTGTTTCCCGTAACAAAAACAGACAACGGTTTAATACAGCGATTTCTATTTGCTTTTCCTGACTTTGTAAAAAAACATCCGATAAATGATAATGAAATGAATGAATCTGTTCTAGACAGATATAACAACTTTTTAAGTAATTATATTGAGCAAAATCCTATTCAATTTGATTCAAATACTGAAAAAGTAAATTCCAAAATTTACAATTGGAATCCGAAAGCCAAAGCATATTTTTATGAATGGCAAAAACAAAACACCGTTGAGGTAAATAAATATCCGGATCAAATTAAAGGAGAGGTTATCTCAAAATTTGATATCCACTTTGCTCGCTTCGCATTAATACTTCAAATAATGGAAGACAGCACTTCAAATGAAATAAGCTTAAAGGCTGTCACCGGAGCGGCTGCCTTATGCAAATATTTCATGAATTGTGCATATAAAGTCTTGGACATTCTAAACGAACCTGTTGATCCCAAAGAAACATTACAGGAAAACAAATTAACATTTCTAGAATCTCTTCCAAACAGATTTGCTACAGCTGAAGCTGTCGAAATAGGAAAATCATTTGATTTGAATTCAAAATTTGTTCAGAGGTTTCTTAAAGATGATAAATTATTCAAAAAATTATCTCACGGAAATTATGAAAAAATAATCCCGGCTAATTCAAATGTCTTTTAAGTCCTTTATGTCTTTTTGATTGAACTCAAAAGGACATAAAAGACAATAAAGACATCTCCCATTTATGAAATTTAATTCCTAAAAAATGATGAAAATGAAACATCCAATAACTTCAAAACTACTAACTGCCGGAACATTGTGCACCCACTGGATCACCGCGTTAAATGCGTGCGACCACATGGGACTAAACTTTCCAAACCCAAGTCAAATAGTCCTTATTCAATTTATGGTTGATAAGAAAGTGATCCCCTACTTCGATTTTGTTTATGAGCATCAGAATTACAACTGCCTATTTCAATGGGATTCCGTATGTACGAAAACTGGTCATGAAGCACTCTTCCGGAAAGATGGAACATACAACCTTTTAATCTCCTTAAAGTGTTTTGAGGAACTAAATAAATTGTATTTAGAAGATGTAGAGGAATTCTATAACGACCAATATCTCTATTACAAATCAATTGGACAAGAGCCTTAAACATTATAGATTTAAATATTTAAACTTTTAATGTTTAAACTAAAAAAAATCAGGAGGACTAACGCCTCCTGATTTTTATATCAATGTTCCTTCATCAGCCATACTGTAATAGCCTTCATCGGTTAATATCAAGTGATCCAATAGTGGAATACCTAATATTTTACCAGAAGCGGAAAGGTCTTTAGTTAGCTTCAAATCAGCGTCACTAGGTTTAAGATTCCCAGATGGATGGTTATGTGCCATTATAATTGAACTTGCATTTGTTTTTAAAGCAATAGCAAATATCAATTTGATGTCTACAACGGTTCCCGCTGTGCCACCACTACTTAGTTTTACAAAACCTAGAACTTTGTTTGCTCGGTTTAGTAGCAGCAAAAGACTCTCTTCAACAAACTCCATCTTATCTGACCAAACGTGCTTAAAACAGTTGAAAGCATCTATTGATGTAACGACTTTTGGCATTTCAGACTTCTTGATTTTTGAAGTGTAATTCACTTGGATTTCATTTAACTCGTTCGTTAAGTTCATGTCTTTAGTTTTTAAATTAATACTCACTTGGTAGCATTGCCACGCCATCAGCTAAGAAGATTGTAAACCCATCTTCTATTGCAAAATCACTGAAAGGAATATACTGTGTGACAAGCTTTTTATCATTGCCATCAGTTGCTGAAACTTCCCAACCACCAGATTTTGTTTTTACAAGTGTCCAAGTTTGAAATTCTTCATTGCAAAGCTTATACTGGTAAGAGGCAAAGAGGTCAAATAGCCAATAGCATTTTGCTACTTCTCGTAAATATTTACAACCATCAGTTAGTAGCAATTTCCCACTTCCAATTGTGCTGTGGTCATAATAGTGCTCAGTTCCATTGAACTGCAGCAGTTGAACTTTTAGTTCTTCCGGATTAATTGTTTGTTTCATAAGATTTGATTTTTAGATTAATAAAAAAGGGAAGCGGACTAAATGTCAACGCTTCCCTTATGAGGCGATATAGCACCAGTGCTTGTCTACCCCAAAAAGGACGACTTATCCTTTACACACCAATCAACTATTTTTTTGAATCGAGCATCAATACTTCGCTCACTTCAATTTCGGTTACATAACGTTTGATACCTTCTTTATCGGTATAGTTGCGGTTGATCAACTTTCCTTCAACTGCCACTTCACTTCCTTTTTTGAGAAACTTCTCAACGATTTCTGCCGTTTTTCCCCAAGCAATTAAATTGTGCCATTGCGTTTCGGTTACTTTCTCGCCTTTTGCATTTTTGTAGGTTTCGTTTGTAGCGATACTCATTTTTGCTAATTTTTTACCTCCGTCTAAGGCTTTCACTTCCGGATCCATTCCTAGGTTTCCGATCAATTGTACTTTGTTTCTTAATGCGTTCATAATGTTTTTTGTTTTGTGTATCTGCTTATAGGCAAATACTGGTTTTTAATTTATTTTCAAATAGGGCTTTCCTATTTTATTTATATCACAGATCAAAAAAGTTATTTTTAATTCAACGTGAATTAATAAAAAACCTGACTGGAAGGAAGGATTTGTTTAATTTACGGAAGCCACAGCGGCAGGCTGCACAAAGGACTTCACACCCGCCACCTAAAAGCAGTAACAACTTTATTAGCCATAACGCAGTGGAGGCAATAGACAAATTACTGCCCACCGCCACTGAGGTGAAGTGGAAGGAACTATGGGGTTGCAAACCCCATCCGACCTATGTTTTCTTGCTTATGTTAAAGTGATTACAGTAATGTATGTTGCACATTTTTGTGCAACGAATAAAACACAAATGAGCCATAAGCAATAAAACACAAGCATTTCCATAAAGAAAGTAGCAGTTTTCTGCTACTAATAGAAAACATGCGAAGCAAGCACCGATGGGAAGGTGGCGGCAGATTAGAGAGTGAACATTAAATGCATTTATTTAATGTGAACGAGGTGAGACAAGAAAGCAAACGCCTTATGCGGGGATTTATCCGTTTGCTTTCTTGTTGAACACCGATTTTCCTTGACACACAGAAATGTAACCAAAACATTTAGTACGTGTGAGAGTGGGAAGCAATAAGCTCGGGGCTAGTGGGTAATTCCCGTGTAGATTAAAAAGTTACTTTCTTAAATCTTTTGTTTCCTTATATTTTGCTGCTCTTTCTTTTCTTTTTTCCATCTCTTCCCGTGACTCCCCCTTCATCAATCCTAAATTTGTTGAAAGTTTAATTATTAAGATCATTAGGAAAGGAAATCCTACAACTATTAGAAGGAAAAGTAATACAGAACTCATGGTTTATACTTTTTCATTGTTAATCCTGACTATTTATGCAAGTAATATTTCATAGCAGTGTTGCCTACACTCATGCTTCCAAATTGAAGCACAAGATTTGTGGTTGACTGAGAAACAATCGTATATAAATCACTATCAATCTCAATCATTCCTGTGTTTAGTCTCCACTGAATTGCGACATTGGTACAGTTTAAGCCATAAACACATGCTTTCCAATTTCCCGGAGCTCCTGCAATAGTCGACTCTGCCAACTGTAAATCCAAATGGCAGTATACCGGGTCGCTGTGGAGAGTAGAAAGAACAAGTGCCCCATCAACATATGTTTCCGTTACATCCAGGATCCAATTTCCACTTGTTGCTGAATCTGCAGAAGTATAGGTAATGGAAGGAGTGGGTGTTGGTGATGGGGTTGCTGCTTTTTCTTCTTTTTTACATCCAATGCTCGTGAACACAAGAGCAAAAGCTAAAACGATTATGTTTTTCATTTGAGTAGTTATTTAATGTAATTCAAATATACAAATTCTACTTATAAATTCCTATTTATATAGGGGTGCATATAAGTTCGCTAATCCTTCACTTTGTGGGATGACAAAAGAAGAAGAAAAACTCCTAAAGTTAATGGGCAACAGAATTAGAGCCCTGAGGTTAAAAGCCGGTTATACAAGTCAAGAAGCTTTCGCCTATGAGGCGAATATTCCTAGAGCACAGTATGGGAGATATGAATCTGGTACAAATATTACTTTCCTCAGCTTAAACAAGATATTAAAGTTTCACAAACTTAGTCTTGAAGCTTTCTTTAGTGAAGGGTTTGAAAAGTTGAAGTAGTTTTATTGTTGCTAGTTTCATAAAAGTAGGAATCTCTACTTTTATGAGATTCTTCAAAATTAATATAGGGGGTAAACCAGACTTTTATTAACCACCTGGGGTATCTTTTAGGGGACTCCCAACACAGCCGAATTCAGACTATTCAAAATTTTACCAAAAAAATATTTTTAGAAAAAAGCCCCAGCACAATTAAGTGCAAGGGCAATGCCTGTGAGTAGTCAGGCTAAATAAGGGTTAACAGAGCAAATATAGAATATTTGTCCATATCAAAAACTCAATGGTCTTTTATTTTCCTTCTGAACAAGCATTATGACAACGATTCTCACAATCGTGCCAACAGTCAGCTTCTCTATCTCGTGCCAAAGCTTCACCGAAAGATTGCAAATAATATTCTTTAGTCTTTTCAAATTGCTTTTTTAACTCAATAGCATCATCATCACCACGCAGACCGAAATATGGAAAATGATGTAAATAGTGACCAAAAACTTCATTGCAATCTTTGTGGTATGCCCTTGTATCAAGTATATGGTAATGCCAAAACGTATCCATTATTTTATTAGGTACAACACTATAGGTTGGATATGGAAAATGTCTAGTAAGATGCAAATAGCGCTTGTATTCTATTTCTGCATCTTCAATTTGATCTATTGTCCAACCGATTCCCTCTTTCTCTTCTCCTAACTTCATTTTTATCATTTCAAGATCAATTGATGCAATATCTGCATCAATGCGTTTGCCAATAAGAAAAGAAATTCTGTCTTGAGCAATTGGCGATGGAAGTGTCAATGTTGCTGTTGCCATTTGTATAGATTTTAATTGTTTGTAAAAAGTGTTTTTTGAAATCCAAAATCTTCTGAGATGTCTATCTTGATTACCCGATATTTTCGTCCTACTATGAAAAATCCGGTGATTATCAATAATAAGAATATCATTGGGCTTTAATCTCAATTTAATAGATTCGCTAGACTCCAATAGTTCCCGAAAACGAACAAGTGCCGGATTCTGTTTGTCAGTAGCTTTTACAAGCCAATAAGAAAAATAAAATTTCCTTTCACCATTTTCTGTTTCTACTAGTGGATAATACTGAAGATCGTCAGTGAATATTTTATGTTCAAAACAGTTAATTTTATGTAGTTCTGCTTGTTCCTCAGATGAAAGCTGTTGAAAAACTTTATCTCCATCAACTAAGAGTGTATCTCCACCAATATCTGTTTGCTTATAACAAAACCAGACAATATACTTTGCTTTCGGATGATCCGTATGAAAACTAAGCCCACTTGAAGACTGAACCATTGATTTGCTCTCCGACTTCACAACAACATCTGTTGTGAATATATTTTCGCCCAATGAATCAACAATTTCATTTAACTGTTCCTCAGTTTGGTCAGTTAAATAAACCCATCCTGATTTGTTGAGTTCTTCAATCAATAAATCACTTTTTAATTCCGCTGTTATTTCCATGACATTTCATTTTGAAGTTTTATAGCTATATGGTTGCGCATTTAATATTGTTTTCTTCAGGTTCGGATATAATTTTGAAATTGCAAATAATTAAGGTGTGTCCTACCTCATGACACCTTCACACGCATCAATTATTTATACCGATCCGCCATTGGTAATCTCCTTGTTAAAATTTTGTTTTTTTATTTTAAAGAATGCTTCCTCAAGTCCACTAAAAATTTCTTCTTCACTATTAGCATAAATATACACTATCGACTTTTGAGACATAACCATAGCGCTCATTGTATCAGTTGGGCTTATATTACTAATAAATAACGTCAAACAATCCAAATTGACATCCTTCTTACTTCTCTTGGAAAGACCATCCATCATCAGTTCTTGTCCTAATGTATTATTCCAGTGAAAAGCTGGGATAAATTTTATTTGCTTAGGAAAATACTTTCTGGTAGGAAGCAATTCGGAAATTTCTGGTTTTAAATTGATTACTTCTTTACCCCACCCACTTTGGGGGAGTTGATAATTTTCACTTATTGTTTTATTTTCTCTTATCGCTGAATGAACCTTTCTTGAATAAGACATTGGCTCAAATTCTCTTATAAGCTCTTCAGAATTATCATTTATATAAGACTTCATTTTGTTAAAATAAACACAAACTTTAAAAAGAAGTAATATCAACAAAACACAGCCTATTATTTTTCCACAGGAAAGTGTTATGTCCTTTACCAACAAAAGAAGAATGAATGTAGCAATTGAGATTATGTAATATTGACGTAAACGACTCGTGCTTTTATCAATAAACCGGCTTTCTTGTTGTTCTTTTAATACCTCGGTAAAAGGAATAATATATTTTCCAGGTCTAATTATCGGTTTATCCGTGAAGAGGGAATTCATTTTTATCACATCTAAAATATGCAACATCTCCAATAGGGTTCTTCTTTTATCTCCAGTTCTTGAACAAAGCCAAACAGGAAGTTCATAAAGGATTAATTCGGCAACAACACTCCATAAAAAAAACCATATTAGAATTAGTGAAGTGAAAAAATAAACCAGTTTACTTGCTGAGTATGTTTTAGGGATTGGATTATCTATTAATGAAGATATTGATATGTCATATCCAAAAACCAATGCTGTTGCTGTAAAGGTAATCAGGAGTTTTAAAAACAAAATAATAAGCCGCTCTAGCTTTTCAGGTTCGTCAGTAAGTAGTTTAGCTAAATTATACATAATGCAAAGATACACGATAATTATTTTTGACATGTATATCAAGAGGAATAGATTAATAAGGCATTAATATTATTATATCACTTCATTTTAAACTTATATTTTCGTATACTTGTTAGTATCAACTCCTATTTCTCGATTTGTTATTTTAGACTCAAAAATTCTCATGGAAAAATCTCCTTCTGACGGCAAAACAATAGATGCTGCCTACATAAAATCTGTTGACTGGTCAATAGAAGCAATTGAAAGTTTACATGAAGAATATGCTTACAAGGTAAAATTACCAGGATTTCCAATTGATAAAGCTATTGCTACAACGATAAAAGAACCTAATGGAGAAGTTTGTTGCAAATTTTTTTTAGAAAAATTACACGATCACACATTTAATCAAAATCCTGAAAAATTTGGTATACATGAAAATATTATATTAGAAAGTAGCAGAAAAAATTTTCTAATTAAGGGAAACTCTATAAGTAAAATCACTTTAAATATAGGTGAACCGCAAGTTCTAACAACTTACTCAAAAAGAATACAAAAAGGATTAGATGAAGATTTTGACAATAATATATTAAGACTTGTCATTCCAATAGAAGAAAAAATAGATTTAGGCCTTTTTGAGTATAAAAGTGTAAAAATAAACCAATGGACCAAAGGTGCCGGTCTTATTGATATAAAAGTAAAAGGGAAAAACTACCACCTATTTACTTATGAAAATGATGACACGAAAAAAAAATATTGCTTTATTGACGGGGTTGAACAAAATCTTTTTATTGAATTCAAGAAAAACACCAAAGCCATAATTCTAGGACTTGGTTTTATTACCGGTAATCTTTACCAGAAAGAATATTATTATCAGGTAATACAACATGATAATGTAACTTTTGTAGAGAATATATCTTTTGAACTCCAAGAAAAATCGATTATATCAAACTCTGCACTTTTTAATCCCTTTAGATTTAAAGAATATGTTACCAAACTAGGACATGAACATGTATTGCAAAATATTCCACTTAGGTTAAGTACTGAATTGTTTTCAAAGCTATGTGAAATATTATGCACAAACGAAACAATCGCACGTTGTACTCTATTAATTCTTGAGGGAAACCAATCCAAATTTATATTACTCCGAGCTTCAATCTATTCACTTGCACTAGAAACATTAACAAACGTTATATACGAAGAAAATAAAGACAAAATAAATCCAATCGCTGATAAAAAATTAGCCAGTAAAATTTTCTCTAAAATGAAGGATGTATTAAATGAATATAGTGAATTCTTATCCGATTCTTCAAAAAACACTTTGGAGTCAAAAATAAATGACATGAATAAGCCAACAAATTCTAAGAAATTATCAATTCCATTTGAATTAGTCGGGATCAAACTAAAGAAAGAAGATTTAGAAATATTAAATCACCGAAATAAATTTTTGCACGGAACCTCACCTTTTGGTGAAAAAGAATTGTCAGAAAAAGAGAGGGAAATAGTTTACATCACGAAGCGTTTTCACTTTATGATAAATTGTTTACTTTTAAAATACGTTGGATATAGAGGACACATTGTTAATTATTCCGCTTGGCATCAATTGAATGAAAAAGAAAAGATAACCGACCACCTTTATCAAATAATTTAAATACTAGATATATGAATTTATTTATTTCTATTCGTTGCCATTATATTCTAACAAAAGAAGCTCCTTCCTTTTGGATGTCTTAATTACGCAGGTCTAAAATTTGGAAATTACAAAAAAAGAAAAGGAGCCAAGTTGGCTTCTTTTCTTTTAATATCAATTGCTTTAGAAGCCCGAAGCCCCAGTTAAGGGGCTCTAGGTATCTAATTATTTTCGATAAAATTTATTCTTTAGCTAGGCTTTACTGCCTCAGGCTCATCTTCCACATGGAAAATCATATGAATGTCCAAGAATACTTGTTCAAGTAGACTTTCGGCAGACTTATAATATTCATTTGTGCGAACTTTTGCCGCATTACGCTTATTCATAGCGTCATATGCAGAATTGTTCCATTTCACCTCTTTACCGGCTGTATGGTCTAACTCCACATAAGCACGGATAGCTGTTTCTCTATAGGCTTCATCTCCTTGTAACTCTTGCAAAAGTTCAAGGATTTGTCCTACTGTACGTTCAATTACATATGATGAACTCATGTAATTCAACTCTCCATAAAGTTGTTTAATTTTTAATGCACTCTCATTTGTCATTTATTATATATATTGTTTTTTAACAGAGGCAACATTACCCCTGAACGAGGGCTTACGATTTTCTTAAAACGATTGTTTCAGTTTTTAACAATCAATTGTGCAAAATTCTTAAAATCAATAGCTTATATTTCTTTTGCTTATTTTTTTACTACCTTAGTAAAAAAAATAACATGAAAATAACTACATCACCTGTAAAAACGGATGGCATGACTCAAGCCGAAGCGCTTCAGCATACTATCAACCACGTAAGACAAAATTGTTCTTATCCTATTCAAGAAATCACTCCAAGTAACCGAGTTTGGTTTCCCATTGAAAATATTCAATGCGATACATATGAAAAGGATTCTGCCGAAGAAAATATGAGCGTATATTTTTTTGGTACAGGCGGAGAATGTGTAAAGACTAATATCTTTATCAGAAAAGGAAACAGAAAACTACTAATAAAGTTCGGAGAGAGTCTTGCTAAACTATGCAGAAAAGCTGGTAAAGAATCAATTGACATTTGTAGTGTTGGTTTCTCAACACTCAGAGGTGATGTAACGTTTACTTGGAGTTAGGAATATTATGCAAACAGTTGAGGAAAGTATAGAGAATATGCCGATTTATATTCGGGATAATCTAAGAAACTATATGCCCGCTATTCATCTCCTATTAAATGGCGAAGAGGAAGAAGTAAAATGGGATTATATTGCATTAAAATATAGAGAGACTCAACTTTCTCGTAAGCGCCAAGTAGATGCTCTTTCTCCAGAAGATAAAATATTTTTCGAAGCATGTTTTCTTGACATCGTTGCAAGATTAGTCACAGGAGATAGAACTTTTGTAAACCTAGTGCGGTTTATCAATACAATTTTTCTTGATTTGATTGCGAAAACGGATGAGCGAGAAAGGAAGCTACTTCCTAAAACAATATATAACATGCTTGTATCAATGGATGCAAGATATCTGAATTATGTAGGTGAGCTCGCAGTCCTAAATAATTTGAAAAGCTCAGGATTTGTATTACAACAAACAGAAGAACCGTTAGTTCCGGAAGATGGTGAGACCACAACAATTGATTTTACTGTTAAAAATGACAAGTTCACGCTTTTGGTTGAAGTATATAACATTCAAGGACTCGATGATATTGTTGACCTAACAGCAGACAAGCTCAAAAAAATACTTATTCGTAAACTGAAGAAAAAAAGATACAATAAACAAAAGGGGTCAGATAAATTGTTTTATATCGTTCCCGTTATTTGGGCGCAGTACTCAGTTCTTAAGATGGTGCACAATTGTTATGAAGAAATTAAAAACGAAATATCTGGGGCCACTGTAGAACCATCTGCATTTGTAACAATTACTCATAAAGTTACTGGTGAGACCAAAATTCTTTTTGGAGCCATTAATAATCTTATCCTTCAAGAAGATAATGGAGAAAACGACATTAATCCGTTATGAACTATTCAGTTCATTTAATTATCTTTTTTTATTTCCCTTTTTATCTTCATTATATTAGACAATTGTTATTTCCAAAATACCGGTTGTAATAGAATAGTTAAAACTTTCAGGGTCGATTTTAAAATTCACACTCAAATGTATAGATTTAGAAATATCAGTTCCTTGCTTGACAAATTCAACGAATTAGAAAATCAAGAAATATATTTTGCTTCTCAAGAAGAATTAAATGACCCTATGGAGGGGTATAAAGATTTGTTTTGGAAAGGAGATGTAATTGTGTGGAAGAACTTCTTGCTTAATTACATTAGAAGCGCAGAAAATACATTTGGTCAAACAATTTTATTAAATGAAAAGGAAAAACTTACAGAAGTCAATATTTTTCCAGCTCCGATAAGGGAAGCGTATAAAACTCCCGAATACAAATCTATGATTCAGCAAATAATTGATAATGTATTTAGCTATGAATTTATTAAGGACTTTTCAAGTGCAATGGCGGGAAGGACAAGCCCTATACGAAGAGTCGAGTTGCTTTCCTATTTAGAATTGCTTCATCCGTTTGTTATGAGTTCAATATCGAAATCTTATCATGAAAGAAGATTTATTGAAAAAGATATTTTCTCAATAGGCTTACCAAATTACGATACTTTGCTAAAAGATGGCGGATTTGTTGGACTAGTAAACAGGATGGAAAAAGAAAATAGCAAGCATAAAAATTTAACTGAAAATCTTTTTCAAATTACAAGCATGGTAAATCAACAAGTTAAACTTTTAACAAAATATAACCAATCAGGCAAATTGAATTCCAATATATCATTTTTAATTTCTGAATTTCCTGAAAATTATATTTTAAAGCTAGAATCACTAATTTATCCCGATTGGTATTCCGCCTCATTTCTATTGGATATAAGCAACTCTGCGATTTGGGGGCATTATGGAGATAATCATAGAGGAGTATGCCTCAAATTTAAGACCATCAAAAATGCAGAAAATTTTGAACTCCATCTTAACACTGTTTATGGTCATAACGGTTCCGGTCTAGTTGTAGGGATGAGACCTCATGCATTTAGGCAGATTAACTACCACAATAAACATGTAGAAATTGACTTTTTTAGGTCAATCGGGCGCATGAGCAAAATTGAGTTAAAAGCTCTTTGGTACTCTGACGAAGCAGGCAACTTGAGTTCTTGTGGCGACCATTTAAATAATGAAGAACCTTCTTGGAGAGAGGCATATTGGAAAAATTTCTATGACAGCTTTAGTGTTAAACTCAGTGAGTGGAGTTATGAAAAAGAGTATAGACTGGTTATTGATGGCGGATTCACAGATTATAAACACTCAAGTAACAGAAAACTAAAATATGGCTTCAATGATTTAGAAGGAATCATTTTTGGCATGAAGACTTCTACACTTGATAAGATTAAAATTATGAAGATTATAGAAAGTAAGTGCAAAAAAAATAAACGTAAAGAATTTAATTTTTATCAAGCGTATTATTCAAAGGATAGTGGTAAAGTTGAAAATTTTAAACTCAATTTATTAAAATTTCATTAAAATGGACTTTAGTAGATAAATTCAGTATGTGAGCATTTCGACTGAGTGCTTTGCCAATATTCCTCAATCAACCGTTCTTGCATACACTTTTTATATCTACTTGCCACTTCATTTTATTCTGTTCTCGTATCTATTTTACAATAATTGATCATATCCCAGATAGATTATCCATGATTGCTATGGAAATTGCAACTCAACTTGGAGAAAAAAGATGGGATGATGAATTTTACGTCTTCATAGATAATTATATTAAAACGTATCAAAAAATGCTCGAAGAAAATACAAATATTCACATGGTAAATGCAGAACTTATAGCACAACTATAGAAGCACTATTATCAAAATTTAAAACTGTTCCATTTACTGGTGAAATATTAAATTTTTGTAAAAAGGCTAGAGTGAAACTAAATGATGTAAGCAATGAAGTAAAAAACTTCAATACTCAGTTTGAAAGTTTTAGAGATCGAACATCAAAGTCTATTGAAATATTACAAAAAGCGGAGAAAAAATTAAGAGGTCTAGTAGAAAATAAGAGATGAGCAAAGCTTGATTTTTTCAGTAAGAGAAATAATAAAAATCACCCCATGAATCATTAAGTGAAACCAGGGTGACTCCTTACTAACTATTTATTTTGGGTTAAACAGTTTACTCTTTAATAAATTTTTTACTTGTAATTTTATTTTCACTTTGTATTTGAACAAAATATATCCCACTCGAAAATTTACTTACATCAATTTCGATTTTATTGTTTCCTGTAGTAAATGAATTGGAAATTGTTTTAATAGTCTGTCCTAATACATTTTTGATTTCAATAGAAACATCTTTTGTTTCAGTTAATTCAAATTCAATTGAAACTAAATTCTCCGTAGGGTTTGGAAAAACATTGAGATTTGCTAGATTTTGACTTTCTTGAATTGTAGACTCTGCAATTCCAACTGAACAATTAATTGGTGGAAAGACAAGTGCCGAACAAAGAGTTACACTCAGGCAGCCTACAGTAGATGGTGATATTGTCGCCAAGGGCTCGTGATAAATATTAAATTCGCTATAGTTTGCATCTGGCCTTATAATAAGTGTGCCATTATCTTTTATAAAGTACATGTCAAATATGGAGCAAGAAGGAGAATTGGTTATATATGTACACCCTGGGTTAATGTATACAAAACGACATCCAGAAAATTCAAGCGTGTCGTAGACAATTGTATTTGGACCACATAAATATATACCATCTGTACTTTGTGTAGAATCAAGGACAGATGTCGTGTTAGAATAGAAAATAGTATTCATGACGTAAGTTCCCTGATCACATGAATCAGCTGGAAAAGTCTGACCCAGTATTGATAAGTTCAAAACGGTGAAGAATAAAAACATAGAATTTTTCATACTATCTAGTTTTAAAAATATTATTACTTCAAAGTTAGTCATTAAGCAAACGCACCGTAAAAATGATTACTCAATTTTATACATGTCTAACAACGAGATATTGGGTGGAAACAGCTAATTTTATTGAAAAAAAGTAGTTAGAACTCACCTTTGTATAAAGTTAAATAGGGAAGATTCTATTCTTTGATTATAACGAACTTATCGCTTTTTACTACTTTATCATCAATAATAATTTGATAAAAATAGATCCCATTATTCAAATGGTCTTCATTAATAATAAGTTGATTAACTGAAGAATTAAGTAAATGGCTATCTATAAATCTTCCTGCAAGGTCATAAATTCTCATTTCTGCTTTGTCGTCTGCATTTAGCAAATACTGAAGCGATATCATTCCATTACTTGGATTAGGAAATAATTTGAATGTTGTTATGCTTTGATTCTCTTCAATTCCTACTCCAAAAGTATCACATGCTACTACTTTTTTTACAGTTATATCATCAATATAATAGTACGAATCCGCGCCAAAAACACAAGTATGAATAGTATCAGCAGGGTCATCAATAGAAAAGTTTCCGATAGTAATATATTGTTCTCCTCCCAAAGCTTGGTAATATCCTGAGACACGCATCCAATTCAATGTGTCAGTTAAAAATGTGTCAGAAACAATTTGAGGAGTATATTGTAAAACCAACCCTGGACCAACCGCACTTACTGCTGTATTGCTAACAAAAGCACCCATTGCATTTATACCAATGCATCCTTGATTATGAAGATTGCAATAGAATTCCACATAATAACATGAATCAAGTTCTAAAGTAGAATCTAGTTGTACTTGCAAATATTCTCTGTAATTACCACCAAAACTATTGATAACCCACATTCCTGCATAAGCCACACCTGTTCTGGCATATTGAAACCCACCTCCTCCATCTGGAATACTTACATTACTTGCTGCAATTGCACAAACATTAAAGTAATCTGTGCTATTGGTTGTAACCCCTTGCCATGGTGTTGCATATGAGATTTGGCTAGCCATATTAGGACAAGTTGTAAATGTTTCGAATGAAGGATTAGGTACAAGATTTACCTGCGCATTTACTTTAATGATAAATACAAAAATAAAACTATATAAAAATATTTTTTTCATCTATACAAATATAAAACCCTTTACGCAATAAAGCGCAAAGGGTTCTATCTATTAATAATTTAATACTATTTTACTATGACGATTTTATTTTGTGCTTTTACTTTATTATCAATTATTACATTATAAAAATAAATTCCATTCTGTAATTCATTTTCGCTAATCTTTAAGCTATTGTTTTGTCCAGAGGTTAATTTATATGAATTAATCAGCCTTCCAGTTACGTCATATAACATAAACATTCCGATAGATGTCTCAGATATTAAATACTCAAAAATCATATTGCCATCGTTCGGATTCGGATATAATTTATAAGCTGAAGCCACTTCGTTTCCGATGCTTTGAGGATCAATATCCATTGAGCGTGGAGCTTCCTTATCGCAATTATCAAAAAATTCAATCACATCACTAGCAATATTCATTAATAGAATACGAGCCTGATACACACCATTTCCTCCCTCTAAAGGGCATTGATTTGCAATACCATATAAAGTAGAAACATCTGTTGCTGAATAAATATATGTTGGTGTAAGAAGCGGCTGCAGAATTTGAGTATTCACAGTTTGCTGATTACTCTCTATAATGTTAGCAGGCGTAATACTATTGTTAATAGCATTGGCCATAGCGTATTGACCTAAAGCAATTTTTCTGTCGATACGAGTAAACTTATCAAAAGCAGAACCACTATGTGCTGCATAGAAACTCGACAAAGCTGGATTTACTGTATATACAGGATTATCTTCGACTTCATCAAAAACATATTTTCTTCGTTGCCAGCGTGTTTCATTATTATAAACCGACAACAAAGTTGAATCTTCTTCAATTGTCTTCAAAAAATCAGCCTGAACAGCAATTTCAGCAGGAGTCATACTTCCAGTTGCGAAAGCTGGTGGTGGGGTTCCTGAACAAGCAACTGGAATAGAAGAAGTTGTGTTTAATCCAGTTCCGAAAAGATACCTGTCAGCTGGAGTCAGATTCGTCTTGCTAAGCGAAGCGATTGGCATAGTTGCAGTTGCTCCAGTTGTTATATTATTCATGTATAGCTTAGAAAAAACATTTGCATTTGAAGGAAGTCCTCCAGTATTATCAGTAAATATTTCGGAATTAGTAAAATTTGGTGCTCCAGCAGCAGACATATCCCAATAGTTATTACTTGCAGTAGTAGCATTTCCTTGTGTTCCAATAATTCCATTATTCTTCAATACAAAACCATCTTGTGCTCTACGCATTGTATTCTGCGTAATACCATAAGAAGGCAAAGGTGTGCTTGTGCAATTTCCTTCAAACACCATACTTCTTCCAGCATTTTCAAATAAATTACATCCTACAAACATATTTGAACTGCTTTGCAAATACAATCCATATGCAGTTATATTTCCTGTTGGATAAACATACGCTGCACTTCCTGGAGTATAGTTCGTATGATTGTTGGTGATTGTAATTCCTTTACTACCAACTGCTTTTATACCTGTAAGTATTCCAGTAGTATAATAGCGAGTTCTGCAGCTATTACTAAACATATCATAAATAGTTGTTGAAGCTGCTGGTTTTTTTACATTGGATAAAAAGATACAATTATTGGTTGCAGTTATAAAATTGTTTTTAATATCCCAAATTGCATGAGGTGTAGTGCTGCTTAGTAAATCGGTAACATATATACCATTTGTACAATACGTAGTTGCAGTTGCATCAGAAGTAATACATGGAGATGTGCTTGTTCCATTATTATTAATACGAAGTAAAGAAGGCCCAGTTACTGCACCTGCGCCATGGCCCACCCAAATGGCAGTAGCACAGTTTTTTATAAGCGTCTGGTCGGCAATCAAAATGTTACTCGCTTGTGCTGCAGGAGCAACAAAAATTCCTCCATTACCGTAATTTACGGTACCAATTGGAACAAAAGGCCCTGTACTAATATTTGTAATAGAGTTTCTTTGAGCTGTTACTGTCTGATAATTTGAAGTATAAACAGCTATATAAATATTTCTGAAAAGATTTCCTTGCGCTGTTGTTCCTCCAACTGTAATCATATTGAAAGCGGTATTATTCATGCCAGAAGCATTAATTCCGAAGCCTTTACTATAAGTACATCCGAATCCACAAGGTGCTCCAATACCTAATATAAATTGAAAAACATTGTGATAAACATAAGTCGAAGTAATAGGCTTTGTAGGATTCGAAATATTTATACCTGTCATAATCGCATCAAAAACATTTCTTGTTGCTGGCGGAGCAACAGCTCCTGGATCCCCAATTGTAAGGTTACTCACATCCGTTGCAAAAACACCTGTAAACGCTTTTTGAGTCGAATAAGGAGGTCGTAAATTAACAGTTGATAATGATGGAGTTGTTGCTAAAAGATCTGTTTTAATGGAAACTACTGTTGGATTTGTTGATGGAACAGTTGAAGTATAAATAAATTGTCTACAAGTAACAACAGAATTTATTAATGTTATAGGTGAAGCAGGATTAGCATTAGTAGTTAATTTTATAGCATGTAAGTTTTTATTAAACATTGTTGTTGTAAACGTAGATGGCTGAGAAGAACTTTGTGCAATATTTACGGCTTGAATTCCATCTTCAATAATCACGTCTCCACTCGAAATTATTTTACCTCCCGAATGAACATAAATTCCATCCCACATAGTCGTACAACTATAAATATGAGTGTTTTGTGACAATCTTAATATTGCTACAACAGGAGCGGCACCAGCTACTTGAATATTTGGAACTGTGGAACCACTTGCTTCCATTATGATATTACACCCAACAAAATTGAGTTGAGAGTTTACAAGAAATGTTCCCGCAATTTTAAAATTACCCGTAATAGAAGCAGTAGAACCAAACAAGGCTGCAGAGTTTGCACCATGAGGAATTGTTCCGCCTGTAGGTGAAATACCAGGAGGAATAACAACAGTACAAGGATAATCAACAACTGTTACCGTAACAGTTCCAGTTGATGTACACTGATATTGATTTGATCCAGTAACAGTATATGTTGTGGTTACTGAGGGAGAAACAGAAATCGGGTTTGTAGTTGCACCCGTTGACCACACATATGTAGCACCTCCACTAGCTGTTAGAGTTGAACTTCCGCCAAGTGAAATTACTGGAGGACTTGCAGACGCAACTACTGTTGGAGAAGGGAATACTGTTATGGTATACGTTATAGGTGTTCCTACACAACCTCCAAAAGTTGGAGTAACTGTAATTGTTCCTGATATTGGATTGACAGTCGCGTTTGTTAAAGTAAAAGATGGAACATTTCCTGAACCAGAGGCACCTAAACCAATTGCTGTGTTAGAATTAGTCCATGTAAATGTTGCACCAGCTGGCGAACTAATAAAATTACTCATAGGAATTATGACTCCTGGGCAATCCGCTATATCAGTAGGAATTGACATTATTGGGTATGGACTTACCGTAATTGTATAGGTTACAGGAGAACCAGAGCATCCGTTAGCTGATGGAGTTATTGTTATTGTACCAGTAGTAGTAGTTCCTAAACTACTTGCTGTAAAACTTGGAACATCTCCTGTACCACTAGATCCTAAACCAATAAATATGTTTGAGTTAGTCCATGAGAAAGTTGTTCCAGAAACACTACCAGTGATTGAAGTAGCAGGAACGATATCTCCATCACAATAATTTGCACTCGAAGGAACACCACTTAAAGTAGGAATTGGATTAACTGTAATAGTAAAGCTTGTAGACATTCCAACGCAAACACCAAGACTAGCTGTTACCGTAATGGTTGCTGTTATTGGAGTTGTTCCGCCATTGGTTGCTGTAAATGCAGGAGTATTTCCTGATCCACCCGCAGCTAAACCAATAGAAGGATCTGAATTTGTCCACGTAAAAGTTGCGCCAGTAGTAGTGCTTGCAAAAGTATTAACAGGCACAGCATCACCTGCGCAATAAGTTAAGTTTGGTTCTGATGTGATAGCAGGTCTTGGATTTACTGTTATTGTGTAAGCTGTTGGTGTGCCTACACAACCTGTAGCAGGATCTGTTGGAGTTACAGTGATTGTTGAAGTAAGAACAGTTGTTCCGGAATTGGTAGCAGTAAAAGAAGGCACATTTCCAGTTCCACTTGTAGCAGCTAAGCCAGTAGCAGTATTCGAATTTGTCCATGCATATGTTGTTCCTCCTACACTGCTTGAAAAAGCCGAAGCAGGAACAATATTGCCAACACAATAAATAATATTCGCAGGAACATTTACATCTGGATTTGGGTTAACAGTGATAGTAACAGTTATCGGAGATCCCGCACAACCAGCCAAAGTCGGAGTGATTGTATACACTGCTGTACCTGGAGAAAAAGTAGTTGTGGTTAATGTTTGAGCAATAGAAGATCCACCTCCATTACTTGCTCCAGAAACGTTTGTTTGAACAACCGTCCAAGCAAATGTAGCTCCCACAGGAACACTTGTTAAAGCAATTCCAGTTATGTCTCCTGAACAAAAAGTTTGTGAAGTAGGAGTAGCAGTTGCTACGGGAACAGGATTGACTGTAACCGTTGCTATCGCAGTACCAGTACAACTTCCCGTTGTGCCTGTTACAGTATAAGTGGTAGTAGTACTTGGAGATGCGGTTGCAGTATTTACACCTGTTGAAGTTGCTCCTACACTCCATGTATAAGTTGTTGCTCCATTTGCAGTGAGATTTGCAGTTTGTCCGTTACAAATAGTTGGAGAATTTACAGTAACAGAAGGATTTCCAATTGTAACGGTAGCAGCTGCAGTGTTTGTACAGCCGTTTGCATCGGTTCCTGTTACAGTATAAGTTGTGGTAACTGTTGGTGATGCATCGGCAGTATTTACACCTGTAGATGTAGCTCCAGCTGACCATGTGTAGCTAACTGCACCAGATGCTGTAAGATTGGCCGTTTGACCTATACAAATTGTTGGAGAGTTCACTGTAACTGTTGGTAAAGGATTTACAGTTACTGTTGCGATAGCAGTGTTAGAACAACCTGCTGAAGTACCTGTTACAGTATAAGTTGTGGTGACTATTGGTGATGCATCGGCAGTATTTACACCTGTAGATGTAGCTCCAGCTGACCAAGTATATGTTGTAGCCCCTGCTGCTGTTAGATTAGCTGTTTGTCCTGCACAAATAGTTGGTGAGTTTACTGAAACGATTGGCAGAGGATTGACAGTAACAGTAGAAATGGCTGTGGCTGTACATCCTGTGGCATTAGCACCTGTTACAGTATAAGTTGTGGTAGTGCTCGGAGATGCTGTACCAGTTCCCACACCAGTAACGGTGACTCCAGCAGACCAAGTATACGTTGCTGCTCCAGTTGCCGTAAGATTAGCCGTTTGTCCTACACAAATTGTTGGTGAATTGACTGCTACTATCGGCAATGGATTGACTGTAACTGTTGCGACAGCTGTATTGGTACAACCTGTTGAAGTATTTGTACCAGTAACAGTATAAGAAGTTGTAGCAGTCGGAGTTGCTGTTACTGTAGCACCAGCAGTTGGTGATACACCAGCAGACCAAGTATAAGTTGTTGCTCCCATTGCAGTAAGAGTTGCAGTTTGCCCAATACAAATTGAAGGAGAATTGACAGTTACTACTGGCAAAGGGTTTACGATTACAGTAACTTCATCTGTTATACTGCAGCTTCCACAAGTTCCTGAAACTGAAACGGTATAGGTTGTAGTGGTAGCAGGGGAAACAACAGGAGTTGCGGTAGACCCTCCAGAAATTATCCCAGTGGTTGGACTCCAGGTGTATGTAAATCCAGCACCCGCACAAGCAGTTACGGTTGCAGTCAATGTGGTGCTTTGCCCAGCACAAATCGTTACATCAGGTCCAGCATCAACGGTAAATTCAGCCAAATTAAGATTATCAATATAGTAATATGTATTTGTGATAGCAGGAGTTATACAAGGAGTATAACTGCCCGTAGTAGTTGCAGCATCATTATTAAAATTACCTACATATATTTTATTTTCTCCTCCAATAGCCGTAAAAGTGCCACTGATAGTTGTCCATGCCGTACAATTAGTTAGTAAACCTGAACAGTTTTGAACTTGGGGAACTAAAGGTAGTGGAGCATATCCGCCTAATGAATAATTAGTAGCTGTAAAAGCAGCACCTAATTCGACAACAGCTACGTTTCTTTTATCAGCAGCACTAACCTGCATTTCATAATAATAACATTTTCCAGCAATTAGGGTAGTTGTCAAATCTCCTTTTAAATATTCTCTATAATTACCTAAACCAATCGCACGAGGGACAATTCCCGCATAACCATTGGCAGGTGTACCACTCGCAGCCTGAAACCCTGCATAATTATTAGGTACTCCAGCCCAACCAGAAGTATTGCAAGTATTATACAAATCAGGAGTAGAACCTGAAGTAGGATTAGACCATGATGCAGAGTATCCTAATGTAATACCATTCAAACCAATGCTACTACCACAAAATGAGGGAGATCCTGATGGAGTAATTAGCTGTTCAAAACTTGGATTGCATATAAGATTGCATGGAGGAGATGTTGAACATGAAGGCAACAACATTAAACTAGAAATAGTAGAAAGAAAAGTTTTCGAATAAAACATATTATCACCAGGCATGTCAATTGTTCTGGATATAAATATGTCTTGTAAGCATAGCAAGGCTGCAAACCCTGAATTAACATTATCAATAGAAGTTCTTTGTCCAGCCATTACAATACCAGAAAGGCCAACGCCTTTTTCAATTACTGCACTTTTACTAACATTCCAAAAAATATTCTCAGCTCGAACATCACCTCTAAAAACACCAGAAGATGTTAGTGCAATCAGTGAGTCAGTGATATTAAAAATATAAACAGCATTCGTATCTCCAGTTAATGTTAATGTTCCATCAAGTATCGCACTAGTATTAATTTTGTAGACACCAGCTGCTAAGGATTGTCCACCAAGTGAACCACTAATGGTTGTTCCACTTTGAGCAGTACAATAAACCATTGCAGCAGTCAAATCTATAAGAGCTGTTGCAACTTCAGGGGTTCCAGTATAGATAGTACCTCCAGTTATTTTATTGCTAACATATGAGGTTGCTCCCGCATCACCATATATAATAACAGAATCAGATGAAACAATACTGTCAGCTGACAACAAAGCAAATGACTGGGCTGTTCCCAATGGTACTGTTTGAGAAAACACATTGCTACTGAATAAAAAAATGATTGCAATTGCAATACTTTTCATTGCGGAGGTTGATAATTTTTTTTTCATTTGGAATAGATTATAAAAATTTGAGCGGCATAGGTAATCTAAATAATCTTATTAAACAATATTACTTTTGAACAAATTTTTAAAACGCAAACATCTCAAACAGTCTATCCAGAAAGAGTTACAGAAATTTTTATTAATTTAAAAACAATACAATTACACCTCGAAAAATAATAATTTTTTTCGAGAATAAATTTTCTTTATTTTTTAAAATTGAGGGAGTAGCTCAATCGTAAGAATACGAAAATTACTTGCTCAAGTAATTCATAGCTAATTTAAAACTTTAAACTAGTTCTGCAAAATTTCAATGTGAATTTTAAATAAATTTTCATATAATAATTGGATACTTTTTTGCTCGGCAGAAAAATGTTGTCAAATACTGCAAAACCCAACACTATCGTGGAGTTTTAACTGTTATTATTACGAAGTGAGTGTTTTCTACAAAAAATATACAGCAAATTGAAAATCGGAAGCAGATTATATCAAAAATGTCAATTTTAAACTGTACTATTTTATTGATGTTTAGAGGATGATTTTTGTGCAAATTTTGTGCAAATGATATAAAATGAAAAGAGCCAATCTTTCGAAAGGCTCTTTATCATTAGTGGTGCCAAGCGGGGAAACTGCTAACAAATTTAACGAACATTTAGAGCTAATTCTCGACTTTATGGGCGTTTTAGAGCATGAACCGGAATTATGGGAACGCATAAAATCAGCCGAAACTACCGAGGCTAAATAGTTAAAATTTGAGAGGGTTTTCATCGATTGAAACCGAGTTTTTTTAATAATTAAATTCCGGTTAAAAGTATAAAAAAAGGGCGATTTTCGCCTTTTTTTTATTTCTGTGCGCTTAACTCATTCTGAATGGGTAAAGGATGCCATTTCCTGCTTTTTTCTAAAATTCGGCATTTTCCTATAAGTTCCGATCTTTTCAATAAAAATGGAAAAATTACCCCTAAAGAAGCACAAGACTATCCTTGAGAAGGGTGGTCTGAAATATACCGATAACGAGGTATTAAGCACAATTGAATTCCTTTATTTAATAGCGGATTTGGATTACGAAATATACTCTAAACGCCACCGAAGGGAGTTAGAATTTAGCAAATTAAAAGAAACTCCTAAAACTGAAACGGTATGAAAAAGGCGATCGTTTATATCAGAGTTTCAACTGATGAGCAAGCAGATAAAGGCTATTCTTTGAAGCACCAAGAAGAATATTTGATTAAGTACTGCGAAATCCAATCGATTCAGGTAGTAGATGTATTTCGGGAGGATTATTCTGCAAAAACGTTTAATCGACCGGAATTTAACCGACTTCTAAAGAAGTTAAAAGATAAAAAGTTAAAGGCAGATTTATTAATCTTTACAAAATGGGACAGATTTTCTCGTAACGCTCCGGATGCTTACGGAATGATTAAAACCCTGCATGGTTATGGAATTGAGCCTCAAGCAATCGAGCAGCCTTTAGACATGGGTGTTCCTGAAAATAAAATTATGCTCGCTTTCTATTTAGCTGCTCCTGAAGTTGAAAACGACAGACGTGCTTTGAATGTTATTGTGGGTATGCGAAGAGCTAAAAAGGAAGGCAGATGGATGGCAAGTGCCCCAAGAGGCTATGATAATAAAACAGATGAATTTGGGAGAAAATATATAGCCCCTAATAAAGTTGCGCCAATAATCAAATGGGCATTTGAAATATTAGCGACTGGTTGTTATAGCATCGAAGATGTTCGAAGGC